>NZ_LSIC01000042.1 GCF_001556045.1 Bradyrhizobium sp. CCH5-F6
GGTGAGGGGTAGCCACAAACTCCGAACTCGCCTGGGGCTACCCCTCACCCCAACCCTCTCCCACAAGGGGAGAGGGGGCGCAGCGGAGAACGCGGCACCAACCTCATTTCTACATTAGGAGCCCCCCATGCTGACCATGATCGGCAAGCGCCTGATGTTCGCGATTCCTTCGCTGATCGGCGTCGTCATCGTCACCTTTCTGCTGACGCGCGCATTGCCGGGCGACCCCGCCGCCTATTTCGCCGGCCCCGCCGCGACCAAAGAGGCGGTCGAGCAGATCCGCAAGAAGCTCGGCCTCGACAGGCCGCTGATCGAGCAGTTCTTCCGCTACACCAACGACCTCGCCCACGGCGATTTCGGCAACTCGCTGACGACGGGCCAGCCCGTGGCCGCGGAAATCCGCAATCGCCTGCCGGCCTCCGCCGAGTTGACCCTGCTCGGCCTTTTCGTCTCGATCGCGATCGCCATTCCGCTCGGCGTGCTGGCGGCCACGCGACCGGGCTCGTGGATTGACCATCTCTGCCGGGTGACGACGACGGCCGGTGTGTCGCTGCCGGTGTTCTTCACCGGCCTCGTGCTGGTCTATGTGTTCTACTTCCGCCTCGGCTGGTCGCCCGCACCGCTCGGCCGCTTGGATGTGTTCTACAGCGCGCCGCCGACGGTGACGGGTTTCTATCTCATCGACACCTTGCTCGCGCGCGACCTCGAGGCATTCCGTTCGGCGCTGAGCCAGCTGATCCTGCCGGCGACCACGCTCGCGATCTTCTCGCTGGCGCCGATCGCGCGCATGACGCGCGCCTCGATGCTGGCGGTGCTGGCCAGCGAATTCGTCCGCACCGCGCGCGCCAGCGGCCTGTCGCCGGCGACCGTGATCGTAACCTACGCATTCCGCAATGCCATGCTGCCGGTGATCACCACGCTCAGCATGGTGTTCTCGTTCCTGCTTGGGGCCAACGTGCTGGTCGAGAAAGTCTTCGCCTGGCCCGGCATCGGCTCCTATGCGGTGGAAGCGTTGATCTCGTCGGACTTCGCGCCGGTGCAGGGTTTCGTGCTGACCATGGCGGTCATGTACGTGCTGCTGAACCTCGTCATCGACATCTTGTATGGCGTGATCGATCCGCGCGTGCGGCTGGAGGGCTAATCATGAGCACCGTTGCGCCTGCTGTTGAACCCGTTGGTCCCGCCCGCACCTCCGGCCTGGTCGCGATCCTCGAGCAGACCCGCTATGTGCTCGGCGAGAACAAGGTCACGGGCTTCGCCTTTGCCCTTCTGATCCTGATCCTCGCCGCCGCGATCTTCGGCCCCTATGTCGTGCCGTACGATCCGCTCGCCTCCGACACCGCCGCTGCCCTGAAGCCGCCGTCGGCGGCGCACTGGTTCGGCACCGACCAGCTCGGCCGCGACATCTTCAGCCGCGTCATCGTCGCAACCCGGCTCGACGTCTTCATTGCGGTCGCGTCCGTCGCGCTGGTGTTCCTGATGGGCGGGCTCGCCGGCATCGCTGCGGGTTACTTCGGCGGCTGGACCGACCGCATCGTCGGCCGCATCGCCGACACCATCATGGCGTTTCCGCTCTTCGTGCTCGCCATGGGCATCGTCGCGGCGCTCGGCAATACCGTGCAGAACATCATCCTGGCCACCGCGATCGTCAACTTCCCGCTCTATGCCCGCGTCGCGCGCGCCGAGGCCAATGTCCGCCGCAACGCCGGCTTCGTGCAGGCGGCGCGCCTGTCGGGCAACGGCGAATTCCGTATCCTGCTGGTGCACATCCTGCCGAACATCATGCCGATCATGATCGTGCAGATGTCGCTGACCATGGGCTATGCCATCCTCAATGCCGCGGGCCTGTCCTTCATCGGCCTCGGCGTCCGTCCGCCCACTGCCGAATGGGGCATCATGGTCGCGGAAGGCGCCGGCTTCATGGTTTCAGGGGAATGGTGGATCGCGCTATTCCCGGGCCTTGCCCTGATGATCGCCGTGTTCTGCTTCAACCTCCTCGGCGACGGTCTGCGCGACATCGTCGATCCGCAGCGGAGGACGTGAGCGATGGGAAAATTGCGTCCGAAAATCTCCAATGATTCCAATGTCGTTCTACTGTGCATGGGGTTGTTTTCGACCTTTTTGATGGGGAGGCCCTCATGACCGCCCAGCCTCTGCTCGACGTCCAGGACCTCACCGTCGAATTCACCACCCGCCGCGGCATCGTGAAAGCGGTGCAGCACGTCAACATCTCCGTCGCCAAGGGCGAGACGCTCGCCATCGTCGGCGAGTCCGGCTCTGGCAAGTCGGTGACCTCCTATGCCGTGATGCGCATCCTCGACCGCGCAGGGCGGATCGCCGAGGGCTCGGTGATGTTCTCCGGGATCGACGTGAAGGCCGCGACCGAAGACCAGATGCGCGACCTGCGCGGCCGCGAAGTCTCGATGATCTTCCAGAACCCGCGCGCCGCGCTGAACCCGATCCGCAAGGTGGGCGACCAGATCGAGGACGTGCTGCGCACCCATGTGCAACAGGCAACGGTCTCGGACCATGGCGAAAAGGCGATCGAGGCGCTGGAGCAGGTCAAGATCGCCCGCCCGCGCGAGCGCTACCACGCCTATCCGTTCGAGCTGTCGGGCGGCATGTGCCAGCGCGTCGTCATCGCGCTCGCGCTGGCCTGCAATCCGCAGCTCCTGATCGCGGACGAGCCGACCACCGGCCTCGACGTCACCACCCAGAAGGCGGTGATGGACCTGATCGTCGAGCTGACCAAGCGCCGCGCGATGTCCACCATCCTGATCACGCACGATCTGGGTCTGGCAGCCGCCTATTGCGACCGCGTCGTGGTGATGGAGAAGGGCCGGGTCGTCGAGACCGCGAACGCCGCCGATATCTTCGCCAATCCGCAGCACCCCTACACCAAAAAGCTGATGCGCGCGACGCCGCGGCTTGGCGTGAACTTGCGTGATCTGCTGCCGGAGGAGGAAGGCACAACCGTCATGGCCGGGCCTGACCCGGCCATCCATCCCGCTTCGCAAGATGCCTCTCCCTCGATGGCCCCCCGGGTCAAGCCCGGGGGTGACGAGGCAAAGCAGCCCCTCCTCCTCGTCGACAAGCTCGTGAAAGAATACCCCCGCCAAGGCGCAACCGCCGTGCTCGGAAAACTGTTCGGCCGCAAGCCGCCGGTGGAGCCCGACGTGTTCCGCGCCGTCGACGGCATCAGCTTCTCGATCGGCCATGGCGAGAGCGTCGGCCTCGTCGGCGAGTCCGGCTGCGGCAAATCGACGACGTCGATGATGGTGATGAGGCTGCTCGACCAGACCTCCGGCCTGATTCAGTTCGACGGCGAGGACATCGGCGCCATGCCGCCTGCCTCCTTCGCCCGGCTGCCGCAGCGCAGCCGTATCCAGATGGTGTTCCAGGACCCGACCGACAGCCTAAACCCGCGCTTCACCGCCGTGCGCGCCATCGCCGACCCCATCATGCAGCTCGGCGACATCAAGGGACGCGACGCGCTCCGCGCTCGCTGCGAGGAACTCGCCACCATGGTCGGCCTGCCGCACAATCTGCTGGATCGTTTCCCGCATCAATTGTCCGGCGGCCAGAAGGCCCGTGTCGGCATCGCCCGGGCCATCGCGCTGCATCCAAAACTCGTCATCCTCGATGAGCCGACGGCGGCCCTGGACGTCTCGGTGCAGGCCGTGGTGCTCAATCTGCTGCAGGACCTCAAGGCGCGGCTAGGTATGAGTTATCTGTTCGTCTCGCATGATTTGAATGTGGTGCGCTTGTTGTGCGATCGTGTCATTGTGATGCGGACGGGTCGAATCGTCGAGGAAGGCTCTTCCGAGAGGGTTTTGAGCGATCCGCAGGACGACTACACCAAGGAGCTGCTGACGGCGATCCCGCATCCGCCGTTGCAGACCCACTAAGAGCGCACGGATTGTGTGAGAGCGTGATGGCCGAGCCGCTGGACGATTATATCGACGCCGTATCGAAAGCGCTGGCGCTGCCGGTCGAGGAGGCCTGGAGGCCCGCGGTGCGCGCCAATCTCGAAGTCTCGCTGCGGCTCGCCCGCCTTGTTGATGAATTCGCGCTGCCGGACGACACCGAGCCTGCGCCGATCTTCACGGCCTGATGCCGCCATGACCACCAAGCCAGAGATGACGGCTGCCGAGATCGCAAAAGCGGTGGCCGGCGGCCAATTGTCCGCGCTCGCTGCCACCGATGCTGCGCTCGCGCGCATCAAGCAGCATGACGGCATCCTCAACTCCTTCACCGACGTCACCGCCGAACGTGCCCGCGCGAAGGCGCGGGCGATCGATGCGGACGTCGCCGCGGGCAAGACCGTCGGCCCGCTCGCCGGCGTGCCCTTCGCGGTGAAGAACCTGTTCGACGTCGCGGGCCTGCCCACGCGTGCGGGCTCGAAGATCAACCGCGACCTTGCACCCGCCAAGCGCGATGCGGCGCTGATCGAGCGGATGGAAGCGGCCGGCGCAGTTCTCGTCGGCGCGCTCAACATGGGCGAATATGCCTACGACTTCACCGGCGAGAACGTCCACGACGGTCCGTCGCGCAATCCGCATGACACGACGCGCATGACCGGCGGCTCGTCAGGCGGCTCGGGCGGCGCCGTCGGCGGCGCGCTGGTGCCGATCGCGCTGGGCTCCGACACCAACGGTTCGATCCGCGTGCCGTCCTCGTTCTGCGGCATCTTCGGCCTGAAGCCGACCTACGGCCGGCTGTCGCGGGCGCGCTCGTTCCCCTTCGTGGCGAGCCTCGATCATCTCGGTCCGTTCGCGCGCTCGGTTACCGACCTCGCGCTCGCCTATGACGTGATGCAGGGGCCGGATGCCGACGATGCCGCCTGCACAACGCGTGGCCTGGAACCGACGCTGCCGCTGCTCGCCAATCCGGTTTCGGATCTACGCATCGCCATGGCCGGCGGTCACTTCCAGAAGAACGTGTTTCCGGAAGCGGTCGAAGCCGTCAGCCGCGTCGCCAAGGCGCTTGGTGCAACGCGGGTGGTCGAGGTGCCCGAAGCTTCACGCGCACGCGCGGCCGCCTATGTCATCACCACCACCGAAGGCGCTTCGCTGCATCTCGATCGCCTGCGCAAGCGCCCGAACGACTTCGATCCGGCCGTGCGTGACCGGTTGATCGCGGGCGCCATGGTGCCGGCGTCGCTGGTCGATCGCGCGCAGAAGTTCCGCCGCTGGTATCGGGCCCAGCTCGCCGAGATATTCACATCGGTCGACGTGCTGCTTGCGCCGGCGACGCCCTGCACCGCGCCGAAGCTCGGCCAGGTGAATTTCACTCTCGACGGTGTCGAGTTGCCGGTGCGCGCCAATATCGGCATTCACACCCAGCCGATCTCGTTCATCGGCTTGCCCGTCGTCGCAGTGCCCGTGCCGCTCGAGCCGTTGCCGATCGGTGTGCAGATCATCGCCGCGCCCTGGCGCGAGGACATCGCGCTGCGCGTCGCGCACGCATTGGAACGGATGGGCGTGGTGTCGGCGCCGCCTCCAAGAGGATTGTAAAATGGAGATCGATCTCCCCGAGGTGATCGCGGAAGTCAAAGCCGCGTTCGATCGCTATGAGCAGGCCCTCATCACCAACGACGTCGCCGTGCTGGGCGAGCTCTTCCGCAACGATCCCCGCACACTGCGCTACGGCATCGGCGAGAACCTCTATGGCTATCAGGCCATCTCCGGCTTCCGCGCCGCCCGCTCGCCGGTCGGGCTGAACCGGCGCACCGCAAAGACGGTGATCACCAGCTACGGCCGCGACACTGCCGTTGCTTCCACCTTGTTCTATCGCGACACGGCGCCAGGCAAGGTCGGCCGGCAGATGCAGACGTGGATTCGCTTCCCGGAGGGCTGGCGCGTCGTCGCGGCTCATGTCAGCATCATCGACGAGCCGAAAGAGACCTGACCGAATGACGCTTGACGATCTTCCGCCCGGGACATTGCCGGCCGAGCCGGTGGTGCCCCGCGTCGACCGGGCACCTCCGTCACTGCAGAAGGTCACGCGCGCCGAGGAACTGCGGCTTCAGCTTGCCGACGAGATCGTGCGGGGAGCGCTGGCGCCGGGCGCCCCGCTGGACGAGACCGACATCGCACGGCGCTTCAGCGTCTCGCGTACGCCGGTGCGCGAGGCGCTGCGCCAGCTGGCCGCGAGCGGGCTCGTCGAAGCGCGTGCCCATCGCGGCGCAGTGGTGGCGCAGCCATCCGTCGAACGGCTGAAAGGCATGTTCGAGGCGATGGCGGAGCTCGAGGCATTGTGCGCAGGCCTTGCCGCCGAACGCATGTCGGCGGTCGAGCGTCACGGGCTGGAGGCCGTGCATGAGGAGCTGCGGGTGCTGAGCTACACCGGCAATCCCGAGCGCTTCCACGAGGTCAACGAGCGTTTCCACAACGCGATCTATGCCGGCTCGCAGAACGGCTACATCGCCGAGATCACGCTCGCCACCCGCGTCCGCGTCCAGCCGTTCCGCCGCGCCCAGTTCCGCAATCTCGGCCGCCTCGCCAAGTCGCAAGCCGAGCACGACCGCGTCGTCGTCGCCATCATGCGCGGCGACAAGCAAGGTGCGGCAGCGGCGATGCGCGCGCATATCGAGCTGGTGCGTGGCGAGTACGAGATTTACGCGGTGTCGGTCTGATGTCGTGGGGTGGGTTAGCCGAAGGCGTAACCCACCAATGTCCGTATCCGCCGAAACAGAAGAGGTGGGTTACGCTGCGCTAACCCACCCTACGGCACCTACCCCGTCGCGGCTTCCGCCATGAATTTCCGCCAGCCGCCATAAGCCGTGATGTCTCGCGCTTCGCCCAGCACCTCCGGCTCGACGAGAAACCCCTTCACGCTGCGGCCGTCCGCCAAGCGAACGGTGCCGATCGCCATTGGGGCCGGAATCGCGTTGACGAACTTGCCGAACGCGGACGACGACAGCGACCAGATCTCGAGTTCAATCGCAGAGCCCTTGCCTGCTTCGACGCGCAGCATGCCCGGTTTCGGCGGCGTGGTCTGAAGCGCAAAGAGCTTGTAGTCCGCCGCCGTCCTGGTCGCCTCGATCAGACGTCCATCAAGCGCCGTCAGTTCGCCGTTCAGCGCCATGCCGGACAGATGCGCGCCGACGACCGCGATCGGGATCTCGTCGCTGCTGCTCGTGCCCAGCGCTGCGAGCGGTGCTTGCGCCACGCCCTTTGCGCCGACGGTGAGCTTGGTATCTGCATGGAAGACGCGGCCGATGCTGGCGAGCTGCGCATCGCGTCCTGCGGGCGCGAGCAGCGTGATGCCGAATGGAATGCCGTCGCTGCGGATCGAAGCCGGAATGGCGAGGCCGCAGAGGTCGAGCAGGTTGACGAAATTGGTGTAGGTGCCGAGCCGGCTGTTGAGCTCGACCGGGTTGGCGAGCACCTGTGCGGTCGTATAGGCCGTCGGTGCCGTCGGCAGCACCAGCGCGTCGATATTGGCGAACGTGCGCTCGGCGGTCTTGCGCAGCCCTTGCAGGCGATAGAGCGCCGAGAAGGTCTCCGCCGCGGTCAGCCGCGCGCCGGCGGCGGTGATCTCGCGCGTCACGGGATGGATCGAGTCAGGCGCGGAGGCGAGCAGGTCCTTGATCACGAGATAGCGCTCGGCGACCCAGGGACCCTCATAGAGCAGCCGCGCCGTCTCGTAGAACGGCTCGAGGTCGAACTCGACCAATGTAGCGCCAAGCGCGGTCCATCGCTCCAGTGCATCGCTGTAAGCGGCTTCCGCCTTCTTGTCGCCGAAGAAGATCAGTTGCCCCTTGCGCGGCACGCCCATTCGCAGGTTTGCCGGCAACGGCGCGATCGTGCCGAGCGGCCGGTCGCGCGAAAACGGATCGATCGGGTCTGGCCCGGCCATCACCGACAGCGCGAGGGCAGCGTCGTCGACCGTCAAGGCGAACACCGAGATGCAGTCGAGCGTGCGGCAGGCCGGGACGAGGCCAGCGGTCGAGATCATGCCAAGGCTCGGCTTGAGCCCGACGATGTTGTTGAGCATCGCCGGCACGCGGCCGGAGCCCGCGGTGTCGGTGCCGAGCGACAGCGGCACGAGCCCGGCGCCGACCGCGGTCGCCGAGCCCGAGCTCGAGCCGCCGGGAATGAGATCGTCGCGGAACGAATTCCTGGGAATGCCATAGGGCGAACGGACGCCGACGAGGCCGGTCGCGAACTGGTCGAGATTGGTCTTGCCGATGATGATGGCACCGGCGGCGCGCAGGCGCCCCACGGCGGTCGAGTCGTGG
The DNA here is from genome assembly GCF_001556045.1 of Bradyrhizobium sp. CCH5-F6. Classification (GTDB taxonomy): domain Bacteria; phylum Pseudomonadota; class Alphaproteobacteria; order Rhizobiales; family Xanthobacteraceae; genus Bradyrhizobium. The sequence goes on from NZ_LSIC01000042.1 coordinate 8,246, forward strand.
GCCGGCGTGTAAGAGAAGGCCGGGCATGCGGCTGTGGTCGGAAAGCCCAGGGCGTCGATATTGTCCTTCACCGCGACCGGCACGCCATAGAGCGGAAGGCCGGCGGCGTCTTTCGTCGCAAGACGTTCGGCCTCGGCGATCGCGTCCTTTTCGTCACGGAGGCTGATGAACACCGCGGGATCATTGTGGTCGCGGATGCGCCGATAGGTCCGCGCGACCGTCTCGGCCGGCGTCAGCGTGCCCGCGCGGTGCGCGGCCACAATCGCGGCGATCGTTTCAGGCTGCTCAGCCCCCATGGCGACAAAACTCCGGCAACATGTCCTCACCCGAAGTGAAGCAAGCGATGTGCCATTGTGTACATTATCCGGGCAGAGCGTGCGGTCCTGATAGTAACGTTAGATCAGTGGCTTGGGTGAGATTTCGCGGATCGATGAGGCAGAGGGACGAACGCCCTGTCTCGGGCATTTGCCCAAATTGTGGGCAGCGAAGATCACGTGAAGCCGGCAAGGATCCGGAGCAGGTGCGCCCGGTTCTCCTTGCCGATCTTTGCCTCGACGTGCCGCTCATGCTCGGCCGCGAGCCGCTTGAACTTCGCCAGCGCGGTCTCGCCCTGCGAAGTGAGGTGCAAGGCGTGGGAGCGCCGGTCCTCCTTCGACTTGGTCCGCTTCACCAGCTTGCGCTGTTCGAGGCTGTCGAGCAGATGCACCAGCCGGGCGCGCTCGATGCCGAGACGCTTTGCCACCGCCATCTGTGACAGGCCCGGATTGGCGCCGATCACCGTCAGCACCGAATACTGCGTCGGCCGGATGTCCACCTCGCCGAGCGTCTTGATGAAGTCCTGGAAGATCCAGATCTGGAAGCGCCGCACCGCATAGCCGGCGTGGCCGGCCAGCGCGTCGAGGCCGACATCGTCGGCGACATCGGGAGGCGCCGCCCCGTTGCCGGTGCGCTTGCGGGGGGAGGGGCGGCTGTCGGCGCGGGGTGTCACGTCGGTGTCTCCTGTCGCGCAACCCTAGCGCCTCGCGATCCCGAGAGAAAGATTGTTGTTGACGACAACAATTGCCGTGCCCAACATTGTGGCCAAAGCGGCCCGGAACGAGGCTGCGGCCGATCCCATATCCGGGCGGAGGAGGAAACACATGACGGTCGCCCCAGATGGTGACGTTGCAGGCCTGTTCGCAACACCGAGGACCGTTGCAGAGCATCGCGCGGACGGCAGCATCGTGCTGCGTTCGCCCGAGCCATTGCGCGATGGCGCCCGTTGCATCGGCGACTGGCTGGAGCAATGGGCGCGGCAAACGCCTGATGCGATCTTCCTGGCCGAGCGTGGCAATGTCGATGCGCCCTGGACCACCGTCACCTATGCGCAGGCGCTGCGGAAGGTGCGCGCAGCGGCGTCATGGATGCTGGCGCAGGGCCTCAGCGTCGAACGCCCGCTCGTGATCCTCTCCGACAACAGCATCGACCATGCGGTGCTCGCGCTCGCGGCCCAGCATGTCGGCGTGCCCTCGGCCGCGATTTCGCCGGCCTATTCGCTGATGTCGAAAGACTTCGACAAGCTCAAGAGCATGATCGGCCTGCTCGAACCGGGCGCGATCTACGTCTCCGCGACCAAGCCATTCGCGGCAGCGCTGGCGGCCATCGAGCCGCTGCACCAAGCGCAGATCATCAGCGGCAATGCCGATGACGATCGTGCACTCGCCTTCCGCACCATTGCGGCAACGCCCGAGACGCCCGACGTCGCAAGAGCCTTTGCCGCGCTCACGCCGGACACGATCGCAAAATTCCTGTTCACCTCGGGTTCGACCGGCACGCCCAAGGCGGTCATCAACACCCAGCGCATGCTGACCTCCAGCCAGCAGGCCAAGGCGCAAACCTGGAGCTTCCTCGAAAAGAGCCGCGGCAATCTCGTCATCCTCGACTGGCTGCCCTGGAGCCACACCTTCGGCGCCAACCACAATTTCAATCTCGTGCTGCGCAATGGCGGCTCGCTCTATATCGACGGCGGCAAGCCTGCTCCCGGACTGTTCGCGACCTCGCTTGCCAATCTGAAAAGCGTGATGCCGACGGTCTATTTCAACGTGCCGCGCGGCTTCGACATGCTGATCGCGGCGCTGGGCAGCGACGAGGAATTGCGTCGCCGCTTCTTCGGCGAGGTGAAGTTCGCTTTCTATGCCGGCGCCGCGCTGCCGCAGAATCTCTGGGATGCTCTGGAGCAGCTGTCCATCGAGACCGTCGGCCGCCCCTTGCCGATGGTCTCGGCCTGGGGCTCGACCGAAACCTCGCCGCTCGCGACCGACTGTCATTTTCTCGCCGAGCGCTCTGGCAATATCGGCGTGCCCATTCCCGGCACCGAGCTGAAGCTGGTCACCTCCGGCGACAAGCTGGAGGTACGCGTGCGCGGCCCCAACGTCACGCCTGGGTACTGGAAAGCGCCCGAGCTGACCAGGCAGGCGTTCGACGAGGAGGGCTTTTATCTCATCGGCGACGCCGTCAAGCTGGCCGATCCGGCGCGGCCCGAACGCGGCCTGTTCTTCGACGGCCGTGTCGCGGAAGACTTCAAGCTCAATTCCGGCACCTGGGTCAGCGTCGGCACGCTGCGCGTCGCCGGCATCGCCGCGCTGGCGCCGCTCGCGCAGGACATCGTCGTTGCCGGCCATGGCGGCGACGAGGTGCGCTTCCTGGTGTTTCCGAACATCGCGGCCTGCCGCGCCCATGCCGGGCTGTCCGAGGCGGCGGCCGTGAACGACGTGCTGGCGCATGATCTTGTCAGGGCCGCGATCGCGCAGGGTCTGGCGAAGCTGAAGCAGCAGAGCGGCAACTCCTCAGGCCACGCCACGCGCGCGTTGCTGCTCGCCGAGCCCGCTTCCGTTGACGGCGGCGAGATCACCGACAAGGGCTACATCAACCAGCGCGCCGTGTTGACGCGCCGTGCCGATGCGGTGGCGCGGCTGAATGATGATGCGTCGGGCGAGTGGATCGGCTTGTAGGCTGAGCTGACGGAGGAGCGCATAGCTCTCTCGCTGTCATTACGGGGGCGCCCGCGGCGCGAACCCGGTATCCATTTCGCCGCCTGGCTTGTAGCACGATGGATTCCGGGTTCGCGCTACGCGCGCCCCGGAATGACGAGCGGAAAGTGAAGCAGGCGGGGCGCTAACTAGGCCAGCAACCTTGCCGCAATATTTTGCCGATTCTTTTGTTGCCTAAGCAACTAATTTGTGCGAACCGTTCAAACAAGGACGACGGCGGGTGAACCGCTGCGTCTAATTCTGGAGGAAACAATGCACGGCAGAAGTGGTGCCGCCGGCAAACGCGGGCGCATGCCTGAGGCTGACGGAAGATGGTGCCCGTTGCGGGTCCTGTCAGACCTCAGTGCCGCCGGTCACCGCCCCGAGATTTTCGTGCAGCCGGCGCAGCAGATCGATCAGCACCTCGCGCTCGTCCTTGCTGAGGCAGGACAACAGGCGCCGCTCACGTTCGAACGCAGCGACGATCACCTTGTCGTGGGTGGCGCGGCCCCTCGCCGTGAGCGAGATCGAATGGGTGCGGCCGTCGTTCGGATCGGTCCGGATCGAGATCAGTCCTCGTTTTTCCAGCCCGGCCAGTGTCCGGCTCACCGGCCCCTTGTCGAATCCGATGACGTGGCAGATTCGCGAGGCCGGAATGCCGGGCTCGATCGCCAGCAGCGACATGATCCGCCATTCCGTGACGTTGACGCCGAACTGCTTCTGATAGAACGCGGTCGCGCTGTTCGAAAGCTTGTTGGCGATGAAGGTGATGAACGCCGGGACGTAGCGGTCGAGATCGAGCGTCGGACCCACATCCGTGGGCGCGGGCTTCTGGCGGGCTCTGGTCGAAGACGGCGGCATATCGGGTTTCTGACTCGCGGCGGGCCCGCTGACCTAATGGCATGCGCCGCCCTTTCACAAGATCAAAATGAGGGAGGTCTTCCATGACCGCGTCCGGCCCCGCTGGATCAGGCATTCCGCATCTCGACGTCGACCCCTTCGACATGAAGTTTTTTGCCGACCCCTATCCCACGCATGAGCTGCTGCGGGAAGCCGGCCCCGTCGTCTATCTCGACAAATGGAACGTGTACGCCGTCGCGCGCTATGCCGAGGTGCATGCGGTGCTGAACGATCCCGCGACCTTCTGCTCCAGCCGCGGCGTCGGCCTCTCCGACTTCAAGAAGGAGACTCCGTGGCGGCCGCCGAGCCTGATCCTCGAGGCCGATCCGCCCGCGCATACCCGCACCCGCGCTGTACTGTCGAAGGTACTGTCGCCCACGGTGATGAAGCAGGTCCGGGATCGCTTTGCCGCAGCGGCTGAGGCGAGAGTCGATGTGCTGCTCGAAAAGCGCAATTTCGATGCGATCGCGGATCTTGCGGAAGCCTATCCACTTTCCATCTTCCCGGATGCACTCGGGCTGAAGCCGGAAGGGCGTGAGCATCTGATTCCCTACGCGAGCGTGGTGTTCAACGCGTTCGGTCCGCCCAACCAGTTGCGTCAGGAGGCGATCGAACGCTCGGCGCCGCACCAGGCCTATGTCGCCGAGCAGTGCCAACGCGAGAACCTGGCGCCCGGCGGCTTCGGGGCCTGCATTCATGCGCAGGTCGACGAAGGCGCCATCACAGCCACCGAGGCGCCGCTGCTGGTGCGTTCGCTGCTGTCGGCCGGTCTCGACACCACCGTCAACGGCATCGGCGCCGCGGTCTATTGCTTGGCCCGCTTCCCGGATCAATGGCAGCGCCTGCGCGACGACCTCACGCTCGCCCGCGGCGCCTTCGAGGAGGCCGTGCGCTTCGAAAGCCCGGTGCAGACCTTCTTCCGCACAACGACGCGCGAGGTCGAGCTGTCGGGCGCGCAGATCGGTGAGGGCGAGAAGGTGCTGATGTTCCTCGCCGCCGCCAATCGCGATCCCCGCCGCTGGGACGAGCCCGACAGTTACGACATCACCCGCCGCACCTCCGGCCATGTCGGCTTCGGCTCCGGCATCCACATGTGCGTCGGCCAGCTCGTCGCCCGTCTCGAAGGCGAGGTGATGCTGACGGCGCTGGCGCGGCGCATCGCAAAGATCGAGATCACGGGCGAGCCGAAACGCCGCTTCAACAACACGCTGCGCGGGCTCGACAGCCTGCCTGTCACCATCACCCCGGCCTGACGAGGGAGCTCATGCCCGCCATCACCTTCATCCATCCGGACGGCAGGTCCGACCGCGTCGAGGCCGGCGACGGCGAGAGCGCCATGCAGGCCGCGACCCGCCACGGCCTCGACGGCATCCTGGCCGAATGCGGCGGCAACGCCATGTGCGCCACGTGTCACGTCTATGTCGATGACGGCTGGCTCGCGCGCCTGCCCGACATGGCCGATGATGAGGATGCGCTGCTCGACGGTACCGCGAGCGAGCGGCTGCCGAACAGCCGGCTCTCCTGTCAGATCAAGATCACGTCCGCCCTCGATGGGCTCGTGCTGAGACTGCCCGAACGGCAGGTCTGATTTTTCTCGAACGCGCCGGCATCGACCGGTGTGGCAATCGATCAAACAGGGAGGGAATGATGAAACGTCTGAAGTGGACGCTCGTGCTGGCCGCGAGCCTGGTAAACGGCGCGGCGAATGCCGAGATCTCCGACAACGTCGTGCGTGTCGGCGTGCTCAACGACATCTCCGGCATCTTCCAGGACACCAACGGCATGGGCTCGGTCGAGGCCGCGCGCATGGCCGCGGAGGATTTCAACGGCGGCGGCAAGGGCATCAAGGTCGAGATCGTCTATGCCGATCACCAGAACAAGGCCGACGTCGGCAATGCCATCGCCCGCAAATGGCTTGATGTCGAGGGCGTCGACGCCATCGTCGACGTACCGAACTCGGCGGTCGGCCTATCCATCAACGCGCTGCTGCGCGACAGCCGCATGACGTTCCTGGCGTCCTCGACCGCAAGCTCGGATCTCACCGGCAAGGCCTGCTCGCCCAACACCATCCAATGGGTCAATGACGCCTGGGCGACCGGCAACACCACGGCGGCCGCGATGATGTCGCGCGGCGGCAAGGACTGGTATTTCCTCACGGTCGACTACGCGCTCGGCAAGGGCATCGAGGCGGAGGCGCAGAAATATATCGAGGGGCATGGCGGCAAGGTGCTCGGCTCCTCGAAACACCCGCTCGGCACGTCCGACTTCGCGTCCTTCCTGTTGCAGGCACAGAGCTCCAAGGCGCAGGTGATCGGACTTGCGAACGCCGGCGGCGACACCATCAACGCGGTGAAGCAGGCGGCCGAGTTCGGCATCCAGCAAAGCGGCCAGAAGCTCGTCGCCTTCCTGCTCTTCATCAACGACGTTCACGGCATGGGCATCAAGGTCGCGCAAGGGCTCCAGCTCATGGAAGCCTTTTACTGGGACATGAACGACGACACCCGTGCGTTCGCAAAGCGCTTCGCCGCGCGTCCCGGCATGAACGGCAAGATGCCGAGCGGCAACCAGGCCGGCGTCTATGCCTCCACGCTCGCCTATCTCAATGCGGTTGCGGCCAGCGGCAGCGACAATGCCAAGAACGTCGTGCCCGAGATGAAGAAGTTCAAGGGCAAGGACAAGCTGTTTGGCGACACGGCCATCCGCCAGGACGGCCGCGTCGTGCACCCCATGTACCTATTCGAGGTTAAGAAGCCGGAGGAGTCGAAATATCCATACGATTACTACAAGCTGGTCTCGACGATTCCCGCGGACCAAGCGTTCAGGCCGCTGGCGGAAGGTGGCTGCGAGCTGGTGAAGTAACGATGTCGCAGCGAGCGCATCTTCACCCTCCCCTGGAGGGGGAGGGTCGATCGCGCG
>NZ_LSIC01000043.1 GCF_001556045.1 Bradyrhizobium sp. CCH5-F6
TCCGCCCAGCCATTACAACGGAATACTGCCAGCCTTTTTCAACAGAATCGGCCAATTCCAGGCCATATCGCAGCAGGGTTGGTAATACGGGAGCCGCAGGGGCGATGCAAGGTTCCTGCGCCGGGGACGTCGCGCCAATATGACTGCCGTCAAGCACTCCGGCCGGGCCGTAGCCGATTTACATTGGCGGTGGTTTCTATAGAAGGCTCCGCAAGGGGTCTACACGACATGTATGTGATCGGAATAAGCTCGGGGATCAAGCACGGGCACCACGACGGTGCGGCGGTGCTGTTGCGCGACGGCGAGTTGATCGCAGCCGCGGAGGAGGAGCGCTTCACGCTGGCGAAACATGCGCGCGGCGAGCTGCCGCGTGGCGCGATCGGATTTTGCCTGAAGCAGGCCGGCATCACCATGCGCGAGGTCGACTGGATCTGCTCGCCGTTGAAGACCTACACGAATTACGCGCAGCGCCTCACCGAATACTTCAAATATCAGTTCGGCCACAGCCCGAAGATCGAACTCTACGACCATCATCTCTGTCACGCCGCGAGCTCGTTCTACGGCTCCGGTTTTCCGGAGGCGACCGTCGCCTGTTTCGATTTCTCGGGCGATTCCAGCTCCGGCCTCGTGGCGCATGCGCGCGGCAACGACTTCCGCGTGCTGACGCGATTTGGCCGCCACAACAGTCTTGGTCTCTATTACGGGATGCTGACGCAGTATCTCGGCTATCAGATGACCAATGACGAGTACAAGGTCATGGGCCTCTCCTCCTATGGCAGCCCCGACTATCTCGACAAGTTCGCGAAGCTCTTGCGTCCGAACGGCATCAACTACGAGCTCGATCCCGAGCTCGACAAGCGCCGGCGCGACTCGGACATCTTCACCAGCGATTTCTCGACGCGGCAGGAACGCATCTTCACCGAGAAGATGGAGGAAATTCTCGGGCCGCGGCGGCTGCGCGGCGAGCCGCTCGACCAGCGGCTGACCAACATCGCCGCGAGCGGCCAGAAGCAGCTCGAGATCGTCACCACCGAGGTAATCCGTTCAGCGATCGTCGAGACCGGCTGCGCGGACGTCTGCATCGCCGGTGGTGTCGGCCTGAATTGCAAGATGAACATGGAGATTGCGGCCGAGCCATCCGTGAAGCGTCTTTACGTGCCTCCGGTGCCGCACGATGCGGGCGTGGCGCTCGGTGCCGCGATGATGAAATGCGCCGAGGCAGGCCACGCAATTGCGCCGCTGACCCACGCTTACTGGGGACCGGAATATTCCAACGACACGATCCGGGAGACTCTGGACAAGATCGGCGCGCGGTTCGAGCGGCTCGACGATCCCGTGTCGCGCTGCGTCGCCGACCTGACGGAGCAGAAGACGGTGGGCTGGTTCCAGGGGCGGATGGAATACGGTCCGCGGGCGCTCGGCAACCGCTCGATCCTGGCCGACCCGCGCCAAGCGGGCATGAAGGATCGCATCAATCTCACCATCAAATACCGCGAGGAGTTCCGTCCGTTCTGCCCTTCGGTGCTGTATGAACGCCAGGCCGACTACTTCGAGGACACCTTCGATGCGCCGTTCATGGTTGTGACTTTCCCGGTCAACGAAAAGGTCGCAGAGACCATGCCCGCGGTTGTCCACGTCGACAACACCGCGCGCATCCAGAGCGTCCATGCGGACAGCAATCCGCTCTACAGCCGCCTGATCGGCGAATTCGCGAAGGCGACCTCCCTGCCGGTTCTGATCAACACCAGCCTCAACATCAACGAGCAGCCGACGGTGAACGCTCCGCTGGAGGCGTTGCACACGTATTTCTGCTCCGGTCTGGACGTGCTTTATCTCGGCAACTATCGGCTCTCGAAATCGAGCTGAGACTTACCGCTCATCCGCGATCACCTTGCCGTCGTTCGGCAGCACGCCGGGGCTGACCAGCTCGACGGTGCCGCCGAGTTTGGTTACCGCGCGCAAAGTGCCTGCGATCTCTTCGCGTAGCGTTTCGCTCGGGGCCGCCGTCTCCGCTCTCAATGTCATTGCGTCTGTCTCGCCTTGGCGGGTGACGACGAGGCGTAGTCTTCCGAGCGCAGAGTGGCGCTTGCCGATCTCGGCGACCTGCTCGGGCCGGACGAACATGCCCTTGACCTTGGTGGTCTGGTCGGCGCGGCCCATCCAGCCCTTGATGCGCATATTGGTCCGCCCGCATGGGCTCGTACCGGGCAAGGCCGCGGTGAGGTCGCCGAGGGCGAGCCGGATCCAGGGATGGTGCGGATCGAGCGAGGTCACCACGATCTCGCCGACATCGCCCGGCGCCACCGGATCCCCGGTGCCTGGCTTGACGATCTCCAGGATCAAGTCCTCGTTCACGACCATGCCTTCGCGCGCCTCGGTCTCGAATGCAATGAGGCCGAGATCGGCGGTGCCGAAGGCCTGGTAGGCATCGATGCCGCGCGCCTTGATCTCGGCCTGGAGCGAGGGCGGAAACGCGGCGCCCGAAACCAGCGCGCGCTTGATCGAGGAAATGTCGCGCCCCGAGCTTGCTGCGGCATCGAGCAGGATCTTCAGGAAATCCGGCGTGCCGCTGTAGCCGACCGGCCGGTAGGCTTCGATCAGCTCGAATTGCTGCTCGGCATTGCCCGGCCCCGCGGGAATCACCGCGCAGCCCAGGGCGCGCGCGGACGAGTCGAAGATGAAGCCGCCGGGGGTGAGGTGGTAACTGAAGGTGTTGAGAACGATGTCGTCGGGACGGAACCCGGCTGCGAACAGCGCCCTTGCACCGCGCCAGGGATCGGCGTGCCGCCCTTCCGGCTCGAAGATCGGGCCGGGGGAGGTGAACAGGCGGGCGAACGAGCCGGGGGGGCCCGCCACGAAGCCTCCGAAGGGCGCAGAGGCCTTGTGCAGGGCGGGCAGTTCCGACTTGCGCAACACCGGAAGGCCTGCCAGCGCCGCCCTGGAGGTCACGGCGGCGGGATCGCAACCTCTCAGCCGCTCCGCATAGGCCGGGGCGGCCATCGCGGCGCGCAGCACCTCCGGAAGGCGGGAGAACAGGTCGGCCTCGCGCGCGGCTTGCTCACGCGTCTCGCGGGCGTCGTAATGGGCGGTCATGGTTGTTCTTTCCGTGTTGGCGTCCGTTGCGCGCCGCCCCCGGCATGGCTATCAGACCGCCATGGGCGAGGCTTGAAGAGGACGCGATGGCGGACGAAGGAATCACTGCGGCGGAGCCGTCGAACGTCGTCGCGCGCCTGAAGCGCCGGATGGTCGATGAGGCGCTGCCGCTGTGGGCGACGGTTGGCTGGGATCACGCCGCGGGCGGCTTCATCGACAGGCTGCACCCCGACGGCGCGGCGGATGCGGCCGCGCCCCGGCGCGTGTTCGTGCAGGCGCGCCAGATCTGGTGCTATGCCAAGGCCGCACAGATGGGCTGGTACCCTGAGGGGCGCGCCATCGCGTTGAAGGGGCTGGAGCATCTGCTGGCCAGAGCGAAGGCGCCCGACGGCCGGCCCGGCTATGTGCACCGGCTGACACCGGAAGGATCGGTGCTGGATGCCCGGCGCGATGCCTATGACCACGCCTTCATCCTGTTTGCGCTCGCGGCCGTCTACGCCCTCGACCAGGACGCGCAGGTCCGCACCGAGATCGATGCACTGCTCGCCTTCCTCGACGGCCATCTGCGCTCGCCGCATGGCGGCGTTCACGAAGGCCTTCCGGTCTCGATGCCGCGCCGGCAGAACCCGCATATGCATCTGTTCGAGGCGATGATCGCGTGCTTCGAGGCGACCCACGATCTGTCGTTCCAGAACCGTGCCGGAGAGTTCTTCGCCCTGTTCCTGGCCAATCTCTACGACAAGCAGAAGCGCATCCTGACCGAATATTTCGAGGAGGACTGGTCGAAGATCGAGCCCGTCAGCGTCGAGCCGGGCCACCAGGCGGAATGGGTGTGGCTGCTGAAGGGTTTCGAGCGCATCACGGGCTGCCCGACCGGGGCGCGCCGCGCCGAACTGCTGGCGACCGCGCTGCGCTATCGTGACGAGGCCACGGGCTGCCTGATCGACGAGGGGGACGACGCCGGCAACATCCGCCGCAGCACGCGCCGGCTGTGGCCGCAGACCGAGATCGCGAAGGCGTGGATCGCGCAAGCCGAGTCCGGGGAGGCGGGTGCGGCGGACGAGGCGCGCGCGTCGCTGGTGCGGCTCGAACGGCATTATCTCAGCCATCCCGTGAAGGGCGGCTGGTACGACCAGTTCGATCGCGACGGCAAGTCGCTGATCGACACCATTCCTGCGTCGTCGTTCTATCATGTTCTCTGCGCAGTCACGGAAGCGGAGCAGGTGCTCGAAAGCTGAAGCTCTTTTGTATCGACGCGTTTTCTTCACGCGAACCGGTTCCCACTTCGCTTGAAAATGCTACAGCCAGCGCTTGCGCCGCTTGAAGCTCTTGAGGTTCTTGAAGCTCTTGCGCTGGTCGCCGGCGCCGCCGAGATAGAACTCCTTGACGTCCTCGTTGTCGCGCAATTCGTCCGCGCTGCCGTCGAGCACGACCTTGCCCTGTTCCATGATGTAGCCGTGGCTTGCCACCGAAAGCGCAGCGCGCGCGTTCTGCTCGACCAGGAGTATGGTGACGCCGAGGTCGCGGTTGATCTTCTGGATGATCGAGAACACCTCTTTCACCAGCAGCGGCGACAGGCCCATCGACGGCTCGTCCATCAGGATCATCTTCGGGCGAGCCATCAGCGCGCGACCGATCGCGAGCATCTGCTGCTCACCGCCGGAAAGATAGCCGGCAAGGCCGGTGCGCTCCTTCAGGCGCGGGAAGTAGTTGAAGACCATGTCGAGGTCGGAATCGACCTCGCGGTCCCTGCGGGTGAAGGCACCGAGCTTGAGGTTCTCCAGCGACGTCATGTCGGCGACGATGCGGCGGCCCTCCATCACCTGGAAGATGCCGCGGCGGACGATCTTGTCGGGGTCGATGCCGTTGATCCGCTCACCTTCGAACAGGATCTCGCCGCGCGTAACCTCGCCGTCTTCGGTCTTGAGCAGCCCGGAGATCGCCTTCAGCGTCGTCGACTTGCCGGCGCCGTTGGCGCCAAGGAGCGCCACGATCGCGCCCTTGGGCACATCGAGGCTGAGGCCCCGCAGCACCAGGATGACGTCGTCATAGACGACCTCGATGTTGCGCACGGCGAGGAGGGACGGGGCGGCGATCACCGTAGGCGAGGGACGAGCTGCTTCGGCGGTCTCGGTCATGCTTCATTACTCCGCTGTCGTCGCCCGGCTTGACCGGGCGACCCAGTATTCCAGAGACGCCGGAGGTTCACGGAGAAGCTGCGGCGTACTGGATCCCCCGCCTTCGCGGGGGACGACAGTTGCGTGTGTGGGAATAGTGATGCTCACCACCCCAGCAATTCCGGCTTGCGCGGCAGCTCGACGGTCTTGACCTTCTCGAGCTTGATCGTGCCCTTGGCCATGAGTTCGTTGAGGTCGCCGTCGGTCGGGCCCGAGACCTTGGTGCGATAGAGATCGACCTTCAGCGTGCCGCGATGGTCCTTCTCGGTCCAGGTCGAAGCATTGCAGACGCCCTCCATTCCGGCCGGCACCCAGTCCTTCTTCTGGTGGAAGCCCTTGGCGACGTTCTCGCCGGTGGCGCCGCCGTTCTTGGCGGCCCACTCGATTGCCTCCTTCATGTACAGCGACGAGCAGACGGCCGCGACGTAATGCACGGGGCGATAGACCTTGCCGGTGGGATCGGACATCTTCGAGATCTCCATCAACGTCTTCATGCCCGGCGCATCGCCGCCCCAGCTCACCGCGGTGCGCAGCGGGAAGATCACGCCGTTGGCGGCATCGCCCGCGGTCTTGGCGGCGTTCTCGTCCATGCCCCAGACGTTGCCGAGGAACTGGATATCGACGCCGGCGGTCTTGCAGGCCTTCATCACCGAGATGTTGGAGGCGGCGGTGTTGCCGAGATAGGCGTAGTTGGCGCCCGAGGATTTCAGGCTCAGGCACTGTGCGCTGTAGTCACCTGGCGCGAGGGCGAACACCAGCGGCGGCAGCACCTCGAAGCCGAGCTCCTGCGCCATCGCTTCACCGGCGGCCTTCGGCGCGTTCGGATAAGGATGGTTGGCGCCCATGTGCACGAACTTCGGCTTGCCGGGCTTGCCCTTGGCCTTCCAGTCCTCGGCTGCCCACATCAGCATCGCGCGCAGCGCGTCGGAATAGCTGGGGCCGTAGAAGAAATTGTAAGGCGCGGGCTTGGCCTTGCCGCTGACGCCTTCGGGATCGGTGAGGGCGGCGGCATAGGAGCCGGACATGTCGGGGATCTTGTCCTGGGCAAGGAAGCCGGTCAGCGCCTCGGTGTCCGCGGTGCCCCAGCCCATGATCGCGGCGACTTTGCTGTCCGGCGCCGACCACTTCTTGTAGAGCGCGATCGCACGCGGCACCTGGTAGCCATAATCGTTGGTGTCGACGTTGAGCTGCTTGCCGTTTACGCCGCCGTTCTTGTTGACCCAGGCGAACGTATCCGCGACGGCCTGGCCGTACGGCGTGCCGACGTCGGAGGTGCCGCCGGAATAATCGGCGAGATGTCCGATCGCGATCTGCGCCTGCGCGCCCGCCGAGAATGCGGCGATCGCAAGCGCGAGCGATGCTGTGCTCAAAAGGGACTTTGTCGTCATGGGTCGCTTCCTCCTGTTTTATTGTTTAAGTGAAGTTGCCCGCGCTCAATGCGAGAACGGGTAGAGTTTCCAGTACGCCTTGATCTGTCGCCAGCGATGCGCGAGCCCGTCAGGCTCGAACATCAGGAATGCGATGATGATCACCCCGATCGCGATCTCGCGTAGGAAGGTGATGTTGGTGTTGAGCGAGAGCGCCTGATCGATCGCGCCGCCCTTAAGATGATGGCTCAGCCACTCCATCGATTCCGGCAGCAGCACCACGAAGGCGGTCCCCATCAGCGTGCCCATGATCGAGCCGGTGCCGCCGATGATGATCATGGCGAGGAACAGGATCGAGCGCTCGATGCCGAAACCCTCCTGGGAGACCACGAGCTGGTAGTGCGCATAGAGCGCGCCGGCGATGCCGGCGAAGAAGGCGGCAAGGCCGAACGACAGCGTGCGGTACTTGGTGAGATTGATGCCCATGATCTCGGCGGAGAGATAATGGTCGCGGATAGCCACCAGCGCGCGGCCGTCACGGGTGCGCATCAGATTGGTGACGAGGACGTAGCTCACGAGCACATAGGCCAGCACGACGTAGAAATACTGCCGGTCGCCGCGCAGCGTGTAGCCGAAGATCGAGAAAGGCGCGGCGCTCGCCGGCACCGAACCGCCGGAGAACCATTCGGCGCGCGAGAAGAAGTCGAGCAGGATGTATTGCGCGGCCAGCGTAGCGATGACGAGATAGAGTCCCTTCAGCCGCGCCGCCGGAATGCCGAAGATCAACCCGACCAGCGCGGTCACGACTCCGGCGAGCGGGATCGCGAAGAACACCGGGATCGGCGCGTTGTTGGAGATGTAGGCCGAGGTGAAGGCGCCGAGCAGGAAGAAGGCGGCGTGGCCGATCGAGATCTGGCCGGTGAAGCCGACCAGGATGTTGAGGCCGAGGGCCGCGATCGAAAAGATGCCGATCTGGATCAGGATGCTCAGCCAGTAACCGCTGAAGAATTGCGGCGCAAGACAGAGCAACAGCACGCCTGCGATGGCGAAGTTGCGGCTCGTCGCGGTCGGGAAGATCGTGGTGTCGGCCGCGTAGGAGGTGCGGAAATCACCAGCGGGAATGAGGGCAGGGCCGGCCATGGGTCAGATCCGTTCGATGTCGTGGGTGCCGAACAGCCCGTAGGGCTTGATCATCAGCACGATGATGAGGACGTAGAACGGCGCGATCTCGTAGAGATTGCCCCAGTGCAGGTACTCGCTGTCGATATATTGGGCCACGTTCTCGAGCAGCCCGATGATGATGCCGCCGAGCACGGCGCCGCCGACGGAGTCGAGGCCGCCGAGGATCGCCGCCGGGAATACCTTGATGCCGTAGGCGGCAAGGCCTGACGACACGCCGTTCACGACGGCAACGACGACGCCCGCCACGGCCGACACTGTCGCCGAGATCGCCCAGGCCATCGCGAACACGCTCTTGACGGAGATGCCGAGCGACTGCGCGACCTGCTGGTTGAACGCGGTGGCGCGCATCGCGAGGCCGTACTTCGAGGCCCGGAAGAACCAGGCCATCCCGATCATCATGGCGACGGAGACGACGAGGCTCATGACATAGACGGTCTGGATCTGGAGCCCGAGCAGGCTGACGGATTGGCTTTCGAACACGCGCGGGAACGGCTGCGGATTGACGCCGAATATCCACTTCAACGTCGCCTGCAGCACGGTGGAGAGGCCGATCGTCACCATGATCACCGAGATGATGGGCTCGCCGATCATCGGACGCAGGATGAGCACCTGGATCGCGATGCCGAACACGAACATGAACACCAGCGTGATCGGCATGCCGATCCAGAATGGCACCTGGTACTTCGCCAGCAGCGCCCAGCACACCCAGGCGCCGACCAGCAGCAATTCACCTTGCGCGAAATTGACGACCTGCGTCGCCTTGTAGATCAGCACGAACGACATCGCGACCACGCCATAGAGCGTGCCGACCACGAGGCCGTTGACCAGGAGCTGGATGAGGAAGGCGGTGTTCATGCATGATCTCCTGCTGCACCCACATCGTCATTGCGAGCGCAGCGAAGCAATCCAGGTTCTTTCTGCGGAGACAGTCTGGATTGCTTCGCTGCGCTCGCAATGACGGAGTGCAATTGGGATAGCCCTGCCGCGAGCGGGGAGAGGCGAAGGGCAGCGTCGTGCGTGGCGATCACCTGCCTCACTCCGCCGCCTCCGCCATGTGCCCGTGCCCGCCGAGGTCCACCACGCGCAACGTCGTCCGCACCCGCTGCGTGGTGCCGTCCTGGAAGCGGATCACGGTATCGACGGGAATATCCGGGACGCCGCGGTAGATGGCGTCGATGATGCCTTCGTATTTCTCGTTGATGACGCTGCGCCGGACCTTTCTGGTCCTGGTGAGCTCGCCATCGTCGGCATCGAGCTCCTTGTAGAGCAGCAGGAAGCGGGAGATGCGCTGGGCCGGCGGCAGCGTGGCGTTGACGGTCTCGACCTCCTTCTGCAGCAGTGCGTAAACCTCGGGCCGCGAAGCGAGGTCGCTGTAGGTGGTGAACGAGAGCCGGTTCTTCTCCGCCCATTTCGAGATGATCGAGTAGCGGATGCAGATCATCGCCGCGAGCGCGTCGCGGCCGGCGCCCAGTACCACGGCCTCCGCGATATAGGGCGAGAATTTCAGCTTGTTCTCGATGAATTGCGGCGAGAAGCGTTCGCCGCGAGAGGTTTCGGCGAGATCCTTGATGCGGTCGATGACGACGAGTTGCTGGTTGGCATTGAAATAACCGGCGTCGCCGGAGCACATCCAGCCGTCCTTGATGTCGGCGACGCTGGCCTCGGGATTCTTGTAATAGCCGAGGAACATGTTGGGATGCCGCACCACGATCTCACCGACGCCGTGGACGTCGGCATTGTCGATGCGAATCTCGATGCTGTCGGCCATCGGCACGCCGGTCGTATCAGGGTCGACGTTGCCCTGGGGATGCAGCGTGTAGGCGCCCAGCAGTTCGGTCTGGCCGTAGAGCGTGCGCAGCGGGACGCCCATGGCCTGGAAGAACTTGAACGTTTCGGGGCCGAGCGCCGCGCCGCCGGTGGCGGCCGACCGCAGGCGGGTGAAGCCGAGGCGGTCGCGCAGCGCGCGGAACAGGATGGCGTCGGCGAAGCCCGAGCGCTTGCCCTGCTGGAGCGCGGCGAGGCCGCTCTTCATGCCGATGTCGAACAGGCGTTGCTTGAAGGGCGTTGCGTCCATCACCTTGGCGCGGACGTCGGCCGCGATCGATTCCCAGACGCGCGGAGCGAACAGCACGAACGTCGGCGCGATCTCGCGCAAGTCGTTCATCATCGTCTCGGGCTCTTCGACGAAGTTGATCTTCATCCGGCAGAGCAGGCCTTTGCCGAGCACATAGACCTGCTCCATGATCCAGGGCAGCGGCAGCACCGAGACGTATTCGTCATCGGGCCCCTTCGGATCGAAGGCGAGGTAGGTCGCGCAATGACCGAGCACGCGGCCCGCCGCGAGCATCGCGAGTTTCGGATGCGATGTGGTGCCCGACGTCGTGCAGAGGATCGCGACGTCCTCTCCCTTGGTGGCATCGACCAGCTTGTCGTAAAGCTCCGGCTCCCGCGCAGCACGCGCACGGCCGAGCTCGGCGAACTTCTCGGCCGACATCAGGCGCGGGTCGTCATATTTCCGCATGCCGCGCGGATCGGAATAGATGATGTGCTTCAGCTTCGGGACGCGGTCTGCCAGCGTGAGCACCTTGTCGACCTGCTCCTCGTCCTCGGCGAAGACGAGCTGCGCCTCGCCGTAGTTGAGGAGATAGGAGGCCTCTTCGTCCAGCACGTCGCGATAGAGCCCGAGGCTCAATCCGCCGATCGCGTGGGTTGCGACTTCGGCCGCGACCCAGTCCGGACGGTTGTCTCCGATGATGCCGATGACGTCGCCGCGACCAAGGCCGAGCTCGACCAGACCGAGCGCGAAATCGCGCACGCGGGTCTGGTAGTCGTTCCAGGTGAAGATGCGCCAGAGTCCGAGATCCTTCTCCCGCAATGCGATCTCGTTGCCGTGCTCCCTGGCATTGAGCCGGAGCATCTTCGGATAGGTGTCGGCCTGCGCGGCGCGGCCTGCATAATCCATCATGCCGCGCTCTCCTGCGCCGGCGGCGCATCGTCGGGATCGACCAGCACCTCGTCCTCTTCGCCGAGATAGGCGCGCTTGACGTGGGGATCGGCGAGCACGGTGGCCGGATCGCCCTCGGCGATCTTCTTGCCGAAATCCAGCACCATGACCCGATGGGAGATGTCCATCACCACGCCCATGTCGTGCTCGATCATCACCACCGTCATCCCGAACTCCTCGTTGAGGTCGACGATGTAGCGGGCCATGTCCTCCTTCTCCTCGAAGTTCATGCCGGCCATGGGTTCGTCGAGGAGAATGAGACGCGGCTCCAGCGCCATGGCGCGGGCGAGCTCGACGCGCTTGCGCAGGCCGTAGGAGAGAGTGCCGGCGGCGGCCTTTCGTACCGACTGGAGATCCAGGAAGTCGATGATCTCCTCGACCTTGCGGCGGTGCTCGAGCTCTTCCTTGCGCGCGCCGGTGAGCCAGTACAGCGAGCCCGTGAGGAAATTGTTCTTCAACAGGTGATGGCGGCCGACCATGATGTTGTCGAGCACGCTCATGTGGTGGAACAGCGCCAGGTTCTGGAAGGTGCGGCCGATGCCGAGCGAGGCGCGGGCATTCGGCGTCAAACCGGTGATGTCGCGGCCTTGGTAGAAGAGCTGGCCTTCGGTCGGCTTGTAGCGACCGGAAATACAGTTCACGATCGAGGTCTTGCCGGCGCCGTTGGGGCCGATGATCGAGAACAGCTCGCCGTCCCTGATGGCGAAGCTGACATCGGTCAGCGCCCGGACGCCGCCGAATCGCAAGGACACGCCGCGCACTTCAAGACTGGTAGCCACCAAACAAATCCCTCCCGGTGATGGCGCGTTCAGCGGCGCTCTTCGTCGGTTCCTGTCGGGCGATCCTAGTACGGCCGTGCCGGTGAGGCCATGCAGCAGATGGTCTCCACCGGAGCCGTACCGCTTTCCGCCCGTTCGGGATGAAAAGCCGCATCGCCCAAGGTGGCCCTCAATAGGGGAAAGCGCTATTTTGGATTGTCTTGCGGCTGACAATTCTGCGAGAAAGTTTTTCGGGTGGCTACGGCCTTCGTCTTTCGTCGGATGGCTGTTGAGACAATCGTGTTGCGGTGCAGCAGAAGGCTTGGGTGACGAAACGGTGCGTCTGGCTTCGGGATCATGATTTCAGAGGATCAACTGAAGCGCGTCGCCGCCTGGTCGCGCGAGCTGACGCAGGCTGAAATCGAGGTCGCGCGCGCAGGCATCACGGAGCGGTCCTACGGCACCGGAGAGACCGTGTTCATGCGCGGCGATACGTTCGACTATTGGGCCGGCATGGTCTTTGGCCTCGCCCGGATGGGCGGTGTCTCGCGCGACGGCAAGGAGACCAGCCTTGCCGGTCTCACGGCAGGGGCCTGGTTCGGCGAGGGCAGCGTGCTCAAGAACGAGCCGCGCCGCTATGATGTGGTCGCGCTGCGCGACAGCCGCGTCGCACTGATGGAGCGCAGCGCCTTCATGTGGCTGTTCGAGAACAGCGTCGGCTTCAACCGCTTTCTGGTGCGCCAGCTCAACGAGCGGCTCGGCCAGTTCATCGGCATGCTCGAGGTCAACCGGACGCTGGATGCCACCGCGCGGCTTGCCCGCAGCATTGCCTCGCTGTTCAACCCGATCCTATACCCGGAATCGACCGCGCATCTGGAGATCACCCAGGAGGAGATCGGCGCGCTCTCCGGCATGTCCCGCCAGAACGCCAACCGTGCGCTGAACCGGCTGGAGAAAGAGGGGCTGCTGCGGCTCGAATATGGCGGCGTCACCATTCTCGATATCGAGCGGCTGCGCGGGTACGGGGACTAGGAAGCCCGTAGGATGGGTAGAGCGCCAGCGAAACCCATCAATCCGTTCGCCGCTGGCAAAGCATGATGGGTTTCGCAAGGGGGCAACCCATCTTACGCGGGCTACGGCGAGCCATCGTTCGAATTTATGGGCAATCATGCGGATGGTCTTGCACTTGATATCTGGTTTGCTCAGCGCCTTAGGCGTGATTGCGGCAGGTTTCTTTGGCTACGGCGCCTGGCAACCGCTGTTCTTGTTCGTTTGGATGCCGGCAATCTGGCTGGTCCGCCTATCGGACGTGATATGCCCACCGAAAGGCGTGAGATGCTTTCTGGGATCTGTCAGTCAAGGCTCACATCATCTATGGTTTGGACTTTGCCTGCTGGTCTTCTGGTGGACCGTTATGTGGTTCGCGATATCGCCGCTGTTTCGTTCACGTCAGACGGACCCGCCGAAAGATTAATCTTCTTCGTTTGGCCCTAAGCCAAATGTAAAGACACGCACTTACCGCGCATTGGCGGGAGCGTTGACCGGCCAGAGGTCGGCTCGCCAGAGCCCGTATGATGTGTAGAGCGCCAGCGAAACCCATCAATCCGTTGCCGATGACGAAGCATGATGGGTTTCGCAAGGGCTCAACCCATCCTTACGTGTGCTGAATTACAAACGGAAATCAAACAGAAATGTCCAGTTACAATGGGCGTGCTTACATTGCACGTCGCGCAAGATGCGTCGCGAGGCAATGAGGAGTCCAACAGAATGGTGGAACGTTTCACGCGACGCGGAGTTTTTGCGGTTTTTGCCGGCGCGGCAACTATCGTCATGAGTCAGGCTGGCGCCGAGGCGCAGCCCTTTCCTCCGCCTCCACCCGGACCTCCTCCTCCGCCGGGCATGCGACGGCCGCTACCACCTCCGCCTCCTCCGCCGCGTCGACGGTGGCGTCGTCCGTTGCCGCCTCCGCCCCCGTACCCGCCGCCGCCGCCTCCATTCCCGCCGCCGCTTCGGTGAGAGGCAAGGCAGGTCGGATCAACTCGCGGCTGCCGGTGGCTTCCGCTCCGCAAGCGCGGAGGCCATCGCCGAGATCGGCCCGTAGGATGGTAGAGCGCCAGCGAAACCCCTCAATCCGTTCGCCGCTGACGAAGCATGATGGGTTTCGCAAGGGCTCAACCCATCCTACGCGTGCTGAACCGGTTGGAAAAGGAGGGACTGCTGCGGCTCGAATATGGCGGCGTCACCATTCTCGACATCGAGCGGCTGCGCGGGTACGGGGATTAGGGCGAAAAATTCGTCACCCTGCATTGGCGGGGGCATGGGCTGGCCAGAGGTCGGCGCGCCAGCGGATCGCGATTGCCAGCATCGCGACGAGGCCCGCGGCGGCATAGAGCGAGCCCGTCGCGGAATAGCCGATGATGTCAATCAGGCTGCCGGCTGCGAGCAGTCCGATAGGCAAGCCATAGATGACCATCATGCGCACGCCCATCACGCGGCCGCGCAGATGCGCGCTGGCCGTGCGCATCAGGATCACCGCTGCCGAGATCATCGACATGCTCTGGGCGATGCCGGCGAGAACGAGGCAGGCCATCCCGACCGGCATGGTCCTGACTTCGACGAAGACCAGCAGCATGGCATACCAGGCCAGTGTTGCACCGATCAGAAGCCGGGCAATGCGCACTCCAGTGACCAGGCTGAGCGTGACGGAGCCGATCAGCGAGCCGACGGCGAAGCTCGCCGAGAGATAGCCGAGGCCGGTCTGGTCGGTTTGAAAGATCTCGCGCGCGATGTAGGGCAACAGTCCGCCGGTAAAAGGAAAAGCGGTGAGATTGGCCAGAAAGGCGACGCAGAGCGCCGCCCGCATTCCTGGGCCATTCCAGGCGTAGACGAGCCCCTCCTTGAGTTCGCCAAGTAACCGCGAAATGGCGTGGCTGTTTGCTGGAAGGTTCGTCGTGGTGACAGTCCGTTTCGGCCGGGTGAGGCAGAGCATGAGAAGCGCAGCCACGAGGTAGAGGGATGCGATCGCCACATAGACAAGACCAATGCCGAGGACAGCGAACAATCCGGCGCCCGTCAACGCTCCGGCGATGCGGGCGCTGTCCTGGGTCGTACGCGCGACGCTGATGGCTCCCACGAGTTGCTCGGGCGGCATGATCTCGGCAAGCAGCGCGCCCCGGACGCCGAGATCCGAAGGGCGGATCAAGCCCATGATCGCGACGATGATCATGACGCTCAGCGGCGACAGGTGACCGGTCAGCGCCAGAACCATGATGGTCGACGACAGCACCGTGTAGGCAAGACGCATCGCGACCAGGAGATCGCGATGACCCATGCGGTCGCCGATCATGCCGAATACGGGCGCGACCAGCGTGCCGACGAACTGGAGCGAGGCAAGGACGGTGAGCAGCAGCACCGAGCCGGTCTCGACCAGGATGTACCAGCCGAGCACCAGCGTCTCGACCTCGAAGGCCCAGGAGGTGAGCAGGTCGGACGGCCACTGGAAACGATAGTTGCGGATGCGGAATGGCGCGAGCGCCGAAGGTCGTGCGGTGGCGCTCACGACGCGATGACGGGTGTCACGGCGATTCCCTTGCCCTTGTTGTTTCTTCTTGCGGTGGCGCAACCTAGCGCCGGCGATGCCTGTGTCAATCGCAGCCGCCGCAGGTCGCCCCCGCGCTCGGCTTTTACCTTGCGGCGGCTCCCGGCTTCCGCGATGGCCGCTCCGCGAGCGCAGCGGCCATCGCGGAGATCAGCGGACGCATGAAATACGCTTCATCCGCCGGCGAGACGTCCGTGCGCAGACCGTGCGCGGCGAGCTCGCCGGAGACCGCAGGTCCCACCGAGGCGATCAGCGTCCGCTCCAAGCCGCTGCGAAGGCGCGGCTCGCTGCCATGCGCTTTCGCGGCCTCGATCAGGCGGCGGACTTGGCCGAGATTGGTCAGTGCGATGGAATCGATCCGCCCCTCGGCCATGTCGTCGATGGCGGCGACGATGTTCGCATCCGCCGCCTTGGAATCGTAGACATAGGGCAGCACGCTATCGACGGCGGCGCCTTGCGCGGCGAGCGCGCCGGTCAGGGCGCTGTGGTCCTTGTCCGGATAGAGCTGGAGACCGAGGCGTCGTCCTTTCAGGTTGAGCCTGGCCAGCATCTCGATCACGCCGTCCGTGGTCGGCTTCTCCGTGGTCTGCTGTGCCTCGAGACCGATCTCGCGCAGCGCCTTGCCGGGCTTCGGGCCGCGGGTGAATTTTCGCGCTTTGGCGAGTGCCGCGACAAGGGCGGTGTCGAGCCCGCGGGCGCGGGCGAGCTTCATGATCCGGCGCAGGCCTTCGCCCGTCATCAGCACGAGATCGTCCAAGGGCTCGTCGATGGCACGGCGGATCCAGGCCTCCACCGGAGCCGGGTCCGGTGCATCATGGATGGTGAACATCGGGCACTGCACGACTTCGGCGCCTTGCTCGACCAGAAGCTTCGAAAACTGCGCCTCCTCCCGCGTCTCCAGGATTAAGATGCGGTAGCCGTTCAGGCGGTCGGCCATGGGTATGCTCCGGTCAGACAATCGCAATCGTCCGTTCATCCTGACTCCGCGCGCGGGATTGGCGCAAGGGCGGGGTCGGTGCTAGAGCAGGGCGCAATCGCGGAGAGTTCCGCTGCCCAAACCTTCATCAAGAGCCATTGCTTAAAAGACCATGCCCGACCATCAATATGTCCTGACCCTGTCCTGTCCGGATCGCCCCGGCATCGTCTCGGCGGTGTCGACGTTCCTTGCCCACAACGGACAGAACATCCTCGACGCTCAGCAGTTCGACGACGTCGAGACCAGGAAATTCTTCATGCGCGTGGTATTCACCGCGGCCGATCTCGCCGTGGAACTGTCGGCGCTCCAGACCGGCTTTGCCGCGATCGCCGAGCGTTTCGGCATGGAATGGCAGATGCGCGACCGGGCTGCGCATCGCAAGGTGATGCTGCTGGTGTCGAAGTCCGACCATTGCCTGGTCGACATCCTCTATCGCTGGCGCACCGGCGAATTGCCGATGATTCCGACCGCGGTCGTCTCCAATCATCCGCGCGAGGTCTATGCCGGGCTCGATTTCGGCGGCATCCCGTTCCACCATCTGCCTGTCACCAAGGAGACCAAGCGCGAGCAGGAAGCGCAGATCATGGACCTCGTCGGCAAGACGAAGACCGATCTGGTGGTGCTCGCCCGCTACATGCAGATCCTGTCGGACGACCTGTCGGCAAAGCTGTCGGGGCGCTGCATCAACATCCACCACTCGTTCCTGCCGGGCTTCAAGGGCGCCAAGCCTTATCACCAGGCCCATGAGCGCGGCGTCAAGCTGATCGGCGCGACCGCTCATTACGTAACGCGCGACCTCGACGAGGGCCCGATCATCGACCAGGACGTCGAGCGCATCAGCCATCGCGATACGCCCGAAGATCTGGTCCGCAAGGGCCGCGACATCGAGCGCCGCGTGCTGGCACGGGCCATGCGCTACCATCTCGACGACCGCGTCATCCTCAACGGCCGCAAAACGGTGGTGTTCGTGGATTAGTGAATGGGGAGTAGCGAATGGAAGAGGGTATATTCGCCATTCCCTATTCGCCCCTCAGCGTACCGCGCTCCCCGATGTCGTCCCCGTTGCACCCTTCTGGGCCTGCTCTTCCTTCTCGCGATCCGCGGCTGGCAGCAGGCGTTTGCGTTCGCGCTCCTTCATGTAAGCGTCGTATTGCGGCGTGCCCGGCCGCGGCGGGGCATCGGCCGGCAGGCCGCCGGCCCATTGCGGGACGTAGTCGCCCACGCCGGCCGAGAGCCTTTCGTTGACAGTGCCGCAGCCGGCCAGCCCCGCAGCGAGTGCAACGAGGGCGAGGACGGAACGCAATGGCTTGGACATTATGGGGGCGCGGGTTCGGTCGTTGGACGCCAGCCGATCTGGCGGGAGGAGACTAGCCTTCAACAAGGTAAAATAGGCTTATTCGAGGGCAGGTATTATATTGCCAGATTGCGGCCGGGCGAGACGCGCGGGTGTATAAATTCTCCAAAAGAATGGTGAAATCCTCCATCCACCCGATCCCTGGCATTTCTAGACTCGGGGCAAGGCTCGCGACAACATGGCTTGGTCCGCGGCGGGGTTTTCGTTGACAAGTCCATTCAATTTGTACATTCGTACAAATGAATGGGTCGCGGTGAGTTGTGGGTACCCGGACGTAAGCGCGGCACCGCGTCCGGTCGATCGGTCTACGGACCACTCGGGTTGCGCCGAAGGGCCGCCGAACGTCCGATTGACAAGCAGGGCGCGAAAGACGCCCATGTGGCGCCCGAGAGCACTCGCGCGCGGTCTGAGGTCAAGGGTCTAAAGTCAAGGAAGGGCCGGGCACTCGGTCCAGGGCACAAGAGTCAGGAATGAAGGGGAGGGACATCGGATGTTCGAACGCAAACAACTGTCGCATAAGGCGACTTGGGCCGCTGCCGTTGCAGCCATTGCAGGCCTCGCTGGTCTCGCGCCTGCGATGGCCCAGGACAGCGTCAAGATCGGTCTGATCCTGCCGATGACCGGCGGCCAGGCCTCGACCGGCAAGCAGATCGAGAACGCGATCAAGCTCTACATGCAGCAGAAGGGCGACACCGTCGCCGGCAAGAAAATCGAGATCATCCTCAAGGACGACGCTGCGATCCCCGACAAGACCAAGACAGCCGCACAGGAGCTGATCGTCAACGACAAGGTCAACTTCATCGCCGGCTTCGGCGTGACGCCGGCCGCACTGGCCGCCGCGCCGCTCGCCACGCAGGCCAAGATTCCGGAAATCGTGATGGCAGCGGGCACTTCCATCATCACCGAGCGCTCGCCCTATATCGTGCGCACCAGCTTCACGCTGGCGCAGTCCTCGACGATCATCGGCGACTGGGCCGTCAAGAACGGCATCAAGAAGGTCGCGACCCTGACTTCGGACTACGCGCCGGGCAATGACGCGCTCAACTTCTTCAAGCAGCATTTCACGGCCGGCGGCGGCGAGGTGGTCGAAGAAGTCAAGGTCCCCTTGCAAAATCCCGACTTCGCGCCGTTCCTCCAGCGCATGAAGGACGCCAAGCCTGATGCGATCTTCGTGTTCGTGCCGGCCGGCCAGGGCGGCAACTTCATGAAGCAATATGCCGAGCGCGGCCTCGACAAGGCCGGCATCAAGGTGATCGGGCCGGGCGACGTCACCGACGACGACCTGCTCAACAACATGGGCGATGCGGTGCTCGGCACCGTCACTGCGCATCTCTACTCCGCGGCACATCCCTCGCAGATGAACAAGGATTTCGTCGCGGCCTACAAGAAGGCCTTCGGCAACCGTCCGGGCTTCATGGCCGTGGGCGGCTATGACGGCATCCACCTGATCTACGAGGCGCTGAAGAAGACGGGTGGGGACACCAACGGCGACAAGCTGATCGAAGCCATGAAGGGCCAGAAGTGGGAGAGCCCGCGCGGCCCGATCTCGATCGATCCCGAGACCCGCGACATCGTGCAGAACATCTACATCCGCAAGGTCGAGAAGGTCGACGGCGAGCTCTATAACGTCGAGTTCGCAACCTTCGAAGCCGTCAAGGACCTCGGCAAGACGAAGAAGTGACGCGCTCTTCCAACCTCTCCCGCTTGCGGGAGAGGTCGGCGTGACCGGGCGATGCAAAGCATCGTCCCGCGCGCCGGGTGAGGGTTCTCTCAATGCGGGGATTGTCCCGTTGCGGAGATACCCTCTCCCGAACCCTCTCCCGCAAGCGGGAGAGGGAGCACAGCAGCCCGCTCCGCTAGACCAAATTGTCTGGACAACGACCCGCCCCGATGACCGCAATCCTCACCAACCTGTTCGACGGCGTCGCCTACGGCATGCTGCTGTTCGTGCTCGCCTGCGGGCTCGCGGTCACGCTCGGCCTGATGAACTTCGTCAATCTCGCCCACGGCGCCTTCGCCATGGCCGGCGGCTATGTCTGCATGGTGCTGGTCAACCGGATGGGCTGGCCGTTCTTCGCCGCGCTGCCGCTCGCTTTCGTCTCGTCGGCCGCGATCGGCATTCTGCTTGAGCGCACGCTGTATCGCCATCTCTATGCGCGCAGTCATCTCGACCAAGTTCTGTTCACGATCGGTCTGACCTTCATGTCGGTCGCCGCCGTGGACTACATCCAGGGCTCCTCGCGGGTGTTCATCAACCTGCCGGCCGCGCTCCAGGGTCAGTTCGACGTGTTCGGGGTCGGCATCGGCCGCTACAGGTTGATGATCATCGTGATCTGCGGCCTGCTCACCATTGCGCTTCAGATGGTGCTGGCCAAGACGCGTTTCGGCAGCCGCCTTCGCGCCGCGGTCGACGATCCGCGCGCCGCCAGCGGCCTCGGCATCAACGTGCCGCAGGTGTTCGCCTTCACCTTCGCATTCGGATGCGGGCTCGCCGGCCTCGGCGGCGCGCTCAGCGCCGAGATCCTCGGCCTCGACCCGTATTTCCCGCTGAAGTTCATGATCTACTTTCTGATCGTGGTCACCGTCGGCGGCTCGTCCTCGATCACCGGCCCGTTCCTGGCCTCGCTCCTGCTCGGCATCGGTGACGTCGCCGGCAAATATTACGTGCCGAAGATGGGCCCCTTCGTGATCTACACCATCATGATCGTGATCCTGATCTGGCGCCCGAACGGCCTGTTCGGCCGCACGGCCGCGCGTTGAGAACGCCGATGAGCGCTGCTTCCGAGGTCGGCTATCATGCTCAGCGCCAGGCGCGCTGGCACTACGGCGAAATCGCGTTCTGGCTCATCGTGCTGGCCTGCGGCTTCGCATTTCCCTCGCGCTACCTGATCATGACCGACATCCTGCGGCTGGCGCTGTTCGCGATGTCGCTCGATCTCATCCTCGGCTATGCCGGCATCGTCTCGCTGGGCCACGCGGCGTTCTTCGGCGTTGGCGCCTATGCGGCGGGACTGCTTGCCTTGCACGGCATCGTCACCGAGCCCGTGCTGGCGCTGATCGTCGCCGGCCTCGCCGCGATGGTGCTGGGCTTTGCCACCAGCTTCCTGGTGATCCGCGGCGTCGACCTGACGCGCCTGATGGTCACGCTCGGCATCGCGCTTCTGCTGGAAGCGCTCGCCGAGCGCTTTTCCAACATCACCGGCGGCACCGACGGCCTGCAGGGCATCGAGATGCAGCCCATCTTAGGCACGATTCCGTTCGACATGTTCGGCAAGGCCGGTTTCTTCTATTCGCTGGCTGTCCTGTTCCTGTTGTTCCTGTTCGCGCGCCGCGTCGTGCACTCGCCGTTCGGCCTGTCCCTGCGCGCGATCAAGAACAATCCGCTCCGGGCCGCCGCCATCGGCATTCCGGTCAACCGTCGGCTGATCGCGATCTACACGCTCGCGGCGTTCTATGCCGGCATTGCAGGCGCGCTGTTCACCCAGACTACCGCGATCGCCTCGCTCGACGTGTTCGCCTTCGAGCGATCGGCCGATCTGATGCTGGTGCTCGTCATCGGCGGCACCGGGTATCTCTATGGCGGGCTGATCGGCGCGGTCGTGTTCCGCCTGCTGCAGGAATTGTTCTCGACCATCACCCCGCAATATTGGCAGTTCTGGATCGGCCTCGTGCTGGTCGTGATCGTGCTGGTCGGCCGCGAGCGCCTGCACCGCTGGGTGCTCTATGTGCCGAATCTGGTGATCAAGCAGGTCGCCGGGCGCAAGGCCGTGGTCGCCGTGCCGGAGAGCGATGCATGACCATCGTGCTCGAAACGAAGAACCTCGAAAAGCAGTTCGGCGGCCTCCGCGTCACCCGCGATCTGTCGCTGAAGGTCGAGCAGGGCGCCCGCCACGCGCTGATCGGCCCGAACGGCGCCGGCAAGACCACCGTCATCAACCAGCTCACCGGGGTGCTCAAGCCGAACTCCGGCCGCATCCTGCTCGAAGGCCAGGACATCACCGACTTGCCCGTGCACAAGCGCGTGCTGCGCGGGCTGTCGCGCACCTTCCAGATCAACCAGCTCTATCCCGACCTGACCCCGCTCGAGACCATCGGCCTTGCCGTCTCCGAGCGCCTCGGCCATGGCGGCGACTGGTGGCGGCGCATGGGCACGCGCAATGACGTCAATGACGAGCTTGCCGATCTGCTGACGCGCTTCCACCTTCTCGACGTCATGAACGAGCAGACTGTGACGCTGCCTTACGGCAAGCAGCGCCTGCTCGAGATCGCTGTCGCCATCGCCGCCAAGCCGCGCGTGCTGCTGCTGGACGAGCCCGCCGCCGGCGTGCCCGAGAGCGAGCGCCACGACATTCTGGCGGTGGTCGGCGCGCTGCCGCGGGACGTCACCGTGCTCCTGATCGAGCACGACATGGACCTCGTGTTCTCCTTTGCCGACCGCATCTCGGTGCTGGTCTCGGGCGCGCTGCTCACCGAAGGGGCGCCCGAGCAGGTCGCGCGCGACCCGCAGGTGAAGGCGGTTTATCTCGGCGAGGAGCCGGTCAATGTCTGACTTGCTCGCAATCGAGTCACTTCGTGCCGGCTATGGCGAGGCTGTGGTCCTGCCCAACATGTCCTTGCGCCTCGCCGAAGGACAGGTGCTGGCGCTGCTCGGCCGTAACGGCACCGGCAAGACCACGCTGATCAATTCCATCGTGGGCGTCACCCGCCGCTTCGCAGGCAGTGTCACGCTCGCCGGCACCGACGTCACGATGCTGCGTCCCGACCAGCGGGCACGTGCCGGCATCGGCTGGGTGCCGCAGGAGCGCAACATCTTCCGCTCGCTGACGGTGGAAGAGAACATGACCGCGGTGGCGCAGCCCGGCCCCTGGACGGTCGAGAAGGTCTACGAGATGTTCCCGCGGCTGAAGGAGAGGCGAAGCAATTTCGGCAACCAGCTCTCCGGCGGCGAGCAGCAGATGCTGGCGATCGGCCGTGCGCTGACGCTGAACCCGAAAGTCCTGCTGCTGGACGAGCCGACCGAAGGCCTTGCCCCCATCATCGTCGAGGAGTTGCTGAAGGCGATCGGGACCATCACCCGGGCGGGCGGCATCTGCTCGATCATCGTCGAACAGAATGCCCAAAAGATTCTGGGGCTGGCCGACCGCGTTGTGATATTGGAGCGCGGAACGATCGTCCACGACGCCCCGAGCGCCGCGCTGAAGTCCGACCCATCGGTCCTCGAGCGCCACCTCGGCGTCGCAGGGGCGGCGGCCCACTAGAACATCTCGGGAGTAACACATGCAGCGAACCAAAGCCCCCTTCCGCGCCGACGAGGTCGGCAGCCTCCTGCGTCCGGCCAAGATCAAGGAAGCCCGTGCCAGGCTGGAGAAGGGCGAGATCTCCGCCGACGATCTGCGCAAGATCGAGGACATGGAGATCGAGAAGGTCGTGCACAAGCAGGCCTCGATCGGGCTGAAGCTGGCAACCGACGGCGAATTCCGCCGCTCCTGGTGGCATTTCGACTTCCTGGCCAAGCTCACCGGCTGCGAGCTGTTCCACCCCGACACCGGCATTCAGTTTGCGGGCGTGCAGACCCGTCACGACGCGGTGCGCGTGATCGGCAAGCTCGATTTCCCCGACGACCACCCGATGCTGGACCACTTCCGCTTCCTGAAGAAATGCGCCGATCAGGCCCACGTCACCGCCAAGATGACGATCCCGTCGCCCGCGGTGCTGCATTTCCGCGGCGGCCGCAAGTCGATCTCCAAGGACGTCTATCCCGATCTCGAAGCGTTCTATGAGGATCTCGGCAAGACCTATCGCAAGGCGGTGAAGGCCTTCTATGATGCCGGCTGCCGCTATCTCCAGTTCGACGACACCGTCTGGGCCTATCTCTGCTCGCAGGACGAATTGCAGAAGGCGCGCGAGCGCGGCGACAATCCCGACGGCCTCCAGCAGATCTATGCCCGCGTGATCAACTACGCGCTGGCCGAGAAGCCCGTCGACATGGTGGTGACGACGCATGTCTGCCGCGGCAATTTCCGCTCGACCTGGATCTCGTCGGGCGGCTACGAGCCGGTCGCCGAAACCATGCTCGCCGGCACCAATTACGACGGCTATTTCCTCGAATACGACAGCGACCGCGCCGGCGGCTTCGAGCCGCTGCGTTTCCTGCCCAAGGGCAACAAGATCGTCGTGGTCGGCGTCATCACCTCCAAGTTCGGCGAGCTCGAGAAGAAGGACGACATCAAGCGCCGCCTGGAAGAAGCCGCCAAGTTCGCTCCCCTGGAGCAGCTCGCACTCTCTCCGCAATGCGGGTTTGCCTCGACGGAAGAGGGCAACGTCCTCTCCGAGGAGGAGCAATGGGCCAAGCTCAGCCTGGCGGTGGAGATCGCCAAGGAAGTGTGGGGTAACTGAGCCCCACGTAGTTCGTCACGTGAGCGGTGGCGAAGCCTCTCCACACATTCACTGTCGTTCCCCGCGAAAGCGGGGAATCCAGTACGACCCGGCTTCCCCGCATCTCTCGCTGTCTCTGGAATACTGAATCGCCCGGTCAAGCCGGGCGATGACAGCTGAGGGTTGGGCGAGAGCTGCGAGCCGTCGCAAACCCCGCCCTCACTTTCCCGCCAAGCAAACCTCGACAAGCGGCGACGAGTTCGATCGCGGTACCTGCTTGTTCGTCGTGCCCAGCACGACCTCAGCCTACCCACGCCAGCATCTCCTGCAACTCCAGGCCCCCGCACGCGATAACGGCCGGCTCGCCAAGGTCGCCTCGATCCGCTATTCCCAGGGTGGGCAGAGTTTGCTAGGACGTGAATACCCAATCGGTCTGCCCACCGCTTCCCACTTATGAAAAACGACGAAATCCTCAGCCAGATCACCGACTTCTGCCGCAAGGCGGACATGGCGGAATCGACTTTCGGCCGGCGCGCGGTGAACGATGGGAAGCTGGTGCATCGCCTGCGCGAGGGAAAGCGCATCACCATCGACACCCTGGAGCGGATCCAGGCCTACATGGCCGCATCCATGGCCGGCGGCGTGCCACCGTCCCGGGGCCTCCAGGTGCCACCGGAAAAGCGCGACCCGCGCGGCAATTTCCGCTTCTTCGAGAACCGCCAGAAATATTTGCTGTTCGTCCACACCTGCAGCGAAAAGCGGGTGATCGCGGACCGGGTCGCGCTGGAGCTCGCCTCGATCCATCCGCGCCCGCCGGCGCTGCGCCTGTTCGACGCGGGCGTCGGCGACGGCACGGTGCTGGCGCGGGTGCTGCGCGCAACGCACCAGCGTTTTCCACACATGCCGTTCTATGTCGCCGGCAAGGAGCTCAGTCTCGAGGACCTGCGCCTGACGCTCGAGAAGGTGCCGGACCGCATTTTCGAGCATCCCGCGTCGGTGTTCGTCTTCACCAACATGTTCTACGCGGAGGCGCCCTGGCTCACGCCGGCATCGCCTGCGGCGGCGGCTGCGACCGTCTGGCACGAGGTGCCGCTGCGCGGTGCGTCATCGGGCGAGTTCGAGCAGCAGATCGCCGAGCTGAGGCCGTTCCTGGAACAGAACTGGCGCGCTGCGATCAGCCCACGCACGGCCATGCCGCTCTACGAGCGGCCTGTCGTCCTCGTGCTCTATCGCGAAGACCACAGGTTCTTGCTGGATTCGACCATTCCGCGGCCGGGCCAGACCGAGGCCAATTTCGACCTCGTCATCGCATCCCAGCCCTACCGGGCCCTGTCCTCGGTCAATTTCCGGGCCAAGCGGATCATCGCACCGCTGGCGCGGGCGCTTCGGCCCGGCGGCAGGCTGATCGGAATCCACTCCCACGGCCAGGATCCTGGCATGGAAATGATCCAGGCGATCTGGCCGGGAGAAAATCCTTTCTCGGTCAGCCGTCATGAGCTACTGCGTGCAGTTAAGTATGAACTTGGATCGGTGGGCCGCGACTTAAATTTTAATGCTTACGCGGATAACCGTTCGATCTTCAGGTATGATATGGAAGCGCTGCCCAACGAGGTCACGGGTACCATCGGGACCTCTACGGCCTTTGCAGCGTGGAATGCGGCGGTGTATGTCGCTCAGATTGAGGACGACCGGTTGACGGAAATGACTCAAAACGGCCGCACTCTGGATGCCGCCAGGGACGTGCTGCGAAAGTACAACGGGCTCTGGTTTCTCGACGAATCCTACGTCATCTCGCGTCGGCGTGATTGACATCATCCAAAGTAAACATCGCAAACGCCCGCCGGTAGCGGCGGAACAAGGGGTTACTGATGCGCGCGTCCTATCTCTTCACCAGCGAGTCCGTGTCCGAGGGCCATCCGGACAAGGTCTGTGACCGGATCTCCGATGAGATCGTCGACCTGTTCTATCGTGAAGGGCCGAAGGCGGGCATCGATCCCTGGCAGATCCGCGCGGCTTGCGAGACGCTCGCGACCACCAACAAGGTGGTGATCGCCGGCGAGACCCGCGGTCCGAAGTCGGTGACCAACGAGCAGATCGAAGGCGTCGTTCGCGACGCGATCAAGGACATCGGCTACGAGCAGGCAGGCTTCCACTGGAAGACCTGCGACATCGAGATCCTCCTGCATCCGCAGTCCGCCGACATCGCCCAGGGCGTCGATGCGCTGCAGCCGGGTGAGGTCAAGGAAGAGGGCGCGGGCGACCAGGGCATCATGTTCGGTTACGCCACCAACGAAACGCCCGATCTGATGCCGGCGCCGATCTTCTACGCCCACAAGATCCTGCGCCTGATTTCCGAAGCTCGTCACTCCGGCAAGGAGAAGGTGCTCGGTCCGGACTCCAAGAGCCAGGTCACCGTGCAGTACGAGAATGGCAAGCCGGTCGGCGTGCGCGAGATCGTGGTCTCGCACCAGCATCTGATCGAGGACATCTCCTCCAAGCAGATCCGCGACATCGTCGAGCCCTATGTGCGCGAGGCGCTGCCCAAGGACTGGATCACGCCGAAGACGATCTGGCACATCAACCCCACCGGCAAGTTCTTCATCGGCGGCCCCGATGGCGATTCCGGCCTGACCGGTCGCAAGATCATCGTCGACACCTATGGTGGCGCGGCCCCGCATGGCGGCGGCGCCTTCTCGGGAAAGGATCCGACCAAGGTCGACCGCTCGGCGGCCTATGCTGCGCGCTACGTCGCCAAGAACATCGTTGCCGCCGGTCTTGCCGACCGCTGCACGCTCCAGCTCGCCTACGCCATCGGCGTCGCGCGTCCGCTGTCGATCTACATCGACACCCACGGCACCGGTAAGGTGCCGGAGGAGCAGCTCGAGAAGGCGGCGGCGCAGGCGATGGATCTGACGCCCCGTGGCATCCGCACCCATCTCGACCTCAACCGCCCGATCTACGCGCGCACCTCGGCCTACGGCCATTTCGGTCGCACGCCCGACAATGAGGGCGGCTTCTCCTGGGAGAAGACCGATCTCGTCGAGCCGCTCAAGCGCGCGCTCTAGTTCTCTCGCGTTATTCCGGGGCGCCGCGATAGCGGCGCCCCGGAATCTCGAACCTCCGGATTCCGGGGTCGCTCGTTTCAGAAGCGCACCGGAACGACGGCCAAACAGACAGGAACCCCCAATGAACGCGAAGCCCGGCTTCAACGATTACATCGTCAAGGACATTTCGCTGGCCGATTTCGGCCGCAAGGAACTCTCGCTGGCCGAGACCGAGATGCCCGGCCTGATGGCCACCCGCGAGGAGTACGGCCCGAAGCAGCCGCTGAAGGGCGCGCGCATCGCCGGCTCGCTGCACATGACGATCCAGACCGGCGTGCTGATCGAGACGCTGGCAGCCCTCGGCGCCGACATTCGCTGGGTCTCCTGCAACATCTATTCGACGCAGGATCACGCTGCCGCCGCGATCGCGGCAGCCGGTATTCCCGTCTTTGCCGTCAAGGGCGAGACACTGACCGAGTACTGGGACTACACCGCGAAGCTGTTCGACTGGCACGGCGGCGGCCACCCGAACATGATCCTCGACGACGGTGGTGACGCCACCATGTATGTCCATCTCGGTCTGCGCGCCGAGAACGGCGACACCGCTTTCCTCGACAAGCCCGGCTCCGAGGAAGAAGAAGTCTTCTTCGCGCTGCTCAAGAAGCAGCTCAAGGAAAAGCCGAAGGGCTACTTCGCCGGAATTGCCAAGAGCATCAAGGGCGTTTCCGAAGAGACCACGACGGGCGTGCATCGTCTCTACGATATGCAGAAGGCAGGCACGCTGCTGTGGCCGGCGATCAACGTCAACGACAGCGTCACCAAGTCCAAGTTCGACAACCTCTATGGCTGCCGTGAATCGCTGGTCGATGGCATCCGCCGCGGCACCGACGTGATGCTGTCGGGCAAGGTCGCGATGGTCGCGGGCTTCGGCGACGTCGGCAAGGGCTCGGCTGCTTCGCTGCGCCAGGCCGGCTGCCGCGTCATGGTCTCCGAAGTCGATCCGATCTGCGCGCTCCAGGCGGCGATGGAAGGCTACGAGGTCGTGACCATGGAAGACGCCGCGCCCCGCGCCGACATCTTCGTGACCGCCACCGGCAACAAGGACATCATCACCATCGAGCACATGCGCGCGATGAAGGATCGCGCCATCGTCTGCAACATCGGTCACTTCGACAACGAGATCCAGATCGCGTCGCTGCGCAATCTGAAGTGGACCAACATCAAGCCGCAGGTCGACGAGATCGAGTTCCCCGACAAGCACCGCATCATCCTGCTGTCGGAAGGCCGCCTCGTGAACCTCGGCAACGCGATGGGCCACCCGTCCTTCGTGATGTCGGCGTCCTTCACCAACCAGACGCTGGCGCAGATCGAGCTGTTCGCCAACAACAAGGACGGCAAGTACGAGAAGAAGGTCTACGTGCTGCCCAAGTCGCTCGACGAGAAGGTCGCCCGCCTGCACCTCGCCAAGATCGGCGTCAAGCTCACCGAGCTGCGCAAGGACCAGGCCGAATACATCGGCGTCAAGCCGGAAGGCCCGTACAAGAGCGATCACTATCGCTACTGAGCCGTTGGTTCACAGGCCATCGACGCGAAGCCCCGGAGCGATCCGGGGCTTTGTTGTTTCGGCGCATGGAATTGTCTCGCTTTGCAGTTGCTGCACGGCTGATTGTCAATTGACGGCCGGCAGCGACGAGCGGACAATCCTCGGTGGCGGAGGAAACCATGCAACCAGAACATTTCGACGTGCTGATCGTCGGTGCCGGCCTGTCCGGCATCGGCGCGGGCTATCATCTTCAGACCAGGTGCCCAGGCAAGAGCTACGCCATCCTCGAGGGCCGAGACTGTATCGGCGGCACCTGGGACCTGTTCCGCTATCCCGGCATCCGCTCCGACAGCGACATGTTCACGCTCGGCTATTCCTTCAAGCCGTGGACCGATCCGAAGGCGATCGCCGACGGGCCGCAGATTCTGAGCTATGTGCGCGAAACAGCGAGCGAGAACGGCATCGACAGGCACATCCGTTTCCGTCACCGCGTCAAGCGCGCGTCGTGGTCGACGCCTGATGCTCGCTGGACCATCGAGGCCGAGCGCATGACGGGCGAGGGCGCGATCGAGGTGGTGCGCTTCACCTGCAATTTCCTGTTTCTGTGCTCGGGCTATTACAAGTACGAGGAAGGCTACACGCCGGAGTTCAAGGGCACGGCGGATTTCGCCGGCCGGATCGTGCATCCGCAAAAATGGACCGAGGACATCGACTACGCGGGCAAGCGCGTCGTCGTGATCGGCTCCGGCGCGACCGCGGTGACTCTGGTGCCGGAGCTCGCCAAGAAGGCCGCGCAGGTCACCATGCTCCAGCGTTCGCCGACCTACGTGGTGTCGCGGCCGGCGCAGGATCCCCTCGCCAACAAGCTGCGCCGGAACCTGCCGGCACGGCTCGCCTATCATCTGATCCGCTGGCGCAACGTGATGTGGGGGATGTTCTTCTTCCAGCTCAGCCGGCGCCGGCCCGCGAAGGTGAGGGACCTCATCCTCAACGGCGTCCGCATGGCGCTCGGCCCCGACTACGACGTCGCGACCCACTTCACGCCGCGCTACAACCCCTGGGACCAGCGGCTGTGCCTCGTGCCTGACGGCGATCTCTTCAAGGCGATCCGCGAGCAGCGCGCCAGCGTCGTCACCAGCGAGATCGACACGTTTACACGCGACGGCATCCGCCTGAAGGACGGCCGCGAGCTTGCCGCCGATATCATCGTCACTGCGACCGGGCTGGTGCTCCAGGTCGTCGGCGGTCTCGAGATCAGTGTCGACGGCCGCGTCGTCGATTTCGCCAATACGCTGACCTACAAGGGCATGATGTATGCCGACGTGCCGAACATGGCGTCGGCCTTCGGCTACACCAACGCGTCCTGGACGCTGAAATGCGATCTCACCTGCGAGTATGTCTGCCGGCTCATCAACTACATGGACCGGCACAATTTCCGCCAGTGCATGCCGCACAATGAGGACCCGGACGTCACTCTTCAGCCCTCGCTCGATTTCACCTCGGGTTACGTGCAGCGCTCGATTGCGAAGATGCCGAAACAAGGCTCGAAGCGGCCCTGGCGGCTGTATCAGAACTACGCGCTCGACATCGTTTCCCTGCGCTTCGGCCGGATTGACGACGGCGTGATGCAATATTCCTGATCGCGTCGCCGAGATAGCCGCGAGGTTCGCGGCGCCGGGACAGACGACGTCGGATGGGCGGAACCATTTTGCGGCGATCAAAGCCGTGTAGGAGAAGCGGGCAAGGCCAAGCCCGATCAACGATGCGGACAAACCCCCCAGGGCATACCGCTAGGTCGTGCAAGAGGCCGAGCCCGGCCGCGGTTGCGGACGGGTCTCGACGTGTCGCCTGTGTCTGCGTTGGTCATGTCGTCGTCCGGCGCGCAAGGGCGCGGATCATCCTGTCTTTGCGGCACGGCGGCGCCTGAACTCCTGCACCGGCAGGCCGCCCCAGCCCCAATTGTCTTTGTCCACTTCCTCGATCACCACGAAGGTGGAATCGAGCGGCTTGCCTAGCACGTCGAGCAGGAGCTGGCTCGAGCCCCCGATCAACGCGGCCTTCTCCTCCGCAGTGAGCGACGCCGTTCCCGGCGTCGTTCCCTCGCGGGTCACTTGAATGGTGACGATGGGCATGGTGCCTCTCCTACTCTCAATGACCGGCGCTCTGGCCGCCGTCGACATGCAGGATCTCGCCGGTGACGAAGGAGGCCCCCTCGAGATAGAGGACCGCATCGACGATGTCGGACATCTCCCCCATGTGACCGACCGGGTGCAACGCACTGAGCTGCGCATGTGTCGCGACCGGATGCATCGGCGACCTGATGATGCCGGGTGAGACCGCGTTCACGCGGATGCCGCGCTTGGCATATTCGATTGCGAGCGATTTGGTCGCAGCGTTCAGCCCGCCCTTGCTCAGCGAAGCCAGCACAGATGGCACGTTGGAGTTGGCCTGATCCGCCAGTGTGGTCGTGATCTGCACCACGTGACCGGAGCCTTGCTTCTCCATCTCGGCGATGGCGAGCTGCGTGATGTTGAAGAAGCCCGCGACGTTCGTTCCCATCACCGCCGCATAGTCCTCGGCCGTGTATTGCGTGAACGGCTTTGCGACGAAGATGCCGGCGTTGTTGACCAGCGTGTCGATTCGGCCGAAGCGGGCGATCGCCTGCGAAACCACGCGCTCCGCAGTGGAACGATCGGCGATGTCGCCGGGAACGGCGAGGACATCATCGTCGCCCAACGGCTTGATGGAGCGCGCCGTGGCAACGACGCGGTAGTTGCGATTGCGAAAGCCCTGGACCATGGCGGCGCCGATACCCTGCGATGCACCGGTGACAATGGCGACCTTCTGCTCGATACCCATGATAGGGCTCCTGTTGTTGGCTTTGAGAACCTGCGCCAGCAGCGGCTGGCTTGCGTGCTGAGTTACGCCGCAGCGGCCCGGTCGCGAATATCCGCCGTCCGGCAGACACTCTTTCGCCGCGCGAACGAATGCGGGCCGGTGCGGGCCGGCGCCCGGCGGTAGTTGTCGTGATCGCGGCGAACGCCTAGCCTGCGAGCAGCAGCTCAGGGGACGACGGACGGGAATGGATCGTCTGGATGCGATGAAAGTGTTCGTCCTGGCGGTGGACGAGGGCAGCTTGGCTGCCGCGGGACGCAAGCTCGGCCGCTCGCCGGCGGCGGTGAGCCGGGCCATCGCCTTTCTGGAAGAACGCGTCGGCGCCGAGCTGCTGCACCGGACCACGCGCTCGATCAAGCTGAGCGAGGAGGGCGAGCGCTATGCCGCGATCTGCCGCCGAGTGCTCGCCGAGCTCGAGGAAGCCGACGACATTGCGGCTGGACCGCGCACGGCGCCGCGCGGGCTGCTCACGATCACGGCTCCCGTGGTCTCGGGGGAGATGGTCTTGCGGCCGATCCTTGATGCGTTTCTCGATGCCTATCCCACAGTGTCGGCAAAGCTCCTGCTGTTCGATCGCGCGGTCAATCTGATCGAGGAGGGCGTCGATATCGCGCTACGCATCGGTCCCTTGGCCGATTCGGCGATGATCGCCATGCGGGTCGGCGAGATCAGCCGTGTCGTGGTGGCAGCGCCGCGCTATCTGAAGCAGCATCCGCGCATCGCTGAGCCGGGCGATCTCGCCAAGCACCAGATCGTCGCAATGGCACATCTGCCCAATTCCTGGACCTTCGCGCCGCAGGCGGGTTCATCGGTGTCGCGCTCGGTGCAGTTCACCCCGCGGCTCGTCGTCAACAGCACCTATGCGGCAGTGGCCTCGGCTGTCGCCGGACGCGGCGTGGCGCGGATGTATTCGTATCAGGTGGCCGAGCAGGTCGCGCGCGGCGAGCTCGAGATCGTGCTGGCCGGCGACGAGGACCCGGAGGTGCCCGCGCATTTGATCTGCCCACAGGGCCGGCTCTCGCTGCCAAAAGTGCGGGCCTTCACCGACTTCGCGGTGCCCCGGCTGAAGAAGCAGTTTGCGCTGCTGAAGAAGAGCATTAAGGCGCGCTGAGCCGCTTCGCGCCCGCGCAATGCGCTATTTTGCGTATACGGCGGCGGGGCTGAATCGGCGATGGTTCCGAAACGGTTAACGCCGATTTAACGGATGAGTCCTAGCCTGTCTCGGCCGGGGTTACTCGTAAGGCCGAGGTAAGCCCAATGGAAGCCCAGAGAATCGCAGTCGACGCCGTCGTCGCGCTGACCGATTGCGACCGCGATGCCGTCATCGCCTTCATCCGCCGTCTCTATCTCGCTGGCATCACCGACCCCAAGCGCCTGACCTTCAAGGGGCTCCAGGCTCTGTCGCGAGCCTGATTCGGTCGGTTTCGGTCCCGGCTCCCTGCAAGCGCTCTCCCCACCGTGATTGCAACCCTGCGGTGAATATCTTGTCGCCCGGATCGGGCGGGAGTAGATGACGTCCCCGGCTGGGTTCACTCGGGAACTGGGGAAATGCTGAAACAGCTTTTTGCGCCGCAACTCGTCATCCTTTATGTGCTGGCTGCCTCGACGATTTACGTTCACTTCCGCGGCAAGCAGCGGCTGCGCTTCGCGCGCCAGCTCGGCGATCACTCGACCTATCTCGCGCCCTACAACGTGCTGATGTATGCGGGCTCGGCTGTGCCGAACAGGCCGGTGATCCCGGTCGAGCAGTTTCCCGAGTTGAAGCCCCTCAGCGAGAATTGGGAGACCATCCGCGACGAGGCGGTGCGCCTGTTCGACGAAGGGTTCATTCGAGCCGCCGCCAAGAACAACGATTGGGGTTTCTACTCGTTCTTCAAGAGCGGCTGGAAGCGGTTTTACCTGAAGTGGTATGACGACTTCCTGCCCTCGGCGCGCACGCTGTGCCCCAAGACGGTGGAGCTGCTCAATTCCATCCCGAGCGTGCATGGCGCGATGTTCGCGGTGCTGCCGCCCGGTGGCAAGTTAGGGGCCCACCGCGATCCCTTCGCGGGCTCGCTGCGCTACCATCTCGGCTTGGTCACGCCGAACTCGAACAAGTGCCGGATCCTCGTCGACGGGGTCGAATGCGTCTGGCGCGACGGCGAAGCCTTCATGTTCGACGAGACCTTCATCCATAGCGCGGAGAATGCGACCGACGTCAACCGCATCATCCTGTTCTGCGACGTCGAGCGCCCGATGAAGTTCGGTTTCATGACCGCGATCAACCGCTGGGTCAGCCACCACATCGTCAAGGCGTCGGCGACCCAGAATGTCGACGGCGAGAACGTCGGGGTGCTCAACAAGGTGTTCGGCAAGCTCTACGAGATCCATCTCGCCAGCCGCAAGGTCAAGGAGTGGAACCGCAACGTCTACTACACGCTGAAATACTCGCTGACCGCGTTGATCCTCGGCCTCATCGTCTGGTCGGCGCTGCGGTGACCGTCACTTATCACTGGCTCCGAAGCAACGAGCAGGTCAATCAGCAGGACTGAATCAAAAACCCCGGAGCAAGCTCCGGGGTTTTTCTTTCGCGCGGCCCAAACTACTCCGGCTGGCCGATCGAGACCTTCAGCGTGCCGACGCCGTCGACGCCGCATTCCAGCTTGTCGCCGGGCTGGAGCTGCGACACGCCGGCGGGCGTGCCGGTCATGATGATGTCGCCGGCGGCGAGCTTCACCTGCTGCGAGAGCTGCCAGATGATCTCGGGCACGTTCCAGATCAGCTCGGTGAGGTCGCCCTTCTGGGCTTCCTTGCCGTTGACCGTGAGCCAGATCTTGCCCTTGGCCGGATGGCCGATCTTCGAGGCCGGCTGAATTGCGGAGCAGGGCGCCGAATAGTCGAACGACTTGCCGATCTCCCAGGGACGCTCCTTCTTGCGCGAGGCGATCTGGAGATCGCGGCGGGTCAGGTCGATGCCGACGGCGTAGCCGTAAACGTGTTCCAGCGCCTTGTCGGCGGGGATGTTGAGGCCGCCGCTCTTCATCGCGACGATCAGCTCGACCTCGTGATGCAGGTCCTTGGTCAGCGGCGGATAGGGAATGGTGGCGCCGTCGGGCACCAGCATGTCGGCGTGCTTGGCGAAGAAGAACGGCGGGGCACGC
Organism: Bradyrhizobium sp. CCH5-F6; assembly: GCF_001556045.1. Taxonomy (GTDB): domain Bacteria; phylum Pseudomonadota; class Alphaproteobacteria; order Rhizobiales; family Xanthobacteraceae; genus Bradyrhizobium. Next base: position 34,507 of record NZ_LSIC01000043.1, read on the forward strand.
TCGTCATTGCCCATCTCGCGGATGTGCTCGAGATAATTGCGGCCGACGCACCAGATGCGGCGCACCGGATAGCGGCCGCTTTCCCCGACGACGGGAAGCGAGGCCTGGGGCGGAAGCGGGATGACGTAGGAGGCGGCGTTCATGCAGGGTCTCGCTGCTCTTGAGGTGGAACGAACTCTATGCGGTCGCACTGATCGGCGCCAGAGCGCCGGACCCGTGGTGTTGCAGACGGAAGAAAGAGGCGTAGCGGCCGGAGCGGCGCAGCAGATCGTCATGCCGCCCCTGCTCGACGATCTCGCCGCCCTCGACGACCAGAATGGCGTCGGCGTGCATGATGGTGTGCAGGCGGTGCGCGATCACGATGGTGGTGCGGTTCTGGCAGAGATGCTCGATCGCCTCCTGCACTTGCCGCTCGGACTCCGAATCGAGTGCGGCGGTGGCTTCGTCGAGGAGGATGATCGGCGCATTCTTGATCAGCGCGCGCGCCACCGCAATGCGCTGGCGCTGACCGCCGGAGAGCTGCGTGCCGTGCTCGCCGACCGGCGTGTCGTAGCCGAGCGGGAAGCTCATGATGAAATCATGCGCGCAGGCGGCCTTGGCGGCGTCGACGATCTCGTCCTCGCTCGCGCCCGGCCGGCCGAAGGCGATGTTGTTGCGGATGGTGTCGCGGAACAGATAGACGTCCTGGCCGACATAGGCGGTTTGCGCGCGCAGCGATTTGCGCGAGACCGACGAGATCGACTGGCCGTCGATCACGATGTCGCCTTGCGTCACCTCGTAGAAGCGCAAGAGCAGCGCCAGCACTGTCGACTTGCCGCCGCCGGAGGGGCCGACCAGCGCGGTGACCTTGCCGGGCTCGGCCGTGAAGCTCATGCGGTTGAGCACGGTCTCGCCGTTGCGATAGGAGAAGCTGACGTCGCGCAGCTCGATGCGGGCATCCGACAGCTTCAGCGACGGCTTGTCGTCGTCGGACTTTTCGCTCGCCGGGCTGTCGACGACTTCGAGCAGCATGCGTGCACCGACCAGCTGGCTGTTGAGGTCGATGTTGAGCCGCGCCAGCCGCTTGGCCGGCTCGGTCGCCATCAGGAACGCGGTCATGAAGGAGAAGAACGCGCCGGGCGTGGCGTTGAGCGCCACGACGGCATAGCCGCCGTACATCAGGCAGCCGGCGACCGCGAAGCCGCCGAGCATTTCCATCAGCGGGTTGGAGCGGTTGGCGACGCGGGCCATCTTGTTGGCGTTGCGCTCGACGACCGCGATGTTCTCGTCGATGCGCTTCTGCATGGTCTCTTCGAGCGTGAACGCCTTCACGGTGCGGATGCCCTGCAGCGATTCCTGCATCGTCTCCATGATGTCGGCGGTGCCGGTGAACTGGTTGTAGGCGAGGCCCTTGATACGCTTCACCAGCTTGCGCAGCACCAGCATCGCCGGTGGCACCGCGACGAGGCCGATGAACGACATCAGCGGATCCTGCCACACCATCACGCCGATCATGGCGAGCAGCATCAAGAGGTCGCGCCCGACGGCGTTGACCAGCATGTTGAGGACGTCGGTGATCGATTTCGCGCCGGCGGTCAGGCGCGCAAGGAATTCGGAGGAATGCCGCTCGGAGAAGAAGCCGACGCTCTCGCGCATCAGCTTGGCGAACAGCTGGCGCTGGTTGGTGGCGAGGATCGCGTTCGAGATCTTGGTCAGGATCACCATGTGGCCGTAGGTCGCCACGCCCTTGATGAACAGCAACACGACCGTGATGCCCGAGAACATCGCGATGCCCGGGATGTTCTTGTCGACATAGGCCTGGTTGATGACCTGGCCGAGCACATAGGTCGCGCCTGCGGTCGCGCCTGCGGCGAGCGCCATCAGCGCGAAGGCGACGAGATAGCGTCGCCAGTAGACGATGCCCTGTTCCGTGACCAAGCGGCGAATCAGGACCGCTGCCGCGTAGGGATCGTCGGTGATTTTCTTTGGAAACTGGGCCATCCGGTGTCCATTGACGGCGCGGGACAAAGCCTGCCCGCGCGTCAGGGATCGATGGGCCTCTGTGCCCGCTCAAGCCGAGTTTTTCAAGCCCAATTAAGGGCTTGCGCTTGGGATGATTCTAGGCCGAAGCGGCGTGGCGGAGGTCGCCGTGGCGCTCGCGGAACAGCTTGTCCTCCCAGGCCAGCGCGTGCGCCGCGATGGTCTCGAGGTCGTCATATTGCGGCCGCCAGTCGAGCAGGCCGCGGATACGGCTGGTGTCGGCGACCATGGTCATGATGTCGCCGGGCCGGCGCGGGGCGTATTGCACGGCGAAGCTGCGGCCCGAGACCCGGCGCACCGCGTCGATGGTCTCCAGCACCGAGTAGCCGCGGCCATAGCCGCAGTTCAGCGTGGTCGAGGCGCCGCCGTTGCGCAGGTAAGCGAGCGCCGAACGATGCGCCTGCGAGAGGTCGGTGACATGGATGAAGTCGCGAATGCAGCTGCCGTCGGGGGTCGGATAGTCGGTGCCGAACACGTCGATCTTGGCGCGCTGGCCGGTGGCGGCTTCCACCGCGATCTTGAGAAGATGCGTGGCGCCGACGGTGGCGAGCCCGATGCGCGCCTGCGGATCGGCGCCGGCGACGTTGAAGTAGCGCAACGTGACGTATTGCATGCCGTAGGCGGCGGCGACGTCATGCAGCATGATCTCGGTCATCAGCTTCGACGAGCCGTAGGGCGACAGAGGCCGCGTCGGCGCGTGCTCGGGCACCGGCACCTGGTCCGGATTGCCGTAGACGGCGGCGGTCGAGGAGAAGATGAAGCGGCTGATGCCGCGCTTCACGGCGACATTGAGCAGATTCCGCGCGGTCGTGAAATTGTTGCGGTAGTAGCCGAGCGGATCGCGCATCGAATCCGGCACGACGACCGAGCCCGCGAAATGGATGATGCTCTCGATGTCGTGCTGGGCGATCACGCCTTCGAGCAGATTTTCATCGCCCGCATCGCCGATGAACAGCGGCACGCCTTCGGGCAGGTAAGTGGAGAAACCGGTGGAGAGATCGTCGATCACGACCACGTCCTCGCCGGCTTCCGCCAGCGCCAGGACCGTGTGACTTCCAATGTAGCCGGCGCCGCCGGTGACTAGCACAGTCATGATCTCACCCGTCTTCGATCAACGCGCAAAACTAGCGTTTGCGTGGTGAAGAGGGGGTATCGGCGCGGCTGAACTGGTCACTATGCTTAATGTTGCGTATAGGGGCTTTGCGAAACGGAGCATGACGTGGCGAATTCCCCTGATGATCTCGACGTGATCGTGCCAAATCTGCACAGGCGCTATTCCGGGGTCACCGCGACCAACCGGATGGTGGCGCCGCGACTGGCGAAACTGTACCGCGCCGCCTGGTTCGGCTCGGATGCGCCGGAGGGGATCGCGCGGCTAGGAGTTGCCGATTTTCTGAGATTGTGGCGTCGCAAGCGGCCCGTGATCTGGCATGCGCGCCGCAACAACGAGATGATCGCCGGCGTCGTGTTGCGCGCGCTCGGCTGGCCACTGAAACTCGTGTTCACCTCGGCGGCGCAGCGGCATCACAGCTGGATCACGCGCTGGCTGATCCGGCGCATGGACGCGATCATCGCGACATCAGATATCTCGGCCTCGTTCCTGAAGGTGAAGGCGACGGTGATCCCGCACGGCGTCGACACCGACGTCTACGCGCCGCCGACGGATCGCGCTGCGGCGTTCGCGGAAAGCGGGCTGCCGGGCCGCTACGCCATCGGCTGCTTCGGCCGCGTGCGGGCGCAGAAGGGCACCGATGTGTTCGTCGATGCGATGTGCCGCCTCTTGCCGCGCCATCCCGATTTCACCGCCGTCATCGTCGGTCAGGTCACGCCAGAACAGACTGCCTTTGCCAATGACCTGAAGAAGCGCATCGAAGCTGCCAACCTGCGATCGCGCATCGTCATCACCGGCGAGCTGCCGATCGAAGCGGTGCAGCGCTGGTATCAGCGACTGACGATCTACGCCTTCACTTCGCGCAACGAAGGCTTCGGCCTGACCCTGATCGAGGCGATGGCGGCCGGCAGCGCGCTGGTCGCCGCACGTGCCGGCGCGGCCGAGCTCGTGGTGGAGGATGGCGTCACCGGCGTGCTGATCCCGGCGGGGGATGCCGACGCGCTCGCCGCGGCGCTGGAGCCGCTGATGCGCGACGTCGCCGCTGCGACGATGATGGGCGAGCGGGGGCGGGCGAGGGTGCTGGCGGAGTTCAGCCTCGATGCGGAAGCAGCGCGGATAGGGGAGGTCTATCGGCCGCTGCTCTGATGCGGTTTTCGCCGGTCGCAAACAAAAACCGCGAAAACAACCCCATGCACAGTAGCCGGGGACAGCAGAATCAATGGCTTGGCCGCGGGGCGATCAAATGCTGATTTTGCGAAATCGTTTTGACTCGTCGGGCAAAACAGCTGTAGACAGGCAATCTCCAAAAACCATCGATGACATCCTGGACCTCTTCGCCACTGCGGGCCTGCAAGTCCGCGGGCTGCGGCTAGGGACGGCTCACAACCTGATCAAGTCGGGCGGCCGCGATTTTTCTGACGATCTGACAGGCAGCTCACCTCGAACTCATCACCCGCCAAAGACGGGCGCGTTACGACAGCTTCCATAGCGCAACGCCCCAAAAAAGAGCGCGTTCCCAATCTGGGAATTTTGATTGATCCCGTAATGGGAACATGTTATGGCAATGAATGTAATAGCAAGACGGGCACTCAAGGCCTTTTGGGAGCGATATCCCCAAGCCGAGATCCCGTTGGGAACCTGGTATGAAATCGTTTCCAAGGGGGACTGGAGCGGCCCGGTCGACCTGAAGAAGGCATTCGGAAACAACGTGGATTTTGTTGGAGACAACAGAGCCATCTTCGATATCGGCGGCAACAAGTATCGCCTCGTGGTCCATTTCTCCTACAGGTTCAAGACAGCGCTCATAAAGTTCGTTGGCACGCACGAAGAGTATGACGGAATAGACGCGGAGACTGTGTGATGATGGACGTCAAGCCTCTCCACAACGAACAGGATTATGATTGGGCAATCCGCGAAGTGTCTCGCTACTTCGAGGTCGAGCCGACGCCCGGTACGCCTGACGCTGATCGCTTCGAAGTCTTGTCTTCGCTCATCAAGGAGTACGAAGATAATCACTTCGCAATCCGTCACGGCGATCCAATCGACGTGCTCCATTTCGCAATTGAGTCCATGGGGCGCTCGCAGGCGGAATTGGCGGCGTTGATTGGACGTAATCGTGCGTCCGAAATCCTGAATCGCGTCCGGCCACTGACTTTGGATATGATCCGGACCATTAGCAAGGAATGGAATATTCCAATTGATGCTCTGACGGCGAAATATGATCTGGGACGTGCGTATGGGTGAATCGCATTTGAGGGCGCATCAAGTCCCAGCTTAGGTGAGGTCGCCGACTCTCACGTCATCGCCCTTGCCTCCGCCTCTCTCAGCACCCGCTCCGCGATCCCCACCACGTCCGCTGCTGCGATATTCCGCATGCACCTGTGGTCGTTCATCTTGCAGATCGTGCTCTGGCAGGGCTGGCAGGACAGCGCTTCCTTGTCCTGCACCACAGTCGCGGCGAGACCGTTCAGCGGGGCCCAGAGATAGGGGCTGGTGGGGCCGAAGATGCCCATCGTGGGCGTGCCCAGGGCGGCTGCAATGTGCATCAGGCCGGAATCGTTGGAGATCGCGACGCCGGCTGCGGCCATGGCCAGCACGCCGTTGCGCAGATCAGTGCCGGTGAGGTCGCGCACCCCTGGGCCGCCAGCGGTCCCCGGGCCGCCGGCCGCGACGATCTCCTGGGCGAGGCCCTTCTCGCCGGGGCCGCCGACCACCCAGACCTCCAGCCCGCGCTCGACCAGCAGCCGCGCGGCCTCCGGATAGGAGGTCCAGCGTTTTGAGACGCCGACCGAGCCCGGGGCGAGCGCCACCGCAGCGCCTGCGGTCAGGCCGTTGGCTTGGCGCCAGCGGACGATCTGCTCGGCCGGGACGCGCAATTGCGGCACCGGCCATTCGGGGGGAAGAGGCGCGCCGTCCGGCTGGGCCAGGGCGGCGTTCTTGTCGATGAAGCGGGGCAGCTTCTTCTCGCCCCAGCGCCAGCGGTTGATCAGGCCGAACCGAAACTCGCCGACGAAGCCGACCCGTTCAGGAATACCGGCCAGGGCCGGCGCGATGGCCGCCTTCCAGGTTCGAGGCAGCACCAGGGCGGTGCCATAGTTCCGCTTCCGAAGGAGCTTTGCCAGGCCGAGCTGGCGGCCGATCGCGAGCTGGCCGCGCGGCAGGTCCCAGGCGATGCCCTCCCGCACGCCGGGCATGTAGTCGATCAGGGGGGCGCACAGCGACGTGGTCAGGAGATCGACCGGCCGGTTGGGCCAGCGCTCCTTCAGGACCCGCACCACGGTGTGATTTCGTACGAAATCGCCGATCCACATGTAGGGAATGATCAGGATCGGGCGGGTGTCGCTCCGGTCTGCATCTCCAACAAGTTGCGAATCAATATTCATTCGTTATTAGGACTGAAGTCGTGCCGAGGATGGCGGTTCGGTAGCCGCTCCCGGCCGGCAGGTAAAGCCGGCAGAAGCGGCGATCCCAAAACCGCTTACACTTTGGCGGATCATGCGCTACGGCAGGGCCGGGCACCAAGAAAATCGGGCAGGTAGTTGGAATGTTGCTGGTGACCGGCGGGGCCGGTTTTATCGGGTCGAATGTCGTGGCCGCGCTGAACGAGGCCGGCCGCAGCGACGTCGTGGTCTGCGACCTGCTCGGCACCGAGGGCAAGTGGCGCAACCTCGCCAAGCGGCAGCTTGTGGATATCGTTCCCCCGGCCGAGCTGGCCGACTGGCTGACGGGCCGCCAGCTCGACGCCATGATCCATCTCGGGGCGATTTCTGAGACCACCGCAATCGACGGCGACCTCGTGTTCGAGACCAATTTCCGCCTGTCGATGCGTCTTCTGGACTGGTGCACGATGAACGCGGTGCCGTTCATCTATGCCTCCTCGGCCGCGACCTATGGCGACGGCGAGGCCGGCTTTGGCGACGACGCTTCGTTACCGGCACTGAAGAAACTGCGGCCGATGAATCTCTACGGCTGGAGCAAGCACATGTTCGACCTCGCGGTCGCCGGGCGCGTGGCGAACGGCGATCCGCTGCCGCCGCAATGGGCCGGGCTGAAGTTCTTCAACGTGTTCGGCCCCAACGAATACCACAAGGGCTCGATGATGAGCGTGCTGGCGCGGCGCTTCGACGACGTCAAAGCGGGCCGCGTCGTGCAGCTGTTCAAGTCGCATCGCGAGGGCATCGAAGACGGGGACCAGCGCCGCGACTTCATCTATGTCGACGACGTCGTGCGCGTCGTCATGTGGCTGCTGGCGACGCCGTCGGTGTCCGGCTTGTTCAACGTCGGCACCGGCAGGGCGCGCAGCTTCAAGGATCTGATGCTGGCTGCCTACGCCGCGCTCGGCAAAAGGCCCAACATCGAATACATCGACATGCCCGAGAGCATCCGCAACAGCTACCAGTACTTCACCCAGAGCGAGGTCGATCGCCTCTGTCGTGCCGGCTATAACGGCGGCTTCACGACGCTCGAGGACGCGGTGAAAGCCTATGTCGGGGATTATCTCGACCGGCCCGACCGCTTCCGCTGAGGCCCTTGATCATGGCGACCCCCATTCTCGATTTCGACGCCCTCGCGCAAACGATCTCAGGCCGCGCGGTGCTCTGCATCGGCGACGTCATGCTGGACGAATTCGTCTATGGCGAGGTGTCGCGGATCTCGCCCGAAGCGCCGACGCCGGTCATCGTCGCCCAGCGCAGCGAGATTCACATCGGCGGCGCCGGCAACGTCGCGCGCAACGTCGCTTCGCTCGGCGCGCGCTGCATCTTCGTCGGCCTCGTCGGCGAGGACGATGCGGGCAAGCGGCTGGCATCGGCGCTGGGTGAGCAGGCCGGCATCGAAAGCGTGCTGGTGTGCGATTCCTCGCGGCCGACCACGCGAAAGGTCCGTTTCGTCTCCGAGCATTTTTCCACGCACATGCTGCGCGCGGATTGGGAGCAGGCGGCGCCTGCCTCCGACGACGTCGAAACGAAATTGATCGACGCGATCCTGCCGCAGATCGCGCGCGCCGACATCGTGCTGCTGTCCGACTACGCCAAGGGCGTGCTGACCGCGCGCGTGATCCGCCACACCATCGATGCCGCACGAAAGCTCGGCAAGCCGGTGGTGGTCGATCCCAAAAGCCTGAACTGGGCGATCTATCGCGGCGCCACGCTGCTCACGCCCAATCGCAAGGAATTCTCGGAAGCGACCCGCAGCCGCGCCGAGACGGTGCAGAGCATCGTCGAGGCCAGCGAGGACGTGATGAGGCTCGCCGACTGCGAGGCGATCCTGGTCACGCAAGGCGAGCACGGCATGACGCTGGTGCCGCGCAATGGCGGGGCCGTGCACGTTCCGGCCTTCCCGGTGAAGGTGCGCGACGTCTCCGGTGCCGGTGACACCGTCGCCGCCGCCCTCGCGGTATCGCTCGCGGCCGGCGCGGACTGGGATACGGCGCTGCGCGTGGCCAATGCCGCCGCCGCCGTCGCCGTCGGCAAGCAGGGCACCGCCAGCGTGAGTGCGGCCGAGCTGCGCCGAAAGATCCTGCCGCACGCCACTCTCGCGGCCGAGGAGAAGATCGTGCTCGATCCGGCCGCGCTCGATGCCCAGCTCGACGAATGGAAGAGGCAAGGCCAGCGCGTCGGCTTCACCAATGGCTGTTTCGACATCCTTCATCCCGGTCACGTCAAGGTGCTGACCGCGGCGCGCGCCGCCTGCGATCGCCTGATCGTGGGACTCAACAGCGACGCCTCGGTGCGCCGGCTGAAGGGCGCCGATCGTCCGGTGCAGGACGAGCGCGCGCGTGCCGAGGTGCTCGCCGCACTGGAGGCCGTCGATCTCGTCGTCATCTTCGCGGAGGACACGCCGATCGACCTGATAAGCAGGATCAGGCCCGGCGTGCTGGTGAAGGGCGGCGACTACACCCGCGAGCAGGTCGTCGGCCATGAGGTCGTCGAGGCCGCGGGCGGAACGGTCGTGCTGGTGGACATTCTCCAGGGCTTCAGCACCACGGCGCTGGTTCATCGCGCCCGGGGAGGCGGCAAGTGACTGCGCTTGTCCGGGAGTCCCTCGGCCAGATGCTGCGGCGGCGCCTGCGCAGCCCGGCGGCCTGGCGCGAGACCGTCGATCTGTTTGCGATTCTGACCGCGGCCTCGCTGCCATGGTCGACGTCGCTCGCGGGGATCTTCAACGCCCTGATGCTGCTCTGCATGGTGCCGTTCCTCGACGTCCGCGCCTTCCTGCAATCGCTGAAGCGTCCGATCTGTGTGGCGCCGATCGCGCTGGTGCTGCTCGCGCTGGTGGGGACGCTGTGGTCGGATGCGTCGTGGGGCGCGCGCTTCTATGCGGTCAATCCGACCGTCAAGCTGCTCGTGCTGCCGGTCCGCGGCCAATGGGTCTTCGTCGCCTTCCTGGTATCCTGCGCCCTGCTGTCGGTGATGTCCTGGCTGGTCGCCTTCTATCCGAACCTCGCGCTCAAGACCGACCCCATGGAGCGCGGCATCTTCGTCAAGAACTACATCGACCAGAGCCAGGAATTCGCGCTCTGCGCCGTCGCGCTCGCATATCCGATCGTGATGCTGCTGCGCGAGAAGCGCTACTGGTTCGCCGGGTTGCTCATCGCGCTCGCGCTCAGCTTCGTCGTCAACATGGCCTTCGTGGTCGTATCGCGCACCGCGCTCGTCACGATCCCCATCATGTTCGGCGTGTTCGCGCTGCTTCACCTCAAATGGCGCAGCATTGGGATCCTCGCCGCCGCGCTTCTCACCGGTGCCTTTCTCGCCTGGCAGATATCGCCGCAATTGCGACATACTGCCGAGCGTTTTACCGACGACTACACGCGCTATGTGGAAAAAGGCGAGCCGACCTCGCTGGGTCTGCGGCTCGAATTCTGGCGCAAGTCGCTCGGCTTTTTCGCGGAGGCACCGATCGTGGGGCACGGCACCGGCTCGACGCGCGGATTGTTCGAACGCGTCGCGACCCCTAGCGGCATGTACCAGGCCTCCGCCGAGGTGGTTGGCAATCCCCACAACCAGACGCTGAACGTTGCCGTGCAATGGGGCGTGATCGGCGTCGCAATCCTCTACGCGATCTGGATCCTGCATCTGCTGTTGTTTCGCGGCGACGGGCTTGCCCATTGGATCGGGCTCCTGGTCGTGGTGCAGAACGTCTTCACCTCGCTCTTCAATTCGCATCTGTTCGACTTCCACGAGGGCTGGATGTACGTCATCGGCGTCGGCGTCGCCGGCGGCATGGTGATCCGCGCACAACAGGCGGGGGCGAAGATGGGGGAAGCCGGTTCCTGAGAGATCGCGCGGCTGGCAAGTCTCGTCCGGATGGGCTATCAGCGCGGTCAGGTTGCATCTAACTGGGTTTCCATCGGTCGGCGGATGACGCGTCTTTCGCATCTCAACTTGCGCAATTTCCTGATCGCGCTCCACGACCTGCTGGCGACGACGGCGGCGCTTTTTGCCGCCTTCTATCTGCGGTTCGAGGGTGGCGACGGCTTCTTCGACCGCCTGCCGCTGCTGTTCCAGATCCTGCCCTACTTCCTCGCCTTCAGCGTGGTCGTGTTCTTCATCTTCAACCTGACCACGACGAAATGGCGCTTCATCTCGCTGCCCGACGCGCTGAACATCATCCGCGTCGCGACCGTGCTGACGGTCGCGCTGCTGGTGCTCGACTACATCTTCGTTTCGCCAAACGTGCGCGGTGCCTTCTTCCTCGGCAAGGTGACGATCGTCCTCTACTGGTTTCTCGAGATCACCTTCCTCAGCGCCCTGCGCATGGCCTACCGCTACTTCCGCTATACGCGGGTGCGCCGTCATGCGAGGACCGATGATGCCGCGCCGACGCTGCTGATCGGCCGCGCCGCGGATGCGGAGGTGCTGCTCCGCGGCATCGAGAGCGGGGCAATCAAGCGCATCTGGCCCGTCGGCGTGCTGTCGCCGTCGAGCTCCGACCGCGGCCAGTTCATCCGCAACGTGCCGGTGCTGGGCGGCATCGACGACCTCGAGGACGTCATCGCCGACTTCGCCAAGCGCAACAAGAAGATCGCGCGCCTCGTCATGACGCCGTCGGCATTCGAGCCGGAGGCCCATCCGGAATCGATCCTGATGCGGGCGCGCAAGCTGGGTGTGATCGTCAACCGCATGCCCTCGCTCGAGAGCGGCGACACGCCGCGCCTCACGGCCGTCGCGGTCGAGGACCTGCTGCTGCGGCCGAGCGAGACGATCGATTATGCGCGCCTCGAAGCGCTGATCAGGGGCAAGGCGGTGATCGTCACCGGCGGCGGCGGCTCGATCGGGTCGGAGATCTGCGAACGCGTCGTCGCCTTCGGCGCCGCGCGGCTCCTGATCGTGGAAAACTCCGAGCCGGCGCTCTACGCGATCACGGAAGCGCTCGCCGCGCACGGGGCGGCAGCCGAGACCGAAGGGCGGATCGCCGACATTCGCGACCGCGAGCGCATCATGCGCCTGATGGCGGAGTTCAAGCCGGACATCGTGTTCCACGCCGCGGCGCTCAAGCACGTTCCGATCCTCGAACGCGACTGGAGCGAAGGCGTCAAGACCAACATCTTCGGCTCGATCAACGTTGCGGATGCCGCCGTGGCGGCCGGCGCCGAGGCGATGGTGATGATCTCGACCGACAAGGCGATCGAGCCGGTGTCGATGCTCGGCCTGACCAAGCGCTTTGCCGAGATGTACTGCCAGGCGCTGGATCACGACCTCGCAGCCGGGGTGCGCGGGGCCAAGCCGCCGATGCGGCTGATCTCGGTCCGATTCGGCAACGTGCTGGCCTCGAACGGCTCGGTGGTGCCGAAGTTCAAGGCGCAGATCGAGGCCGGCGGGCCGGTCACCGTGACGCATCCCGACATGGTCCGCTACTTCATGACCATCCGCGAGGCCTGCGATCTCGTCATCACCGCGGCCACGCATGCGCTCGGAACGCAGCGTCCCGACGTCTCGGTCTACGTGCTCAACATGGGCCAGCCGGTGAAGATCGTCGATCTCGCCGAGCGCATGATCCGCCTTTCCGGACTGCAGCCCGGCTACGACATCGAGATCGTGTTCACCGGCATGCGGCCGGGCGAACGCCTGCACGAAATCCTGTTCGCCTCGGAGGAGCCGACCCGCGAGATCGGCGTCGCCGGGATCATGGCCGCGCAGCCCAACGAACCGCCGATGCAGACGCTGCGCAAGTGGATCGCGGCGCTCGAGCAGGCGATCGCGCGCGACGATCGCGCCACCATCAGGACCATCCTGAAGGATGCGGTGCCCGAATTCGGGTCGACCGCGGCCTGACCATGGAGCCCTCCGGCAAGATCGTCGTCGCGAGCCAGCATTATCCGCCTGATCCGAGCACGACGGCGGCGATCATGGCCGAGATCGCCTGCCGTCTCGCCATCGAGCATGAGGTCCTCGTGCTCTCGGGCTCGCCAGGGGCGTTGCCGGCGACCCAGATCGGCCCGGGCAAGCCGCGCGTCGTCGCAATCAGGAACCGCATGGCAGGCAAGGCGGCGCTGGTGCGGCGCGGCGTCTCCGAGCTGCTGTTCGCAGGCCGCACGTTCTTCGCGTTGGTGCGGGAGCTGAGGCGAGGGGACGTCGTGCTCACGGTGACCGCGCCGTTCATGCTGCCCTACGCCGTGGCGGCGGCAGCGAAGGTCAAGGGCGCGCGCTCCGCGCTGATCATGCACGACCTCTTTCCCGATGTGCTGGTGATGGCGGGCCTGCTGAAGCCAGGCTCGTTCGTGACGCGGACGATGCGCGCCGCCAACGGCCTGATGTTCCGTGCGCTGAACGCCGTCATCACCATCGGACGGGACGCGGAGCGGCCGCTGCTCAGCTATTCCGGGATGAGGCGGAGCAAGATCCGCTTCATCCCGAACTGGGCGACGCTCGTGCCCGCGCCGCGGCCGGTCACGCCCGACAATCCGTTCCGCAAGGCGCTCTCCGCGCGCTTCGTCGTCGGCCTGTCGGGCAATCTCGGCTTTACCCATGATCCGGAGGTCGTGTTCGAGGCGGCGCGGCTCCTGAAGGACGAGGCGGACGTTCACTTCCTGCTGTCCGGATGGGGCATCGGCTTCGAACGGCTGAAGCAGTTGCAGGCGGCGGCGAACCTCTGCAATGTCTCCTTTGTCGGGCGCGTCGAGGATTCAGAGCTCGAAGCGTTTCTGTCCGCCGCCGATCTCTGGATCATTCCGTACCGGAAGAACGTCGCGGGGGTGTCGGTGCCGAGCCGGTTCTACAATCTGCTGGCGGTCGGCCGTCCCGTGGTGCTGGTGTCCGAGCCGGAGGCCGAGGCCGCGCTGACGGTCGTGGAGAGCAGGCTCGGCTGGGTCGTGCCGCCCGGCCGCGCCGATCGGCTCGCTGAAGCGATCCGCGCCGCGTCCCGTTCCGACGACGGCACCATGTCGCTGCGCGCGGTGGAGGCGGCGGCGCGGTTCGACAGAACGACCGCGATGAACGCCTATGCCGCGCTGATCGACGAATTATTGCGCAACCCCGACCTTTCGGAGCAACGATGAGCGAGCGCAGGCCGATCGTGCTGGTGACGGGAGCGAGCGGCTTCGTCGGCCGTCATCTCACGCCAGCGCTCGTGCGCGGGGGGTGGTCGGTCCGCCGTGCGGTCCGCAGTCCGGAAGGTGTCGACGACGAGGCCGTGATCGAATCGATCGGTCCCGAGACCGACTGGAAGGCCGCGCTGGAAGGCGTCGATGCCGTCATCCATCTCGCTGCGCGCGTGCACCACAAGCACGAGGAGCACGCGGTCCAGCTCTACCGCAACGTCAACATTGCCGGCACGCTGCATCTGGCGCGCTGCGCGGCGACGGCCGGCGTGCGCCACTTCATCTTCATCAGCACCGTTCTCGTTCACGGCCGCAGCAATGACGGCCGCGCTGCCTTCAGCGAAAACGACGTCCTGACTCCGCGCGGCCTCTATGGCATGTCCAAGGCCGCGGCCGAGGCCGGCCTGAGGACGCTGGCGCGCGACAGCGACATGAAGATCACGGTGATCCGGCCGCCGCTGGTCTATGGCGCGGGTGCCAAGGGCAATTTCGCGCTGCTGACGCGGGCGGTGAGCCTGGGGCTGCCGCTGCCCTTTGCGGCGATCGGCAACCAGCGCGCCTTCCTTGCCGTGCAGAACCTGTCGTCGTTCATCCTGCACCGGCTCGGCCATCCCGATCCCGCCAGCAATTTCGAGATCTTCCTGGTGGCCGACAGGGAACAGGTCTCGACGCCAGAATTCATCAGGCGCCTCGCCGCCGCGTCCGGCAAGAGCCCGCGTCTGTTCGGCGTGCCGCCGCGCCTGCTCTCCACGCTGCTCGGCGCGATCGGCCGGCAGGATACGCATGACAGCCTGATCGGCTCGCTCGAGCTCAACATCTCCAAGGCGCTCGCGACCGGCTGGCAGCCGCCGGTCTCACTCGACGAGGGGTTGCAGCTCGCGCTGTCGGCTCAGAATCCTTAAACGCGGGAGAAACGCCGCAGCACGAGTGCGACCGCGCCCGCGCCTGCGAACAAGCAGAGGATGGTGATCGCCGTCGAGCCGGCGCGGACGGTGGCGACGGCGAGCGAGGCCAGCACGAGATTGAGCGCGAATGTCTCGCCGACCACCCCCTTGACCGTGAATCCGTTGTCGGTCGCGCGCTGATAAAAGTGCGTCCGGTGAGCCGACCAGAACGGTTCGCGTCTGATGATGCGTCGAAACAGCGTGATGGTGGAATCCGCAAGATAGTAGGCAGGCAACAGCAGCGCCGCGGCCGGTTGGCCCCGAAAGGCGAGCTCCAGCAGGCACCAGCCGAGCAAGAGGCCGATCGGCAGGCTGCCGACATCGCCCAGGAAGACCTTTGCGACGGGACGGTTGAACGGCGCAAAGCCGAGCATGGCGCCGCACAGCGCCGTGGCGATCAGCACGGCCGGCCATGAGAGGTCGCCGAGCCATCCGAGCAGCAGCAGCGCAGCGGTGACCGGCACGACTTCCGCCACCGTCATCAGGTCGAGCCCGTCCATGAAGTTGACGAGGTTCACGAACCAGACTCCGGCAAGGACGATGAGACCGCGCTCCAGCGGAAGCGGCAGCGCCGGCACGATGCGCGCGGTCTCGGGCGCCGTGAACACGATTGCGCCGACGCAGGCTGCCTGCAGCGCCAGCCGCACGAGCACCGGCAGCGACACGATGTCGTCGGCGAAGCCGACCAGCGCGATCACGACCGTCGCAGCGACCAGCGCCGGCGGGATCGCGACATTGGCCGAGGCTGCCCAGAGCGAGGCGACGATCAGCGTCGCGGCGATCACCGCGATGCCCGCGCCCTGCGGGGTGGGGATGCGATGCGAGGACCGCGCATTCGGCCGCGCCAGCGCGTAGCGCTGGAGCAGGGGCCGGCTCATCCAGGTGACGAGCGCCGAGATCAGCGCGGCGATCGCAAGAGCAAGCAGCAAGGGCGCGCCGGCGAGCGCATCGGCGGCCGGGCTCACTCCGGCACTCCGATCGGGGCCGACCCTTGCGCGGCCTTCTCTGCGCTGAGAATCCAGACCAGGCCGCCGAATGCGCCGACAATGAAGAACACGGCGCCGAACAGCAGCGAGACGTTGACGCCCTCGTTGGGGGCAAGCCCTGCGAAGCCGAACGCAAGGCTCATCGTGGCTTCGCGCACACCCCAGCCGGCAATCGAGATCGGCATCATCGTGATCAGCATCACCGGCGGCACGAGCAGAAAGACGTCGCTGAAGCGGACCGGGGCTGCGATCGACTGCACGACGCACCAGGCGATGACGACGGCCAGCACGTGAACGAGGATCGACAGGATTGCGATGATCGGCCCGCGGGTGCGGCTGAAGATCACGCGGTTGGCGATGACGGCGCAGGCGTGAATGTGATGCGTCGCCCACCAAGTCTTCAGCCAGGGCCATTTCAGCGCGCCGAAGATCAGGAAGCCGAGGCCGCCGGCGAGCGCCAGGAGGTCGATCAGCAGCAGCGCCGAGCGTCCGTGCGGATCGGTGATGAGGGCGTAGCTCCAGGGCAGGCTTGCGACGATGACGATCGCGAGCGCGATCAAGCCGATCGCGCGGTCGACGAAGATCGAGTAGGTCGCCGCACGCCATCCGGCGCCGGCACGCGCGACCAGCCACAACCGGACCGCGTCGCCGCCGATCGCCGAGGGCAGGGTCTGGTTGAAGAACGAGCCGATCACGTTGTAGCGCATGGCGCGGCCGAGCTCGAGCGGCGCGCCGCAGACCGCGCTGATCTCGCGCCAGCGCAGCACGCCGACGAAGATCTGAAGGAACGTGACCGCGATCGCGACGCCGATCCAGAGCAGGCTGGTCGCGGTGAAGCGCGAGAACAATTCGGACAGATCGACTTTGCGCAGCGCCAGATAGAGCAGCGCCGCGGAAATCATGATCTTGGCCGTCGACAGCAGGATTCGGCGCATTTCGCCCGCATGAACAGGGTTTGCGAAGATTTGAGGCAACCCGACGCGAGGCGCCGAATTCGGTCGCTTTGGTATGGTCTTGGCGCCGATCTTGCAATAGCCGTCGTTGGAGCGTGATGAGGTGGCGCTCACGAACCCGATGGGCCTATTGCGACCCCGTCGAGGGGGCGGCTAAACAGGCCCGGGCGCTGGAACCTCAGGGGAACAGGATGGCGGATCAGGCGATTTTGGTGACGGGGGCCGCCGGCTTCATCGGCTTCCACGTCGCCCGCCAGCTTCTCGGCGAAGGCCGCCCCGTCGTCGGGCTCGACAATCTCAACAGCTATTACGATCCGGCGCTGAAGAAAGCGCGCCTTGCGCTGCTCGGGGGCCACTCCGGCTTCTCCTTCGTCGAGGCCGATCTCGCCGACCGCGAGACGATGGCGGCGCTGTTCGCGCAACATCGTTTTGCCAAAGTCGTGCATCTCGCGGCGCAGGCCGGCGTGCGCCACTCGATCGAGCAGCCGTACGCCTATGCCGATTCCAATCTCCAGGGCTTTCTCAACGTGCTGGAGGGCTGCCGCAACAACGGCTGTCGTCATCTCGTCTACGCCTCGTCATCCTCCGTTTACGGCGCCAACACAAAACTGCCATTTGCGGTTGCGGACCGCACCGATCACCCCGTGAGCTTCTATGCCGCGACCAAGAAGGCGAACGAGGTCATGGCGCAGTCATACAGCCACCTCTATCGCCTGCCGGTCACGGGACTGCGCTTCTTTACCATCTACGGCCCGTGGGGCCGGCCCGACATGGCCATGTTTCTGTTCGTGAACGCCATCATGGCCGGCAAGCCGATCCGGCTCTTTAACCATGGCAAGATGCGCCGCGACTTCACCTATATCGACGATGTGACCCGTGTCGTATCCAGGCTGGTGGATCTTGTGCCTGCGGACGATCCGGCTGCCGCAAATGCGCCGTTTAAGCTCTACAATGTCGGCAATCATCATCCGGAGGAACTGATGCACGTCGTCGGTCTTCTGGAGCGGGAGCTGGGCCGGACGGCGATCAAAGAATTGCTGCCGATGCAGCCGGGAGATGTGCTGGAAACGTTCGCGGATGTCGAGGATCTGATGCGCGACACCGGCTTTGCACCGTCAACGCCGATCGAGCATGGGGTCCATAATTTCGTCACCTGGTATCGCGGCTATTTCAAGGTTTGAGATCACGATGGACAAACGCATAATCCCCCTGATCATGTGCGGCGGTGCCGGCACGCGGCTGTGGCCCGCTTCGCGCGAAGTGCGACCCAAGCAATTCCTTCCGCTGTTCGGCGCACGCTCGACGTTCCAGGATACGCTGCTGCGCGTGTCCGATCCCTCGCTGTTCGATCGTCCGATCGTCATCACCAATGCGGCCTATCGCTTCATGGTGCTGGAGCAGCTCGCAGAGATCGGCATCGAGGCCGACGTGATACTCGAGCCGATGCGGCGCGATTCCGGTCCCGCGATCGCCGCGGGCGCGGTGTTCGCGCAGAACCGCGACAGCGAAGCGATCGTGCTCGCGCTCGCCGCCGACCACGTGGTGCAGGACAATGCCGCCTTCGTCGCGGCCTGCCGCGAGGGCCTCACCGCCGCGATCGCCGGGCGCATCGTCACCTTCGGCGTCAAGCCGGAGCGGCCGGCGACCGAATACGGCTACATCAATCCGGGTGAGGTGATTTCCGGCGAGGTGCATGCGGTCGCCCGCTTCGTCGAGAAGCCGGACGCGGTGAAGGCATCCGACTACGTCAATTCGGGCTATCTCTGGAACAGCGGCAACTTCATGTTCCCCGCCAGCGTGCTGCTCGACGAATATCGCAGGGTCGATGCCGCGAGCGTCGAGGCGGTCACGAGCGCCGTCAACAATGCCGGCCGCGATCTCGGCTTCGTCACGCTGGAGCCGCAGGCCTTCGGCTCGGCGAAGGCGATCTCGATCGACTATGCGGTGATGGAAAAGACCTCACGCGCGGCCGTGGTGCCGGTGTCGTGCGGCTGGTCCGACGTCGGCTCCTGGCTCGCGGTGTGGGAGTTGTCGGAGAAGGACGCGCAAGGCAATGCGGCGCATGGCACCGCCGTGTTCGAGGACTCCCGCAACTGCAACGTCACCACCGATTCTGCGCTGGTTGCGCTCGAAGGCGTCGACGATCTCGTCGTGGTCGCCACGGCCGACGCGATCCTGGTCTCGCGTCAGAAGGATGCCAACGGCCTGAAGCGCCTCGTGACCAAGCTGAAGGCGGTCGCGCCGAAGGTCACCGAGGAGCATCTTAAGGTGCACAGGCCTTGGGGCAGCTATCAGTCCGTCGACAATGGCGAGCGCCACCAGGTCAAGCGCATCGTGGTGAAGCCGGGCGGGCGGCTGTCGCTGCAGAAGCACCATCATCGCGCCGAGCACTGGATCGTGGTGCGCGGCACGGCTCAGGTCACCGTCAACGAGACCGTGAAGACGGTGCACGAGAACGAGTCGATCTACATCCCGATGGGCGCCGTCCACCGGATGGAGAACCCCGGCAAGATCCAGCTGGAACTGATCGAGGTCCAGACCGGCTCTTATCTCGGGGAAGACGACATCATCCGGATTGAAGACGACTATCAAAGGTCGTAACCAGCAAGCTCCGAATCACGCGACCCGGGCCGAGAAGGCGGTATCTTTTGCGGCCTAAGGCCCGGGGAACGTGTAACTTTTTGAATCAAATCGTGTCCGGACTGCCCGCTCCGCATTCGCCACAAATGTGGCGGCCGTGCTAGGAGAGGCACCGGGGATTTGGGTTGAATCGGGGTTTGCTCAGATGAGTTCCAAAGGGTCTGCGCCGGCGAAGGCCGGCTTGCGCGTCGGCGTGATTGGCGCCGGCGTGATGGGCAGCAACCACGCGCGGGTGCTTGCGGGGCTCCCCGGCATCAGCCTCGTCGGCGTCGTCGATCCCTCGCCGGCACATCGTACGCGGGCTACGGAACTTGCCAATTGCGAAAGCTTCGAGACGCTCGACCAGCTCCTCGCCGAAGGCGTCGATGCCGTCACCATCGCTGCTCCCACCCATCTGCATCACGAGCTCGCGCTCGCCTGCATCGCCAAGAACATCCACGTGCTGGTCGAGAAGCCGATCGCGTCCACGGTGGAAGAGGGCCGCGAGATCGTCGCCGCGGCACAGAAGGCCGGCGTGACGCTGATGGTCGGCCATGTCGAGCGCTTCAATCCGGCGGTTGCCGCCGTCAAGCAGGCCATCGCTGGCGAGGATATTCTCTCCATCGCCATCACGCGCGTCGGCCCGTTCCCGCCGCGCATGTCCAATGTTGGCGTCGTGATCGATCTCGCCGTGCACGACATCGATCTGATCCGCTGGTTCACCGAATCCGACATCGTCGAGGTGCAGCCGCAATTGTCGAGCGCCGTCGCCGAGCGCGAGGACATCGCGCTGTTGCAGTTCCGCACAGCCAACGGCGTGCTCGCCCACATCAACACCAACTGGCTGACGCCGTTCAAGGCACGCAGCGTCACGGTCGCCACGCGCGGCAAATACGTGATGGGCGATCTGCTCACGCGCCAGGTCACCGAATGCTTCGGCTTCAAGCCGGATGGCAGCTATTCGATGCGGCATCTGCCTGTCGGCCATGACGAGCCGCTGCGTGCCGAGCTGATCGCGTTCCTGAAGGCCGTGCGCAACGGCGAGACGCCGGCGGTCACCGGCGACGAGGGCGTCGCCAGCCTCGAGATCGCGACGCAGTGCCTTGAGACACCGGCGCGGCCTGCGGCCGCCGCGCCCGCCCGGAAGGCTCCGCGCCGCGTCGCCGTCTGATCCCTCTCCATGTCGACCGCTCCAGAAGTGCAAGGCGCCATGAACCAGCATCTGCGTTCCGATCCCATTCCCTTCATCGACGTCGGCACGCAGCGGCGCCGGCTCGGTGCCTCGCTCGATGCGGCCGTGACGCGGGTTCTCGATCATTGCCAGTTCGTGAACGGCCCCGAGGTCTTCGAGCTCGAGAAGCAGCTCGCGGCCTATTGCGGCGCCAAGCACGTGATCGGCTGCGCCAGCGGCACCGACGCGATCCTGATGGTGATGATGGCGAAGAAGTTCGGGCCCGGCGATGCCGTGCTGTGTCCTTCCTTCACCTTCATCGCGACCGCCTCGCCGGTAGCGCGGACCGGCGCGACGCCGGTCTATGTCGACGTGGAGGAAGCAACCTTCAACATGAGCCCGGAGTCGCTGAAGCGCGGCATCGCGAGCGCCCGCAAGGCCGGCCTCAAGCCCGTCGCGGTCATTCCGGTCGATCTGTTCGGCCAGCCCGCCGATCACGATTCCATCGCCGAGATCGCAAAGGCCGAAGGCCTGTTCGTGCTCGACGACGCCGCGCAGGGCTTTGGCGCGAGCTACAAGGGCCGCAAGCTCGGCACCATCGGGCATGCCACCGCGACCAGCTTCTTCCCGGCCAAACCGCTCGGCTGTTTCGGCGACGGCGGCGCGATCTTCACCGATGACGACGAGCTGGCAACCACGCTGCGCAGCATCCGCGTGCACGGGCAGGGCGTCGACAAATACGACAACGTCCGCCTCGGCCTGACCGGCCGGCTCGACACCATGCAGGCCGCGGTCCTGATCGAGAAGCTGAAGATATTCGACGACGAGATCGCCGCCCGCAACAGGGTCGCGGAACGCTATGCGCGGGGCCTGTCCAATGTCGTCACCGTGCCGCGGCTGGCGGCCGGCAACACCTCGGTCTGGGCGCAATACACCATCCGCCTCCCCAAAGGCACCGATCGCGACGGCTTCGCGGCCGCGCTGAAGGCCCAGGGCGTACCGACCGCGATCTATTATGGCAAGTCGATGCATCAGCAGACCGCCTACAAGCACTATCCGGTCGCAGAAGGCGGGCTGCCGGGGTGCGAGAGCCTGTCGCAGGACGTCATCAGCCTGCCGATGCACGCTTATTTGACCGAAGCGGACCAGGAGCGTGTCATCGCCGCCGTGCGCGGCGCGATCGCGGGTTGAGGTCCACCTCTCCCGCTTGCGGGAGAGGTCGCGCCGAAGGCGCGGGTGAGGGCTCTCTCC
>NZ_LSIC01000044.1 GCF_001556045.1 Bradyrhizobium sp. CCH5-F6
CCTCCAGGCTCAACGAGCCTACTACAGGTGTCCACTCATTCGGAGGAAGTTCACATCGAGAACCCGACGTAGCGCGTCTCCATCAACGTCGCCATCGACCCGGATGCGGTGCCCGCTACCAAGATCAATCTCGATGATGCCCTGGCTCTTCCGTCGACGCACCGCCGTCGTCGTCAATGGCGCTTCGGCCACCTCCCGCGGCGGCACAGACGGTCCAATCTCGACCGGCACGAACGGCGCTATACTCGTTTCACCGTGCTTGCAAAGCTCTTTGCGCCACCTGAACAGCTGGCTCACATGAAGGCCGGCCATGCGAGCCACCTCGGAAACGCTGGCTCCGGGCTCGAGCGATGCTGCAACAAGCCGTTCCTTCTCATCCTGCGACCACCGCCGCCGCCGCTCGACCGATGTGATCACCTCTGCTCTCGAAATCGTCATAGCGCTTCTCCTAGGATTACCCCTAGGACCTGCAGCCCACGCGTCCCTCAAACAAGACGGCCCTTGGCGGAGGGATACCGTCGAGCCAGCTTTCAAGGTTTCAAGGCGATCCCGGGTTCGATCAAGATGTCGGAAGTAGGATCGCGCTCCATGAACGAGGAGCTTGCGGACGTAGCGGTTCCCGCGCTTGCTGATACCGAGGAGCTTCTGCTTACCTCCGGTGGAGTGTTCCCGCGGAACAAGTCCCAGCCATGCAGCCAGATCGCGAGCCTTCTGGAACTGGCGCCCGTTACCGACGGCCGCAAGAACTGCGGTTGCGCCCAGCGCCCCGATTTCGGGGATTGTCATGAGCCGACGGGCAACATCTTCTCGGTCTGCAATCGCGGCGATCTCTCTCGTCACCTCATCGATGCGCTGCTCCAGCCGGCGCAAGTCGGCAAACAAGTCTCCGAGAAGTCTGCGCATCGCCGACGAGAGGTCGTTCGACGCATCTTCGAGAACCAGCGGCAAGTCGAGCTTGAACAGACCAGCTCCTTGCCTCAATGACTCTACCCATTCTTGGAGGAATTTGCGGGGCTCAGACCATCGGCCATGGCGGCATAACTTAAACCAAATGGCCTCCGGCAAACCCGGTGCGGTTCAACTATTCTGGGTACAGAGCATTGGGCGACCTGTTGGGTGCGCCGTCCATCCGCCACTGCGATGTTAGCCAATTGAAATGCAGCGGTAGACTGGTCCATCCCGCAATTGGATCTCAACAAACCTGCCGTTGATGTCTTTGCGGATTTGGGCCGATGAATGTCTAGGCGGCGTGAGCTTTCCGGCGCTGTGAACGTTTAATCCGGTGACGATCTGTTTGAGTAGGACGGTGATGTTTACTCTCCTAGAGTAACGTTGATCTTGATCTAAAGAGAGAGCCTCGATTTCCTGCACAAGGTCGCATAGCGCAGCCCTCTCCTCTCGGCCCACGCAGTCGAGCAAGGCTGGGTGAGCGAGAAAGGCGAGAACGGTGGTCTCGAAGTCGCTGTATGACCAGGCCGATCGGCTGCATGCGCCCTCGCTCAAGACCTGCTCGCACACCAGAACCTGCACGTTCGAGATCCGATGGAAAATAACTTTGCTGCCGCAATAAGCACACCAGCATAAGCCACCGAAAATGTTCGCGAGATCATTTCCTTTGCGGCCGCGAAGGGCGAGGTTTTGCTGACGAGCAATTTGCGCAGCGTCAAAAGTCGCCTTGTCTACGACCGCCGGGTAATAGTTAGAAATGGGAGGGCCGCTCGGAATACCCTTCTTATTACCCCCGGCAAAGGATTTCGGTTGGTACTCACCATAGGTCGCTCGATTCCTGAGCATGTAATCAATGGTGGTGTGATCCCAATTAGGCGACTGGGTGAAGGTTGGCACCTTCTGTTCGTCGAGATAATTCGCGATGGCGTAGCTGCCCATTCCTCCGATCGCGAGATAGAAGATTCTTTGCACAATTTCTGCCCTTTCCGGAAGGAACACAAACGCCGATCGGTCGTCAGTAAGGCTAAGCCAGCTCGGGGCTGCTGAAATCTTCTTTAAGGACACTTCAAGGTCACTCGATAATTACTGCAGAGAGAGGCGCCTCGCCTTCGCTTCTTTCGCCTAGGGGTTCTTGCTTCCTGCCGTTTGGCCCCGAGTAACGCGAGGCTAGGGTTCCCCTGTTCTGATGCAACCATCACAGCACCGTGAAAGGAACTCACAATTACTTCAATGACTTCCTCGAAATGCATTGTGAATGCATGCGTGATTTTTGTGCAACACCCATCGGAAAACAAGCTTTTCGGGGCCGCTTTGAGGCGATCTGTTGTTGTGTGTGCATGGAGCTTCGATCATGGTGACTGGGCGACGGAGGGGGGCATCCCAAGGTCGTCCCGTTTAGGTTATTCGCTTAATGAGACCTAAGCTACGAGGATGCGTTGATTTCCAACGTCTTTTCGCGGGCAGTTCAAACGGCTTTGTACAGGGAATTGTACGGGGCTTCAAACTTGGAGGTTTAACATGAAGTTGGTAAAGAGCCGAGCTATGCGGGAAAGTGGGTGATGACGGGTTGAGAGAGGCGGCGTATCGAGGCG
>NZ_LSIC01000045.1 GCF_001556045.1 Bradyrhizobium sp. CCH5-F6
AATCGGTCGCCGCCGGCTCGGAGGAGCTCAACGCCTCGGTGCGGGAGATCTCCGAAGCCATGACCAAATCGCGTGAAACCGCGACCAGTGCGGTGGAACAGGTCTCGGCTGCCGACGCGCAAGCCCAGCGCCTCACCGAAGCCGCACAGGCGATGAGCGGCATCGTCGAGCTGATCAACAACATCACGGGGCAGATCAACCTGCTCGCGCTCAATGCCACGATCGA
>NZ_LSIC01000046.1 GCF_001556045.1 Bradyrhizobium sp. CCH5-F6
GATCGAGATGGAGCTAAAAGCCGCTTAACCCGTCCACTTTATCGGGGGAAGATCAGTGGCTTATCTATTGAATTGATCGACGAGACCGCGTTCAAGGATCTGCTAATCATAAAGGATGTGCGTAACGCCTTCGCGCACACCACCTAGTATGTCCATTTTTCACAAGAGCCGATCACAGCCAAATGCCGCAACCTGTCCAATTGGATCGGGGATCCGCAGGATGCCTTCTACACGCGAGGTCTCGAGCTATTCGACGAGATCAGCAAGGCGATGGACAGATTTATCTACGCCAAAGCAATTCGACAGGCGCCCTTGCCGATCGTAGACGAAGAAGGGTAGCTGCGTCCCTCGGACGGCTACTCGTCCACTTCGGCGACTTCCGAGATGTTAGGAGGCGCCGTGGTCCGAAGTAGCTGCACCGACCTTACCTCGCCTTCGACCTCACGGAAGGCTAACTCCATCCAAATCGATTCACGGCCATTGAGTGCATCGAATAGCGCCGTTCGATCGTCGCCCGAGAACATGTTGTCGACGAATTTGATACGGTACTGAGATTTCTTGTCAGGCGTGCTGATCAGTAAGCTCAATTCGTGTGGATTGCTCGTGTTGATGTCCAGGACCCGCATTCGCTGCCTCGCAATTCGTACTTCCGGCTTCTTGCGCGGCGACGTCCTGAGCAAGTCTGCTTCTTGGCGTGTGAGATGCGTCCCGTTGATGGAACTCTCGGTCGTCTTCGATGCGGCCTTTAAGAGAGCCTCGTTAGTAGCCGTGAGGGCTTCAACCGCTCTAGCACCAATCTCGCCCTGCTTTTCGAGTGTCTCGATGATCTTCTTTAGGGCATCGATCTGGCCGCTCGAACCGAGGCTTAGCGCTTTCAGCGCCTCAATGTGATCCTTGCTTTTGAGCTCTTCGAGTTGGACGACCTTGCGTGCCTCCAACCACGAACTCCAACCCCATCCGGTGGCCACCAGTCCAGCAAAGGCGACAAGAACGATCGCCGCTTGTTTTCCGGTCATTTTTCCGATCATGGTTTTCAAAAGCCCTGGAAGAATTCTTTCTAATTTGGCTGTGAGATTGGAGCTGCCATTGGTAACAACCACGCTGATCTCGAGAGAGGCGCGATATCGCTCAGAGAGCTGCCCAGCGTCAGCGACACCTGACGAGGCCTGCGCGGCCAGCTGGTAGATCTGCTTTTGCAACTCAAGGAACGCCTCCATAAATGGCGGGCTGATGCTCGATGACACTTCCGGGTGCGGAATGTGAATATGAATCTCAGGCCAAGTACCAATCTCAATATCTTCAAACTCAGGACTGAAGGGGTCTGCGATTGCTTGAAGTTGTTGCAGCACCGCCAAAACAGCTTCCGGCTTGTCTGCTCGTAGCGTAATAGCCACTGAAACGTCTCCCCCCGCAAATGACCGGATTATCTGGGGATTCCGGCCGTTCTGGCAAGAGAGAACGTCGCGGCCACTACTTTAGGTTAATGGCTCCGCAGCTCATAAATCGTCGCCCATCCGTGGGGCACGGCACTACTGAACACCACGAAGCCAGCGCGTCAGCCCATGTAGCGCGCCACCAGCTGCATGCCGGCGCTCGTGCCGTACCAGGTCATGCTGGCATTGTTGAGCGCTATCATTTGCTCGAGCGAGGTGGCCACGTTGATGCCGATCGCGGCCGACGCCGTGTAGCTCGCCTCGCTCGTGCCGTGCAGAAGCATGTCGATGCTTGCACCATCAATTCGCTGGCCGGCTTCGCCAATCATTCCAGAATAGGCGTTCGTCGCGTTCCAACCGATACCGACGCGCCACTGCGAGATGACCTGACTTGTTGCAGATGCAGACCCGCCTTGAACATACTGCTTGAAGAAGATCTCAAATTCTTCTTCGGGAAGGCCAGCAAATACGGTCAACGAGTTTGCGGTGCTGTTATTCGACGGCCGCGTCGTGCCGCCATACCGTTCATCGGCTATTCAGCGCCTCGATCGTACGTTGCGCCGAGGAGACGATCATGATCGCCAGCATTGCCGCCGCTGCGCTCGCCATTCACATCGGGACCGTAGCGGTAAAGGACACTCCGCCCCAGGTTCAGGCTGTTCAATACCGGGTCCCGGTTAAACCGCCTCCGTGCGGCCACGGTTGGGACGTGAGCGCCCGTGACGGCATGTGCTATCCAAACGGGTATCTTCCTCCTCAGGAACAGGCTGCGCGGCAGTACTACTATCGTGGTGGCGGAGGCTACGGCCGACATCCAGTCCCCTGTGGCCATGGCGCGGACCTCGATATTCGAGACGGGCAATGCTACCCGACTGGTACCGTACCGCCACAGTTTCAGCAGGGCCGACAGGGGTACTACGGCTACGACGAGTATGAACGTCGCCCAAGACGCGGTTATTATTGATTAGCCCGCCAGCGTTGGATTGCGGGTCGCGGAATAGTCTTCGCTCCGGCGCTCGAATTGTCGCGACGTCTCCTTCACCTCCCGCAGGCGATTGGGGCAGAGCGACTTCAACTCCTGGCATCGGCGCGCTTCAGCGCACCCAAACCGGCTGGCGGTGCTGATCTCCGGCTTGGTCGGGGTGGTGCTGCTCTTCCCGTTCGGGATATTCCGGTTTTGATGTTCAAGTCGGTACTCTTCGCTCCGACAGCAATCGTGGGAACCCGTTGAGCATCCAACGCGTTTAGACGCGAATGCGAATTGCGAGGTCCACCTGCTTCAGAGTTCATCGACCCTGGTCCCCGGCGACACCGTCTGGCGGCGGTGCGAAGCGCGGCGCGTGGCGGTTCTCAACGATGCCGCCGATTATTTCGCGGCTTTGCGGGACGCGCTGCTGGAGGCGCATGAGCTCGTCTACATCATCGGATGGGATATCCATAGCGAGACCCGGCTGGTCGGAGCGTCCGGGCGCGCGGATGACGGCTTGCCTGAACAGCTCGGCCCGTTCCTGCGCGCGCTGGTCCAACGTCGACCTGCCTTGCGGATCAACATTCTCGTCTGGGACTTCGTCTCGTTCTATGCCTCCGAAAGGGAGTGGAATTCGTCGGCGAAGTTTACCGCCGACACGGATGGCCGCGTTCGATTTCAGCTGGATTCCACGCTTCCGTTCGGATCGGCCCAACACCAGAAGATCGTCTGTGTCGACGGTTCGCTGGCGTTCGTGGGCGGGCTCGATCTGACCATCAGGCGCTGGGATACGAGCGACCATTGCGCCGATCTCGCGCTGCGCTGCGACCCGCAGGGCAAGCCATACCCGCCGTTCCACGATGTTCAATGCCTGGTCGACGGCGATGCCGCGACGCAGCTGTTCGAACTCGTGGAGCAGCGTTGGCGTGCGGCAGGTCAACAGGTCGATGATCGGTGCGCGCTGAAGAGGATCCCTTGGCCGGCGAATGTGCCTGTTGAGGCCGAGCACCTGCCGGTGGGGATCGCCAGGACCGAGGTGGTCTGTCCGGCCGGCTCGACCATCAGGGAGGTCGAACGCTCATTCATCGCAGCGATCCGGTCCGCGACGAGCTTCGTGTACATCGAAAACCAGTTCACCAGCGCGACCAGGATGGCGCGCGAACTGGCGGAGCAGATGCTTCGCGTGCCTTCGCTTCGGGTTCTGATCGTCGCGCCAAAGCTGCATTCGTCGTGGCTGGAGTCCCAGGCCATGCAGAACGGCCGAGGTGCCTTCATCGACTGCTTCAGCGCGGCGGGGGTCGCCGATCGTATCCGCTTCGTCCACCCGGTCTCACGCAGCGGGGATGCCGAAGCTGCCGTCATGGTGCACAGCAAGCTCATGATCGTCGATGACCGGATCTTGAGGATCGGCTCGGCCAACCTGAACAATCGGTCGATGGGCGCCGACAGCGAATGTGACCTGATTTTTGAAGCTGGATCCGACGAGCATCGGAATTTCATTGCGTCGGTTCGGCGTCGCCTGATAGCCCATTTCTGCGGTCTCGATGAACAGACGCTCGCGCGAAATGAGGATCGTCTTTTTGCTCTCCTCGAGGACGTCTCGAGAGGTGAGGGGACGAAGACGCTGCGGAAAGTGGAATCTTCGGGTGTGACCAGTACACTGGCAACGATGGTTCAGCCGGTGGCGGACCCAGAGGGGCCTCTTCATTTGGAGCGGGCGGCATCGCGCATGTGGAGCACGAAGACGATAATCGGGATCGTATCGATCGCCGTCGCGCTCCTTGGGCTGGCGCTGGCCTGGTCGTACTCTTCCTTGAGCGGTTTCGCCGACTCCGGTCGCATTTCGACGCTCCTGGCTGTCTATTCGCAATCCATCTGGGGGCCATTCTTCGCGATCGCAGCTTTCGTCGTCGGCGGACTGGTCGTGTTTCCGATTCTCGTGCTCATTGCGGCAACCGCTGCTGCACTCGGGCCATGGCTGGGTTTCTTCACTGCAATGGCTGGCGCCTTGCTCAGCGCCCTCGTCCTTTTCTCAATCGGACGGATACTCGGTCGAGAGCGCCTCCAACGTCTGCTCGGACGACGCGCAGCGCGCATCCAGGAGCGCATTGTGGGCAAAGGCATCCTGGCCGTCGTCGTCATCAGGATGATTCCCGTCGCGCCGTACTCGGTGGTGAATGTCGTGGCCGGTGCGAGCACGCTGCCGCTTCGTGACTTCATGGTTGGAACGCTGCTGGGGATCACGCCCGGTATCCTCGCCATGGCCGTTCTGGGAGCTCAGATCGCGGATCTGGCCAGGAATGCGTCCTGGAGCAGCTTGGTGCTCCTGGCGCTGGCGTTTCTGGGCTGGCTCGGGATCTGCGCGGGCGCACAATTCCTGGCGACGTGGCTCGCCGGGAGGCGCTGATGGCGTCCATGCGTTTCATGACGTGGAATGTGCATGGCACCTTCAATCTCAACCCGACGTTCGATCTGGAAGGTGTTTGCTCCATCATTCGCAAGTGGACCCCGGACGTCGTCGCGCTTCAGGAGGTCGATTCGCGATCGCGCTCGGACGATCCCTTTGCGAAGCTGGCGAGTGTCGTCGGGGATCACCGCGTCCACGCCAAGTCGATTGTCACTGGGGACGGCGACTACGGCCAGATGCTGCTGAGCCGCTTTCCGTTCTCCGGCGTTCCGGAGATCGTCGATGTGTCGTTTCGGGAGCGGGAGCCGCGCAGGGCGATTGCCACGGGACTGCTGACACCGGCCGGCGATGTGCGCGTGGTGGCCACCCATCTCGGCCTCAGCATCCATGAGCGCTACGCGCAAGCTCAAACCCTGGCCAGCCTGGTGAGGCCTGCAAGGACCGTCGTCCTCGGCGATTTCAATGATTGGTTCTGGGTGAAATCGGTGCGACGCGTGCTCGCACAGGTTTGCCCGCACCGGACGCGGCTGCGGACTTTCCCGGCGCGGCTGCCGGTTCTGCGGCTTGATCGAATCTATGCGACGGCCGACAGCCGGATCGGGTCAGTGTGGACCGATGCAGAGGCGAGGGCCTATTCAGATCATTTGCCCGTGATTGCGGACATCGAGATCTAGATACCCTCCGCCTGTACAGCCGCCG
Source organism: Bradyrhizobium sp. CCH5-F6 (assembly GCF_001556045.1). Classification (GTDB taxonomy): domain Bacteria; phylum Pseudomonadota; class Alphaproteobacteria; order Rhizobiales; family Xanthobacteraceae; genus Bradyrhizobium. The sequence goes on from NZ_LSIC01000046.1 coordinate 5,507, forward strand.
ATCGTGACCAGCGCCTCCTCATGTGCCGGGATGGCGCCACTCCGTACATCGCCGAGGCAATGAGGACCGTCTCCACGGCACCCCATTGGGCGTCGCGCAGGTCTCTTTGGGCTGGAGCGCCGAACGCAGCAACTTCAGCTCTTGGTATCAGTGCCCTTCAGAGCGTCCCACGCGGCCTTATTGGCTTGATCGAACGCCTTCCGGGATTCGGCGAGCGCGGCGCTCAGGACCGACCAGGATTCGCTGCCGGCCTGCTTCAGCTTCTGCAACCGTGCTTCCGCTTCGGACGCATCGGATTTCATCTGCTTGAGTGCGGCTTCGACGTCGGCGGCGCGGGCCGTGGCGACTTTGCCCGCGGCCTCGCGGAACTTGTCCGCTGCTTCGCCCCAAGCCTTGGCCTGTGCCGCCGCGACGTCCTTGAACGTCGCCTGTTGCTGCTCGAACTCTCGGCCGGCGCTTTCGAAGAAGGTCTTCACCTGGGCTTCGAATCCGGCCCATTGCTTTTCCAGATCCGTCTTGGCGCTGGCCCAAGCGGCTTCGCCCGCGTCCGCCTGGGTCTTGAGCATGGCCTGAAACTCGTCGCGACGCTGCTTCAGGTCGGACAGCAACTGATCCGTCTTGACCTTGGATTCGGCCTTGGCCTGGCCGGCCTTGGACTCGAAGGAGGCCAATGCGGCATCCATTTCGTCGATCCGCTCCTTGGCCCAATTGAGGTAAAAGTGCACGCTGCTCTGCTGTGACATGGCCGCCTCCGTTGAATTGCGGGATGGAAGATTCCAGAGCCGGGGCCTGCCCGTGTTGACCTGTCTCAATCGTCGTGTGTTCTCATCGCCCCTCGACGCTTAAAAGGGCTTTTCGTGATTTCGAAAAGACGTTGTGCCGGCGGAACTTAGCTACTGTGCATGGGGTTGTTTTTGCGAGTCCGGGGCGGGCGGCCTTCGGACGGCTCGATCAACGTGCTGGAGGCCCTGGCTGGCCGAGGTTTTTGCCGGTAAGGATCTGAGGTCGTGGACGTCTCGGTTCGGCTCAGCCACGCGCCGGGTCCGGCCGATGGAACCCTTTGGCCGCCGCCGCGTTGTCTCGCCATGACTGAAGACCTTTCCTTCCGACGCAAACCCCTGACCCCTGAGCAGCGCCACGCGCGCGATGCCGCACGCCGGATCGAGGCTGAAAAGGCCATGCGCGATCATGAAGCGGCGCAGAAGGCGTTTTACGCCAACAAGGAACGGCTGAGGGCCGAACGGCTGGCGCGCGAAGCGGCAGAAGCGGCAGCGGAAAAGGGCTGACCCGCTCGACGGCCGATCTCTGAATCACTTCCGCTTGGAGGAGTCCCGCCGGCCCTAGTGCCGCCTGGACGTCCTTTTTGCGCCCAAGGCCAGCTTGAGCGCCTGGACCGCCTCTGCGAATGCGCCACGGGGCGCTTGTGACTCGATCGCTTCGGCCGCAATGCGGCAATCGTCAGCGACCTTCAGCAGCCCGCTTCTCGCGAGGTCCATGGTGGAGAGGGCGGCCTGCTCCAGGCAGACCCGTTCAAGCCTTCGAAACTCCCGCAGCTCTCTGTTCATGCGTCAGCTCTCGATGTCCCCCGCATCATGCGGCGCTGAGTCTGCTTAACGAATCGTAAACATTCTCCGACTTAGCCGGAATGACTGGTGCGGGGCTGGTGCGTCGCGTGCGTCCGCCTGGGCGCATCGGCAGGCTTGACGGCGTTCGGCTTCCGGGAGGAAGCTTCAACATCATCCTGAACTGACCTGAACCACGGAGACGTTCACCTCCAGCGCATCCCGTCCTCATCAGCGAACCAGAATGGAGCTGACCATGACCACGTTCGACAAGCGCGAGCAGGGCTTTGAGGCCAAATTCGCCCACGACGAGGAGTTCATGTTCAAGGCCGCCGCGCGGTCCAACAAGCTGCTTGGGCTATGGGCCGCAGGCCAGCTTGGGCTCAGCGGCGATGCCGCGGCAAGCTACGCGACCTCGCTGGTGACGGACCATCTGGGGAGCCGAACCATCGAGGACGTCGTCGGCAAGGTGTCGGGCGATCTCGCGGATAAAGGCGTCGGGCGCGAGCAGGTCGCGCAGAAGCTTCAGGAGTGCCTGCACCAGGCGCTGGCGCAGCTCGAAGCGGACAAGCAGTGAGGCCGGCGGCCGTCGCGCGACGGCCGGAAGCGGGGAGGTCGGGAGTGTCCGGGAGCGGCTTTGGCAGATGTTCCGGCGCAATCGCATGCGCGGTGTCAATCCTGGTTTGCGCGGGCGGCGCCGAGGTCTCGGCGACGTCACTGACGCCGTTTCGCTACGAGGCGCAGGCGCAGCGCTATTGCCCGCGGGACCGGGTCGTCTGGCTGGATTTCAGGAAAGGCGTCTACTACGGCAAAGGTCAGAAGCAGTATGGCCAGGGCTTCGACGGCAGCTTCGTCTGCCTGAGCGAGGCTCGCGACAGCTCCTATCGCCGTTCGCTGTTGGGTCTGCGCTGAGCGGCACGTGACCCCGGCTGCGGATTCCGACGAAGTCGCCCGGGTGTACCGATATGAAGTCGCCCGGGGATTC
>NZ_LSIC01000047.1 GCF_001556045.1 Bradyrhizobium sp. CCH5-F6
TGGTTTTAACGGTGTCCTTCGTGCTCTCCCCGGGGAGCGATGCACTATTGCCCCCGTCGCCTTGCAGATGGCTGACGCGCGCACCCGGTCGGGCCGCCGCATCACCGCAAGCCTTGACGCACAGACCCCGGGCGTCAGGACCACACGACTTCTCCGTCCGCGGACGGCCTCGCCTGAATGCCCGAGGGCTTGCGTGTGCTCGCCCCCGGCATCGACGAGACCGCTGTTACGGCGCCGTGTCGTTCGCGTCCGCACGATGCCTCACGGTTGCCCGCCCTGGCATCACGCTGATCCGCGCCGGCGCTGCCGCGTCCACCGCCACCCGGCCCGCATCTCGTGACGATCGCGAAGCGCCCCTTTGGCAGGCCGGGATGAGGGAGGATATGCCATAAATCCGAAATTCGGAAAAGTGTAATATTTTCGCGACGAGGGGTTGACGAGGTGTTTTGCCCGACGCCTCGGGCGGTCAACGTCGGTTGAGCCGCACGCCCCTCAATGAGGGGTATCTATACAGGAAGCCGCGACCGATAGGGCGCGGTCAGAAGCAGCATGAAAAGCGCTCTATCGGCCTGGTACTTCGCGGCAGGTCGACTTGGTTCCCGCCCGTGCGCCACGACCACTCCCTGGCTGGTGCAGATGCTCCAGGTCCATTTTCTTTTGCGCTGTACCAGGATCACGTCGAATATCGGAAACGCCGGTCTGACCATCGCTGCCGCTTCTCGTCAAACATCCAACCTGGACAGAGTTGAACCCGGAGGGTCGAATTGTGTCTTCACCCATTTGGGTGAAGAGGGGGCTTGCGTGACCCAGGCAAGTCTGATCCAGGCGAGTCTGACAGGAAAAGTCTGACAGGGCGGCGCGTGCCAAAACGAGGATAGGTGATCAAGAGCCCAAGTGAATTCGCGCCGCGCGAGCAGCCAGCGTAAGGTGGTCGGATCCACGCTTTGCGGATGGATAACAGTCTAGTCGCCGCGCAATGCCTTGCCGGCGAGCAGGCTGACGAGCTCCTGCTGACGCGATAGACCGGTCTTTGAAAGCACGGCTTTGAGCTGCGTGCGCACTGTCTCTCGCGCAACGCCGATTGCTGCGGCGAGTGCGTCGAGCGATTCCGCCTGTGCAACGCCACGCGCCACCTGGGCCTCTGCCGGCGTCAGGTCGAACAGCCCTTGCAGGACCTCCGCAGTCGGTACCGCACCGCGATCGACTGGAGTCACGACGAGCATGAAAGTGGCTCGCGTGAAGATATCGCGTGCCGATCCGCGCACCGGGACGACATGCAGGACCATCGGCACGCGGTCCATCGCCGCTGCGATGGCAACGGAGTTGACCATCCGACCGTTGCCAACGAACGAGGCCGCCAGCGCTGCCGAGAACAACCCGTCCGCGGCAGCATCGGTCAACGTCAACCGGTCGGCGCGGTCGTGGAACAGCGACGGCATCAGGGCTTCGAACAGGCCGTTCGCCGCGAGCAAGCGGCCGCCTTCGCGCAATATCGCTCCGGGCAGCCCGATCGCCTGCAACGCATCGGCCTGCGCGCGAACGCGCTCGAAGCCAAGGCGGCTTGCCGCCAGGGACGATCGAGCCAGATGCGGCCTCAAGTCATCCAGGAACCGAACGATGTCGCGCGGCACCGGTCCATTGTCATGGTGCCGCGGCATGACGATCGCAATCGAATCGCCGCTGGGTATCGGGATGATTGTTCCGGCTCTGTAACCGAGCCCGTGCTTGCGATAGAAATTGCGATACACATCATTGGTCGCAATCTCATCCTCCGAGAGAAGGTCTCCATCATTGAGGAAGCCGGCGTAGTTGAGAGCAGTGGCACGCGGCAGCAACGGATCGCGCTCGGCCCATCCCTCCTTCAGGAAAAGAGGCATTGTCTGGTCGTAATTAGGGGAATTGACCGCACTGACATAGCCGTCGCGTACTGCGAAAAGCAGGCCGCCATTCCCGCCGATGGCGAGACCGATCTCATTGAGGACGTCGGGCCACAATGAGGGTAGCAGCCCGGCCTCGTAGATGCGGTCGATCAGCTGATCGAGATGCCCAGATCCACTCATGCTCAGTGCGATAATAGTTCGATGCCATGGCGACGCAATTAGCCAAATGGCGAGAGCCTCTGGAGTCCCCCCATGGAACGAGCCGGCTTTTCGGTCGCTGGCGCGGTGGTGGCCTAAAGCACGATGAGATCAGGATGACTCGTCATCGCGCTCAGCTCAGATAGTCGGGCCTGAAATCCGCAAGCTTGCGCAGCTCGTCGGGCTGGAGCAGCTCGATCTCGCTGCCTTCCCATGCGATCAACCCGCGATGCCTCAGCTCCTGGATGGTGCGATTGACGTGGACGATCGACAATCCGCAGGCGTCGGCAACGTGCCGCTGCGTCATCGGCAGCTGGAAACTCCCGTCCTTGACGAGGCCGACGACCTCCAGCCTTGCTGAGAGTTCGCAGATGAGATGCGCGACCTTGGGCAGCGCCGCCTGCGCGCCGAGGCGCGCGATCCATTGCCGCGAGATCGCCGCGTCGATCAACGTCTCGCGCCAGAAGGCGCGGGTCAGGTGGCTGGAGCCGTCGAGAAGCTGGCGGAGCTGGCTGTGCGCGACGGTGCCGACGATGGTCGGGCCAAGCCCGACGAGGTCCGCATCGAGCGGTGAGACCAGCAGCGTGTGCAGGCACGGCATGTCGCCGGGAACGTGAAAGGCGAGGATCTGGCTGCGGTCGCCGACGATGCGGGACTGGTAAAGGAAGCCGCTGACGACGAAGACGCAGCGTGAGGCAGCCTCACCCTGCCGCAGCACGATCTCGCCGTCTACGACATGGCGCAGTGTGGACGGTAAGTCTGCGACCTGCCGGCGTTCCTCTTCGGAAAGTCCTTCGATCGTTTGGAGGCGCGCAAGGAATTTAGGATGCGGCATGAGAATCGTGTGCGTGCTTCAAACGTCGTGCGGCACCGGCGCCTCGCTCAGGCGTCGGGAGAGTCTTGCGAGGGTCCGGTGCGAGACCGGCGCGGAGCGGAACTCGCGGATCGCGCGAGCCAGTTCCTGGTCCGTCATCGGGTGCGCCGGTTCACGCGGTGCGCCTTTCAGCAGGGCATCGCCGATGCGGTCCAGGTGTTCGCTCGGCTCGGGCTCGAGGAGGTGGCGGATGCGCTCCAGGATCGTCGTAGGGCTCATGAGAAAGGCGCTGGGTCAGCTTTCGGGAAACGCATGGTCGCGACCCCGCAATGTCGAAACCGGTTAGCAACCCGTGCGTCGGATGCGAGTTCTAGTCAGCTGGACGCAGGCCGGATGTATCATTTGATAGGACCGGTGCGATTTTCGGCACCCGCATGGAAAAAGCCCACGACGTACTGATACGGAACCTTGGCGAGCACACCGCGCTCGAAGAGGATGACGTCGCCCAGATCCGCGCGCTCACCTTCACCCAGCGCGATGTCGAGCCGAACGAGGATTTCATTCGGCAGGGCGACGAGCCCGAACATTCGGCGCTGGTCGTCTCGGGCATGGTCGCGCGCTATCATCTGCTCTTCAGCGGTGGACGGCAGTATCTCTCGTTTCATCTCGCCGGCGACCTGCCGGACTCGCAGGGGCTTTTCATCGACCAGATGGACCATGGGCTCTGCGCGCTTGGGCCGGCTTCGGTGGCCTTCATCCCGCATCGTGAACTGATCGCCGCGTTCCGGCGGCGGCCCGCCCTGTGGCTGGCCATCTGGCGCGAGACGCTGCTCGATGCGGCCATCTTTCGCGAGGCCATCACCAACAACAGCGCGCGGCCGATGCAGGCGCGCATGGCGCACCTGTTCTGCGAGCTGTTCTACCGCGCCCGCGCCGCGCAGCTGGTCCGCGGCAATCGCTGCCGCGTGCCGATCAGCCTGGCCCAGCTCGGCGAGACGCTGGGCATGGCGATCGCGACGGTGAACCGGACACTCGCCGAGCTCAGGCGGAGCGGAGCCATGGACCTGCGCGAGGGCGAGCTGATCGTGTTGCAATGGCGTGAATTGCAGCGGCTCGGGGAAGATGGAGGCATTAGCCCTCCGCGGTTGCCGCCTTGCCGCGGACCTCGTCGAAATACCTGTTCACCCAGATGTTGCAGCAACAGGCTCTTGCCGCGAGCGCCGGCGCGTCCAGGATCAGGAGGGCGCCGCGGCGCGTCGCGAGGATGCGCCTCGCTTTGAACATCTGGATGACGCGGCTGGCGTAGCTGCGGGAGACGCCCAGCATGCCGGCGAGCTGCTCGTGGGTGAGGGGAATCTCGGCCCCGCCGATATGTTCATGCGCGGAGATGATCCACTTGGCGGCGCGCTGCTCGATGGAATGGGCGGCGTTGCAGGCCGCGGTCTGCAGCAACTGCGCGAACTGACAGTCGGCATAGCGCGCGAACACGTCCTGCAGCGTAGCCGACCTCTGCTGCGCCTGCTCGAGCGCCCGCAGCGGCAGCCGGACCAGGGTGCCGCCGAGCTTCACGACGATCCGCGAATAGGCGAGCGAAGGCGTGCGGCCGGCAATGCCCACCGCACCCTCGCGCCCCACCAGCAAGCTCTCGACCTCGCGATCATCTTCAACCGGCACGGCGAACGACAGGAGTGCCGGACCGCAGGGAAAATGAACCGCCGCGACGCTGTCGCCGGCGTGGTGCAGGATCTGGCTCGCCTCGACTTCCACCGACTGAAGGTGAGGCGCGAGCAGTTCAAAGTCCTGATGGGTGAGCTGCCGCAGCAGATCGTTCTGGGGCCGACCGGTCACAATGTGTTCTCTTCGCGGCCGGGAATCGGCGCCAGCGGGAAACCTACGTTTCCGCGGCGGAACCGACGGTTCCAAAGTGCACACAAGGGATGTTCGGACGTTGAAAACTTGGAAGGCGTGTGGGGCGGCGCCAGCGGCGGTCGCCGCACAGTGCGCTTCGGTCCGCCGAACGGCGCGTCCGAGGGGCGCGATGATCGTTCACCCGAAATGGGCTTCGCAGTCCCGCGACGATCGCTTCAGCGCGGCGTGCGTGCGATAGGCATCGATCGCCTTGTTCGCCAGCATCAACTGCCGGCGTTCGCCGGTCTTGAGCTGCGCTTCGATGGCGTCGAGAAGGAAGTTCGCACTCTCGTCCGGCGGACCGAGCTCGCCGCTCGTCTCGAGGCAGCTCCAGGCGATGAAGAAAGCGCTTTCGACGGTGCAGCGAATGGACATGGGCAGCCAACGCGGCCGGGCCGAAGGCGTTCCGTGCGGCGGGCGAGACTTCCGTCAGGCCCGCCGCTGGAGCGGATCAGTTCTTCAGCACGATACGGCCGACGACCTTGCCGGCACGCAATTCGTCGATCCATTTCTGGACGTCGCCCATCGGCTCCTCGCGCATCGGCGTCGGCTTGATCTTGCCTGCGCGCGCCAGCGCCATCAGCTCGTGGGCTTCGGCGAGCGTGCCCACCATGAAGCCCTCGATGGTCATGCGCTTGTAGACCCACTGCACCATGGGCAGCGTGAACTGGCCGCCCATCAGGCCGGACACCACGATCTTGCCACCGCGCGCGGCCACAGCGACCGCAAAGGCCATCGACTTCTCGTTGCCGGCGAAATCCACGATCTCGTCGAAGCCGCCTTCGGTCTCCTTGAGGATGCGCTTGATGACGTCAGGCTCGGCCGGATCGTAGGCGGCTGCGGCACCGTTCTTCAGCGCGGTCTCGCGCGCGGCCGGTGAGAGGTCCGCGACCGTGATCGGCTGCTTGAACATCGCTTGCGCGAACGACAGGCCCATCATGCCGACGCCGCCGAGGCCGATCAGCAAGAGGTTGCGCTGGCGCGGACGATCGACCAGGCGCTTGAGCGCGCCATAGGCGGTGACGCCGGAGCACATCAAGGTCGCGGCCTGGTTGACGGGCAGGGGATCGTAGTCGAGCAGGTATTTGGCGTCGGGGACCAGCACGTGGGTGGCGAAGCCGCCGTCGATGGAGACGCCGAGGAAGCGCTGCTTGACGCAGAGGTTCTCGTCGCCGTTGGCGCAGTCGCGGCACTGGCTGCAGCCGATCCATGGAAACACCGCCTTCTTCGCGCCGATGAGGCCGGCGGGCACGTCCGGGCCGACTTCGTCGACGACGCCGGCAATCTCGTGGCCGAGCGTGAACGGTAGCGTCATGCCGCGCGTGGTGTCGAGCTTCTTGCCGCCGCCGAGATCGGCATAGCCGTCCTGGATGTGCAGGTCGGAATGGCAGAGGCCGCAGCGCTCGATGCGCACCAGCACCTCGCGTCCTTGCGGCTTCGGCGTGTCGATGACGGTCTCGCACAAGGGCGCGTCGAACTTGACCAGGGACTGCCTGCGCATCAACGCCATATTTCTTCCTCCGAAATTAGCTCATTGTTTGAGCATGATCTGTTTCGGAAAACCGCTTCACACGTTTCCGGATCACGCTGCTTCGCTGCGTATATCGGCCAATTCGCGCGCCATGGCAACAAAGCCCGGAATCGAGATGGTCTCGGCGCGTCGCGTCGCATCGACGCCGGCGGCCTGCGCGAGCCGCGCGGGATCGACGCCGAGCGACTTCAGGCTTTGCCGCAGCATCTTGCGGCGCTGGCCGAAGGCTGCTGCGGCGACCTGCTCGAGCAGCCTGCGATCGCAGGGCAAAGGCTCCGGGCGCGGCACGAGGCGCACGACGGAAGAGGTGACCTTCGGCGGCGGCACGAAGGCTGACGGCGCAATGTCGAACAGGATTTTGGTCTCGCAGCGCCAGTTGGCGAGCACGCCCAGCCGGCCATAGGCCTCCTCGTCCTCGCGCGCGACGATGCGCTCGCCGACCTCGCGCTGGAACATCAGGACCATCATCTCGTACCAGGGCGGCCAGGGCTCGATGGTGAGCCAGTTGATCAGCAGCTGGGTCGCGATGTTGTAGGGCAGGTTGGCGACGATCTTGGCCTTGCCGTCCCCGAGCAGCGGGCGCGGATCGAAGGTCATGGCGTCGCCATGCACGATCTCGAGCCGTCCGGGATAGCGCGCCGAAATATCCTCCAGCGCAGGGATCGCGCGCGCGTCATGCTCGATGGCGATGACGCGCTTGGCGCCGAGCGCGAGCAGCGCGCGCGTCAGCCCGCCCGGGCCGGGGCCGATCTCGACGATGGTCGCCTCGTCCAGCGGCGCGGCCGCACGCGCGATGCGCGCGGTCAGGTTGAGGTCGAGCAGGAAGTTCTGGCCGAGCGATTTCCTGGCCGACAGCGCGTGCTGGCGAATGACCTCGCGCAGCGGCGGGAGGTCGTCGATCGCGCTCATCGGCTTTGCGAAGCGGCCATGCGGCTCGCAAGCTCGAGCGCCGCGATCAGGCTCGCCGGATTGGCCTTGCCGGTGCCGGCGATGTCGAAGGCGGTGCCGTGATCGGGCGAGGTGCGGATGAAGGGCAGGCCGAGCGTGACATTGACGGCGTCGTCGAAGGCGATCGTCTTGATCGGGATCAGCGCCTGGTCGTGATACATGCAGACCGCGCAGTCATAGGTTTGCCGCGCGGCCTCGTGGAACATGGTGTCGGCGGGCAGCGGACCCCTGGCCTCGATGCCGTCGTTGCGCAGCACTTTCAGCGCCGGGGCGATGACGGTCTGCTCCTCGTGGCCGAGCGATCCGTCTTCGCCGGCATGCGGATTGAGGCCCGAGATCGCGATGCGCGGCTTTGCGATGCCGAAGCGTGACTTCAGCTCCGTGGCGACGATGCGTACGGTCGAGACGATCAGGGAGCTGGTGAGCTGGGCCAGCGCATCGCGCAGCGAGACGTGGATGGTCACGGGCACCACGGCGAGCCGCGGCGACCACAGCATCATCACCGGCTGCGGCACGCGGCCGTTCTCCGCGGCAAGCTCGGCGAGGAATTCGGTGTGGCCGGGATGGCGGAAGCCCGAGCGGTAGAGCACGCTCTTGGCGATCGGGTTGGTGACGACGGCGCCGGCGCGGCCCGCGCGCACGTCGATGACCGCCTGGCGGATCGAGGCGAGCGCGGCCGGCGCGCTGGATGCGTCGGGCTTGCCGGGCTCGGCGGTCGCATGCTCGCCGGTCGCGACCACGGGGAGGGCATCGGTGAAGGCGGAAGCGGCCTCTTCGGCGCTCGACGATGCGATCCTGATCCCGGCGCCGAGCGCCTTGGCGCGACGCGCGATCAGCGCTTCGTCGCCGAGCAGGTAGAAGGCGGGCAGGTTCAGCTCGCGGCGCCTGAGCCAGGCCGCGATCGCGATGTCGGGGCCGATGCCGGCGGGCTCTCCCAGGGTCAGGGCAAGGGGCTTGGCTGCGGACTTGGTGGAAGACTCCGAGAGGTGCTTGGCCATCAGCGGTTGCGATATTCGATCATCGCCGCCTTGCGGAGCTCTTCGAGATAGGCCTTCTGGGTCTTCTCGTACTTCTCCTGATACATCTTCTCGCGAACCTCGCGCTTCTTCGGCGTGTCGATCATGGTCGGCTTGCGCGAGCACAGCACCACCATCTCGATGCCGTTCTTGGTCATCTCGGGCGCGGTCATGCGGCCGATCGGCGTGTCGTCGAGCACCTTGCGCAGCGGCTCGGGAAGCTCCGCGGTGGTTTTGGTGACGGTGTCGCGGATGGTGGCGTTCGGCGTCGAGCGGAACAGCGAGTTGGCTTCCTCGCAGCTTCCGACGCGCGCGCGATAGTTCTCGGCTTCCTTCTTCCGGGTTTCCAGGAACGCCGCCGACGAGCCGCGCGGCACGATCAGCACGATCGGCTGCATCTTGTATTCGGTGCCCTCGACCTGGAGCTTCTCGCCGGTCTGGGCCTGCACGGCCTGGGCGACGTCGCGCTCGCCGACCTGGAGGCGCTCCTTGTAGCGTCCGCGCACGAGGCTGGTCCAGACCATCTCGGCCTTCATGCGGCCCTTCAGCGTCTCCGGGCGGACGCCCTTGGATTCGAGCGATTTGGTGAGCTGATCCGGCGTGATGCGCATGCGCTGCGCCATGCCCTCGTAGGACTGGTTGACGTCGGAGACGCCGGGGTCGACGCCGAACTTCCTGCCTTCCTTGAGCTTCACCTTGTCATCGATCAGCTCGTTGATGACCTCCTGCCGGCTCGGGGTCTTCTGCGTCGTCAGCTGGTCGAGCTTGGCGCGCTGCTCGATGTCGAAATCGGTGATCGGGTCGCCGTTGACCATGACGACGATGTTCTGCGCGCGCGACGGCGAGGGCAGGGCCGTCAGCATCAGTGTGGCACCGATGGCGAGAAGGAGGCGGAAGACTGGCAGTGGGATCGTCATGATGTCGCTCGCATGTCAGCCGCGCCGGGATGGGGCAAACGCGGCCGGCACTTCAAACCGTTCACTGGAGGCCGGCGGAACTGCTGGTCGTCGACGAGGTCGCCAGCGTGCGCAGGCCGATTTGGAACATGAACGCGTGGCTCAGCGTGGGCGGCGCGGAGCCCGCCGCATAGCTATACGAAGTTACATAGTTCGCCGCCAGCACGAAGCAATCGTCGACATAGCCGGCACCGAGCACATACTGGTTGATCTTGTTGGCCTCGAGATCCCAGCGCGCCGAGCCCGACACCACCCAGTTGGTCGCGACCTTCAGCGAGCCCGTGGTCAGGATGCCCTCGCGGCGGGTCAGATAGCCGAGCTCCGGCTGCGCCGCGTAATTGCCATACAGCATGCTGACCGACCAGCGGTTGAAGTTGGCGCGGCCTTCCGCCTCGAAGCGCTGCACGTTCCAGGTCTGCTCGTCCATGCGGGAGCGGACGCTGAACGTGTAGGTGCTGTTGGGCGAGTAGCTGGCGCTCGCGACGTAATCGGAGCGCGGCTTGTCGAGGCCGGAATCGAGGCCCGTATTGATGGCGTCCTGGACTGCGAAGGAGTTCAGGCCGAACAGGTGGTAGGACTGGCCGAACAGCACCTTGACGGCGCCGCCCTTGTCGAACTGCGTAGTGGACTGCACGCCGACATTGGCGCGGCCGCCGCCCTCGACGCGGTCGTAGCCGGAGAACTTGTCGACGCTGAACAGGTTCGAGGCGTCGAACACCATGCTCTGGGCGTCCTCGTTCGGCAGCTTGCCGGCATAGGTCTCGTTCGGCCGGATGATGATCTGCGCGATCGGCTCAACGGTGGTCGAACCCCAGGGCTGAATGTTGATGAAGGGATAGCGGTACTCCAGGCCCACGGTCGGCATCAGGCGGAACGCCTGGGTGTCTCCCACGGGCAGGTAGTTCGAGACGCCGGGCTGGTTCGAGACCGAGGAGTTGATCGCGTCGGCGCGCAGGCTGGCGAACGGCGTCCAGATCTGGCCGAGCGGATCGGTGAAGGACTTGCGCCACTGCGCTTCCGCCGTGAGGCGGGTGTAGGTGCCGGGGAAGCCGCGCAGCAGGCATTGCGAAGGCGTGCGGGCCAGCGGGTCGGCAGACGCCGTGGTGCACAGGCTGCTGGTGTTGGCGACCGTCGTGATCGGATCGAACACCGCCTGGTCGCGCGACAGGTTCACGAAATTGGTCTTGTAGCTGAACTCGCCGCCGAAGACGGGATAGTTCAGCACGTTGGAATAGTCGATCACCGGATAGACGATCGGCACCTGGCTCTGGTTGCCCGAATAGCTCAGCCAGTACATCGTGCGGGCATCGAAGAAGCTGCGATTGCCGACGCCGGTGAGGTAGAGCTGCGACAGCGCTTCCGTCGGCAGCAGCAGGAACGAGCCGAGCGGATCGCGATACTGATAGAGCCGGTAGTCCGAGAAGAAATAGTAGTCGGACATCAGGACGCCGTCCCAGCCCCAGACCCATTTGTCGTTCAGCGCGAACTGACCCTTGGTGTCGATGGCGCCGCGGAAGTCGCGGTCGCCGGGCTGGCCGGAAAACGCGCCGGGATCGAGCTGGTTGATGCCGTAAGCGCGGATCTGGTAGGCGCCGTCGATCAGGCGCTGACGGAATTCGCCCTGCAGCATCACGCCTTGCCGCGACATGAAGCGGGGGGTGAAGGTGGCGTCCATGTCGGGCGCGATCGCCCAGTAATAGGGAACCTCGGCGCCGAATCCCGTGTTCGTCGTGCCGGGGAAATAGCCGGGCATCAGGAAGCCGGACTTGCGCTTCACGGTCGGGTCGGGCGTCGAGAAATAGGGCATGTAGGCGAGCGGCACGCCGAAGAACTCGAGCTGTGCCGTCTCGAAATACAGCATCTTCTCCTGCTGGTCGTGGATGATGCGCGCACCCTTGACCTGCCACAGCGGCGGCTTCTTCGGATCGTCCTTACACGGCGCGCAGGCCGTGTAGACGCCGTTCTCGAACACCGTGTAGTTGCCGCTGGAGCGGTCGGCGCGGCTCGCGGCCATGCGGGTCTGGTCGGCCGTGTCCACGCGCAGCGAATCGACGAAGCCGTCGCGGTAATCGTCGGAGAGATCCAGGATCTCGGCATAGGTGATCTTGCCGTCGGCATCCGTCATGCGGATGTTGCCTTCGGCATGCAGCCGCTTGGTCTTCTGGTCGTAGATGACCCTGTCGGCCTCGACGCTGGTGCCGTTGTAGAACAGCTGGACGTTACCGACCGCGGAGACGCGCGAATTGTTGTAGTCGTAATTGACCTCGGTCGCCTGAACCAGCATCTGGTTGTCGTTGGCGACCTTCGGCGGCTTCGGACGCGGCGGCAGCGGATTGTAGGTGAAGCTCTGGGCATGGGCCGGCGCCACGGCGGCAACGTCGATCAACCCGCCGAGCGAGGACGCGGCGACGACGGCAATCAGGAGCCTGCGGACGGACAAGCCGAACCCGCTCGCGCGCACCGAAATGCGCCGCGTCAAACGGGACACGAGCCCTCGGTGGACGGCAGTCACTATCCGTCCTCCTGATAGAGCAAGGCCAAAAAGCCGGTGAGGCCGCCCACCACAACGGGCAACCACGCCGCAGCGATCGGATGCATCAACTCAGCCTTGCTCAAATCCTCAGTTACTTTCGACAGAACGTAGAGCAGAAAGCCTGCGCCCACGCCACTCAAAACCATCTTCTGCACGCCGCCCATCCGGAAGAAGCGCAACGACACGGAGGCCGCGAGCATCACCATGGCGGCCAGCAAAAACGGCTGCGCCAGTAGCTTCTGATACTGGAGTCGGTATCCGGCTGTCGCGAAGCCCGAGCTCTCGGACGAGCGGATGTAGCTCGGTAGTTGCCAAAAGGACACAGTCTCGGGTGTGGAAAAGCTGTTGCGGACCTGCGCCTCGGTCAACGTGGTCGGAATCTCCAGGCTGGCCTGGTCGATCGGCGGCGCATCCAGCGAGAAGCGGCGGACGCCCTTGAACAGCCAGCGGCCGGCCTCGAGCGTCGCCTCGCGTGCCTCGACCCGCTCCTTGAAGTGCTGGTCCGGATCAAACCGGAACAGCGTCAGCCCGGTGAGCCGGATGCCCTGCTGCTCGCTGCGTGCCGCATTGATGATGGTCTGGCCGTCGCTGGTCACCTGATTGAGCCAGAAGCCGGAGGCGTCCTGGATGCCCCCGCCGGGCGCCGAGCCGAACAGCTCGGCTTCCATGCGCTTGGACAGCTCGCGCAGGTTCGCGGACATCGGATTGTAGGCGACGGTGGCGATCACCCCGATCAAGAGCGCGCTGCCGAGCGCCGGCGAGATGAACTGCCATGCGGAGATGCCGGCGGCGCGCGCCACCACGAGCTCGAGCCGGCGGGAGAGGGCGAGATAGCAGGTCATGGCGCCGATCAGCATGCAGAACGGCGTCAGCTTCTCCAGCAGCTGCGGCACCCGGAACAGCGAGGTCTCGGCCACCATCATCGCAGAGACGGATGCCAGCCCCGAGGTCTTGCGCACCATCTCGATGTAGTCGACCAGCACCAGGAGCAGGAAAATGCCGCCGAAGACGCCGAGCGCTGCGACCACGAAGCGGCCGGCGAAATAGCGCCCGAGTGTGTTGGTGAGCATGCTCATGCGGTGGCCGGACGTCCGAACAGCCGCGCGATCCGCGCGTTCGATCTGTTGATGGCATCCATCAGGCCGGCGGGCGGCTCGACCACGACGCCGCCGATGATCATCGCGAGCCCGATGCCGATCGCGCCGCTGACCAGCGCATATTGGACCACCACCGCGCCCGGCGATTTCACCGCCATCACCGAACAGGCAAATCCGGCCATGCGCAGGCCGAAAACTGCGACGATCGAGGAGCCGATCGAGAAATTGCGGCTCTGGCGGGTGGTGCGCGGCGCCCCCAGGAAAGCGAATGTCAGCACGGCAAAGGCGAAGGGATAGATCGGCGCCAGGATGCTGTCGTGCAGGGCCGCGCGGAACTGGCCGGGAATCTGCTTGTAGACGGGGTCGTTCTCGGACGGCGAGAACAGCTCCCAGAGATAGCGCTCGCGGATGCCGAGGGTGACGTCGCGACCCTGGCCCGAGAACTTCGACATGTCGAAGCCGTAGCGGCCGAACGCCACGAGCGCTGGATCGCGCTTGCCCGCCTCGAAGCGCTGGAGATTGCCTGTCTCCAGCACCAGGAACGAGCCGGTCTCGTTCTTCACGATCTCCCCGTGCTCGGCGACGATCGAAACGCGCTCGTTCGGATCCCGGCGGTCGTCGATGAAGATGCCGGCGAGGATGCCGCCGGGCTGGCGCTCGCGGATCCGGATCGTCAGGTTCTTGTCGAGCTGGGCGAAGCGGCCGGGCTGGAGAATGTTGGTGAGCACGTCGGCGGTGATCTCGGCATCCCACTGCTTGATCCGCCGCATGCCGTCGGGGGCGAGATAGGCCGCGATGAAGGCGACCAGCAGCGCCACCACGCAGGTGGCGTAGAAGAACGGATAGAACAGCCGGAACGGCGAGAAGCCGGCGGCATTCATCACGATGATCTCGGAATCGGTCGCGAGCTTGTTCAGCGTGTGCGAGATCGCGATCATCAGCGCGATCGGCGAGATGATCAGGACCAGGGCCGGGATGACGAGGCTGGTGATGCCGAGGAAGGTGAGGATGGTCTGACCCTGGCTCGTCATCAGGTCGATGCCGCGCAGCGCCTGCGTAATCCAGATCACACCGGTGAGGCTGACCAGGACCAGCGCAAACGACGCCAGCGTCGTGCGGAAGATATACCTATCGATCGACCCCATGCGCTACCGCACGAATCCCCATCAGCCCCGATGTCGACCAGAATTCCGGCTGTCCAACCAATCCCCGAACAGGGGATCCCCAAGGTTGGCCAGCAGCTTCTTCCGGCGGTTCACTTTCTCACTACCATCCCTTTGATCCGTCAACAAAATGGCTGCCCCGTGGCACCTTCAATATATGGTTAATATTTCGCTGGTTGTGGCGGGGCGGCCACGGCGGCGCTTGGCATCAGGCGGGCCGCTGGCCCATAGTGGGGGAAGCCTCAGTGAATCGCCGTTCAGCTCCGGCTGGGGCCGGCACCGCCGAACGGCGAAAAGTTCCATGCATTAAAGGAGTTACCCATGTCCGATGCCATCAAGGTCGGCTTTGTCCCGCTGTCTGCCGCCCCCCGTGGCATCCTGGTGGTGTTCTGCGATGACACCTTGAAGCTCGGCCCGGCGACGGCCAAGGCGCTGGGGGGCGGTGTCGATCTTGTGAAGCGCGCGGCCGCTGCCGCCGCCTTCAAAGGCAAGAGCGCGGCCTCGCTGGACATTCTGGCCCCGGAGGGCGTGAAGGCGACCCGGCTCATCGTGATCGGCGCCGGCAAGGCGACCGGCCTCAAGACGAACGATTTCCTCAAATTCGGCGGCGTGGCCGCCAGCAAGCTGCCCGCCGGCACCACCGCCATGACCATCATGGCGGAGCTGCCCGGTGGCGCCATGACGAGCGAGCAGGCGGTCGCGCTCGCCTCGGGCCTTCGCCTGCGCACCTACAAGTTCGACCGCTACAAAACCAGGAAGAAGGACGGCGAGGAGAGCGGCTCGCGCGCCGACGTGTCGCTTGCGGTTGGCGATGCCGGCGCTGCGAAGAAGGCGTTTGCCTCGGCCGGCCACGTCATCGACGGCGTGATCATCGCGCGCGACCTCGTCAACGAGCCGCCGAACGTGCTTTTCCCCGAGGAATTCGCGCGCCGTGCCGGTCAGCTCCGCAAGCTCGGCGTCAAGGTCGAGGTGCTCGACGTCAAGGCGATGCAGAAGCTCGGCATGGGCGCACTGCTCGGTGTCGGCCAGGGCTCGGCGCGGCCGAGCCGCACCGTGATCATGCGCTGGGACGGAGGCAGGAAAGGCGAGGCGCCCGTTGCTTTCGTCGGCAAGGGCGTCTGTTTCGACACCGGCGGCATCTCGATCAAACCGGCCGGCAGCATGGAGGACATGAAGGGCGACATGGGAGGCGCGGCCTGCGTCGTCGGCCTGATGCATGCGCTTGCTGCGCGCAAAGCCAAGGTCAACGTGGTCGGCGCCATCGGCCTCGTCGAGAACATGCCCGACGGCAACGCGCAGCGGCCGGGCGACATCGTGACCTCGATGTCCGGTCAGACCATCGAGATCATCAATACCGACGCGGAGGGCCGCCTCGTGCTGGCCGACGTGCTCTGGTACGTCGCCAAGAAAATGAAGCCGAAATTCATGGTGGATCTGGCCACGCTGACAGGCGCGATCATGGTGGCGCTCGGCACCGAGCACGCCGGCATGTTCTCCAACAATGATGAACTCGCCGACCGGCTGCTCGTGGCCGGCGTCGAAAGCGGGGAGAAGGTCTGGCGCATGCCGCTCGGCCCCGAATACGACAAGCTGATCGATTCCCAGTTTGCCGACATGAAGAACACCGGCGGCCGCCATGGCGGCTCGATCACCGCGGCGCAGTTCCTCCAGCGCTTCGTCGACGGCACGCCCTGGGCGCATCTCGACATCGCAGGCACCGCCATGGGCGCGCCGAAGACCGACATCAACCAGAGCTGGGGAAGTGGCTACGGCGTCCGCCTGCTCGATCGTCTGGTCTCCGACCACTACGAGCGCAAATGACCCGAGATGACTGAAGTACTGTTCTACCATCTGCAAAACATGACGGTGGAGAATGTGTTGCCGCCGCTTCTCGAGAAATCGCTCGAGCGCGGCTGGCGCGTCGTGGTGCAGTCGAGCTCGGAAGAGCGCGCCGATGCGCTGGATGCGCATCTATGGACCTATCGCGACGATTCCTTCCTGCCCCACGCGACATGGCGCGTGAGCGATGCCGCCGATCAGCCGATCGTGCTGGCGATCGAGGCGGACAATCCGAACGGCGCGAATGTCCGCTTCCTGATCGACAACGCCGGGCTGCCGCAGGACGCGCAGGCCTATGAGCGCATGGTGCTGCTCTTCAACGGAGACGATCCGGACGCGCTGGCGCTGGCGCGCAGCGCCTGGACGGATTGCAAGGCGCGGGGATTTGATGTCACCTATTGGCAGGCCGACGAGCGGGGCCGGTGGCAGAAGCGGAATTAGCAACGGTCCGCAATTAATGATAATTTGCGCTTTTCGAAGGATGCTGGCCTCGGCCACCTTCGTGCCGCAAAGGGATGTTGGGACAAACGTTTAGGGCTGGTCCTTCACGCGGGGAATTAGTTTATCGTGCGACATCAAAAGCTTCCCGGCTCGCTCATGATTGCGTTGGCTGCCGTAGCACCGCTGGTCGCGGGCTGTTCGGGCGGGGCCGATCTGTTGTCGAAGGACGCAGAATGGTTCCAGAGACCCGGCCGCCTCTTCATCAAGAACATCTCGATCGAATCGCCGCCGCTGACCCCCGACAAGCCGGTGGGTGCCCAGGATCTCGTCAGCGCCGACGGCGCCTGTCCCGGCATGGCGCCGCCGCCCGGACCGGCCGATGCCAATGCATCGACCACGGCACCGGCGCCGATGGGCGGCACGGTCGCGCTCGGCCATACCGAATGCGACGTGGTGCGCGGCATCGGCGCGCCCGCGAACGTCAACCTCTCCAATGATGCCGCCGGCCGCCGCGTTGCGGTGGTCACGTGGACCACCGGGCCGCGCGCGGGGATTTACACCTTCACGGCCGGCCGGCTGTCCTCGATCGAAGGCAATCCGGAGCCGCAGCCGATGCCGAAGACGGCGAAGCCGAAGAAGAAGCACGCGGCCTGAGGCTCGGCCTTCGGTCGCCGATCACTGGATCGGCGCGATTCCCACCCGCCTGATCAGCTCTGCCCATTTCGGAGCCTCGGCCCGGATTTGGTCGGCAAACTCGCTCGGCGTACGCGTCACCGTTTCCATGCCGAGGGCCGCGAACTTCTGTCGTGCAGCCGGCGCTGCCACGGCCTTCTGGGCCTCCTCATGCAGGAGTGCGACGATCGCATCCGGCGTTCCGGCCGGTGCCATCAGGCCGAACCAGGCGGTTGCCTCAAAGCCACGAAAGCCAAGCTCGTCCAGCGTCGGCACGTCGGGCGCGGCTGGTGAGCGCCGCAGCGATGTGATCGCCAAAGCGCGTACGCTGCCGTCGCGGACATGCGGCAGCACCGAGGCGATGCTGCCGAAGAACATCGTCACGCGGCCGGCAATGAGGTCGTTCAACAGCGTCGCGCTGTCGCGGTAGGGCACGTGCTGGAGCTTGATTCCAGCCATGGTTTGGAACAGCTCGCCCGCCAAATGGGTCGATGTACCCACTCCAGCCGAGGCGAAGGTGAGGGGGCTGCGCCGAGCCACATCGACCAGATCCTGGATGCTCGTCGCAGGCACGTCCTTGTTCAGGACCAGGATGTTCGGTGCGACCGTGACCTGCGCCACGGGGACCAGATCACGCACGGGATCATATGGCAGCTTGGCGTAGAGCGATGGGTTGATGACGATTGCCGCATTGCCCGCCATCAGCAGCGTGGCGCCATCCGGCGTTGACTTGGCGACGTGGTCCGCCGCGATGTTGCCACCGGCTCCGAGCATGTTCTCGACGACGACCGGCTTGCCCCATGTTGCCGCGAATTGGTCGGCGAGGATGCGAGCGGCAACGTCGGGGGCGCTTCCCGCGCTGAACCCGAGTACGATCCGAATGGTCGATTGGGGATAACGCGGCTCCGAATGCAGCGGGTGGGCCAGCGACAGAAGCGAGAGCAAGGCAAGCGCCAAGCGGATCATGTTCGGTCTCCTCGCGAAAGGTGGCGGATTGTCCGTCTCGGTCGATCGTCCGTCGTCACCCCTAAGGGTGATCGCGACTCCCCTTGCGCGGGTCAGCTCAACGTCACGTCGGTGGATCGAGGGTTTGGGCGGTTTGCGCAATCGACTGCACCAGCTCGGCGTGGCCACGGACGCCGATCTTGGCGTAAATCCGCTTGGCATGAGTCTTGAGCGTGTTGCGGCTGAGGCCAAGCATTGCTGCGGCTGCCTCCATGCCGCTGGTTTGGGCCAGTGCGGCTGCCGCCCGCAACTCGGCCGCCGTCAGTCCATGCCGGGCTGCCAACAGCGCACTGGCCGCATCCCGGCTTCGCGAGACGTCGCCGAGGAGCGCGATTGCCGCGGGCGACGCCCTCTTGTGGTGGGAGGGATTTGCGAACGCGCGCCCCTTCACCGGTGTCACGGCGATCCGAATCTCCCGGCCGCTCTCGTGCAACAGCCGACACGTCCCTACGGTCTCGCCGCGGAGGGTGTCTGCGAGCACGGCGAGGAGTTCGTTCGCTGAAGGACCGGAAGGCGCGCTGCCGGAGTCAAGGCGCAGCGAGAATTCCTCGGCCCGGGCACGAGCCGCCGAGTTTGCGAACAGCACACGCTGCCCGGCATCGAACACCACGATTCCGGTCGACAAGGCGTCGAGCGCGTCGCGCTCCGTCTGGGCCGCCTCCTGGTAGTCGAGCACGCGCAGCCGCAGTTCGCAGGCGCGCCGCAGATGCGGCAACAGCGAGCTCAAGATGGCGCGGTCTCGTGCGCTGAACGGTCCGCTCGTCTCGCTTCGTTCGACATTGAGCGAGACGCGGAATTCCGGACGGCTGACCACGTTGACGATCAGCCCATGCGCGAGGTTCTGCGGGCGGAGGACGTCGTCATAGAAAGCGGTTCGTTTGAGCTGTGACAGCTCGATCAGGTCATCCGTATGCACCATCTGGCCTGCCGAAAATCGGCTCGACCGCATCCACGGATTCCTGACGTGATAGACTTCGTGGCGCCGCTTGCATTCGGGGTCGATCCGGCCGAGGTCGTGGAACGTGTACACGTTGTGATCGACGCTGTAGCCGTGGATCAGCGCGGCGGCGCTGTTGGTGATGTCTGCGATGCCTTCCAGAGCCGCGCTCCAGAGCGATGCATCGAGCACGGCGTCATAGATCAGTCCGACAAGCGCCTCTCGCCTCTGTTCAAAGTCGGTCGGCATCCGCGATCCCTCCGCAAGGCGGCACTAGATTGCCCACGCGGGACCCGATCCGCAAGCAGCTGGCTCGTCGTGGAACTTGTGGGGCCGTTCCCGCCCGCATGGAGGAAAGCGAATACGACGGCAGCGACTCCGTGGCTCCAAAGGACCGGCGCTAACCCACAGCCCGCGCCGATTATGGCGGGCGGTGGTGCTCGCGCATAGTCATGACGACTGCCGTCCGGAAACGAAAGAGTTTGGCGACCTAGGACGTGAGGAGGAGAACCGATCGAAAGCCGTGTAGTGCCCCTCAGAGCAGCGCCTTGGTGTTGAAGTGATCAGGTTGGCCAACGCGGAAACGGCCCTTCATCTTGAAGCCGTCACGCATGTTGAGGCCGAGAAGAACGATGTTCAGCGCGCCTGCAAATAGTTCGAGAGTCTGCACTGCGTAGAACGTGGTGTCGAACTCCGCGGCCTTCGCCTTAGAGGCAAGAAACAACGCGGCGGGAACGAGAACCAGGATGCCGTTGCCGGCGATGAACGGCATGCGCTTGATCTTTGCGCCGATCAGGCCAGTGCGTCGCCCCTTTGCCAGGAAGAGCCCTGAACCTCCCGTCACCGCAAGCGCCGGAATCAGCAACAGGAAGCCCCAGGGTATGGCCGTCTTGACCATGGCCACGCTCGCGTGTGACGCAAACAGCTCGGTGAGAGCCGTGGAAAGCCAGAAGGTCGCGATGGTCGTCAGCGCGATCGCGCCCGCCAATGGGTGGATGATCCTGGTCATGGGCCTGCCGAAGCTACGCGACGCAGATGCCGGGCACGGCGACCTTGCGGAACAGATGCGGAGAGGCGACGGCGGTCGCGGGATAGGCCGATATCTTCGATCTGAACTCAGGGTGCGTGAATGCAGCCCGGAAGTGGGCCGTCGACTCCCAGACGGCGTAGTTCAGATATGTCGGGCTTTCGCCGATCGCACGGTGAAGCTGGGTGGCAATGAAGCCCGGTTGCCTCTTCATGAAGGCGGCATCCTCTTGCCAGACGTTGAGGAAGCTTTGTTCGTAGGCCTGGTCGAGCGTGAAGACATTCACCAGCACCACAGGGCTGGTGTCGATGCCAAGCTGACGTTCGATGGGAAAGTCAGGGTCCAGTGGGCGTAGGCGCGCCATGGCCGGCTCCGTTCACTTTGGTGTCATGGTGTCAATGTGGTATTGTGAGCAAAGTAGCCATTTGACATCATCATGTCAATAAAACTCTATGGTGACGAATGCCGAGACCCCAACGAACGCCGGCCGGCGATGCGCTGACGAACCTCATGCTTGACCTATTTCGGCTGAACAGCCTGCTCCTGACCGCCGGGGACCGCTTGGTGGCCCGGCTCGGGCTCACGAGCGCCCGCTGGCAGATCCTTGGCGCCATCGTGGACGCCGAGCGCCCCCAGCCGGTGGCCTGGCTTGCCCGCGATCTGGGTGCCAATCGGCAAAACGTGCAGCGGATCGTCAATGACCTTCACGCGGAAGGCCTCGTTGCTTTCGAGGCCAACCCTCATCACCGCCGCGCGCAGCTTGTCGTCCTGACCGACAAGGGGCGGCGCGCTTTCGATGCCGCCATGGCTTTGCAGGCGCCGTGGGTCAACGGCCTTTCGAAGGGGCTTCCGGTCAAGGATCTGCAAACCGTTCATCGCATCGTCGCGGACCTGCGGACGAGGCTTGAGAGCGATACGGAGAGCCAGACTGAGGGCGCGGCGAACCGGTGAGAGCTGACGGCTGCTCTTCGCGATGTGATGCCGGAACACGCGGACTGAGCCATTGCGGCGGGCAATCGCCACCTCGGATCGCGCCGGCCGGGCCAATAAAGGGGTGCAAATTCAATCATTCATTGATTGGTATTTTGACACCGGTACAGTGCATGGGGTTGTTTCGTCACATTTTGATCGAGCAGCCCACGCGGCGGAGGCGCTACCCCGCCGCCTCGTCAAACTGCGTGCTCGCCTCGAGCCATTGCTCCTCCGCGCGCGCCAGTGCCTCGGCCGCATTCACGCGCGCCTTAGACAGTTGCGCAGCCTGCTTGGGATCGCGGGTGAAGATGTCGGGTAGCGCCAGCGCGGTGTCGATCTTGGCGATGATCTCGCTGACGCGGGCGATCTCGGCCTCGGCCTCCGCGATGCGCTTCTTCAGCGAGCCGCGATTGTCCGATTTCGGGCGCTGCGGCTTCTCGGCCGCGGGGCTGCGCTCGCGCGGGGAGCTGTCCGCGTTGCGCGCGGACAGCACCAGACGGCGGTATTCGTCGAGGTCGCCGTCGTAATTGGTGACGGTGCGGTCGGCGACGATCCAGAGCCGGTCGGCGCAGGCCTCGATCAGGTAGCGGTCGTGCGAGACCATGATGACGGCGCCGGGGAATTCGTTGATGGCTTCGGCGAGCGCGGCGCGGCTGTCGATGTCGAGATGGTTGGTCGGCTCGTCCAGAATGATCATGTTGGGGCCGAAGAAGGTGGCAAGCCCCAGCAGCAGCCGCGCCTTCTCGCCGCCCGATAGCTTGCCGGCCTTGGTGTCGGCCGCCTTGCCGGAGAAGCCGATCGCGCCGGCGCGGGCGCGCACCTTGGCTTCGGGCGCATCGCCCATCAGCTTGCGGACGTGATCATAGGCGGAGGCGTCCTCGTTGAGCTCGTCGAGCTGATGCTGCGCGAAATAGGCGATCGACAGCTTGTCGGCGCGGGTCACCCTGCCGGAGAACGGCGCGAGCCGCCCGGCGAGCAGCTTCACGAGCGTCGACTTGCCGTTGCCGTTGGCGCCAAGAAGCGCGATGCGGTCGTCATTGTCGATGCGCAGGGTGACGCGGTTGAGCACGGGGCTGGCGGGGTCGTAGCCGACCGACACGTTGTCCGCCGCGATGATCGGCGGCGAGAGGATCTTCTCCGGCGCGGGAAAGCTGATCTCGCGCACGTCCTCGGTGACCAGCGCCGTGATCGGCTTCAGCCGCTCCAGCATCTTCACGCGAGACTGTGCCTGCCGCGCCTTGGAAGCCTTGGCCTTGAAGCGGTCGACGAAGGCTTGCAGCCGCGCGCGCTCCGCTTCCTGGCGCTTGAGCTGCTTGGCGTCGAGCAGCTCGCGCGCGGCGCGCTGCTCCTCGAACGAGGAATAGGTGCCCTTGTAGAGCGTGAGCTTGCCGCGCTCCAGATGCAGGATCTGGTCGACCGAGCTTTCCAGCAGGTCGCGGTCGTGGCTGATCACGATCACCGTGCGCGGATAATGCGCGAGGTGATCCTCCAGCCACAGCGTGCCTTCGAGATCGAGATAGTTGGTGGGCTCGTCGAGCAGCAGGAGGTCGGGGGCTGCGAACAGCGTCGCGGCGAGCGCCACGCGCATGCGCCAGCCGCCGGAGAACTCGGCGCAGGGGCGGAGCTGATCGGCGGCGGAGAAGCCGAGGCCGGAGAGGATGGCGGCGGCACGGCTCGGCGCCGAATGCGCGTCGATGTCGACCAGCCGGGTCTGGATCTCGGCGATCCGGTGCGGATCGGTGGCGTGCTCGGCCTCGGCGAGCAGCGCGTCGCGCTCGAGGTCGGCCTTGAGCACGACGGAAATCAGGCTTTCCGGCCCGTTCGGCGCTTCCTGCGCCAGGCTGCCGATGCGCCAGCGCGGCGGCAGCGTCACCGAACCGTGCTCGGCCGCAAGCTCGCCGCGGATCACCTTGAACAGGGTCGACTTGCCGGTGCCATTGCGTCCGACCAGGCCGACGCGGGATCCGGGCGTGATCTGCACGGAACTGTTGTCGATCAAAAGGCGTCCGGCGAGACGGATGGAGAGATCGGTGATGGACAGCATGCGGCCTTGTCACCGCAGCCGAGGCCAAACGCAACCCGTTTTTGCGCCAAAAGCGAGCCCATTCGCCCCCACGGCGCGGGAACTCTTCTCGCGGGGTGGGCGGGCCGGAGAGCAAGAATGGACGGCATGGCATCGAATGTGCAACGGTATCATGTAGCCAATGATGCCTGTCCAGTCCGATGACGAAGAATGCGGTATACTCCTTTGGCCCGTTCCGCCTTATTCCGGAGAGGCAGCTCCTGCTGTGCGGGACCGAGCCGGTCAAGCTCGGCGGCCGGTCGTTCGAACTCCTGCATGAGCTGGTCAAGCGCAGCGGGCAATTGTTGCGCAAGGACGAACTGATCGCAGCGGCTTGGCCGAACACGTTCGTCGATGAAAGCAATCTGAGGGTGACCATGAGCGGCTTGCGTCGCGTGCTCGGCGACGTGCAGACCTCGCCGATCTATATCGCGACGATTCCCGGTCGAGGTTATCGCTTCGTTGCACCGGTCGAACTCGGCGTCTCCCGGCAGGCCGATTTTCCGGTCGCGGAGGGCGCGCCCGAATCCACTGGTCTACCCCCTCAACGCGACATCATCGGGCGCGAGGCGGACATCGCCGGCGTCTTGGCCGCCTTGCGTGATCATGCCCATGTGACGTTGATCGGTGCCGGCGGCATCGGCAAGACGACGGTCGCGGTGGCGGCGGCCCGCGCGCTGGAGGCGGACTTCCCCGACGGCGTGTGCTTCGTCGATCTGTCGACGACGGACGACCCGGCGCTCGTGCCGGTCGCGCTGGCGGCCTCGCTCGGATTGTGTCGCGTGGGTGTCGATCCCCTGGGGGCCGTGATCGACCACGTGCGCAAGCGCCGGATGCTGGTGGTGCTCGACAATTGCGAGCACGTGCTGCCGGCCGCGACGATCTTTGCGCGGGGACTCGCCGCAGGCACGGCGGATTGCAAATTGCTCGCGACGAGCCGCGAACCGTTGGGCACGCAAGCGGAGCACATCATCTGGATCGACGCGCTCGCTTGCCCCGAAACCGGCGAGGGGATCACCGCCGCGCAGGCGCTGCGCTTTCCGGCCGTCGAGCTGTTCGTGCGACGCGCTTCGGACTGTGTCGGCTATGCGTTCGCCGATTCCGATTGTGCCGCGGTCGTGCACCTCTGCCGTGCCGCGGAGGGCATGCCGCTGGCACTCGAACTGGTTGCCGCCAAGATGGAGATGTACACGCCGCAAGAGCTGCTCTCCATGCTGGACGGGCATCTCGGCTTCCGCAATCCGCGCTTTGGTTCTTCGTCGCACCGGCACGAGACGTTGCTGGCGACGATCGAGTGGAGCTTCAGGCTCCTGTCGCAGACGGAGTCCACGATCTTCCGTCTAAGCTCGGTCTTTGCGGACGCATTCGAACTGGACGATATTGCAGCGGTCGCCAGCGTCGCCGGACTGAAGCCGGCCGAGGTGACCGCAGGCCTCGGGGGCCTGGTCGCCAAGTCGCTGGTGACAGCCCGGCTTGGCGAGACCGGCTTGAGTTACAGGTTGCTCGACAGCACCCGCCGCTACGCCGCCGCGCTACGGCACGAAGACCCGATCGACGCCGCCGCACTGCTTGGGCACGCTCGCCGCATATTGGCACTGCTCAAGCAGTCCGAGCGGGAGTGTCGCTGGCGGGAGGTGCAGGATTGGTTGTCCTGCTATCGGCGCTGCTTGGCCGATCTGCGGGCCGCCTTGTCCTGGGCGTTCGGCCCGGGCAAGGCGCCCGAGCTCGGCATCGAGCTTGCGGCGGCCGCGATCCCGCTCTGGTCGGAGATCTCGTCGCTGTCGGAATCCCAGCGATGGGTCGCGATGGCGCTCGACGCGGCGACCCGACTGCCCTGCGCCGATCTCGTGAAGGCCAAGCTGGCCTGCTCGCGGGGCTGGGGCTTGTTCTACGCGCGCAAGCTCGCCGACGAGAACGAGCATGTCTGGCTCGCGGCGATCGGCTATGCGACGTCCGCCGACAACGCGGACTACCACATGCGCGCCTTGCTGGGACTGTCCTTCTACCTGCTTCAATGCGGACAGATCGCCCGCGCCATCGATTGTCTCGAGGAATTGCGGTCGCTCTCCCGCAAGCATCCGGAATGGCCCGGCATTCCCGATGGCGAACGCGCCCTGGCCTGGGCCAAGGCCCATGCCGGCGCTCTGAGCGAGAGCTGGGACGTGCTCGCGCGGCAGGCCCGGACATACAGCCGGCCCGACCGGCGCACCCGCATGGCGGAGCTCGACGTCGATCGCTACGTCTCGACCCGTTTCTATCTGCCGATCGTCGCATGGCTGCGCGGCCACACCGATTACGCCGCCGCGCTCGCGGCCGAAGGCATCGCGGCCAGCGCTGGGCACATGGTCTCGCAGGCCAACGTGCTCGGTCTCGGGGCGCTGCCGGTGTCGCTCTACAATGGCGACCTCGACGCGCTCGGAAACTATACGCGCAGGCTTCAATCGATCCTCGACAGCGAACAGATCGCGCGCTGGGGGCCGGTGCTTCGCTTCTTCGCGGCCGCCGGTCGCGACTTGAACGGCGACCGCGATGCCGTTCGCGACATGAGCGATGCCGTCGACGAGCTGATGGCGTGCCGATTCCTGATGCGGATTGGAGCCTATCTCGCTCATCTCGCCGAAGCGCTGACGCGACAGGACAAGTTCGGGGAGGCGGGCAGCGTCATCGCGAAGGCGCAGCACTATCAGGAGCAGCAGCAGGAGCGTTGGTGCCGGCCCGAGGTGCTGCGGGTGAAGGCCGCGGTCCTTCGCCGATCGGGACATCGTTGTGAAGCCGAGCGCCTGCTCGAAGCCGCACGGCTGGAGGCGAAGGCCATCAAGTCCGTGTCGCTCGAGTTGCGCGTCGCCAACGATCTGTCTGAGCACTATCTCGACGACGGCCGGGGCAAGGAGGCCGCGACGTTATTGCCGCCGCTGCTCGAGGCGCTGAGCGCGAATGCGGCGACGAGAGACGTGACCGTTGCGGCCGAGCTGCTGCGTCGGGCCGGCGAGGTCGGGCGGGGTCTGCGGGCAAGGTCGCATTGAGGCCCGCCTTCGCGATCCTCGCGGCGAGATGCATCAGTTCGGGCAGGGTTGTCCCGCCGCTCCCCACAGCGCCATGTCCTTGACGTGGTCCTCGAAACTGCCCGGTGGTGTCGAGCGACCCGCTCCGGGATGCCAGCCGCGCGGGATGAAGCCATTGAGCGAGGCGTCGTGCCGAAGGTGGTCGAGCAGGCCGGCGGCGTTGCGGCCGCCATTGCGCTTGGGATCCTTCAGCTGCGCACAGATTTCCGCGCCGCTCTTGCCGAACCAGATGAACGCGACCGGCGCGAGTTGCCAGTCGATGCCGGCGCGTGGCGGCGCGGGCGCGGGATCGTTGGGTTGCGCCGAGGTCATATGACAGGTCGAGCAGGGTATCGCTTCGGTCCCGATCCGGCTCTCTCCGCCGTGAATGTTCATGCCGTGCACGCGCGGCCTGGTTTCGCCTGCCGGCGTCCAGATCGGAATCGCCTTGGCGTCGACGTGGCAATTGGCGCAACGCGGATGCGTCACGACAGCTTCGATCCGCCTCCAGGCCTGAAGCCCCTCGGCGCGGCTGACGCTGCCCGGCGGCAACACATCTTTGGCGTCCTCGTCTTTGGCTGCGACGACGCCGGTGAGGGCCGCGAGCGAGGCGGCCGCGACGATGGCGATCAAGGCTCTCGACATGGCCGGCCTCACACGAAATCGATGAACTTGTTGAAGGGCATTTCGCGAATGCGCTTGCCGGTCGCCGCGAAGATCGCATTGGCGAGCGCGGGCGCTGCGGGTGGAACAGGCGGCTCGCCGATGCCCCTGACCTTGGGATCGTTCTCGAGCCCGCGGACCTCGATGACCGGGCACTGGTAGATCCGCATCGCTTCATGATGGTTGTAGTTGGTCTGCTGCACCCCGCCCTTGGCGTAGGTCAGCTCGCAATTGATCGCGTGGCCGAGCCCCCAGATGACCCCGCCCTGGACCTGGCTCTCGAAATTGACGGGATCAACGACCTTGCCGACGTCGGCCGCGACAAAGACTTTGTCGATCCTGACGCCGCGCGGAGTCATCGTGATCTCCACGACTTCGGCCGTCGGCGTGCCGAACGACTCGACGAAAGCGACGCCGCGTCCGCGGCCGTTGCCCAGCGGTCCCTTCCAGTCCGACATCTGAGCGACGGTCTCGAGTACCTTGCGATAATGCGGCACGGTACACATCGCGATGCGCGCCTTCATGGGATCGAGGCCCGCCGCATGGATCAGTTCGTCGACGAAACTCTCGGTGAAGAAGCCCGCGGTCGAGGCGCCGACCGAGCGCCACGTGGTGCTCGGCGACAGTCCCTGAGCCTCGTAGCTCGTGGCCCGGAAATGCGGGATGTCGTAATAGACGTTCCATAGCCCGGCGGCCAGTTGCCCGTCGGGATCTTTCGAAGGCGTGCCCGAACGTTCGAGCAGTCCTTTGAGCGGCGCCGTCGAGGCCACTTGCAGATCGGCGGCGACGATCTTGCTCTTGGCGACGCTGCCGCGGTGCCGGGCGATCGCGATCTGCCGTGGAATGTCCTGAAGGAAATCCTCCTCGCGCGAGAACACCAGCTTGATCGGCGTCCCCTTCACCTGATTGGCGATCTCGGCGAGGACGCGAATGTTCTCGTATTCGAGACGGTGGCCAAAGCTGCCTCCGGTCCACTGGTTGTGGAAGGTGACCTGCTCCGGCTTCAGCCCGATCGCGGTCGCCGCGACATATTGCACGAATCGCGGGCTCTGATGGCCGACCCAGATCTCGAACCCCTTGTCGGTGACGAAGCCGAGTCCGTTCAGCGGCTCGAGCGGCTGATGCCCGACATAGGGCGCGCGATATTCGGCTTCGACGAGCTTGCCCGCCTTCAGCCCGGCCTCGATGTCGCCGATCTTCCGCCACTCCTTGCCGAGGAATTCGGGCTTGAATGAGGATTGAAGCACTTTCCAATGGTCGTCCTGCTCGGCGGGATACGTAGACGGCGCCCATTCGCACACGACGGCATCGACTGCCTTCATGGCATACCAGCTGTTGGTTGCGATCGCAGCAACGCCGTTCCTGATCTCGAGGATCTGCTTGACCCCCGGCATCGTCCGCGCCTTGCCGGCGTCATACGATTTGAGCGGCTGACCCTTGGCGGGGTTGAGCTTGACGGCGGCGTAGAGCATGCCGTCCATTTTCTGGTCGATGCCGAACTTGATATCGCCCATCACCTTTGCGCGAACGTCAAGCCGCATCATCGGTTTGCCCAGCATGCGCCATGTCGAGGGATCTCGTGGCTTCGCATCGAGCACCGGCGGAATCGTCGCGGCCTCCGCCGACAGATCGACATAGGCGATCCTGCTGCCGTCGGGCAGGATGACGTGACCCGACTGCGTGCGCAGGTCCGCCACCCTGACGCCCGACCGTTTCGCCGCGGCGGCCTTCAGCGTTTCGCGCGCGACCGCGCCGGCGACGCGCAGCTTCTCATAGGTGTCCGGCACGCTGCTCGAGCCGCCGGTCATCTGCAGGCCGGACTGCCTCAGCCATTCGAGAGCCTTGGCGCGGGCTTCCTCGGCGGCGGGGCTCTGGTCTGCGGCGACGAAGGGGGCGAACTCGTCGGCAAAGCCGGTGTTGAAATAGGCGGGGCTCGGTCCTGCGAAGCGGATCTCGAACTGGCCGGGGTCGAGGTCCATCTCCTCGGCGATCATGATCGGCTGCACCGAGCCGACACCCTGGCCTATGTCGGCATGCTGCGCGATCAGCGTGATCTTGTCGGGGCTGATCTCGACCCAGGGATTGAAGGTCACCGCGTTCGGCGGGAGATCGGCCGCAAGCGGATTGTCGCTCGCCACCGCGGCCGCGGGCTCGGCGTTGCCGAAGCATCCGAATGCGATGCCGCCCGCGACGGCGGCAGAGCCGATGACGAAGGTGCGGCGGGAAAGGGCCTGTCCCATCTCACTTCTCCGCGATTTTTTTCGCCGCAGCGGCGTGAATGGCAGCGCGGATGCGCGGGTAGGTCCCGCAACGACAGAGGTTGCCGGACATTACCTGATCAATTTGTTCGTCGGTCGGCCGTGCGACCCGGTCTAGCAGCGAAATCGTCTGCATGATCTGACCGGTCTGGCAGTAGCCGCACTGCGGAACCTGATGCTCGATCCAGGCTTGCAAGACCGGATGCGATTCCTTGTTGGCCAGCCCTTCGATCGTGGTGACCGATCTACCTGCGACGTCACCGGCGCGCGCCTGGCATGAACGCACGGCCTTGCCGTCGATCTGCACTGTGCAGGCGCCGCATTGCGCAACGCCGCAACCATATTTGGGGCTGGTGACGCCGAGTTCGTCTCGCAACACCCACAGCAGAGGCATTTCCGGGACGACGTCGACCTGGTGCCTGATGCCGTTGACGGTCAGTTCGATCATGGCGGTTGGTCCTTTGACGGAGGACCGATGCATAATCGAGGCAGCGCAGGCGCGGCTGTTAAAAGATGTAAAATATTTCCGGTGAGGCGCGGCGGTTCACTTCGAAGTGGCCGCCTTGTGGGCGTGCTCTAGCGGCTCAGCTTTGCGCTGTCGCTCTGTCTCAAGCGATCCAGAAGCTTCTCGAGATGTGTCGGCAGGCGAGGCTCGGGCCGGAGATTCTGCTGCAGCCGTTCGCCCACGGCGTCGCAAATCGAGCGGCTGGTGCGCCGGTCGATCTGTTCGCTGTCATTGGCAAGAAGGCCAGCCATCGCGGGGTTCCGTGTTCGCAAAGTAAGGACACGGTATCAAGTCATTGCCGCCCAATTGGTTTCGCTGACCGTGGAAAATGCCCGGCATTCTCGTAAAAATTGTATGAACCGGGCGTTGTCGGCTCAAGGCAAAGCCCCGGCGAGGGGGAGCGCCGGGGCTTCTCTGGGGAGGTACCTGGGGGGCTTAGGTACCCCCTTGGAAAGGTGCTGACGGGCTCAGTAGCAGCGGTTGATCAGCCGCCAGCGGGGTCCCCAGGGGGTCGGGACCAGCCGGCGCACGTAGCAGCCGCCATAACCGTAAGAGACCGGGCCGCCGGCATAGAAGCGCGGCCCGCCCCAGCCATGGTGGCCATGGTGCCAACCGCCGCGATGCCAGCCGCCGTGCCAGTGGGCGGAAGCGGAGGTCGGTGCCAGCGCGGCACCCAGCGCGACCGCGGCGACGGCGGCAAGCGAAAGTTTCCTCAACATGGTGATCTCCAAATGACTGCCGGCGCGGGGCTATCGCGTCGATGGAAAGGCCGTCGAAACGGTCCGCCTGACGATCAGGCCTCGGCTTCGATGGATCCGACCTTACGCCGGGGAAGCTGAACCGATCCCTGACGGCGGTTTCAGATTGGGTTCATCTGGGTGAAATTGTTGTCATCCTTGCTGAATCGGAGTTCGTCGCCTGCGGCGAAGATTCAGTGCGGCGGTTTCGCGGTCGCTTGCCGTCCGGCAAAGGCGCCGATATAAGCCCCGCAACTCCGAACCACCGCTTTTCCCAGGGACAAGATTTATGGCCATCGAACGCACCTTCTCGATCATCAAGCCCGACGCGACCGAGCGTAACCTGACCGGCGCCGTCAACGCCGTCATCGAGAAGGCGGGCCTGCGCATCGTCGCGCAGAAGCGCATCCGCATGACCAGGGAGCAGGCCGAGACCTTCTATGCCGTCCACAAGGCGCGCCCCTTTTTCGGCGAGCTCGTGGACTTCATGACCTCCGGTCCGGTCGTGGTGCAGGTTCTGGAAGGCGAGGGCGCGATCGCCAAGTACCGCGAGGTGATGGGCGCGACCGATCCGGCCAAGGCCGCCGAGGGCACGGTCCGCAAGCTCTACGCCAAGTCGATCGGCGAAAACTCGGTGCACGGTTCGGATGCGCCCGAGACCGCCGCGATCGAGATCGCACAGTTCTTCTCGGGCAACGAGATCGTCGGCTGATCCATCGGCCGACAGGTTAGGCACGACGCGCGAAAGGACTCATTGTGGACTGGCTCTCGCAGATCTTCGATCCCGCTACGATCGGGGCGTTCTTCACCCAGTTCCGCAATGAGATGGCCGAACCGACCTTCTGGATTGCGGTCGGCAAGATCATCTGGATCAACATTCTGCTCTCCGGCGACAACGCGCTGGTGATCGCTCTCGCCTGCCGCGGTCTCTCGCCGCGCCACCGGCTCTGGGGCATGATCTTCGGTGCCGGCGCAGCGGTGATGCTGCGGATCATCTTCACCGGAATCGTCGCTACCCTGATGGGGCTGCCGTACCTCAAGCTCGCCGGCGGTCTCGCGTTGATCGTGATCGCGGCCAAGCTGCTGGTGCCGGAAAACGAGGACGAGGACGACGTCGAGTCCGCCTCGCATCTGTGGCACGCCATCCAGATCGTCGTTGTCGCCGACATCGTCATGAGTCTCGACAACGTCATTGCGGTCGCCGCCGCGGCCAATGGCAGCGTGCCGCTCTTGATCCTCGGCCTCGCCATCAGCGTGCCGCTGATCGTCGCCGGCGCCGCGCTGATCATGGCGCTGCTCGCGAAGCTGCCGGTCCTGGTCTGGGCCGGCGCTGCGCTGCTCGGCTGGGTCGCGGGCGAGGTGATCGCGACCGATCCGGGCGTCGCGCCGAAGCTGCATGCGCTGCTCGACGGCTCGCTGGGCACCTCGCTCGACAGCATGCTCGGCGCGTTGCGCATCCCGCCGCAGTTCGGCCATGGCGGGGCGGGCGGCGAATATCTCTGCGCCGTGCTCGGCGTCGTGGTCGTGCTGGTGGTCGGCTACATCTGGCGCCGACGCAGCCTGACCCAGGCAGCGCTCGAATCCTCCGAGCATCACGCCAGGGCCTCAGCGGAGTGATTGGGACGGAAGCCGGTGCCCGCACCCGGTTGCGATCCAGGGGGCAGCGCGGCCAGCAAGCGGCGCTTCTCCCCATATTTAGATCTTGTCTTATTCTAAACTACTGAAAATAAAGGCCCTTTCGTTGACTCGGTGACTGTTCCCCCATCACGTCGCTCCGGTATTCATCAAACCGGAAGCTGCTACGAGATGCCGTCGAAAGTCATTTGCCGTTCCATTGCTGTTCTGGCGTCCACCGTCAAAGCGCCTCCGAGGTTCTCCAGCCCCGCGGCATTCGCCGCCTCCCTTGTCTCCATCGCCTTGTTTGCCGACGGCTTCCTGCACGGCACCAACGCGCAAAGCGCCGGGACGGGGGCGGACCAGGCGACGTTGCCGGCGGTGACCGTCACCGCAGACGCGCCGAAGCCGCGCGCACGCCCGCGCTC
Organism: Bradyrhizobium sp. CCH5-F6; assembly: GCF_001556045.1. GTDB lineage: Bacteria > Pseudomonadota > Alphaproteobacteria > Rhizobiales > Xanthobacteraceae > Bradyrhizobium. The sequence goes on from NZ_LSIC01000047.1 coordinate 32,246, forward strand.
CTATCCAGGCCGCAGGGCGGGCCGTAGCGCGCCCGCGAACGAGCGGGCCAAGTTGCAGGCGGAAGCGACCCCCACGGCTGCGAGGCCCGGCGCACTGCCGCCGACCTACGCAGGCGGGCAGGTCGCCCGGGGAGGCCAGGTCGGCCTGCTCGGCAACAAGGATTTCATGGATACGCCGTTCAACATCACCAGCTACACGGCGAAGAAGATCGAGGATCAACAGGCCGTCACGGTCGCAGACGTCGTCAGCAACGACCCTTCGGTCCGTTTCACGGGACAGACCGGCGGCATCCTCGACTCTTTCTTCATCCGCGGCTTTCCGATCGGGGAGGGCAACGTCGGAGAAATTGCCTTCCACGGTGTCTATGGCGTCGCGCCGAACTACCGCGTGTTCACCGATTACGTCGAGCGCATCGAAATCATCAAGGGGCCGACCGCGCTGCTTTACGGCATGGCGCCAAACAGCAGCGTCGGCGGCACCATCAACATCGTGCCGAAGCGTGCCGGGGATGTCGATCTCACGCGGGTCACGACCAGCTACGCCACGAACACTCAGCTTGGCACACATGTCGACGTGAGCCGACGGTTCGGCGAGAACCGCGAATTCGGCATTCGCGTCAATGGCAGCTATCACAATGGCGATACGCCGCTGGACAACCAGAGCCGCGAGGCGCATGTCGGCTCCGCGGCGTTCGACTATCGCGGCGAGAAATTCAGGGCTTCGCTCGACTTCATCGATCAGGAAGAAAAGTTCGACGCGCCGACGAGGCCGTTCCTGGTCGCAACGGGCGTCGCGGTCCCGACGGCGCCGGTCGGGCGGCGCAACGTCACGCAGGCCTGGGAATGGGCCAAGGTTCACGACAACTCGTTGCTGGCGCGCGCCGAATACGATGTGACTGAAACTGTGACCGTGTTTGCCGACGCCGGTGGTGGCAGGACCCAGGTCGATCGTCTGTTTGGCACGCCGACGATCCTGAATGCGACGGGCAACACCACCTCCACTCCGGGACGGTTCAAGTTCGACATCGACAGGAACGTGGCCGACGCCGGCGTGCGCGCCCGGTTCGACACCGCCGCGATCAGTCACGCCGTGACCTTCCAGGGAAGCTACTACACGGACGAAATCGCGCGCGGCTCGGTGAACGGCACGGCGGTGCTGTCCAACATCTATGCGCCGATCGCCCGTCCGGAGCAGCTCGTACCGGCTCCCGCCACCGTGCCGAAGCTGTCGGATACCGAACTGACCGGCCTTGCGTTGGCCGACACCATGTCAGTTTTCCAGGAGCGGCTTCAATTGACCGTCGGCGTCAGGCAGCAGGGCGTCAAGTCGAACAACTACAACACCACCACGGGAGCCGTGACCTCCGCCTACGACCAGACGGCGTACACGCCGATGGTTGGCGTCGTCGTCAAGCCCTGGAGCAACGTATCGCTCTACGCCAATTACATCGAAGGGCTCAGCAAGGGCGACTTGGCACCGAACACGGCGAGCAATCAAGGCGAGGTCCTCGCGCCCTATCTCAGCAAGCAGAAGGAAGCAGGCGTCAAGGTCGATTTCGGCATGCTGGCGACCACCATCAGCCTGTTCGAGATTACCAAGCCGTCGGGGCAGACGGGAGCCGACAACATCTTCCGGGCCGATCAGGAGCAGCGCAATCGCGGCGTGGAATTCACTGTGTTCGGAGAAGTGCAGCCGGGCATTCGCGTCCTTGGCGGCGTGACGCTGATCGACGCCGTGCTGACGAAGACGAGCACGCTGGCAAATCTCGGCAAGACGCCGATCGGAGTGCCCGAGGTGCAGGCCAATCTGTCCGCTGAATGGGACACCCCGTTCGCGCCCGGACTGACGCTGGTCGCAAACACCATCTATACCGGGCACCAATATCTGAATGGGGCAAACACGCAGGTCGTCCCAGCCTGGACGAGACTCGATCTGGGCGCACGCTACAGCACGCGCATCAACAACCGGCCCGTCACGCTGCGGGCCCTGGTCCAGAACGTGTTCGACACCAATTACTGGGCTGGCGTCGCAAGCTACTCGGCACTGGCGCAAGGGGCGCCGCGAACCCTGCTCTTGTCGATGTCGACGGATTTCTGAGGGGCTCAATCGATCGTGCCGAACTCCGTCACGGGCATCGTCCAATAGACGAGCTTCGTTCCGGCGAATGAAGCCCGCAGCCGGTCGAGCAGGCCGGCGGCGTTTCTCTCCGCCAGAATCATCTGCACGGCGGTCTGATCGGCGTGGCCCTTGACGCGTTCGGCGGCCGTCTGCAATCGGACTTCGGCGCCGTGACCGGCTGCGTGCGATGCCGTGAATCCCGAAACGAGGTCGGTCTGTTCGATGAGATAGTCGAACACCTCCTCGCGGAGCTGACGCGGTACGATCAGCGTGAGACAGACCGGCCGATCGCTCATTTCGCCACCTTCGATGCTCCGCCATAGCGGCGATACAGGATCGGCAGGAGAATCAGGGTGAGCAGGGTGGACGACAGCAGCCCGCCGATCACGACGATGGCAAGCGGCCGCTGCACTTCGGATCCTGGCCCTGACGCGAACAGCAGCGGGATCAAGCCGAGCGCCGTGATGCTCGCAGTCATCAGCACGGGCCGTAGCCTGCGCATCGCGCCCTCGACCACGATGCGGTCCTCGCTCAGGCCATGGGCGCGGAGTTGATTGAAGTAGGACACCAGAACGACGCCATTGAGGACGGCGATGCCGAGCAGCGCGATGAATCCGACCGAGGCCGGCACAGACAGATACTCGCCCGTCAGGACCAGTGCGAAGACGCCCCCGATCAGGGCAAAGGGGATGTTGACGAGCACCAGCAAGGCCTGCCGGATGGCGCCGAATGTGGTGAAGAGCAGCAGGAAGATCAGACCGATCGCGACCGGGACCACGATGGACAGGCGTGCGGCGGCGCGTTGCTGGTTCTCGAACTGTCCGCCCCATGTCAGCCGGTAGCCGTTCGGGAGAGGAAGTTCGGTCGCAACCTTCTGGCGGGCCGCTTCGACGAATCCGACCATGTCGCGGCCGCGGACGTTGGCGCGAACGACGCTCATGCGCGCGCCATCCTCGCGGTCGATCTTCACCGGCCCGTCGACGCGCTGGATTCGCGCCACCTGCGACAGCGCCACATGCTGTCCGGACGCGAGCGTCAGGGGCAGGCTCGCCAGCAGCGTCGGCGCCTCCCTCGTGGTCTCGCTGCCGCGGACGAGAATGGGGGTGCGGCGGCCCTCCTCGAGCGCGGTCCCGATCGTTCGGCCCTCGATCTGGGCACGGAGCGAGTTGACGATGGAATCCACGGTCAGGCCGAGCCGGCCGGCCTCCATGCGATTGACCGCAACCGTGTAATATTGAGCGCCTTCGTTCAGCGTGGTGTAGACGTCCTCGGCACCGTCGATGCCGGACAGGATCGCCGACAGCTTGGCCGCGGCTTCGTTCAGCCTGGCGATGTCGGGGCCGAAGATCTTGACGGCGACGTCGCCGCGCACGCCGCTGATCATCTCCTGCACGCGCATGTCGATGGGTTGGGTGAAGCTCAGCGAGATGCCGGGAAAGCCGGCGAGGACCTCGCGGAGCTTCTGCAGCAGGGCCTCGCGATTGTCGGTCTGCCTCTCGGCGGCGGGCTTGAGCACGAGGAACGTGTCGGTCTGGTTGGGGCCCATGGGATCGAGGCCAAGTTCGTCCGACCCGGTCCGCGCGACGATGCCGGCAATGTCCGGCACGGCCAGAAGTGCCTTCTGGAGCCTCGCATTCATGGCAAGCGACTCGTCGAGATTGACCGAAGGCAGCGTCTCCACGCTGACGATGACGTCGCCTTCGTCCATCGTCGGCATGAAGGTCTTGCCGAGCTTGGTATAGGCGAATCCCGCGGCGACCAGGCCGATCAGCGCCGCAGCCATCACCTTGCGTTCGTTCTTCAGGGCCCAGTCCAACGCAGGCGTGTAGACACGTTGCGCCGCACGGACCAGCATGGGATCTCGATGCGACCCTGACGTGAGCACATAGGAGGTCATGACCGGGATCACGGTGAGCGCCAGCAGCAGTGAACCGGTGAGCGCGAAGATGATGGCCAGCGCGACCGGGATGAACAGCTTCCCCTCCAACCCCTGCAGCGTCAGCAGGGGTATGAACACGATGATGATGATGAGCACGCCCGAGGCCACCGGTTCCAGGACTTCGCAAACCGAACGGTACACCAGGTGGATCAGCGGACCAGCTTTACCCGTTTCGTGCTTGCCGAGATTGCCGACGATGTTCTCGACCACGACGACCAGCGCGTCGATCAACATGCCGATCGCGATCGCAAGTCCGCCGAGGCTCATCAGGTTGGCCGACATGCCGACCACGCGCATGACGATCAATGCGAAGACGATGGCCAGCGGCAGGCTGAGAGCGATCACCAGCGAGGCCCGCCAGTTGCCGAGGAAAAGCAGCAGGAGGACGATGACGAGGGCAGTGGCCTCGCCGAGCGCCCGCACCACGGTGCCGACCGCGCGGTTGACCAGGTGGCTGCGGTCATAGAACACGTTGATGGAGACGCTTTTCGGCAGCGAGGGTTGCAGCTCGGCGAGCCGGGCGCGCACGTCGCGGACGAGCTGACCGGCGTTGGCGCCGCGCAAGCCGAGGACGAGCCCCTCGACGGTCTCGCCGCCGCCATTCGACGTGACTGCGCCATAGCGGGTCAGCGTCCCGATTTTGACGTTCGCCACGTCGTTGACCAGGATCGGCACGCCCTCGCGTGCGTCGACGACGATGGCCTTGATGTCTTCGATCGACCGGATGCTGCCCTCGATCCGGACCAGCGCGCTGTCCTCGCCCTGGTTCACCCGTCCGGCACCGTCGTTGCGGCTATTGGCTTCGATGGCCCGGCGAAACACGTCGTAGGAAATGCCGCGCGCGGCCAGCGCATCGTTGCGCGGCACGATCTCGAAGGCGCGGACGTAACCGCCGAGCGCATTGACGTCGGCAACGCCGGGGACCGTTCGCAGCGCGGGACGGATCACCCAATCCAGCAAGGTTCGGCGCTCGGCGAGCGAAAGCTCGGGACTGTCGATCGTGAACATGAACATCTCGCCGAGGGGGCTCGTGATCGGCGCAAGACCTCCGGTCACCCCGTCGGGAAAGTCACGGGCGATGTTCGATAGCCGCTCCGACACCTGGTTGCGCGCCCAGTAGATATCGGTGCCGTCCTCGAAATCGACGGTGATGTCGGCCAGTGCATATTTCGTGGTCGAACGAAGGACTTTCTTGTTCGGCAGACCGAGCAGTTCGAGCTCGACGGGAACCGTGATGCGCTGCTCGACCTCCTCGGGCGTCAGGCCCGGCGCCTTCATGATGATCTTGACCTGAACCGGCGATACGTCGGGAAACGCGTCGATCGGCAGACCGGGCAGCAGGACGGCGCCGGCGCCGACCAGCAGCAGCACGCTCAGCAGGACGAACAGTCGCTGCGAAAGCGCGAACGCAACCAGGCGCTGGAGCATCTATTGCCCCAGCCCCGAGAGAATGCCGCGAAGCGCCGAGATGCCGCCGATCGCGATCTCGTTCTGCTCCGTGATGGGACCGGACACCACGACATGGTCCTGGTCGTCCGCAACCAGTTTGACCGGGACCAGCCGGAAGCCGCCGGCTATTGCCACGAACACCGAGGTCCGTTCGCCCCGCCGCACCAGCCCACTGTAGGGAATCTCCCACGCGCTTTCGCCGGCGGAGAGAAAGCCGATGCGGGCAACGGTGGTCTGACCGGGATGCAGCTCTCCGTCGTTGGGGATTTCCGCGCGAACCAGAATGGTCTGGGTGGCAGGGTCGATGGTGTCGGAGACCAGCACGACCTTGCCGGGGGTGGAATAGCCCTCGATCTCGACTTTGGCGCCGGTGCGGATTGCGCGAATGTTGGCTGCAGGAACCGCGATTTCCGCCCATAGCGGTGAGAGCCGCGCCAGCTTGACGAGCGGCGCGGATTGTTCGAGCCGCTGCCCCGGCGACACGGCGACCTCGACGACGGATGCGGTTTGCGGCGCATTGACCGTGAGCGTCGCGCTGATCGCCGCTTCCTGGGCCAGCCGAGAAATGGCTTCGTCGGACATCCCGCTCAGATGCAGCATCTGACGCCGCTCGGCGACCACGAGAGCGGCCTGGCGCGCTTCGGCCTGGCTGGCCTCCAGCACGCGCTGCGGCACGGCCTTGCCCTCGAACAGATCGGCGTTCCGCTTCAACTGCTGGCTGGCGAGATACTCCTGTGCGATCGCGTGCAGGTAGTCGCGCTGCTGGGAGACGAAACTCGGGCTCTCCAGCGTGACAAGCGGCTGGCCGGCCGAGGCGCGGTCACCGCGCCCGACGAGCAGAGTGGCGACCATGCCGGCCACCGGCGCGCTGACGACCCACATCTGCTGTGTGGGGATCACGATCTTGACGGGATAAGGCAGCGTCAGGTCGGTACGGATCGCGACCGGGTGGGTCACGCGCACTCCGAGATTGCGTGCCTGCGCCTCGCTCAGCTTCAGCTCATCCTCCGCCATCGCCACGGAAGGTAAAAAGCTCAATGCAATCGCGACGAGCGTACGGGCGAGCGCGACCCGAGAAGAGGCAAGATGGAGAGTTCTGCGACTGACTCTCATGAGGAATGTCCCACGCTCACCGGCGAGCGAAGTGCTGTTCGATTGCATGTTTGGCTTACTCCACCACCGCCTTGGTGAATTGATTTGCCTCAAGCGGCTCGAGCGAGACAGCCAATTGGGAAGGCTGCCTGCCGTCCATTGAGCGTTTGGGTTGATGTCGCTCAATTCCCTCGCAGCCGCAGAAGCTAGGCTGTGGACGTACCGTTTGGAGAGGCGGCAGTGAGACCAACCAACCTTGCTTCGATCCTGGTGACCGGCTTTGCTGTGCTGGTCGGGCTCTTGCAACCAGCGCTCTCCTATAGCGGAACGATACGGGACCCTTGGAGCTCTGCGCACATCGAAATGTTGCCGCCCGAAATCCGTGCAGACGTGCGGAAATGGGACACGGCGTGCGGTGGCCCAATCGCTGCCGCCCAACGCTTTGCTCTCTATCTGACCGTGCCGGGAGCTCAATTCCTGGCTCTTCATTTCGACGATTTCCATTGCCGTAACAGGGCTGTTCATTGCGGGCCCGCAGGCTGCCTGCACGAGGTGTATGTCTTGAAAAGCGGACGTTATAGGCGTGTGCTGGCCGTCCACGCGTACGACGTTCGGCTGTCTTCTGCCCACGATCAGGCCTTCCTTGAAGTTCTGGACGCGAGCGGCAAGGGCCGAACGCTGCGGTGGAACGGGAGCCGATTCGTCGAGAGATAGCGAGAACCTGTCGCATCGGCTCCCCGGCTCCGGTTACGATGGACGCTTCCGTCCGGTGATCATCGCCTTCACCAGATTCTCGCTGTGCTCGAAGCTCGCCCACAGGACGCCAAGCACATGGACGACGACGAGGCCGATCGTGAGGTTGGCGAACGCCTCATGAATCTCCTCGACCCATTTTGCTCCCCAGAAGGTGCCGGTCGTCATCATGTAACCGGTGGCGCAGGTGACGATCAGCGTGACGATCAGCGCCACGACCATCGTGCCGCCGGCTGGATTGTGGCCGAGATAACGCGGCGCCCTGAGCAACGCCACGTCGCGCATGTAGGCGAGCACCGCACGCGGTGAGCGCACGAAGTCGCTGAAGCGCGCATTGCGCGGCCCCACGACGCCCCACGCGCTCCGTAGCGCAAGCAATCCGGCAATCGTGTATCCGGCGGCGATATGGACGTTCTCGATCTCGTCACCCGTGGCATAAGCGAGCAGAAACAGCCCGGCCAGCGACCAATGGAACACGCGCACGAAGGGGTCCCAGACCTTGACCGATGCCGGTGGCGTCTCGCCGCCGGCCTCGATCCCGTTGTTGATGGCGCTCATGGTGGCGCTCTTTACAGCTGGCCGACGATCTGGCCATTGGTCGGATCGACGAACAGTTCGACCCGGCTGCCGGACTTGTCGATCGTATAGAGTTCGCCACAGGCATTCTTGAGCTTGGCCTTCTGAACCTTGTAGCCTTGGGCTTCGATCTTGGCCTGCAGTTCTTCGAGCGGCAGCCAACGGGTCGCCGGGGCTGCCGTGCAGGGGCGCCCGAGGCTGCCGGCATGAGCGGTCGCGGCCGCGAGCAGGGCGCCGGCAGCAGCAGCAGTGAAGATGGTGATCTTGCGCATGGTTCTCTCCAGTCCGTATGGCCCGGCCACATCATGCGGCAAGGCAATGCGCGGACATTGGCAGAAGCGCCCTGACCGCCGCCTGTTGATCCACGTCAGCGATCTGTCAGGTCGATTGCGGCATACTTCGTGGATGCAGCCATCTCGCTTTCTGGAATTCCTCGCGGTGCCATTGCTGGTGGGAGTCCTGCTCCCGTCGGTGCCTGCGGCCGCAGGCGACCACGATAATGGGGCGCCCGACGCGGTGCGCCGCGCGGTCGAGGCGGGCGAAATCAAGTCACTCGCCGACATCCTCGCATCCGTGCGTGGCAAGCTGCCGGGCGAGGTTGCCGGCGTCGAGATAGAGCGTGCGCGTGGCCGCTGGATCTATGAGTTTCGTTTGGTCGACGACAAGGGCCGCCTCTACGAAGCGTATGTGGACGCGCGCAGCGGCGAGATTGAACGCATCAAGGAGAAGTGATGCGCCTGCTGCTCGTGGAGGATGACCGACGGATCGCGACCGATGTGGAGCGGGCGCTAAGCGCGGCCGGCTATGTGGTCGAGACGGTCCGCAACGGCGAGGACGCCTGGTTCCGCGGCGACACCGAGGACTACGGCGCCGTCGTCCTCGATCTCGGCTTGCCCGGCATGGACGGTCTGGCGGTCCTCAAGCGCTGGCGCGCCAACGGAAGGTCGATGCCGGTGCTGATCCTGACGGCGCGCGGCAGCTGGGCCGAGCGCGTCGATGGGATCGACGCGGGCGCCGACGATTACCTGCCCAAGCCGTTTCGCATGGAGGAATTGCTGGCGCGCCTGCGCTCGATCGTGCGCCGCTCGGCGGGGCATGCCTCCCCACGGATCGTCGCCGGCGAGGTCGAACTCGACGAGCGTCAGATGAAAGTGACGCTGCGCGGCGTACCCGTCGCGTTGTCGCCGCTGGAATATCGCCTGATCGCCTTTCTCTTGCACCACCGAGGCCGCGTGGTGTCGCAGCAGGAGCTCGACGAGAACGTCTACGGCCACGGCGAGGACCACGAGTCGAACGCGCTCGAGGTGCTGATCGGCCGAGTGCGCAAGAAGCTCGGTGCCGATCTGATCGAGACCAGGCGCGGCTTCGGCTATCTGGTCCCGGAGACGACGCCGTGAGCTGGGGCTCCCTGCGGCTGCGACTGGTCGCTGGCGGACTCATAGCCATCCTGATCGCGCTGACGATTGCCGGCGCTGGGCTGACGCTGCTGTTCGAACGCCACGTCACGCGCACCATCGGCGACGACCTCGACGTCTATCTGAAGCAGCTCGTCGCGGGTATCGACGCCGATGCACAGGGCAAGCTGGTGGTGGGCCGGCCGCCGGCCGATCCGCGTTTTGCCGAGCCACTTTCAGGCTTGTACTGGCAGGTATCGGACGATGTTGGTCAGGTGCTGCGTTCGCGTTCGCTGTGGGACACGGCGCTGGATCTGCCGCAGGACGAGCCGTCGCCTGCCGAATTGCACCATCATGTCATCCCCGGGCCTGCGAACGCACGGCTCCTGGTCAGTGAACGCCGCGTGCTGCTCACCATCGGCGACCGCCGTGCGCCGGTGCGCGTCGTCGTGGCGGCCGATCTTGCCCGCGTGTCGGCCGCCGGCTCGCAATTCGCCAGGGAACTGGCGCTGGCACTCGGCCTGCTTGGGCTGGTGCTGGCGGCGGCCACCTCGATCCAGGTTGCGCTGGGCTTACGTCCGCTCGACGCTCTTCGCCGCGGCGTCGCGGACGTCCGCTCCGGGCAACGCAATCATCTCCCCGCCGATGTCCCTGCCGAGGTGAAGCCTCTGGTGGAAGAGGTGAACAGCCTGATCGACGCCCAGGAGCGCGAGATCGAGCGTTCGCGCAGCCGCGCCGCCGACCTGGCGCATGGGCTGAAGACGCCGCTCGCCGCACTCGCAGCCGATGTCGCGCGCTTGCGTCAGCGAGGTGAGCCGGACGTCGCCCGGGCAATCGAAACCGTCGGCGACACGATGAGCCGTCACGTCGACCGCGAGCTGGCGCGCGCCCGGGCGCGGGGGACGGCACGACAGCGCGGCGGAATTTCCACGCCCCTCAGACCGCTTGTCGAGTCTCTGGTGCTCACGCTGGCGCGCACGCCCACTGCGCAACGGCTCGAATTCGAGACCTGCATAACGGGCGAGCCGAGCGTGCCGCTCGATCGCACCGATCTGGCCGAAGTGCTCGGCAATCTCCTGGAAAATGCCGCCCGTCACGCCAAGAGCAAGGTGCGCATTGGCGCCAATGCCACCGCGAATCCGGCGATTTCCGTCGAGGACGACGGCCCGGGAATCGCGTCCGCCGAGCGCGCCCGCGTCCTCGAGCGGGGAGTAAGACTTGATGAACGCGGCGAGGGTGCCGGCCTCGGCCTCGCGATCGTTCAGGACGTGCTCAGTGCCTATGGATGGCAGCTTGTTCTCACCACCTCCGAACTCGGCGGACTGAAGGCCATCGTCGCGCCGGAGGACGGCCGCCGCCTCGTTGCGTGACCAGCTTGCTCATTGCGCGACCGACGACCCGGGCCGCGTTGCACTGCTGCTGCTCCTCAGCGCCTCACGATCGAGCCGGCGCGGTTGATCAGGCGGGCGAGCTGGCGGAAGCGGCTGCCGACGCGGTCGGCGACGAGGTCGCCGAGCCGGTGCTCGAACACCAGCATCAATTTGCGGCCCTGGCTGCGGAAATGCGTGGCGGGCAAGACTCCCGGTCGCGCTGCCGAGATCAGATGCGCGACGCGCAACGCTGCGCCCAGCAGGCGCGCGCGTTCGAGCTGGGCCGGCGTCAACAGCTCCTGCATCGTGACCGGCGGCTGGTTCTCCTCGTTCAGGCCGGCATAGCGATAGAACACCGACAGGCCGACGAAGGCGCGCTCGGTGTGGGTGATCGCGCCGAAATTGCCGTTGACGACGAGGCTCAGCGTCTGCTCGCCGCGGTGGTCGGGATGCACGCGCCAGCCGATGTCGGACAGCAGACATGCGGCGTGTCGCAAGCGGCGGTCCGCGGCGCTTTCGCGCAGCTTCACGACGCGCACGAGGCGGTCGGTCCAGGCGATCAGCTCGCGGGCATGTTTGGCCGAGCGTGACAGCAACTGGTTCAGCTCCTCGGCCGCGCAGATCAGCCCGTCCTTGTTGCGCTCGGTCTCCGGCAGCTTTTCGTGCAGCAGGCCCTCGCGCACGCCGAAGGTCGAGAACACGATGTTCCTGGGGTTCGCCACGCGAATGATGTGCTCGAGCACCAGCGCCGCATAGGTGAGGAGCGGCCGCCGCGCATCGGCGACGATCTCGATGTCCGCGAGCATGTCGGCGGCTACGAGGCGCCGAAGACGGCGCGAGAAGTCGAGGGCCTCGGCGGCTGAAATCGAGTAACCGTGCATCACCTGGAGCGGATAGCCGCTCTGGATGATGTGGATGCGCGCCAGCGCGCGCCAGGTGCCGCCGACGGCATAGAAGGTCCGGCCGCGGCCCGCGGTGAGCTGCGGCACCCCGTCGAGCTCCTCGCGCACGATGCGATCGGCGCGCTTGAGCGACTTGTGCGCGAGATCCTGGAGTGCGAGACCGCCGAGCGGCAGCGTCACGCCGCTGCGTACGGTGTTCTTGCGCACGTCGATCAGCTCGAGCGAGCCGCCGCCGAGGTCGCCGACGATGCCGTCGGGAAGATGGATGCCGGAGATCACGCCGAGCGCCGACAGCCGCGCCTCGCGCGGACCCGACAGAATCTCGATCTTCACCGCGCAGATGCGCTCGGCCCTGGCGATGAAGTCGGGGCCGTTTGAGGCGTCGCGGCAGGCCGCGGTCGCGATCGCGAACACCCGCCCGACCTGCATCACGCGGCACAATGCGCGGAACCGCTTGAGCGAGGTCAGCGCCTTGTCGATGGCGTCGGGCGCGAGCAGACCCGTGCTCTGCACCTCGCGCCCGAGGCCGCACAGCGTCTTCTCGTTGAAGATCGGGATGAGGCTCCGCGACAGTCCCTCGTAGACGACGAGACGGACCGAGTTGGAGCCGATGTCGATAACTGCGACGCTCGAGCCGCGCTTGCGCGGCCGCTTCACGTCGCAAATCCCGGATCAGGATTGATGGCGTTCGTTCCGGCGCGTGAGACGACGCGGCGAGGATTCCTTGAGCGACTTTCCACGGCCAGACAGACTCGGATTTGTCATGAAGTAGTTGTGGACGTTGAAAGGCTCTTCGCCTTTCGCGGTCTTCATACGCGTTGACGACCCGTCCGGCAACAACTGCCAGCTCTGCTCATTGTCCTTCAGATTGGCGACCATGATCTGTTCGAGAACCTGCTGATGCACCGTGGGATTTTGCAGCGGGCACAGCACCTCGACGCGGCGGTCGAGGTTGCGCGGCATCATGTCGGCGGACGAGATATACACAGCCGCTTTCGCGCTCGGCAGGCCCTGGCCCATGCCGAAGCAGTAGATTCGGCCGTGTTCCAGGAAGCGTCCGATGATCGACTTGACGCGGATGTTCTCCGACAGGCCGGGGATGCCGGGCCTGAGGCAGCAAATGCCGCGCACCACGAGCTCGGTCTGGACGCCGGCCTGGGAGGCTTCGTAGAGCGCGTCGATGATGTCGGGGTCGACCAGCGCGTTCATCTTCATCCAGACCGCGCCGGGCCGGCCGTGTCGCGCATGCGCGGTCTCGCCTTGGATGTGCTCGATGATACGCTTGCGCAAGGTCAGCGGCGACACCGCCATCCTTTCCAGATCGCTCGGCGCGGCATAGCCGGTGATGAAATTGAACACGCGCGCGGCGTCGCGGCCTATGGTCGGATCGGAGGTGAAGTAGGAGAGGTCGGTGTAGATGCGCGCGGTGACAGGGTGATAGTTGCCGGTGCCGGTATGGACGTAAGTCGTGAGGCTGCCACCCTCGCGGCGTACCACCATCGAGAGTTTTGCGTGCGTCTTCAGTTCGAGGAAGCCGTAGACGACCTGCACGCCGGCGCGTTCGAGGTCGCGCGCCCAGCGGATGTTGGCCTCTTCGTCGAAGCGCGCCTTTAGCTCGATCAAGGCCGTGACGGATTTGCCGGCTTCGGCCGCTTCGGCGAGCGCACGCACGATCGGCGAGTTGTTTGAGGTGCGGTAGAGCGTCTGCTTGATCGCGACGACATCGGGGTCGCGTGCGGCCTGCTGCAGGAACTGCACGACGACGTCGAAGGATTCGTAGGGGTGATGGACGACGAGATCCTTCTGCCGGATCGCGGCAAAGATGTCGCCGCCATGCTCGCGCACGCGCTCGGGATGGCGCGGCACGTAAGGGGCGAATTCGAGATCGGGCCGGTCGAGGCGGGTGAGCTGCGAGAGCTCGTTCATCGCCTGCACGCCGTCGACCAGGAAGACCTCGTCGTCGGCGACCGACAGCGCGTGCTGCACGAAGCTGCGCAACTCCTCCGGCATCTTGGCATCGATCTCGAGCCGGATCACGGACCCGCGCCGGCGGCGCTTGAGGGCGGTCTCGAACAGGCGGACGAGATCCTCGGCCTCTTCCTCGATTTCGAGCTCGGAGTCGCGGATGATCCGGAAGGCGCCCTGGCCGTGAAGATTGTAGCCCGGGAACAGGCGGTTGATGAAGAGAGCAGTTGCCTGCTCCAGCGAGATCAGGCGCACCGTGCCTTCGGCCGGCAGGCGGATGAAGCGGTCGATCTTGCCGGGCATGCGGATCAGCGCGTTCATCTGCTTGCCGTCGGCGGCGCGCGTGAGCTGGAGCGCGATGGTGAAGCCGAGGCTCGGAATGAACGGGAAGGGGTGGGCGGGATCGATCGCCAGCGGTGTCAGCAGCGGGAAGACGTTGTTGAGGAAATAGTCCTCGATCCAGGTCCGTTCCGCCTTGGAGACGTCCTTGCCGTCGACCAGCACGATGCCGACCTCGGCCAGCGCGCTGCGCAGGTCGCGCCAGATCGCCTGCTGGTCGGAGGCGAGCTGGGAAACGGTGCGGTTGATCAGCGCGAGCTGCTCCGACGGCGTCAGGCCGTCGGGGCTGCGCTCGGCAATGCCCTCGCGCACCTGGGCCTTGATGCCGGCGACGCGGACCATGAAGAACTCGTCGAGGTTATTCGCCGAGATCGACAGGAAACGCACCCGCTCCAGCACGGGGTGGTTGGGATTGACCGCTTCCTCCAGGACGCGGCGGTTGAAATGCAACCAAGACAGCTCGCGGTTGATGAACCGTTCAGGGCTGGACGCGATCGCCGGCAAGCCCTCAAGCTCTGGGGCTTTCTCTTTAGTTTCAACAGCTTGCGCAGAGTCCATCAGAAGTCGGTCCATCCTGTCTCGCCTCACTTTGCGACCAATGCGCAAAACCCCGGGGAGCATGTGTTACAGCGATGACGTTTCGATGACATTGATGTTCCGTCTTTCCGCTGCGTCAAGCTGGCTTCAGGGACTTCAGGGAGCCGCGCCGATCAGGCGTCCCTGAGCAGCTCCGCCGCCAGAGCCCGGGTCACGGGACGGCCGAGGCGGAGGGCTTCAGTGTCGAGCAGTTCCACGGCCTGCCGGGCCGCGGCCGAGGACCGCTCCAGGCGGGTGGCGAGGTAGCTCACCACACTCTCATCCACCGTGAGCTGGCGGTCGGCGCAGAACTTGACGATCAGGCCGCGGAAGAGCTGGTCGTCTGGGGGCAGCAGCGCGACGACCGGAACGGCCCGCAGACGCGAACGCAGGTCGCGAAGCTCGATCTCCAGCGAGGCCGGCGCCTCGCGCCCGGTGAAGAGGACGTAGGCGCCGTCCTCGCGGGCGAGGTTCATCAGGTGAAAGAGGGCGCGCTCGTCGAAATCCCTTGCCTTGAGATCTTCGACCACCAGCGCGCCGGTGGCGAGCGCGCCCGGCACGCCTGCCGCGGTCAGGGCGTTGGCGGTGGTCGAGCGGGCGCCTGACAGCTCGGCCCAGATCGCGGCGAGATGGCTCTTGCCGCTTCCTTCCGGGCCGGCCAGCCACATGATGCGGTTCGGCCATTCCGGCCAGCTGTCGATCAGGCCGACACCGGCCGCGTTGGCCGGACCTTCGAGGAAGTTGTCCCGGCTGAGGCTCTCCGCATGCGGAAGCGAGAACGCCAATTGTCGGGGATGGACGCGGCCTGCCACGCTTGCTTTGCTCCATGCCGGCGCGCCGGCCCGTTTGAAGAGATTCGACCTGATCATGCGGGACTTGGCCTCTTGCAGGCCGCATCCCGGCTCATTTGGCCTCGATCGTGCTCATGTGCCGCAGCCACTCGACGAGATAGAGCGACACGGAGGAGAGCGTGAAGAGCGTGACGAGGCCCATCAGGATGATATCATAAGGTGCCGGCTTGAAGCCGAAGGCAAGCGCCGCCAGCACCAGCGCCGCGAACGCCACCTGTGCCACGGTGTTGAGCTTGGACACCTTGGACGGCTTCATCTCGACCGGCCGATCGAACAGCCAGGATACGATCACGGCGGCGACGATCATGATGTCGCGCGAGACCACCAGGATCACGATCCAGCGCGGGATCGCGCCCCAGATGCCGAGCGCCATGTAGATCGAGACGAGCAGCGCCTTGTCTGCGAGCGGATCGAGCAGGGCCCCGAGCTCGCTCGTCATGTTGAAGCGCTTGGCCAAAAAGCCGTCCACGGCATCGCTGATGCCGGCGATCAGGAAGACGGCGAACGCCACTTCCATTTGGCTCGACACGATGGCCCAGACGATGATCGGGACCAGCATGATGCGGCCCAGAGTAATGATGTTCGGAATACTCACGAAAGCGCTTCCCGGCACCCGGTCTGACCTCGAATCCGGCCCCCTCGGGAGGCTGAACCGGTTGATATCTACATAGTATAGGCAGGAGCGCCATGCGAGCCATTGCGCGTCCCCGGAATTCGACGTAACCAGCCGCAAACCCACTGGAAATCGGGCATGACCGACCGCAAAAACGGCCTCACTTACGCCGATTCAGGCGTCGATATCGACGCGGGCAACCGCCTGGTCGACCTGATCAAGCCGATGGTGCGCGCCACCGCGCGGCCGGGCGCCGACGCCGAGATCGGCGGCTTCGGCGGCCTGTTCGACCTCAAGGCGGCCGGCTTCAAGGACCCGGTCCTCGTGGCCGCGACCGACGGTGTCGGCACCAAGGTCAAGATCGCGATCGAAACCGGCCTGCATGGCGGCATCGGCATCGACCTCGTCGCCATGAGCGTCAACGACCTCGTGGTACAGGGCGCCGAGCCGCTGTTTTTCCTGGATTATTTCGCCTGCGGCAAGCTCGATCCGGAGGCCACGGCCTCGATCGTCGCCGGCGTTGCGGAGGGCTGCCGCGAATCCGGCTGCGCCCTGATCGGCGGGGAGACCGCCGAGATGCCCGGCCTCTACAAGGACGGCGATTACGACCTCGGAGGCTTTGCGGTCGGTGCCGCCGAGCGCGGTACGTTGTTGCCGCGCAACGACATCGCGGCGGGCGATGCCGTGATCGGTCTGGCCTCATCGGGCGTGCATTCCAACGGCTTCTCGCTGGTGCGCAAGATCGTGGAACAATCGGGCCTCGGCTTTGCGGCACAGGCGCCGTTCGCACCGGTCATGACGCTCGGCGGCGCGCTGCTGACGCCGACGCGGCTGTACGTCAAATCCTGCCTGCGCGCGATCCGCGAGACCGGCGCGGTGAAGGGGCTTGCCCACATCACCGGCGGCGGCTTCACCGACAACATTCCGCGCGTGCTGCCCAAGCATCTCGGCGTCGGCATTGATCTTGCCCGATTGCCGGTGTTGCCGGTGTTCAAATGGCTGGCCGCGCAGGCCGGCATCGCCGAGCTGGAAATGCTGCGCACCTTCAACTGCGGCATCGGCATGATCGCGATCGTCGAGCCCGACAAGGTCGACAAGGTAATCGAGGTCTTCACCGATGCCGGCGAGACCGTGGCGCAGCTCGGCACCGTGATCCCCGCCGAGGGTGAGCACCGCGTCGTCTATAACGGCCACCTCGACCTGGCGCTGTGATGACTGGCGCTGTGATGAAGCGCCGCGTTGCCATCCTGATCTCCGGGCGCGGCTCCAACATGGCCGCGCTGATCAGGGCAGCAAGCACGCCGGATTTTCCAGCGGAGATTTCGCTCGTCATCTCGAACAAGGCCGATGCGCCGGGGCTTGAGCGGGCCAAGGCGAGCGGCGTGAACACGCTGGTGATCGAGAGCAAGCCGTTCGGCAAGGACCGCGCCGGTTTCGAGAAGGTGCTGCAGGCCGCGCTCGATCGGCACGGCATCGAGCTGATTTGTCTGGGCGGCTTCATGCGCCTGTTCACGGCGGAATTCACCAGGGCCTGGTACGGGCGGATGCTCAACATCCACCCCTCGCTGCTGCCGTCTTTCCCCGGCCTCGACCCGCACGGCCAGGCCCTGCGCGCAGGCGTCAAGCTGTCCGGCGCGACCGTGCATTTCGTGATCCCCGAGACCGATGCCGGGCCGATCGTGATGCAGGGCGCGGTGCCCGTCAGCGACCACGACACGGCCGATACGCTGTCGGAGCGCATCCTCGAAGTCGAGCACCGCATCTATCCCGAAGCGCTGCGGCTGCTCGCGACCGGCAAGGTCCGGATCGAGGGTGACGTGTGCAAGGCGGCGGGGAGCGGTCCGTCGGAGAATTTCCTGATTGCGCCGGTGGTGAGCTGAAGCGACATCTCGCTGCGCCCGTCGCATAACAAAATCCCCCGGCAGCGCCGGGGGCAGCGTCATGATCTCTCGCTTGTCAGGCTCGAGAGAAATCAGGAAACCTTGAGGTTCTCCGCGGATGATTTGCCGCGGTTCTCCACGAGGTCGAATTCAACCACCTGGTTTTCGTTGAGGGTTGAGAGTCCGGCACGCTCGACGGCGGAGATATGGACGAACACGTCCTTGTCGCTGCCGTTCGGCTTGATGAACCCATAGCCCTTGGTCGGGTTGAACCATTTGACCGTGCCCTTTTGCGGCATCGCTAGTCTCCTCCACTAGATAAAAAAAGACGCGGCCGCTTTTCGCGTGCCACGCCACAAACGGGCTTCCGGAAGTCTGTTCGAGTCTTGAATCTCAATGTCACGAAACGCACAGTCGATCGGCCAATTCCGATTGTGCCCGATATTGCAACATGAAAATCGCCCGCTAGCAAGCTGTGCGTAAATTTCAAGGCCGAGGCAGGCGTGCCCGACGGCAATTTGCGACCTGTTGCAGCAGAACCACAATCGGGGGCAATCACCGGTGTCGCGGCGCTCCAACCAATTGACGCTCCGTGGCAGTTCGGCACAAATCGCCACCTGCGCCGCGGGTTCGTGTTGTTTTTGCGCGTCGCCCTTTGTTTCGGGATTCTCGTCATGCGCTGCACCGCGCAGCCACCAGCGACACGGCAGACGATCGGGCTGAACCGCGTCCGCCGGGTCGCGGCAGCGGTTGCGATGGCTTTTGCGCTCATCGTTGCGCTGTCGTCGGCGACGCCCGTTCTCGCGCAGAGCCCGACGCCTACGCCGACTCCGACCCCTACACCCACACCGTCGCCAACGCCGGTCCCCATGCCGAGCTCGACCGGAAGCAGCATGCTCAATCTCGGCTCAGGCTTCCTGGAGCGGCTCGGCAACCAGGCCTCGAACGGTTTCACCCGGGCGTTCCGCACCAATCCCGGCGGCGGCGGCGCGTCGGCGAGCACGGAGGATCCGCGCTACCGCACCTGGTTCGAAGGCTATGGCATCTCGGTCCGGACCGACGCGCAAGGAGACTTCGTCGGCGACAAGCGCAAGACCTTTGGCGGCGTGGCCGGCCTTGGCGCGCGTGTGGCGCCGGGCGTCAATCTCGGCTTCTCCGTCGACCAGAGCCACACCGATATCGACGTGCCGCTGGCGCTGCAGTCCGCAACGCTCGACCTCACTCAGCTTGGCTTCAGCGGCTCGGTCGACAAGGGCCCCTGGACATGGGCCTTTGCCGTGGTGCACGGCTTCGGCAAGGTTCGGTCCATCCGCGACACCGGCCTTGGCGCTGCGACTTCGGCCTATCGCGCCGCGGTCGACGGCGCGCTGACCGAAATCAGTTACTACTGGACCAAGGACCAGATGCGCATCGTGCCGAAGGGCGCGCTGGAATATGTGCGCGCCACCAGTGCGGCGTTCCAGGAAGCCGGAGGGCTCGATCCGCTCAACGTCGGCTCGACGGCGCTCTCGCGCGCGCGTCTCATGGTCGGGGCCGAGATCGGCCGCTACTTCATCATCGAGCAGAAGGTTCTGGATCTGTCGGCTTACGGCAAGTTCGTCGACAATTTCCACCAGGATCTGGGATCCATTCAGGTCAGCCTGGGCGCCCAGAGCATCGTGGTCCCCGGCATCGGGGAGAGCCGCTACGGCGTGGATGCGGGTGCCTCGGCTTCGCTCAGCCTGACCAGCGTGGCACGGCTCTACGTCAATTACGACGGCAAGTTCCGCCACGAGCTCACCTCGCACCAGGGCACGGCCGGCTTCGAATACAGATGGTGAGCTGAAGCTCGCCCGCGCTCAAGCCGGCATTGCCGCGACATAGCCCGTCAATCCAAATCCCTCGCGCGCGGCTGTCATCATCGGCACCAGCGCGTTCGGATGGATGAATTCGTCGCGGAAGCAGGGATAGGTCCTGGCATCGAAGATCTTCTTCAGCCAGTCGACGACGATCTTGTGGCGCTCGGACGTGCGGAACTCCTTGTGATAGGTGAGCCAGAGATCTGCGTGATGGCTGACGCCGAGATCGACCGCAACGAGCGGCGCACCGAGCGCGATCGACACGGTCGGCAGGAAGCCGATGCCGGCGCCGCGCTCCACCGCATAGAGCACGCCCACCGAGGAATTGGTCTTGATGCCGACGATGCCCTCGAGCGACTTCAGCCCGAGCACGCGGGCATAGGCGCCGTCATCGACCTGCGGCGCGCTCTGCTTGACGATGCGGTGGTTCTGCAATTCGGCGAGCGTTGCCGGCACGCCGTAGAGTCTCTCGTACTCCTTGGAGACGAAGGGATAGATGTGGAGACGGCCGAGCTTTGCGACGATCAGATCGGGATTGGTCGGCGGCTCGAGCTGGATGGCGATGTCCGATTCAAGCCGCGCCACGTCGGCCTGCTCCATCGCACAGCGCAAGTCGACCGTGATCTTGCGGTAGGTCTTCTGGAAATCGATCAGTCGCGGCAGGATCCAGAAATTGCCGGGGCCTTCCGTCACGGCGACGCGCACGGTACCCGAGGTGTCGTTCGACGAGCGCGAGGCGCGGCGGAAGATGTTGAAGGCATGACGCTCCATGTGCGCAACGTCGGCGATCATGGCTGTGCCTTCATCGCTGAGCGTGAGCCCGCTCTGGTCACGCAGGAACAGCTTGCACCCGATGCTCTCTTCGAGCCGGTCGATGCGGCGCATCAGGGTGGTGGAGGTGAGTCCGAGCTCTTCGGCGGCATTACGAAAACTTTTATATTTTGCGCACGCTAAAAACAGCTTCAAATCGTCCCAGGACGCATCCAGGGCTTCTTCACGGTGCTGCATCATCGCAGCACCCCGGTGCAATAACTGCTGCATACTCCTGATCCCCAGCCGCTAAGCTCATCGTCATAGCGGGGCACGAAAGCCTCGAACGATAGAGGCGTGACATGAGTATGGAAAGGGGCTCGTTTGCCGCAAGGCATGATTTCGATGCCTTGCCGCTGAGCCCGGACGTCGACGTCCGCTGTGCGCAATTCTCCGAAATCGAGGCGCTTTCGGATATGGCGCACCAGATGGTTCCGGGCGTGCAGATCGGCACAGCGGAGCTTGCGCGATACTTCACTCTCGATCCTCAAAGCATTCTCACCTTCAGCCGGAAGGGCAAGCTCGTCGGCGGCATGGCGTTCCTGTTTCTCAACGACCGTGGACACGATGCGCTGCTGCTCGACGAGATCTGTCTCACCGCGCCCGAGATGGGTTATCTCGCATCGGCGAACGACGACGTCGCTGCCATCTACATCTGGGCGATCGCGGCGATGGGCCGCGGCATCGCCGGTCTCGGCAAGGCCGCGGCTCACCTGCGCCAGATAAGGTTTCGCGGCGCCGATTGCTATGCGCAGCCGTCAACGGTGGCTGGACGCGACATCATGAAGGCGACAGGTTTTGCGCCCGTCCCGAGCTTCCAACCCGATCTGTGGTGTTACGAGCGTCCCTGGCATCGGCAGCCGATGAGCATGCCGGGTGCGATCGTTCAAGCAAGGAGTTTTGCAGATGCACGGTACTAGGATTCCTCTCGCCAAGCCCAGTTCCCGCGCCATCACCATCCGCCTCGCGCGCGATCCGAGCGATCTCATGCTGGTGACCGCCATCCGCTCGGCTGTCTATCTCGCCGAGCAGGATTGTCCGTTCGAGGAGGAGTTCGACGGCAACGACATGGTCGCGGCGCATTTCATCGGCTTCGTCGGCAACGAGCCTGCGGGCTGCCTGCGGGTGCGCTTCTTCGGCGATTTCGCCAAGGTGGAGCGGCTCGCGGTGCGTCACCAACATCGGCGCTCGCGCGTCTCGTTCAAGCTGGTGCAGGCCAGCGTCGACTATGTGAAGCGCAAGGGCTTCCGCAAGATCTACGGTCAGGCGCAGGACCGGCTGGTCGATTTCTGGGCCCATTTCGGCGCCAAGCCGCTCGGTCATAACCGCAAGATCACCTTCTCGGATTTTTCCTATACGGAAATGCTGCTGGAGATCGAGCCGGGCCCGGATGCCATCACGCTGGACAGCGATCCCTATGTGATCATCCGTCCCGAGGGCGATTGGGACCGGCCTGGCGTGCTCGATGCGTCGGCGGGGCGGGCGGTCACATCGCCGCTGCGGGACCTCGCACTCGCCGGTCGCTGAAATAGATGCAACAGCGCGCAACAAGATGCCGGCTTCCATCCACGATGATCCGCCGATCCTGGTCTGTGCGGATCTCCAGGTCGAATACCTGACCCCCGGCCGTCGCCACGTCATCCTGGACGGGGATGCGGCGACGGCGCGCTGCCTGGAACTCCTGACGCTGTGGCGCGGCAACATGTGGCCGGTGATGCATCTGAAGCGCATCGCGCAGGCGGCCTGGTTCAATCCGGCATCCAGGCTGACCGATTGGATCGCGCAGACCAGGCCGAAGCCGGGAGAGATGACGTTCGAGCACCCGCTGCCGTCCGCCTACAGCTCGTCGCGGTTCGTCGACCACATGTCCAGTATCCGAACGATGCGCTGCATTCTGATCGGCTTTTCTCTGGACGAGACCATCCTGGCCACCGCCGTCGAGGGGTTTCACCGCAGCCATCGGTACCACGTGGTCACGGACGCCGTGGCTTGCCGGCAGCCGGGCACGGACGACGCCGCTGCCTACCGGCGTGCGGTAGTGAATGTCATTGGGAATTTTGCTACAATCCAATCCAGCGCCGAACTGATCAGAACCAGCGGCGCCGTTGCGGTTTAGGCCGCCGCAACCGGCGGATGGGGTGAGAAATTGTCACGGGGAGACGAGCTCGAGGAGCTGGCGAGCGATCTATCGCGGGCCGCGGAGAGGGCGCGCCGGCTTGGTCTGGCCACCACGGTCTATTTGCTTGCGATGGCGCTGGTGGAGGTAGGGGAAGCCGTTGCCGCCGCCGGCGATGGGGACGACGACGGTGCAGGCTAAGAGCCGGTCCGGCGCGGTCTGGCACGTGCGTTCTGGCATGTGCGTTGTGGCATGTGCCTGGACGTGCGGCTTTGTGCATTGCAGCTGAGCGCTTGCTGCCGACGAATTGGCGTTGCAAGTTCTGCGCTGTCGCAATAGCCAAGGTACTTGCCATCGAGTGATGACGCCGGCTCTGCCTGCGACGTGACGCTTTCAAGGATCTTCGCAAATGTCCATGCTGCCCAATTCGCAAGAAGCCCGCGATGTGGCCTACCAGCTCCACGCCTACACCAATGCGCGCGCGCACCAGCAGGCCGGTCCGCTGGTGATCGAGCGCGGCGAGGGGCCTTACGTGTTCGATGCGTCGGGGAAGCGCTATTTCGAGGCGATGGCCGGCCTGTGGAGCGTCGGGCTCGGCTTCAACGAGAAGCGTCTGGTCGAGGCCGCGCACAAGCAGATGCAGGCGCTGCCCTTCTACCACACCTTCTCTTCCAAATCGCACGGCCCCTCGATCGATCTCGCCGAGAAGCTGGTGGCGCTGGCGCCGGTGCCGATGAGCAAGGTGTTCTTCACCAATTCCGGCTCGGAAGCCAACGACACCGTGCTGAAGCTGATCGCCTACCGCTCCAACGCGCTCGGCCAGCCGCAGCGCAAGAAGGTGATCAGCCGCCTGCGCGGCTATCACGGCGTCACCATCGCCTCCGCGAGCCTCACCGGCCTGCCGAACAACCACCGCTCGTTCGATCTGCCGCTGCCGAACATCCTGCACACGGGCTCGCCGCACTTCTACAAGGACGGCGCCCCCGGCGAGAGCGAGGAGGCGTTCGCGACGCGGCGGGCCGAGGAGTTGGACGCGCTCATCCAGAAGGAAGGGCCGGAGAACATTGCGGCCTTCTTCGGCGAGCCGGTGATGGGCGCGGGCGGCGTCGTCGTGCCGCCGGCGACCTATTGGGAGAAGATCCAGGCAGTGCTGAAGAAGTACGACATCCTGCTGGTCGCCGACGAGGTGATCTGCGGCTTCGGCCGCACCGGCAAGATGTTCGGCTGCGAGACCTATGGCATCAAGCCGGACGTCATGGTGGTCTCCAAGCAGATCACCTCGAGCTACTTCCCGCTCTCGGCGATCATCCTGAACGATCGCATGTTCGAGCCGATCGCAGACGAGAGCAACAGGATCGGCGTGCTCGGCCATGGCTATACCGCCGGCGGCCATCCGGTCGGCTCGGCGATTGCGCTGGAGAACCTGAAGATCATCGAGGAGCGTGGTCTGGTCGCGCATGCGGCCGAACTTGGCGGCTACATGCAAGGCAGGCTGCGCGAGCTCGCCAGCCACCCGCTGGTCGGCGAGGTCCGCGGCGTCGGCATGATCGCGGCACTCGAACTCGTGCTCGACAAGACACGCAAGACCGCAGCGGCAACGCCGGGTGCCGTCGGCGGCATCGCCAGCCGCATGCTCCAGGAGCGCGGTGTGATCTCGCGCAACATGCTGGACGCCATCGCCATCTGTCCGCCGCTGATCGTCAACAAGGCCCAGATCGACGATCTGGTCGCCGCGATCTCGGGCGTGTTGAACGACATGAAGGGCGAAGTGGCGAAGCTGACGCCGGCGTAAGGCCCTGGCTCTCTCCTCGTCATTGCGAGGAGCAAAGCGACGAAGCAATCCTGACCGGCTCCGAGGAGGCAGACAGTATTGCTTCGCGGAGCCTGTCATCGGGCCGCGCTTCGCGCGGAGCCGGTGGCTCGGAATGACGATGCGGAAACAGCGAGGCTGGTCGCTACGCCCGCTGCACCCCGATGACGCGGCCTTTCTCGATCGCCAGCGCCAGCTCTCCGCGCTTCAGTTTCAGCGCGGCATCGCCGAACAGCTCGCGGCGCCAGCCGCGCAAGGCCGGCACGTCGGCCTCATCGTCCGCCGCGATCTCTTCGAGATCGTCGACGGTCGCGATCACCTTGCTCGCGACCGCATGGCGCTCGGCGGTCATCCGCAGCAGCACCTTCAGCAGCTCGACGATGGCGGCGCCGTTGGAGTTGTTGCGCGGCTTCTCCAGCTTGGGCAGCTTCGAGAAGTCCCGCGCCAGCCCGCGCTCGACCGCGGCGACGATGTCCGCGCCCCATTTGGATTTCTCGAACCCTTTCGGTACCGAGCGCAGGTGCGCGAGCTTCTCCAGCGTGGTCGGCGCGTGGGTCGCGATGTCGGTAATCGCCTCGTCGCGCAGCACGCGGCCGCGCGGCACGTCGCGGCTCTGCGCCTCCTGCTCGCGCCAGGCCGCGACCTCCATCAGCACGGCGAGGTCCTTGGGCTTGCGCACCCGCGTCTTCAGCCGCTCCCAGGCGCGTTCGGGGTGGAAATCATAGGTGCGGGGCGAGGTCAGGACTTCCATTTCGATGGAGACCCATTCGCTGCGGCGGCGCTTCTTCAGGTCGGCGTCGAGCGCTGCGAAGACGTCGCGCAGATGGGTGACGTCGGAGACCGCGTAATGCATCTGCTCCTTGGTGAGCGGCCGGCGCGACCAGTCGGTGAAGCGGTGGGTCTTGTCCGGGCGGTGGCCGGTGACCTTCTCGACCAGCGCGTCGTAGGCGATGCTGTCGCCGTAGCCGAGCACCATCGCGGCAACCTGGGTGTCGAACACCGGATGCGGGATGATGTTGGCCTGGTGCCAGATGATCTCGATGTCCTGGCGGGCGGCGTGAAACACCTTCAGCACCCCCTCGTTGGCCATCAGCTCGAAGAACGGCTTGAGGTCGATGCCCTCGGCCAGGGTGTCGATGACCACGGCTTCCTCGGCGCTGGCCATCTGCACCACGCACAGCAGCGGGTAATAGGTGGTCTCGCGGAGGAACTCGGTATCGACGGTGATGACGGGGTGCTTGGCCAGTCGGCTGCAGGCAGCCGCGAGGTCAGCGGTGGTGGTAATCAAATCCATGAACGGCCCATGACACTTGACATCAGCCGTTCTGCCGAAAGTGCTGTGATGTCAAGGGGCTCTAAGCGAATTCGAGCCTTGCTTTTGGGCCGGAAGCGCCTTTTTCCGACGATAATCCTATTCGTAGCGGACCCGCTGCGAGGATTTCCGCGCGCAGGGCAGCGCCACAACGAGCACGCACATGGCGACCAGAGCCAGTCCCAAGAATTCGATAACCAACAGATCCACGGCGAAATCTCCAGAAACATTGATAGATTTGTCGGGGGTACGTTGAGGGTCTGTTAATTCCAATGGTTACCGCCAGCGGGGCGGGCCGCATGGTGGACGGGGAGTTAACGGACGGGTGCGAGGGCGCGAAGCGGTCGTTATTTGCCGCGATAATGCGTTGGCGAGCAGCCGAAGCGGGCGCGGAAGCGGCGGTTGAAATCGGACACGTCGCCGAATCCGCAGGCGAAGACGATGTCGCTCACCTTCATGGCATCGTGGCGCTTATCCGCGAGCATCGCCTGCGCCTTCTGAAGTCTCAACTCCAGAATGCGCTCCGCGAAGGTCTGGCCGCTCTCCAGCAGCAGCTTGTTGACATAGCGCGGCGAGACGTCCAGCACCGCGGCCACGTCCCGCGGAGCAAAATGCGTTTCCGTATAGCGGGCTTTGAGCTGCGCCAGAATTTCCCTCAGCCGTACTGCGCGCAATCCTCGGCCAGCGGCGATCTGCGCAGCGTCTCCTTGTGCGCCCAAGGTCAGCACCAGAAGGTCCGTGATGGTGGCCTCCACATGACGTTCCAGCGCACCATCAAATTCGGCTTCGCTGGTGTCGAGCACCCCATCGACATAGCGACCGAGCAGATGCGCGAGCGGGGTCCGCTGCAATGGCCTGGCCAGCAGGTCTTCGGCGTGCGGGACCTGCGCCATCAGGCGCTTGCGCGGCACATTCACGGTGATCCAGTCGGCCTGGCCGTCCATCAGCTTCTCGATGGGATCGCCGTTGCTAAGCAGCACGGAGGACGGTCCATCCGTCACATGTTCATGGCCCGCCTGTCGCGACAGCACGCGCGCGGAGCCGCGATTGATAACCAGACAGAAATCGTCGTTCGAACCATGTGTGATCGAAGCTGGGCCGCGTCTGAGCCGGCTGATTGTTCCTACATAGCGGCTGAGCCGCAACCCGGCGATATTTGCAACTCGGTGTCGCACCAGGAACGGCAAGTCGGGGTGGCGCGACAGATCCGTCAGGCGAAGAAGAGATTCGTAAAACGCGTGATAGCCGGCGAAACGTACATCGTCACTCGCGTTGTCCTGCAATGCATGCGAATCAAAAACCGTCGCGCCAATCCGGGGCATATTGCGATCGGCCATGGCTTCAAACGACCTCGGATTCAATGAGTGGGACCAGTCTTTCCGTCCGTCACGGAGCGAGCCATCGCAATCTACTATAGGGCGATGGTCAAGGGATAGTAACAGCGCGGCCACACTCGAACCGAAACCGTTCAAGCCGTTGGGACAGTTCCGTGACGACCAAAACCTGTGCCTGTCACGCCAAGACCGCATGGCGCGGACACGTGTACCCCTCAACCACGCAGTAAATTGCGGGCGGTTGAGGAACGAGACATGGGAATCGAAACAACATTCAGGGCTGCTTCTTTGGCGTGGGGGGCAGTTGTGCTTGGCTTCATCGGCAGCGCGCAGGCCGCCGACCTGCCGGTCTACAAGGCGCAGCCGACGGCAGTGCCGGCATGGTCCGGCGCCTATGTTGGCGGCACCGCCGGGTGGAAGCGCGACGAAGCGGACTGGTCGCGCACCGGCATTCTGAGCGGCTTTGGGTTCAATCCCACACCAACCAACTGGGATGGTGGCGTGGGTCCCCACTACAATTTTGAAAGCGATGCGGTGCGTCTCGGAGCGTACGCGGGCTATAACTGGCAACTTTCAAATTTCGTTGTCGGCATCGAGGCAGATGTCGGGTCGGGGCTCCGCGGCAAAGCTAGCCTCGGTTATCTTCCAGGCGGCGTGGTCACGGGCGCTGCCGTTCCTGTCGGTCTGAACGGCACCAGCGTCGATTTTGGCTGGGATGGCAGCATACGGGGGCGTGTTGGTGTACTCGTCACGCCGTCGACGCTGCTCTACACCACCGGCGGGTTTGCGTTTCAGAGAACAACGATCAGCGCGTATTGCAATAACGGCGGAACCTGGTTTTGCCCGAATGGCAATGCGGAATCGTATTCCAAGTTATTGACGGGCTGGACTCTTGGCGGGGGTGTTGAAAGCATGATTTCCCGGAACTGGATTGCCCGGGCCGAGTACCGCTATACGGACCTTGGCCGCATCGAACACATCTTGATGGGCAACGGCGCGAGTTATGGACTGGGCGCAGACGTCGATATTTCGCACCACCAGGTGAATCTTGGGATCGCTTACAAGTTTTGACTGTTGGGTGCGATGTGAGGGATCACACCTCGAATAGACGAAGGCCCGGGAGCGATCCCGGGAGATTTGATCCCGGACGTCTATCGTCGTTATCATATCATCGACTTCGAAGCGTGCCCACGATTTCTCAACGGCGGTGAGGTAGAAATGGTGGGCACGGCGCTGCGCGCCTTTGCCCACCCTACGAGATCGCGTTCGTGGTTCGTAGTGTGGATTAGCCGAAGGCGTATCCACCGCTGTTCGTATCCGAGGACGCAGAAGAGGTGGATTGCGCCAGTGACTACGCTTCGCGCAGTCGCTGGCTAATCCACATACAAGCCCTTCTTACGGCAGCTTCAGCGACGTCTCAGCATTGTAAGGCTTCAGCGTCTCGTCCGCGGCCTTCTGGGCGGCGGCCAGCGCCTCCTTCGGCTGTTTCTTGCCGTTGAGGACCAGCATCACCTCGTCCTCGAGGTTCTTGCGCACCGGGACGGTCTTGTAGGTCGCGAACCAGGGCTTGGCGACGTCGAGCTGCTCGACGGCGGTCTTGGCGTCTGGGTTCTTGTTCAGGAAGTCGACCATCTCGGGCGTCTTGTAGGCGGCCATGTTCGGCGCGAAATAGCCGGTGGCGCGGCTCCACCAGCCGCTCTTCTCGGGCGAGGTCATCCACTTGATCAGCGTCCAGGCGGCCTTCTGCTTGTCGGCCTCGAGGCCGGCCGGCATGATCAGCGAGGCGCCGCCGATCGGCACGGCGTTGCGGACGTTGCGCGGAATGAAAGCGACCTTGTAGTTGAACTTGGCGTTGTCGCGCACGTAGGTGAGCGAGCCGGTCGACAGCATCATCATGGCGGCATTGCCGGAGATGAAGGAGGTGCTCACGGCCGGACCGGGCGTCGCGCCGGGCGCGTGGACCTTGTGCTTGTAGACGAGATCGTTCCACCAGGTGAGCGCACCGAGCATCGAAGGCGTGTCGTAATAAACCTCGCCGCCGAACTCCTCGTTGTAGTAGCGCCCGCCATTGCTCATGGTGAGCGTTTCCATCATCCAGCCGCAATAGTCGTAGGCGCAGGGGATCGCGATGCCCCATTGGGTCACCTTGTCGCCCTCGCGCTTGGTGAGCTTCTTGGCCCAGTCGGTGACCTCGGCCCAGGTCTGCGGCGGCTTGCTCGGATCAAGGCCGGCTTCCTTGGCCTTGTCGGCGTTGATGTAGAGCAGCGGCGTCGAATTGTGGAACGGCACGCCATAGACCGAGCGGTTGATCACCGCGTTGCCGTGCAGCGCGGGGAAGAACTGGCCGAGGAACTGCTCCTTGGTGGAGCCGTCGGCCTTGATCAGGGCATCGAGATTGGTGAGCTCGTTCTCGATCTGCATGTCGAGCAGGAAGTTCGCCGACATGATCACGGCGGCCGGCGGCTTGCCGGCCTTGATCGCGGCGCGCGTCTTGATCAGCGTATCGTCGTAGGAACCGGTATAGACGGCGGTCGCCTTGACGTTCGGATGGGTCTCGTTGAACTCCTTTATCAACGTGCCCATGTCGCGGGCGAGCTTGCCGTCGACGGGGACGGGGAAGAACAGGTCGATCTCGGTCGGGCCTTCGGCCATTGCCGGGAAGGCGAGGGCGCCTGCCAAAGAGCCGGCCATGGCGAGGCCGAGCATGAGCCTGCGGGAAAACAGCATCGGAAAATCTCCTATTTGATGCCTGAGGTGACGAAAGAACTGATGAAGCGCTTCTGGAAGATCAGGAAGGCGACGAGCAGCGGTGCGATCACCATCAGCGTGCCCGCGGCGATGGTGCCCCAGGCCTGGGTGCCTTCCGCGGTCTTGGTGAAGACGGAGAGGCCGACCGTGAGCGGCCGCTTGTCCGGCGAATTGATCACCATCAGCGGCCACAGGAAGTCGTTCCAGTGGCTGGTGACGGAGATGATGGCGAAGGCCGAGAAGCTCGGCATCGACAGCGGCACGTAGATGTGGCGGATGCGCTGGAACAGGCTGGCGCCGTCGATCAGGGCGGCGTCTTCCAGCTCGGTCGGGATGGCCTCGAACGCCTGCCGCATCAGGAACGTGCCGAAGGCGGAGGCGAAGAACGGCATCATCACGCCGAGGAGCGTGTCATAGAGGCCGAGCTGCGCCACCAGGCTCAAATTCGGCACGATCAGCAGCACCGGCACCAGCATCAGCTGCATCAGGAACAGGTAGAAGATCAGCGTCTTGCCGGGAAAGTCGAGGCGGGCGAAGGCAAAGCCCGCCAGCGTGATGGTGACGAGCTGCACCAGCAGGATGCCGGCGCAGATGATGGTGGTGTTGAGCGTGTAGCGCGGAAAATCGCCGATCTCCCAGGCATCCCTGACATTGTCGAGAGTCGGTTTCAGGCTCGGTATCAGCTCGGCCATGGTGTTGATGCCGTCGGAGGCCGGGCGCAGTGTCGCCACGCCCATCCACAGGAACGGGATCAGCCAGACGATCGCGAGCAGCATCGTCAGCACGAAGCCGAGCTTCGGCGTGATCTCGTTACGGGTGGCGAGCGGGGCGTCCCTGAAGAGGCGGTCGAACAGCTTCATGCCCCACCCTCGCGGTTCGCCATGGTGCGGAAGGAGAGCGCGGTGAGGCTCATCAGCGCGGCCAGTGTCAGCAGCGTCGCCGCCGAGGCCTTGCCGATGTCGTAGTGCTCCACCGCCTGCTGGTAGATGTAGAACAGCACGAGGCTGGTCGAATTGGATGGTCCGCCCTGGGTCATGACGAAGACGTGGTCGACCTGCGTCACCGCGTTGAGGATTGCGATGACGGTGACGAACAGGAAGGTGGGCTTGAGCTCCGGCAGGATGATGTGGCGCAGGCGCTGATATGGGCCGGCGCCGTCGAGATGCGCGGCTTCCATCACGTCCTCGGGCACGGCCTGGAGGCCGGCGAGGAAGAACAGCATGTAGTAGCCGGCGTTCTTCCAGATCGTGATGATCATGATCGCAGTGAGCGCGATGTCGGGGTCGCCGAGCCAGTTCGGCAGCACCGGAAGCAGCCGGCCGATGTAGTAGTCGAGCAGGCCGACATTGGGCAGGAAGATGAACAGGAACAGCGCGGACGCAGCGACCATCGGGATCAGCACCGGCAGGAACAGCGCGGCGCGGAGCGCGCTGGTCACCGCGTTGGTGCGCGCGAGCGCCAGCGCGAACAACAGCGCAAGAGCGATGCTCGGCACTGCCGTGCCCACGGCGTAGATCAGGTTATTGACGACGGCGCCGGTGAAGGCGGGATCGCCCAGCACCGCTGATATATTGTCGAGACCGACGAAGCGGAGCGGCGCCTTCGGTGTAGCGCGCTGATAGAGCGCATCGACGAGCACGCGGCCCATCGCGCCGTAGGTGAACAGCGCGAGGAAGACCAGCGAGGGCAACAGCAGCAGATAGGCCGGCAGCGAGGCTTTGAGACGCTTGGTGGCGCGCTTGAGGAGGTGCAGGCGCGGCGCTGCCGGGGTCGCGACGGAGAGAGCCGCGGGTTCGGCGAGGCTCATCTCACCGTGCCGGGAAGTTGAGCGCGTAGTCGCGGCCGTCCATTCCCGCCGGCGGCTCGAACGGGAAGCGCAGACTCTGATCGAGGAAGTCGTGGCTGTGCACGACGAGGTTCTCGTCGTGGATCAGCACGACGCCGTAGGCCGGGGGCTCGTGGCTGGCCAGATGCGTAGCGCCGGCATTGAGCTCGAACCAGACCTGGTGGTTGGTGCCGCGCAGGGTCGAGAACGGAATCTTGCCCCAGCTGCCGAAGATCGGCCGGTGCACATGGCCGAAGAAGAGATGGCGGATGCGCGCGCGATAGGGCGCGATCACCTCGGCGAATTCCGCGCTCTGCTTCAGCGAGATCTCGTCCATCGCGAGCACGCCGACCGGGAAGGGCGGATGATGCATGAACACGACGAGCGGCATATCCGCCGGCGCGGCCGCGAGCGTGCTCGCGAGCCAGTCGAGGCGCTTGCCGCACATCTCGCCGGCGTGGCTGGTCTCGTCCAGCGTGTCGAGGAAGACGAACAGCCCATGCTCGGTGGTGCGCGTGCCCTGTACGAAGCCGTTGGAATCGCGCGGCGCGGCCTTCAGCGCATCGAGACAGGCGACGCGGCGGTCGTGATTGCCGACCATGGCGATGTAGGGAATTTTCAGCGCAGCCATTGCCTCGGCGAAATTGGCGTAGGATTCCGGCTCGCCCCAATGCGTGAGATCGCCGGTCACCACCGCAAAGGCGGCATCGGATTGATGCTGGTTGATGTCGGCGATCGCAGCGTCCAGCCGGGCGCGCGGGTCGAGGCCATAGAGCTTCAGCCCGGGATTCGCGAGATGCGTATCGGTGAGGTGGATGAATTTGAAGGGCATGGCGCGCTGTGTCGGGACGGTTGGAGGATGGACGTCTCCGGCAAGACGACCCTGACAGGCGGTTAGAGCGCGTATGTTTCAGTTTGATGACAGGCGTTCAGGCGGCGCGCCGATGATGTGGATAGGCCTTGGCGACCCGCCTGCCGCCAGACGACCTGCCACGATTGAGGGTCGTGGTGTCATCTACCTTGCCGCGAGGGTGCGGCTGTGGTTTGCTCGTGCTGCTCATCAAATTTGCATCACGAGATCTTTCCATGGCGACGCCGCGTGTTCTTCGCAAGCTCGGATGGCTTGCGACCCTTCTGCTGACTGTCGTTCCCTTTGCCGTCCCGGAAGCCGCCCGCGCGGAATTCAACTTCGCCCGCTACAAGGATACCGATCTCGATGAATTCCTGGCGCGCCGGCGGCCCACGAGTGGCCTCGACGTCTATCCGATGTCGCCGCTGAAACTAGACGTCACGCTGGCCTCGCAAGGGGGGCCCTGCGCAAGCGGCGCGCTCAAGCGCACTTTGATCATGAGCGGCATGCCCAAGACGGACGCCGACGGTTTGCAGGTGACCAACTGCATCACGGTGCGCTCCGCCAAGGGGCGCGAGCTCAAGGTCTTCATCCAGGACGTGGTCTACGGCTTTCTGCCCGACGAGGTGCCGGTCGGGGACAAGCTGTCACTCTATGCGATCCATGCGTTCACGTCTCCTGACGGGCCAGGATTGCTCGTCAATGAATTCCTGACCCCGCGCAGTTTTCCGCGCGCCGACGAACCGAAGAACACGACGATGACGTCCTGCGGATGCTGGATCCAGGACGAGCACCCCGGGGTCGACTTCACCACGGACAAGGTCGGTGGCGCGGTCACGGCAATGGCGGACGGCGTCGTCGTCAAGATCGAGACCGCCGAGCAGGCGCCGGCCGACCTGCCGATCATCGGTGACTGCGGCCGCTACGTGGTGCTCAAGCACACCTATCCCAATGGCGCCATCGTCTACACGCGCTATGCTCATCTCGGCCGCATCAATGGGCCCAAGGGTGAGCCGCTCGCAGTCGGCGCGAGCGTCAAGGCCAAGGACGCGATCGGTGAGATCGGTCCCGATAAGGTGCTGCATTTCGAGCTCCGCCCCGTCGCGCCCGGCACGACGACGGCGGACAAGGCGTGGGCCGAGCGCTACGGCAAAATGCCTGACATGGAGTGGTCCCGCTACGATCCCGTCGATCCCCAGAAGTTCGACGCGGCGTCGTTCGGCGGCGTGAGGAAGGCGACGAAGTAGGGACGCTGGCGCGTCTTTCACGTCCCGCAGAACGTCTGCAGCACCCGCTGGTCCGGCAGCGGCGGATCGGCGTAGGCGGGGTCGTCCGGCTGCTCATCGAACGGTTTGGCCAGCACCTGCACCAATTCCTCGAACGGCGCGTAATTGTCATCGTTCACCGCGGCCTGGATCACGGCCTCGACGCGGTGGTTGCGGGGGATGAAGAGCGGATTGACGGCGTGCATGGCGGCTTGCCGCTCGACGGCGCTCTGCGGCTCCAGTGCGAGACGCGCGTGCCAGCGTCCGGCCCACTCGTCGAACGCGCCGGGCTCCATGAATTGCGCGCGAACATCGGCAGTCTCATCGCCCGCGGCGTCGCCGAGCTTGCGGAAGGTGAGGGTGAAGTCGGCCTGGTTCTTGGCCATCGCATCCAGCAGGTCCTGGATCAGCGCCTCGTCGCCGTCGCGCTCCGTGAACAGGCCGACCTTCCTGCGCAGGCCGGCCTGATAGGCGGCGCTGAACTGGTCGGAGAAGGCGCCGAGAATGTCCTGGGCTTCGGCGACCGCCTTCTCCTGCTCGTCGGAGAACAGCGGCAGCAGGCATTCGGCGAGCCGCGTCAGATTCCACAGCGCGATGCGCGGCTGGTTGGCATAGGCGTAGCGGCCCATCTCGTCGATCGAGGAGAACACCTGCGCGGGGTTGTAGGCGTCCATGAAGGCGCAGGGGCCGTAGTCGATGGTCTCGCCTGATATCGAGGTGTTGTCGGTGTTCATCACGCCGTGGATGAAGCCGACCAGCAGCCAGCGCGCGACGAGCTCGGCCTGGCGCGCGACGACGCTCGCGAGCAGGTCGTGATAGGGGCGCTCGGCCTGGAGTAGGTCCGGATAGTGGCGGGTGATGACATGGTCGGCGAGGCGACGCACCGCCTCGGTGTCGCGGCGGACGGCGAAGAACTGGAAGGTGCCAACGCGGATATGGCTGGAGGCGACGCGGGTCAGCACCGCGCCGGGCAGCGCGGTCTCGCGGATGACGTGCTCGCCGGTGACGACCGCGGCGAGCGAGCGCGTCGTCGGAATGCCGAGCGCGAACATCGCCTCGCTGACGATGTATTCGCGCAGCACTGGGCCCAGCGCGGCGCGGCCGTCGCCGCGGCGGGAGAACGGGGTGGGGCCAGAGCCCTTGAGCTGGATGTCGCGGCGGACGCCGTCCTTGTCGATGACCTCGCCGAGCAGGATGGCGCGGCCATCGCCGAGCTGGGGCACGAAATGCCCGAACTGGTGGCCGGCATACGCCATGGCGATGGGATCGGCGCCGGCGGGAACCGTCTTGCCGGCCAGGATTTCGGCCCCTTCCGGGGTCTCCAGCAGGTCCGGGTCGAGCCCGAGCTGGAGCGCCAGCGGCCGGTTCAGCTTGATCAGCCGGGGGGCCGCGACCGGGGTCGGCGCGACGCGGGCAAAGAAGCTGTCCGGCAGCGCCGAATAGGAGTTCTGGAAGGGGAAATGGATGGTCATGGAGGTAAAGATAGGCGGGGAACGCCTGATGGCAAAGGCTTGAGGCCGGATCGCCCAAAAATGGGCGTTCCGGGCCCAAAACAGGCCGTTCCCTTGGTTGCCGCCCTCGGCCTCGTCGGGTAAACCCTGCGCAACTTCGGCTAGGGCATTAGGCCCTACCCGATTCGACCTCTCCGACATTGATTTTGGGACGACCATGCATCGCTACCGGTCACATACATGCGGCGCGCTCCGCGAGAGCAACATCGGCGAGACGGTCCGCCTGTCAGGCTGGGTCCATCGCGTCCGCGACCATGGCGGCGTGCTGTTCATCGACCTGCGCGACCATTACGGCCTGACCCAGTGCGTGGTCGATCCGGACTCGCCGGCGTTCTCGCTGGCCGAGAAGCTGCGCTCGGAGTTCGTGGTGCGGATGGACGGCAAGGCCCGCCGCCGCCCCGAGGGCACCGACAACGACGATCTGCCGACCGGCAAGGTCGAGGTCTATGTCAGCGAGATCGAGGTGCTCGGCCCGGCCGGCGACCTGCCGTTGCCGGTGTTCGGCGACCAGGAATACCCCGAAGACATCAGGCTCAAATATCGCTTCCTGGACCTGCGTCGCGAAAAACTGCACCAGAACATCATGACGCGCGTCGAGATCATCAAGTCGATGCGCCGGCGCATGGAGGCGCAGGGCTTCTTCGAGTTCAACACGCCGATCCTGACCGCGTCCTCGCCGGAAGGCGCACGCGACTTCCTGGTGCCCTCGCGCATTCATCCCGGCAAGTTCTACGCGCTGCCGCAGGCGCCGCAGCAGTACAAGCAGCTGCTGATGATGTCGGGCTTCGACCGCTACTTCCAGATCGCGCCCTGCTTCCGCGACGAGGATCCGCGCGCCGACCGACTGCCGGGCGAGTTCTACCAGCTCGACGTCGAGATGAGTTTTGTGACGCAGGAAGACGTGTTCGCGGCGATGGAGCCGGTGATCACGGGTGTCTTCGAGGAGTTTGCCAAAGGCAAGCCGGTGTCGAAGAATTGGCGCCGGATTCCATTCGCGGAAGCCTTGCGCAAATACGGCAGCGACAAGCCGGACCTGCGCAACCCCATCGAGATGCAGGACGTCTCCGAGCACTTCCGCGGCTCCGGCTTCAAGGTCTTCGCGCGCATGCTCGAGGATCCCAAGAACCAGGTGTGGGCGATCCCGGCACCGGGCGGCGGCAGCCGCGCGTTCTGCGACCGCATGAACTCATGGGCGCAGGGCGAAGGCCAGCCCGGCCTCGGCTACATCATGTGGAGCTTGCCCGACACGCTGACCGAAGTTGGGGCCGATGGCACCACCAAGAAACTTCCCGTCGAGCAGGGCTATCCCGTTGGCCGCGGGCCAATTGCCAACAATGTTGGTCCTCAGATCGCTGCCGCGCTCCGCGATCAGCTTGGTATGAAAGCGGGCGATGCCGCCTTCTTCGTCGCCGGCGATCCCGACAAGTTCTGGAAGTTTTCGGGCCTTGCCCGCAACAAGGTCGGCGAGGAATTGAACCTCACCGACAAGGAGCGGTTCGAGCTCGCCTGGATCGTCGACTTCCCGATGTACGAGTACAACGAGGACGACAAGAAGGTCGACTTCTCGCACAACCCGTTCTCGATGCCGCAGGGCGGCCTGGAGGCGCTGAAGGGCCAGGACCCGCTGACCATCAAGGCGTTCCAGTACGACATCACCTGCAACGGCTACGAGATCGCCTCGGGCGGCATCCGCAATCACGTGCCGGAAGCCATGGTGAAGGCGTTCGAGATCGCAGGTTACGGCGAGCAGGAAGTGGTCGACCGCTTCGGCGGCATGTACCGCGCCTTCCAGTACGGCGCGCCGCCGCATGGCGGCATGGCCGCGGGCGTCGACCGCATCGTGATGCTGCTCTGCGGCACCACGAATCTGCGCGAGATCTCGCTGTTCCCGATGAACCAGCAGGCCATGGACCTGCTGATGGGCGCGCCGTCGGAAGCCACGACAAAACAGCTCCGCGAGCTGCATGTGCGGGTGAACCTGCCGCAGAAGTGAGTGCCTCTTCGCCTCTCCCCCGTGCGGGGAGAGGCCGCATCGCATCGAAGATGCGAGGCGGGCGAGGGGGACTCTCCGCGAGTCGATCTGCTGATAGTGGCCCCGCTCTCTCTAAACCGTCATTGCGAGCGAAGCGAAGCAATCCAGAATCTCTCGGCGGAGGGATTCTGGATTGCTTCGTCGCAAGGGCTCCTCGCAAAGACGAAGAGAGATTTTCGCCAGGCCAGCTGCCACCACCTTCGCAGCAATAGGCCCTACAGCCCCGTAGATGCCTCGATCCTGAACTGTGCCAGCGCGATGATCGGCTCGTTGTCGAGGACGTCCATGAGTTGAAGCACCGGCAGCTTGCCGTGCGGGGTCAGCTTGATGGTGAGCGTCTGCCCCGAGGTCTCGACGAAGCCGGCAAGGGCATCCGCCGCCGCCCTGACATCGAGATTGGAGGCTGCAACCTTCTCGCCCTGGGCCCTGATCATCGCGACGATGGCTCCGCGCGCGGCATCGCGGCTGAGGTTCTGCATGCGCGAGAACTGCGCGACGACGAGATCGACGACGCCGCTGTCGCGCAAGGAAAGCTCGATCGCGCCGGTCTCGACCTGCGCCGCCTGGATCATGGCCTGCGCCGGATCAGTCGTGAACAGGCCGCGCGGCACATTGGCGAGAGCCACGCTTACCTGCGCTTTGGCGAGGTTGCCGAGATCGAGCGTGGCCGGCGCCAGAGCAAATGCGCCTGACGATTCCGTCCAGGCCGCGCCGAGATCGAGGTCGATCGCGAGCTTGTCGACGCCCGCCACGATCAGCGGCTGCAGCGCCGGATTGGCGGGATCGGTCGGCGTGACCATCTTCACGACCAGACTGGCCTTGCTCGGGATCGATCCCACCAACTGGCCCCAGTTCAGGCTGATCGTGTCGACGGTGATGGGCTGCCGAGCGTTCTTATGGGGTGCAATCACGCCCTTGACCTCGGCGCCTTCGAACACGCGGAACAGACCCAGCATCTGCTCCGGTGAGGGCGTCTGTCCGGGATTGCTGAGACCGGCCCCCAAGCGCATCAGGTTTGCCGCGCTGAACGACTTCAGCGCGAAGCGCTCCATCTTGAACCGCCCCTGCGGTACCGGCGTATCGACGCCCTCGATCGCGAATTCGCCCTCGCGGTATCTGATCGCGTTGACCTTGCCGGTCCCCTCCGGCGTGCCTATCGAGATCTTGCTGAGCTCGGCTTTGCCGATGCGAACACCCTCATAGATTCCGGCGATCTTCTCCAGCATTTCGCGCGATTGTGCCGGCGTCGGAACGGACGATTGATCCTGCGACAGCGCGTCAAATCGATCGGCCAGCCGGAATTTCGACGGTTGTATGTCGATGTCCTCGATCAAGAAGCCATCGATATCGATACGCATCCCCTGAGCCGTTTTGAGCGCATAAGGACCGGCCAAGATTTGCCGGTAGACGCGATGATAGGTCTCGTCACTACTGGTCTTTGGATCGAGCGCGGCGATGACCGCGGTCACATCGAAATCATTTACGATGACGTTCGACACCTCGCCGGTCAGCTTGTCCGGCTTGCCTGGCTGCTTTACTTCGATCGAGATGGCGGCGAGGTCCGCCTTGATCGCATCGATCTTGCCGCGCTTTAGGTTCTGGATCGCCAATCCGGAATAGGTGATCTCGCTGCTGCCGCCGGGACCGCTCCCGGAATCGAAGCTCATCGTCAGTGTCGGCGCCGTGAGCGAGGACGCCGTGACGCTCGCGTATTGACCGAGCACGTAGCGGTAGAGTTCGATCAGGGAGCCGTTCGCCGGCGCGGTCCGGGCGTGAAGGGGGCCGGCATAGTCGCTCATCGTCAGCTGCGGGATCTTGTACGACGCCATCACCTTGGCCTGACCGACTTGGTCAAGCGCGACGTCGATGCCGGTGATGTCGATGCGGTCGGCCGAAAACCTGCTGTCGTCGATCAGGCGAACGCCGGTGCCCTTGATGCCGGCGATCCTGATCTGCGCCTGCGGCTGCTCGCCGGGAGCGATCGCGATGTCCTCGATCGCGAGGGTACGCGTCCCCAGTTCGAACGTGATCTTGCCATGGCTGGCCTTGCCGCCGCCCGAGCGCATCTGCTCGAACGCCGCCTCGACCTCGCTGGTGGCCCGGTGCTGGACGTAGAGATTGAAGCCGAACCATCCGCTCGCGCCGAGCACGGCTGCCACGATCACGCCGATCAGGATTCGCTTCATTCCCAGCTCCAGTTGCTCGCTCTGCACCGCGCAACCTGCCATATTCGGCAAACGTCGCGCGGTCCAGGGAAAGCTATGCTTTTCAGACAGTTGACTGCGCGCCCTGTTGATGGGGAAGCAATCGGATGTTGCCACCGGGGCACCCGGCGTGCTTCATCCCGTTTCCATGACCCGGAAATACCGTTTCGCTCGGGCGGCAGCTCCGGATCATGCATTTTGATGCCGGTAACGTGAGGCAAGACTCCGCATGTCGTCCTATTCTGATGATCTCCACCAGGCGGCGCTGGCCTATCATCGTCTGCCGCGCCCCGGAAAGCTCGAGATC
Source organism: Bradyrhizobium sp. CCH5-F6 (assembly GCF_001556045.1). Taxonomy (GTDB): domain Bacteria; phylum Pseudomonadota; class Alphaproteobacteria; order Rhizobiales; family Xanthobacteraceae; genus Bradyrhizobium. The sequence goes on from NZ_LSIC01000047.1 coordinate 72,026, forward strand.
CAGGCAAGCAAGCCGCTTGCCAACCAGCGCGACCTCGCGCTCGCCTATTCTCCTGGCGTCGCCGCGGCCTGCACCGAGATCGCCAAGAACCCGGCCGAGGCGGCCACGCTCACCACCCGTGCCAATCTGGTCGCAGTCGTCTCCAACGGCACCGCCGTGCTCGGCCTCGGCAATATCGGCCCGCTGGCCTCCAAGCCGGTGATGGAAGGCAAGGCGGTCCTGTTCAAGAAATTCGCCGGTATCGACGTGTTCGACATCGAGATCGCGGCCGACACCATCGACCGCGTGGTCGAGACGGTTGCGGCGCTCGAGCCGACCTTCGGCGGCATCAATCTGGAAGACATCCGCGGTCCGGAATGCTTCGAGATCGAAACGCGCCTGAAGGAGCGCATGAAGATCCCGGTCTTCCATGACGACCAGCACGGCACCGCCATCATCGTCGCCGCGGCGATCAGCAACGGCCTCAGGCTGAACGGCAAGAAGCTGTCGGACGTCAAGATCGTGGCATCGGGGGCAGGGGCCGCCGCGCTCGCCACGCTGAACTTGCTCGTCTCGATGGGCGCGCAGCGCAAGAACATCTGGGTCTGCGACATCGACGGTCTCGTGCATGAGGGACGCAACACCTCGATGGACCGCTGGAAGGCGGTCTATGCGCAGAAGACCGACAAGCGCACGCTCGCCGACGTGATCGGCGGCGCCGACATCTTCATCGGGCTCTCGGCACCCGGCGTGCTCAAGCCCGAGATGGCCAAGGCGATGGGCGAAAAGCCCCTGATCCTGGCGCTCGCCAACCCGACGCCGGAGATCATGCCGGAGGAGGCGCGAAAAGCGCGCCCCGACGCCATGATCTGCACCGGACGCTCCGACTATCCGAACCAGGTCAACAACGTCCTGTGCTTCCCCTTCATCTTCCGCGGCGCGCTCGACGTCGGCGCCACCGCGATCAACGAGGAGATGAAGCACGCCGCCGTCGAGGCCATCGCGCAGCTCGCGCGCGAGGCGCCGTCGGATGCGGTCGCGCAAGGCTTCGACACCGGCGAGACGCAAGGGTTCGGCCCGGGCTCGCTGATCCCGAGCCCGTTCGACCCGCGCCTGATTCTGCGCATTGCGCCGGCCGTCGCCAAGGCCGCGATGGAGTCGGGTGTCGCGACGCGGCCCATCACCAATTTCGACGAGTACACCGCGCTGCTCGAGCGCTTCGCCTTCCGCTCCGGCCTCGTGATGAAGCCGATGTTCGCCAAGGCAAAGACCCAGCCGGTCCGCGTGATCTATGCCGAGGGCGAAGACGAGCGCGTGCTGCGCGCGACGCAAGTGGTGCTGGAGGAGAACCTGGCGCGGCCGATCCTGGTCGGCCGTCCCTCGGTCGTGGAGGCGCGCATCAAGCGCTTCGGGCTGTCGATCAAGGCGGGTAAGGATTTCGACCTCGTCAATCCCGAGGACGATCCGCGCTACCGCTCCTATGTGCAGTCCTATGTCGAGGTCGCCGGACGCCGCGGCGTGACACCGGATGCGGCGCGCACGGTGGTGCGCACCAACAATACGGTCATTGCCGCACTCGCGGTGGTGCGCGGGGAGGCCGATGCGATGCTTTGCGGCGTCGAGGGCCGCTACATGAGCCATCTGCGTCATGTCCGCGAGATCATCGGCTTCTCGCCCGGCATCAGCGACTACGCGGCGCTGGCGCTGATGATCACCAGCAAGGGCGCCTTCTTCATCGCCGACACGCAGGTGCGGCCCAATCCGAGCGCGGAAGAGCTTGCCGAGATCGCTTCGCTCGCGGCGGTTCACGTGCAGCGCTTCAACATCAAGCCGAAGATCGCCTTCGTCTCGCACTCGGATTTCGGCAGCTACGACACCGAGTCCTCGCGCAAGATGCGGCGGGCGACCCAGCTGTTGAAGGACAAGCATCCGGAGATCGAGGCCGATGGCGAGATGCAGGGCGACACTGCACTTTCAGCCGCTGCGCGAAAGATGGTGCTGCCGCACTCCAAGCTCGAGGGCGAGGCCAACATCCTGATCATGCCGACCCTCGACACCGCCAACGTCGCCTATCAGATGATCAAGTCGCTGGCGGATGCGCTTCCCGTGGGCCCGATCCTGGTCGGTCCGGCGCGCCCCGCGCACATCCTCACGCCATCGGTGACGGCGCGCGGCATTCTCAACATGACGGCCGTGGCCGTCGTCGAAGCGCAGGAGCAGGCAGCCCGGCAGCCGACGTTGTTCACCTGAAGGGCGTCTGCAGTGCCGCCGGAGGTGCTATTCCTTCTCCCCTTGTGGGAGAAGGTGGCATAGGTGGCTTTGGCCGCCGTTCTTAAGAACGCCGAAGCGAAGCTTCGCCGCTTCGCGACGAGCCACCTTCTCCCACAAGGGGCCTGTTGCGTTATCGGCTTTTGGGCCGGCGACGTCGGGAGAGCGGGCCTTGGTCAGGGCTGTTATTGGTCAAGGGCTGTGTTGGTGGCCCTTGGCGGGCGGCTCAGGCGGCGATCGTGGCCCACCGCCTCATGTTGAAGGCGATAGAGGCAAGCAGGACCTGCCCGTTCGCCTTCACGAGACCGACGTAGCGGATACAGGTCAGTCGCATGCGGCGATTGAGAGTGGCGAAGGTGGTCTCGACCTGGGCTCGTCGGCGCGCGATGAGGCGGTTGTAGCGTTTGAGCCGGGCCGGCAGCTCTGGATGATGCCTGTTGGGACGGCGGGCGATGCGGGGCTTCTTGCCTTCCGCCTTCAGCCGGGCCCGTCGGGCATGAGTGTCATAGGCCGCGTCGGCCCAGACCACGGCTTCGTCGCCGCGGATCAAGGCGTCTGCAGGTGTCGTGTCATTGACGTTGGCAGGTGTGGTCAGCACCGCGCGGATCAGACCTGATCCTTCATCGACCCCCACATGAGCCTTGTAGCCGAACGTCGAGCCGCTCTTGCCCTGCCGCTTGGCAAACCGGGCATCAGGATCGTTCGAGGGACGATCCTCTTTTGGAGAGGCCGACACCGCCTGGATCAAGGTGGCATCCAGCATGGTGCCGCGCTTGAGGATGACGCCAGCATTCTCAAGCTGTCGATCCAGTTCGGCAAACAGCTTCTCCAGCAGGCCTTGTTCAACAAGCTGGTTCCGGAATCGGTTCAGAACCGTATGATCGGGCGTCGCATCCTCAAGGCTCAAACCGACGAAGCGCTTGAACGACAACCGGTCGCCCAGCGCCTCCTCGAGTTCGCGCTCTGAAAGACCATAGAGCGACTGCAGCAGCACAGCACGAAACAGAACCAGCACTGGATAGCCGGGACGACCGGGACTCCCCTCATCCCGCAAATGGCCGATCAACTTCTCAAACCGATACTACTTCACCAAGCCCGCAAGCCGATCCAGCGCAGCATTGGCGCCAGCCCCCTTCGGCATCAGCGCCTCCACAAAGCTCGGCTGTCCCGTCTGCTTCACCGCCATCGTCATTCTCCCAAGGCTTTGCCCTAGAGAATCACAGCCGACGAATTACGCAACAGGCCCACAAGGGGAGAAGGGGTAGCGAATGTGTGGCGCGTTTTGAATTCCTCGCGGTTCTCCATTTCCCCGTTTGAAAACCGCAAGCCGACTCTTCATAATCCCCTCAAGCGTTCCGTGCGGTAGCGCTTTGCCAAGAGGCCGATCATGCCAGCGTTCGTGACTTTCGGGCGAATCCTGTTCGCCGTGCTGTTCATCTACACGGGCGCGACCAAGCTCTTTGCCATCCAGGCCACGGCCGATTTCATCGCCAGCAAGATCGTGGTGCCCGAGGCCATCGCGCCCTATGCCACGCAGATCGAGACCGCAACGGCGATGACGACGCCGCAATTGCTGGCGATCGCGATCGGCGGGCTCGAGATCCTGGCCGGGCTGATGATCGCGCTGAATTTTGCCGCGCGTTTCTTCGCGATGCTGCTGATCGTCTACGTCGCCGTTGCGACCGTCCTGTTCTACGATTTCTGGAACCAGACCCCGCCGGACAACGCCAAGATGCTGGTCGACGCGCTCAAGAACCTGTCGATCATCGGCGCACTCTGCATGATCATCGGCTACGGCCGCACCACGCGTCCGGCCGAGGCGGCCTACGGCGACGTGTAGCGATCAATGCGCCCTTGGAGGCGCGATCTCGCGCATCCAGCGGGAAATCGTTGCGCTGCTCGTTGCATCGGTGCCGTGCTGCAGGCCGAGCAATGCGGCCTCGCGCGCTGCGCGGGGCGTAATGCCGTAGGCAGCCTTGAACGAGCGCGTGAAATGCGCGTCGGTGCCGAGCTGCCAGCGCCGCGCGACCTCGCTGATGCGCGGACCACGCGAGCCCGAATTTGCGAGGTCGAAGAACGCGCGGTGCAGCCGACGGCTGCGAATGTAGTCCGCGATGCCGCCGACGGGCGCGAACAGCCGGTACAGTGAGGCCCGGGACAGGCCGAAATGGGCCGCGATCGAATTGGCCGACAGATCCTCGCTGGCAAGGCCAGCCTCGATATATTGCCGAATCCGCATCAAGGACGGGCTCGCAGCGACGGTATGGTCGGCGTCAGCGTCGCGACGTTCGAGCTCGTTGCGCAGGCACGCGGCCAGCAGCGAAACCGTGCCCTCGACCACCGACTGACATTCGTCGAGCGTCATGCGGGGAGCAAATTCGATCAGAGCGGTGAGATGTCCCGCCAGCAGCCTTGCGATCACGCTGCTGCCGGGCAGGACCAGACCGTGCAGGTCGTCGACTCGCAAGAGATGGGTGCCGAACATCGGGCGCGGCACCACCAGCGTGATATTCTCAAAAGCCGTCGCCCTGGTCTCCAGAGTCTGGGCAAGGTCGAACAGGCAGATGTCGCCGGCACGCACACGGATCGGCCGGGTGCCCGCGACGCCGGCATAGCCGCCCTTCAGATAGAGCTGGAGAATGACGTGGTCGACGCCGCTGCGCGCAATCGTTTCGGGGGTGCGGCGGAAACGCTGGCCGCTGGCACGGCTGAGCCCGATCAGCACCGGCCCCATGGCGTAGGAGGTGATGTCGGCGCGAAACGGGCCCGGTTCGTCGGCGGCGAGCTCGTCGACGTCGAACAGGGTGGCGACAGCTTCTCGCCAGGCGGCGACGTTCGCATCTGCCTCCATCCGATCTGCGGTGAAGCCGAATGCCGGTAGCAGGGACGAAATCGGGGCTGCATTGCCCGTCGGTCCGGAGGCGTCTGTCGGACCTGTCGTCGTGCAGTCGTCGTTCATGGTGCCCGTGGTCGCGTCTCGATCATCGTTGAGGCCGGAAGCCGGCCAGCCGGGCCAATCCGGCCGAGCGGGCTTCGGCGGGAGACCCGAGCCCCGGCGTATATGGTGATGATCCCGCAGAGGAAAAGCGGCTCGTTTGTGTACCAATGCTGCCGATCTCGGGGCAGGCCGCACCCAATTGGCGTCTTCCGCCACGATCCAGGCCGTCCAGTTTTGCGCTTTTGTCTCAGTCTATTGATCCGGTGTTTCTCAGTCGTCAGCTCGTATTGACGCAACGCCACGGACGTTGGCTATAGCGCCATGACCGCCGTCGGGGCCGATTATCGGGCCTCGGCCAATATGCTAGCCGGCTTTGCGCTGGCCGGCGGCGGCGCCAATTTCGCTTGATAGACCGACAGGATAAGCAAAGGTATCCTGATGCCGGTACTGTGCATGGGGTTGTTCCTCCGATTCTTGCCTCATCCCACCGGCGCGAGTGAAAGCCAGCCGGCCGTACCGGGAGGCTAACCCGGCCGCCACGGAGTTACGGTCACGTCATGTGCGGCGTCGAGCACGTACGGGGCGCCCGGCTTCAATCCGTGCGAAGCCAGTACTTGGTGAGGCGTCCGCGCCGGCACGCCGACGAAGCAGCCTTCGCCTCCGGGCAGCAGCACATGCGGAGCCTCCGAGAGCCAGAACGTGTCGTAACGGTCCATGAACATTTCGAACACGACCGGGCCGCCGATGATGGCGATCATGCCGGAGGCGACGTCCGCAAAGGCGCAGGCGGCCTCGAAGCTCGCGTGCTCCGGATTCCACAGTGTCGCATTCGGCATCTCCGGATCGACGGTGAGGTCCCTGATCTTGCGGGTCAGGATCAGCCGCTTGCGCTTCGGCGAATTCGGCTGCTGCTCGTGCGAGTTGCGGCCATGCACGATCAGCGCGGCGCGATCGAGCGCCTGCTCGAAGAACAGCTTGTCGCCTTCGAACTTCAGGCTGTCCGGCATGACGCGATCGGCGTCGGCAAGCATGCCGTCCGCGGAGACGATGACGTAGCCTTCGATGTGGAAAGACAACGGCCTGCTATTCGGAAACGGTCGTCACCACGGAATTGACGGGGCGCTGGCTTACCGTCGGGAGCTTAAGGTCCTTGATCAGTTCCTGATCGTATTCGGGCAGTGTCGAGGCCGGGAATTTCGCCCGCATCGCGACCACCTTGTAGCCGCCGGCCTTCAGGCGCTTGAGCAGCTCGGGCAGGGCTTCGGCGGTATGCTTCTGGAAGTCGTGCATCAGGACGATGCCCTTGCCCTTGGTGTCGAGCTTCTTCATCACGGTCTCGACAATCTTCTCGGGCTTGGAAGCCTTGAAGTCGAACGAGTCGATGTCGCAGGAGAATATCCCGATGTTGCGGTTACCGAGATAGGTGACCATCTCCGGCGGATGCTGGAGGGCCGGGAAGCGGAAGAACGGCGAGGGCGAGATGCCGCCGAGCGCCCACTTCACGGCCGCAAAGCCTTTCTCGATCTCGTCCTTGCGCTGCGCCTCGGTGAACTTCTTGTTGTTGAGGTTGGCGTGCGACCAGGTGTGGGCGCCGACCGTATGGCCGGCCGCGTAGACCTGCTTCAGGATCTCCGGCTCATAGGTCGCGTGCTTGCCGATGATGAAGAAGATGCCGGTGGTGCATTCGTCAGCGAGCGCCTTCAAAACCGCAGGCGTGTTGCGCGGCCAGGGGCCGTCGTCGAAGGTCAGCACCACCTCCTTGTCGCGCAGGAAGTCGAGCTCCTTGAAGTGCTCGAAGCCGAAGCCGGGACCGCCGGTGGTGTCGATCTCGACCGTGCGGGCGACACCGAGCGCGCCCGGCGTGTTGCAGGCCGCGCGCGCCGGCTGCGGCGCCTGTTTGGGCGGGGGCGGATTGACGAACCCCGCTGGTGAAGCGCCTGTCGCGGGAGCGGCTGCCGGAGCAGTGGCAGGCGCCGACGCGACCGGCGTCGTTGCCGCCGGTGCGGCTTGCGTCGCGGCTGCCGGCTTCGCGGCCGGTGTTTGCGACCATGCTGCGCCGGTCATAGCCACCGACATCGTGCCTGCTAGAATCAGTCCTGCCGCCACGCGCATGGTGTTATCCTTGAGATTGATCCCGTTGTTCCGCCGCGGTTTTTCGCTCGCAGCAAGAACCGTCCTGCCCAAACGATCCTAGCCTAGATGGTGGGCCCTCGCCATTGCAACGGCTGTTTGACGCCCCGCCACAATTGTGCCCAACCGGATGGAGCGCCTGCGGTCAACTATCGGCCAGCGCCTTGGCAATGGCCGTCTTGATTCGCGTATCGGCTGGCTCGACGGCTGACGGAAAGACATCGGCAATATAGCCGTCGCGCCCGATCAGGTATTTGTGGAAGTTCCAGCGCGGAACTTCCTTCGGTCGGGCGTCAGCTGCCCATTTGTAGAAGGGGTGCGCTTTTGCGCCGACCACCACGGCTTTGGCCGTGACCGGGAAGGTAACACCATATTGGTGGTGTGCGGTTTCCGTGATCTCGCTCGTGCCGCCGGGCTCCTGGCCGCCGAAATCGTTTGATGGCACGCCGATCACGGTGAGCCCACGCTCGCGAAACTCGCCCCACAGCTCTTGCAGTCCCGCATATTGCGGGGTGTAGCCACAGAGCGAGGCGGTGTTCACCACCAGCAGCGGCTTGCCGGTGAACGCGGCAAGACGAATGTCGTCGCCGGACAAGGCGGGGAAGGAGAAGGCGTAGGCCGAGATCCGGCTCATGCCGCCTGCGGCAAGGGCGCGCGTCGTTGGTACGAGGGCGCCAGCAAGCGCCGCGGTGAGCATGGTCCTGCGGTTCATCATGACGGCGTCCCCCGAAATGATCCGGAGAGCACGATACTCCGCTGGTGCGACCCGCCTGGTCAACACCGCGTTATCGGGCAGCGACGGCTGCTAGTGCAGCCGCACGATGAAGTCTGTGCCTTCGCCCGTCTCGCCCTGGTTGATGCCCTGGTCGGAGATGATGATCGAGCCGCCCGACGTCAGCATCTCGTTGATCTTCGCCATGGTGTCGGCGGGGACCGAGATACGGTCGAGGGCCTCAGCCGGGCTGTCCGACGTGACCACAGGCTTTGCGGCAACGGGAATCACGTTGGCGCCACGCGGGCGGCGCGACGCGCGTCCGTCGTCATCGCGCGCGGCCGCGCGGACGGAAACCGGCAGCGACGTCACCGACCAACGCAGCGCATTGGCATCGGCCTTGTCGACTTCGGCGGTGAAGACATGGGTGCCGAGCGGCCGGTCGCCGGCGGCGATCGTGACGGGCACCTCGAACAGCGGCGCAAAATTCTGGCGCACGTAGAGCTTGGAATCCTTGCGGCTGATGAAAACGGCGATCCGGCCGCTCCGCTTTGGCGCTTCCGCCTTTGCGGCAGGCGCAGGATCGGTAACGCGGCTCACGTCCTTCGCATCGGGCGAAGTGGCGGGCGCCGGTGCAGTGGCCTGTGGGCTGGGCGTCTTCGTGGAGTCCGCCGCGTCCGTCTTGACCGGCTCGGCCTTGACCGCCTCGACCTTGTCGTCGCTGGCCGGCTTGGCGGTATCAGTTGCCTCGGCCGTCCTGGCCTTGTCGGCCGGTACGGCTTCCTCGCGCGCGGGCGCATTGCCCGTCGTCACATCCGACATCACGGCGTGGCCGACGGACGCGCGCAGATCGAGCACGCTGTCGGCGCTGGCAGTCTTCGTCTCCACGGGCTTGACGGCGCCCTTGTCGGCCTTGTCGCCGACGTTGGTCTGCGGCTCGATGCTTGCCGTAGGCTGCGGCGGCACGCGCACGGAGGCGAGCAGGGGATGGGAGAAGCCTTGGGGTGATATCTGGCCCGGCGCAACGATGACTCGTGCGCCCATCCGGGTCCAATTCCACATCTTCATCGCGAACGCCAGGGGCATGCGGATGCAGCCATGCGAAGCAGGATAGCCCGGCAGCGCACCGGCATGCATGGCGACGCCGGACCAGGTGATCCGCTGCATGTACGGCATCGGTGCGCCGCTATAGATGTTGGAATGGTGGAATTTGTGCTTCTGGATGACGCTGAACACACCCATCGGCGTCGAGTGGCCCTTCATGCCCGTCGACACCGGGGATTCCGCGAACACGCCGGTGCTGTCGTAGACCGTCATCTTCTGCCGGTCGATCGAGACGACGATGACGAGCGGTCCTTGCGGCTTGGTACCGGCTTCCTTCTCGACGACGCTTTCTTTCTTGCTTGCGGCGCCACGCTTCTGCGGCTTCTGGCGCGGTATTTCGGGAAGCCGGTTCTGCCGGGCGTAGTAGGATCCGTCCGAATAATCCGTCCAATAATAAAACGCTGCGTCCGCCTGGCTGGTCGCGCCGATCGCGCCCGCCGCCGTCAATATGGCGACCTGCCAAAGCCGCCCCGGCTTGGCAGAAGAACCCGACCCGTTCACGCTGTTCATCCTCGAATCCATAATCCAAATCAGAGATTAGTCTCGCAGAGGGGATACGCGTTCACCAGCAGGGTGGTTCTGCGATCAGCTACATTTGTCCAAGCCGTAGCAAAAAAGCCTCACGGAGCGGTAAACGGAGGCCGAGCTCGACAGCCTGTCGCCTTCCTGTCGGGCTGTCGCGTTCCTACATTGCGGGGACTTGTTACCGGAGAGCTTCATGTCATCTCGTTTCCCCAGTCTTTCGGGCATCCGCTTGAAAGGTTTCGCTTTATTCCTCCTGGCTCTGGTCGCGCCGATGGCATCGGCATCTGCCGCCGACGAGCCCGATCTGATCTTCCGCCGCTCGACCGTGTTCAAATGGATGAGCCCGAACGACAAGCTTGCGACCTATGGTCTCGACGATCCGGAAGTCGAGGGCGTCGCCTGTCATTTCACGGTGCCGGAGAAGGGCGGCTTCAAGGGGTGGCTGGGCCTTGCCGAGGAAGTCTCGGACATCTCGCTGGCGTGCCGCCAGGTCGGCCCGATCAAGTTCAAGAACAAGATGGAGCAGGGCGACGACATGTTCCGTCAGCGGCGCTCGCTATTCTTCAAGAAGATGCAGATCGTGCGCGGCTGCGACGCCAAGCGCAACGTACTGGTCTACATGGTCTATTCAGACAGGCTGATCGAGGGCTCGCCGAAGAACTCGACTTCGACCGTACCGATCATGCCCTGGGGACCGGCGGACGCGAACGTCCAGAAGTGCGGCGAGTTCTTCACTCAGTGACGACGGCGCTGCCCGCGCGCGGCTTCGCAAGATGTGAGCCGGTCAGCCGCACGAATGTCTGCGGCGCGGCTTCAAAGCCGCGGCTGGATTGCTGCGTCATTTCGCCAGCCGATTTGACGCTGTCACGAACTCGTCGTTGATCTCCGCGGCCCGTCCCTTGGACCGCCTCGCGCGTCGGTGCGCGATCTGTCGCCATCATGATGGCCATCCTCACGTGAACGCGCCCGGTGCTTCCGGGCGTCTCGATCTCGATGGCTTGGGTCGCAGCCAAAGCGCCCCCGGTTCGACAGGGCCCAGCCTTCGTTTGGGCTCTCTTCAGCAGAAAAACGTAAAATGCGTGTGAAGGGCGTGAGGCGGGAGCATGACGACGCCGCGCTCGAACCTGATCCAGGCTCGAGCGGGAACTTGTCAGGCCGCTTTGGATGTTGGAGAGAGCAAGCTGAAATGATTGGGAATTTTGGCTGAATGTTTCGTCGTCCCGATCGCCACGAAACAATTCTCGCCGAAGATGAAACCATTTTCCGTTTTTGGCGCATCACGCACGAAACCACCCATGGTTATCAGCTTCACAACGACGACGGCGTATCGCCGGCGACGAATTCGGAGACGAGACCATGCGCGCGCTCAGCTTCATCCTTGCCTTCGGTTTTGTGCTCGCCGGCTCCTCCTTCGCAGGCGCGCCGGATGGCAGCCTGCCCGGTGTCGGAACTTTCCAATATAGCGGTTCCCCGCTGACGATCACCGCACCTCAGCCGATCGTGCTCGCTACGCGCCTCTGATCGCCAACAGAAAATCAGCCGCCAATGGCCATCATGATCGTCCGTATCTGCGCCGCAGCGTTAATGTCCGTTCTGACGATCGGCGCCGCTGAGGCGCAAGTCCGCGCCCCCTCCAAGCTCCCCGATCCCCGCGGCGAATTCGTGCGCCAGTGCGCGCCCCGCATGCAGGGGCGCTGGGAGCATCCGGAGGCGGTCTGTGGCTGCCTGCACGACCATGCCGCCGCGGTCGTCGAGGACCGCGATTTGCGCGAAGCGCTTTTGCGGGGCATCAGCGAGACCGGAGTGCCCACGATCGAGACCGATTGGGTGCCGGCCTCCAAGCAGGGCGAGATCGGCGCGACCTTCACCAAGATCGCCAAGCCGACCCTGCAGTGCATGTTCGATCCGGCGAAGTAGCCTCTCAGCTGATCATCTCGATTTCGGCCCGTGCCGCGGCACGCAGGAGCTCGTGCGCGAGACACCCTTGTCCGTCATCTTGGCGCCGCGCACCTCCTTGACCTGACCGGCGGGGCAGGTTCCATCATCCACGAGCACACGCTGACCGAGCTTCAGATCGACGATGTCCCGCTCGCGTCCGATGCTGCCTGCACGCGCCGTCGAGGCAAGCGCGGTGGCGATCAGGAGCGAACAGCAGGCGACGCGAAGAAGTGACATGACGAAGCTCCCGAAACTGAAGCCGCAATGTAGGGGCCGGTCAGCGATTCTGATAGTGAAGCTTGGTTATGCCCGCCGGCTCGACCTGCCGTTCGCGCGCAAGGCCGAGCGCGATTCCCGCGCAAGCCGGTCGGCGGCCGCCACGAGTTGCGGAACTGCATGCCCCGAAAATCCCAGCACGAATCCAGGCAGCGGACGCGCGCGCGAATAGGTGTCGGCCAATAGCCAGCCCTCGGCGCCGGCGGCTCGTTTGGCTTGCGCTGCCACCGACAGGTCGACCGAAGGATCGAACCGGGCGACAAGATGAAGTCCGTGGGATGGCACCGGCACGGATAGAACGCCGTCGGATCTGGCCTCCAGCGTCTCGGCGAGCGCATCGCGCGCCTCGCGATAGAGCTTTCGCACGCGCCTCAGGTTCGCGACGAAGGCGCCGGAATTGAGCATGTCGGCCACCGCGCCTTCCATCAGCGTGCCGGGAAAGCGGTCGAGCGCCGCGCGCGCTGCGGTCACCTCCGCGATCAGGCGTTCGGGCAGGGCGCAATAGCCGATGCGCAGGCCCGGAAACAGCGTCTTGGCGAACGTGCCCAGGTAGATCACGCGCTGGAGGCGATCGATGCCGGCGAGCGACATCAGCGGTGCGCCGTCGTAGCGGAACTCGCTGTCGTAATCGTCCTCGAGCACGAACGCGCCGGCTTGCCTGGCCCAGTCCAGAAGCTCGAGCCGCCGCGGCATCGACATCTGCACGCCGAGTGGAAACTGGTGCGACGGTGTGACGTAGGCCGCGCGCGCGGACGGCGCCGCGATGCGGCCCTTGGCGACACGCATCCCGTGCTCGTCGACGGGGACGGGTACGGCGCGATAGCCGCAATGGGCGATTGTTTTTCGCGCGGCCGGGTAGCCGGGGTCCTCGCACCAGACCTGGTCGTTGGATTTGAGGATCGCGCTCAGCACGATGCGCAGCGCGTGCAGCGTGCCCGATGTCAGCATGATCTGATCGGGGTCGCAGCGCAGTCCGCGGGCCGAGAGCAGATGATCGGCGATCGCCGCGCGCAGCTCGCGGCTGCCGCGGGGATCGCCATAGTGCAGGTGCTCGGACCCGAACGCGCGCATGCGCCGGCCGACGAAAGCGCGAAAACGCTGCACCGCACGCTCATCGATATGGGTGCAGCCGAGCGCGAACGCGCCCTGCCTGGGCGTTTCGACAACCACCTTCGACTTATTCCGCTCGGTCGGCCGAGCAGGGATACGTGCGGCGACGAACGTTCCGGAGCCAATAGTTGCGTCGGCAAAGCCGTCGGCGATCAGGCGCTCATACGCGGTGACGACGGCGTTGCGCCGGAATCCGGTCTGCCTGGCCAGCGTCCGCGAGGGCGGCAGCGGCTCGCCGGGCTTGACGAGGCCGGAGACGATCGTCTCGCACAGCGCCTGATAGAGCCGGTGAGCGGCGGAGGCGCCGGCCGTGATGTGCGGCCCCGTGAGGTCGAGGGGCAGTTCGGTTTTGGCCGGCGAGGAAGAATTGGTCGGAATTTTTCGCATGGAATTGGAACTATCGCAGACCAAAAGCTCCGCTACAACTGCTCTGGAATTCTTCCAATCCGAGTGGGAGCCGTCGTGAGCCAGACCAAGACCTCTAATTCCTATCCGACATCGGCACGCAACCAGGTGAAGCGCCGGCACGACCGCGGCTTCTATGATCACGACACGGTTCATCGCATCCTGGATTCCTCGATGCTCTGTCACGTCTCCTACGTGATCGACGGCCAGCCCTATTGCACGCCGACGTTCTTCTGGCGCGAGGGCACCAGGCTCTACTGGCACGGCTCGAGCGCCAGTCGCATGTTGCGCAACCAGACCAAGGGCGAGCGCGTCTGCCTGACGGTCGCCCATCTCGACAGCCTCGTGCTGGCGCGCTGCGGCTTCAACCATTCCGCCGACTACCGCGCGGTGATGGCGTTCGGAACCGCCTATCTCGTCACCGATCCCGAGGAGAAGGAGCGGGCGGTGATCGCCATGGTGGACCGCTTCTTCCCGGGCCGCACCGCTGGCCTCCGCCAGAGCACCACGCAGGAGATCAAGGCGACGTCCTTCATCGCGATGGAAATCGAGGAAGCCTCGGCCAAGATCCGCGCCAAGGGCGTTGCCGACGACGACGAGGACTATGCGTTGCCGATCTATGCCGAGCGCATTCCGGTGCGCACCGTGCTCGGCGCCCCGGAGCCGTGCCCGCGCCTGCTGGACGGTGTGAGCCGGCCCGCCACGCTGAATGGCTATTCCGAAGGCCGGCTGCTCGAAGATGCATTGCGGGATGCTTATTTTGTGGAGTACCCGAACGGCTGAAATCGGCTAGTTTGCGCACTCCTTGAGAACCATTGAGATGCCTGGAGTTGCCTGATGAATGCCGAAACGCAGCAGAGGATTCTTGACGCCGTCGATAGCGGCTTCGAAGCTCAGCTTGCAACCACGCGCGATTTCGTCGCGATCCCTTCGACCCGCGGGGCGGAGGGTCCGTGCCAGGACATGATCGGCGACCTCCTGCGCGAGCGCGGCTACGAGGTCGATGACTGGCACATCAATGTCGATGACCTCAAGGATCTGCGTGGTTTCGGTCCGATCGAGCACGATTTCTCCAAGGCGCGCACGGTGGTGGGTACTTACCGTCCGCAAACCAACGGCGGCAAATCGCTGATCCTGCAGGGGCACTGCGATGTGGTTCCGGCGGGCCCGCTGGAGTTGTGGGATACGCCGCCCTTCTCGCCGGTCATCAAGGACGGCAAGATGTTCGGCCGCGGCGCCTGCGACATGAAGTCGGGCACGATCGGTGCGCTCTATGCGCTTGATGCGATCAAGGCGGCGGGCTTCAGGCCGACGGCGCGGATCCATTTCCAGTCGGTGATCGAGGAGGAGAGCACCGGTGTCGGCGCACTCTCGACGCTGCAGCGCGGCTATCGCGCGGACGCGTGCTTCATTCCGGAGCCGACCGGCGGCAAGATGGTGCGCTCGCAGGTCGGCGTGATCTGGTTTCGCCTGCGCGTGAAGGGCCATCCGACCCACGTTGCCTTCGCAGGTTCAGGCGCGAACGCGATCATGGCGGCGTATCACCTGATCCAGGCGTTGCAAAAGCTCGAGATCGAATGGAACGAGCGCGCCAAGGCCGATCGTCACTTCAAGACGCTCAACCATCCCATCAACTTCAACCCCGGCATCATCAAGGGCGGCGATTGGGCCTCGAGCGTGCCGGCCTGGTGCGACGTCGACTGCCGGATTGCCGTGTTGCCGGGCTGGTCGATCGCCGATCACCAGAAGGAGATCATGGCTTGCGTCGCGGCCGCGGCGCGCAACCACCGCTTCCTCGCCAACAATCCGCCGGAGATCGAATGGTCGGGCTTCCTGTCGGAAGGCTATGAATTGACCGACGCGGCCGCGCCGGAAGCTGCGTTCGGCAAGGCCTTCAACGCCGTCTACGGCGGCGCGGTCGAGGATCTCGTCTTCACCGCGCTGACCGACACCCGCTTCTACGGCCTGAATCACGGCATCCCGAGCCTCTGCTTCGGCGCCAGCGGCGGCGAGATGCATGGCTTCAACGAATATGTCGATTTGGACTCGCTGAAGAAGACGACCAAGGCGATGGCCCTGTTCATCGCGGAATGGTGCGGGGTGGAGAAGGCGTAGCCGTCGAGCCTCGCTCTTCCCCCCGTCATTGCGAAGAGCGAAGCGACGAAGCAATCCAGGCTGCCGCGACGGCAAGATTCTGGATTGCCTCGCTGCGCTCGCAATGACCGGGCGGCCACCAGATCCCCCTGCAGGCGGAAGATATTGCCGCTCCGCTGCCCGAAACACGGGCGCGCCCAAATCCTTTAAGCTTAAAATAAAGACTAGGATGGTGGCCTTGCCGGTGGCAGACTGGCGTCCGGTTTGCTGGACTTGAGTCCGTCGAGGAAATCACGATGCGCGACTGGGATGACGCTTATGCCAATTCGGCCCATATCCAGGGCTCGGACAAGATGCCGGCCCTGTGGGCGGAGCGGGCGGCGACGTATCGCGCCGGACTGACGGAGTTTCGCCCCGACATCGCCTATGGCGCCGGCGAGCGCCAGAAGCTCGATCTGGTCCTGCCGGACGGCGACAGCAAGGGCCTCGTCGTGTTCGTCCATGGCGGCTACTGGATGCGCTTCGACAAATCGACATGGACCGATCTCGCCGAAGGCGCGCGCCGTCACGGCTGGACGGTGGCGCTGCCGAGCTACACGCTGACCCCCGCCGCGCGCATCTCCGACATCACGGCCGAGATCGCCGCAGCGATCGCCAAGGCGGCTTCGCTCGTCTCAGGTCCGATCCGGCTCGCCGGCCATTCCGCCGGCGGCCATCTCGTCACCCGCATGCTGTGCGACGACAGCCGCCTCGAGTCGGCCGTCTACAACCGCATCGCCGGCACGCTCTCGATCAGCGGCCTGCACGATCTGCGTCCGCTCCTGAAGACCAAGATGAACGAGACGCTGCGCATGACGATGGAGGAGGCGACGCTGGAAAGCGCGGCGCTGCATCTGCCGCGAGGGCATTCGTCTGTGACCGCCTGGGTCGGGGCCAGCGAGCGGCCCGAGTTCATCCGCCAATCCGATCTGCTGGCCAATGTCTGGACCGGCTTCGATGTGCCGACCCGCCTCGTCGTCGAGCCCGGCCTCAACCATTTTACCGTCATCGACGGGTTGAAGGATCCATCCTCGCCGATCACCGGCTGCCTGATCGGCCTCGACTGAGCAAAGCCCGGGAAGATAGATCGAAAGGACCTTGTCATGACGTCCAGCGACTACGATCCCGCGAGCGAAGGCGCCGAGACCGATTTCGCCCGGCGGATGTCCTACGGCGACTACCTTGCGCTGGATGCGATCCTCGGCGCGCAGCATCCGCTGTCGGAGGCGCATGACGAGATGCTGTTCATCATCCAGCATCAGACCACGGAGCTCTGGATGCGGCTTGCCATCCACGAGCTCAGCGCCGCGCGCCGGGCCATCGCGAAAGACGAGGTGCAGCCTGCCATGAAGATGCTGGCACGGATGTCGCGAATCTTCGAGCAGCTGAACGGCGCCTGGGACGTGCTGCGCACCATGACGCCGAGCGAATACACGCGCTTCCGCTCGCAACTCGGCCAGTCCTCCGGTTTCCAGTCGCGGCAATACCGGCTGATCGAGTTTCTGCTCGGCAACCGCAATCACGCCATGCTGAAGCCTCACGCGCACGATGCCGCGACGACGAAACTGCTCGAAGCCGAGCTCGCGACGCCAAGCCTCTATGACGAGGTGCTGCGGCTCGCGGACCGCAACGGGCTGACGATGCCTGCGGCGGTGCTGGCTCGCGATGTGCGCGAGACCCACAGCTTCAACGAGGGCGTGCTGCAAGCCTGGCGTATCGTGTACGAGGCGCCGGAGACGCACTGGATGCTCTATGAGCTCGCCGAGAAGCTGGTCGATTTCGAGGACTATTTCCGGCGCTGGCGCTTCAACCATGTGACGACGGTCGAGAGGGTCATCGGCTTCAAGCGCGGCACCGGCGGAACCGGCGGCGTCAGCTATCTCAAGCGCATGCTGGAGGTCGAACTGTTTCCCGAACTCTGGCGCGTGCGCACGATCTTGTAGGAATGTCCATGACCAGGCTTCGCGTCTACGACGACACCAGGGCGTTGTTCCATTTGCCTGACGGCGTGATCTATCTCGACGGCAACTCGCTCGGTGCGCTGCCGCTTGGCGTTGCCGAGCGCGTCAACCGCGTCATCACGGATGAATGGGGCAACGAGCTGATCCGCGCCTGGAACACCGCGGGCTGGTATGCGCAGCCGCGCCATGTCGGCGACCGCATCGCGCGGCTGATCGGCGCGGAAGCGGGTTCCGTGATGGTCGGCGACACGCTGTCGCTCAAGGTCTATCAGGCGCTCGCCGCCGCGCTCGACATGAACGCGTCGCGCAAGGTGATCCTGTCCGACACCGGCAATTTCCCGACCGATCTCTACATGGCCGAGGGCCTGATCGAAACGCTCGGGCGCGGCCATCAATTGCGCCTGGTTGCACCGGAAGAGATCGAAATGGCGCTGTCGGAGGAGATCGCCGTCCTCTACGTCACCGAGGTGGATTACCGCACCGGCCGCCGCCACGACATGGCGAAGCTGACCGCAAAGGCGCATGCGCTCGGCATTGTCACGGTCTGGGATCTCGCCCATTCCGCCGGTGCGCTGCCGGTCGATCTCGCCGGCTGTGGCGCCGATTTCGCCGCGGGATGCACCTACAAATACATCAACGCCGGCCCGGGCGCGCCCGCCTTCCTCTACGTCGCGCCGCGCCACGCCGATATTGCGCGCGCGGCCCTGTCGGGATGGATGGGCCACGCAAAGCCGTTTGCATTTGAGCTCGCTTACGCAGCCGCCGGTGGCGTCGAGCGCATGCGCGTCGGTACGCCCCCGGTGCTGGCAATGGCGGCGCTGGAGGCTTCGCTCGACATCTGGGACCGCGTCGATATCGCTGACGTCCGCGCACGCTCGCTGGCGCTGGGCGATCTCCTGATCACACAGGTGGAACGCCGCTGCCCGTCCTTGAAGCTGGTGACGCCGCGCGCGCATGTGCAGCGCGGATCGCAAGTCTCCTTCGCGTTTGATGGTGGTTACGCCGCCATGCAGGCCCTGATCGCTCGCGGCGTCATCGGCGATTTCCGCGCCCCCGACATCATGCGGTTCGGCCTCACGCCGCTGTACATCGGCGAAGCCGAGATCGTGCGGGCGGCTGAGATCATCGAGGAGGTGATCGGGGGAGAGGTGTGGCGCCGGCCGGAGTACCAGGTCGTGAACGCGGTGACGTGAGCACCGAACGTTGCCTCGAGCGTCATTGCGAGCGAAGCAATCCAGGCTGTCCCCGTGGAAAGATTCTGGATTGCTTTGCTACACTCGCGATGACGGGATGAGAGAGCTTTGCTCGCCCCACAACGCCGTCACGATCGCATCGAGCCCGTCCGTCAGCGCCGCCGGTCCCGGCTGCAAAATAATCGGCGACTTGATCTCGATGATGCGGTTGTCACGCACGGCCGGGATGCCGCTCCATCCGTCGCGCTGCTTGATGCGGGCGGGCACGACCTTCTTGCCGCACCACGATGCGAGGATCACGTCGGGCGCAGCCTCACGCACGTCGTCCGGTGAAATGATGCGATCCTTCGCCGCCTGCCGATGGCGCAGGTCCGGAAAGGCGTCCTTGCCACCGGCAATCTCGATCAGTTCGGACACCCATCCGATGCCCGAGATCAACGGATCATCCCATTCCTCGAAATAGACCTTTGGCGGCGGCGAGGGGCGGGGCGTTGCTGCGATCGCCGCAAGGCGCCGCTCGAAGCCTTGCGCTAGGTCTTCCGCGCACCCCGCGGCGCCAACCAGTGCACCTAGCGTGCGGATCATCGCCAGGATCCCGGCGATGTCGCGCTGGTTGAAGACGTGGACATCGATGCCGGCGCGGACGAGGTCGGCGACGATGCCCGCCTGGAGATCGGAGAACGCGAGCACGAGGTCCGGCTCCAATGCCAGGATTTTCGGGATGTCCGCTGAGACGAAAGCCGACACCCGTGGCTTCTCGCGCCGCACCTGCGGTGGGCGGACCGCATAGCCGGAGACGCCGACGATACGGTCCTGCTCGCCGAGCAGATAGAGCGTCTCGACCGTCTCTTCGGTGAGACAGACGACGCGGCGGGGCGGGAAGTGGCGCATGGAGGGAGCATATGCGCGAACGCGGCGCATATGTCAGCACCGCCATTACCTCGGACGTCATTGCTTTGCCGCGCGAAGCAATTCACCCTGAGACAACAAGCAATTGGGAGGAGATGTGATGACGCCGCTCGATCAACTTAAAGCGATG
Organism: Bradyrhizobium sp. CCH5-F6; assembly: GCF_001556045.1. GTDB lineage: Bacteria > Pseudomonadota > Alphaproteobacteria > Rhizobiales > Xanthobacteraceae > Bradyrhizobium. The sequence continues at coordinate 91,737 of NZ_LSIC01000047.1, forward strand.
AAGATGCCGTTCGCCGAGCTCAAGGGCGTCGAGTTCGTCGAGGCCGAGAAGGACCGCGTGGTGGCGCGGATGACGGTCCGGCCCGATCTCTGCACGCTTCACCATACCATCCATGGCGGGGCAGTGATGGCCCTGGCCGATTCCGTCGGCGCGGCGGCGACCGTGATCAATCTGCCCGAGGATGCCAAGGGCACGACCACGCTGGAGAGCAAGACCAATTTCATCGGCGGAGCCAAGGAGGGAACCACGGTCATCGCCACGGCCACTCCGGTTCATCGTGGCCGGCGGACCCAGATCTGGACCACCCGGCTGGAGACCGAGGACGGCAAGCTGGTCGCCGTTGTGACCCAGACGCAGCTGGTCCTGTAAGACTACGGGGCTTTGATTCTGTTAACGAATTAGTCGCTTCCGGTGCCCGAAACTTGGGCAGGCCTCCGGCTTGAAAATTATGGTGCGATGCACAATATAGGGGGCCTAGGGATTCGAACGCCTCCTCGAGGGACACCAAGAGGAGTTTTGACGTGGTACTTGAAGAGATCGTCCGGACCGCTCCCGGCTATGTACGGACCTTGATCCAGCAGGAAGAATTGCCGCTTCTGCGCGATCACCTGTTGAGGCTCGATGCCGGCAGCAGGCACGACCGTTTCAACGGCTTTCTCGACGACAGCTTCATCGAGCGCTATGCCGCCCGCTGTGCCGACGACGGCACCGTGATCGTCGCCTACATCGTCGATGGCATGGTCCGCGGTGCGGCCGAGCTGCATCCGCCGGAGGGTGATTGCTTGCCCGAGGTCGCCTTCAGCGTGGAAGCCTCAGCGCGCCGCCAGGGTGTCGGAACCGCGCTGTTCCGCCGGCTGATCGCGGAAGCGCGCTGGAGGGGCTACAAGCAATTGCGCATCACCACGGGCGCCGAGAATCACGCGATGCGGGCGCTCGCGAGGAAGTTCGGAGCGCATCTGGCTTTCCGCCACGGTGAATCGACGGGTACGATCGACCTCGCCAAGACGCCTGAGGCCGAGCTCGCCGAACTGGCGGCCTCGCCCTTCACGGCCGGGCGCGCGCTTCTCAGCTTCAACAGCACTTGCTGGAAGCTGATCTCCAGCATGTACGGCAATCGCGCCGCATAGCCTGAAATGGCAGACGGAATCACAAAGCGGACCGGCAAGGCCGGTCCGCTTTCGTGTTCTTGGGCAGTGAAATGAACGCTCAGGTGCCGGTGCGCTTGTCGTTGCCGAAACGGCGGACGACGCGGCGTTCGACCACCACGGAGCGCTGCGCGCCCTGTTCGCCGGCGATCACGCGCGTCGCGGTGATGCGGCTGTTGGTGCGGGCCTGCTTCTTCACCTCGGCCTGAACGACATCGAGCGGCATACCCATCAAGGCCGCGGCGATCTCGGCCTGCTGCGCCTGGTCGTCGGTGATGCCGACGGCGGCGAAGATCGCCTCGTCCAAGGTGGGCGGATCGTGGCGGACGCGCCGCGTGCCATATTTGGTATTCCAGTCTGCGCTCATAACGGCCTCATCTTGATGCCGGGATACCTAGTGCCGTGAATGTTGCATTGCAATATGAAATCGGTGTGGCATCTCAGCTATGCACCGGTCGGGTGTCATGGCGGTGACGCAGCACCTGCATCGGCCTCGACCCGCTGTTGCGGCCAACGCTTCAGCGCGGCGCGCCCGGCTTCGGTGAGCCCGTAGATTCCGCGCTCGGCGCGTTCGAACCAGCCATACACATTGTTAAGCAAGATCTTGCCGGCGTCGGGACAGCGTTCGCGCAACTCGCGCACGCGCTTTGGGCCTTCGGCAAGCGCCGACGCGCACGCCAGTGCCTGTTGTCGATAAGCCGTCATGATCGGTGCGCGGGTGCTGCCGCCGAGCACGGGATCGCCCTGGCGCCGCTGATGCTCGGCAACGAGCCGCGAGCGAATCTTCGGCTCGCGGCGCGGCGCCGCCGTCGGCGGCTTCACCAGCACCTCGACCTGACCGCGATCGGTCACCCCGAGCATGCCGAAGCCGAGGCGGCGGCAGAGATTTCGATAGCGCGCGTCGCTCTCGCGTCCCTTGCCGCGCGCCGACATCTTCGCCGCGATCCAGACCTCGTCGCCCGCCGGCGCGCGGTCGACCGCCTGGAGAATCAGCTCGAGATTGAAGGCGAGCTTGAGCTCGCCGATCACCACCACTGGCGGGTCGCTGGCGCTGAGGCCGACGAGATCGCAGCCGCCGATCTCGCCCTTGACCGTGAAGCCGAGCTCTTCGAGGAAGCGTTTGACGGGAAGGTAAAGCGCGGTTTCCAAGGCAGTTCCGATCGGAGAATCAGTTGCGGCTAGTCTAGGGCCTTCTCGCCTCCGATTGAATCCAGCCTGTGTTCAGCCGGTTCGACCAAGACGCTCACACCCGTCCTCCGACCGGGATCAGCGCGCCGGTGACGCCGCTCGCGGCGTCGCTGGCAAGGAACAGGATGACCTCGGCGAGCTCCTGCGGCGTCACCCATTTGGAGAAGTCGGCTTTCGGCATGTCGGCGCGGTTGGCCTTGGTGTCGATGATCGAGGGCAGCACGGCGTTGACGGTGACCTGACCCTTCCACTCCTGAGCGAGGGCTTCGGTGAGGCGATGCACGGCTGCCTTCGAGGCCGCATAGGGGCCCATGCCGCTGCCGGCCTGGAGCGCGCCCATCGCGCCGATATTGACGATGCGGCCGGCCTTGGATGCGGCGAGGTGCGGCAGCGCCGCGCGCGAGGCGTTGAGCGCGGTCAGGACGTTCTGCGCATGCATGCGCTGCCAGGTTTTGATGTCGCCGTCGCCGACGGTCTCGAAGGCAAAGCCGCCGGCAATGTTGATCAGCGCGTCGAGCCGGCCGAAATGCTTGGCCGCCGTCTCGATGGCCGTCTTCGCCTGCGCCGGGTCGGACAGGTCGACGCCGCCGATCTCGACGCGGTCGGCGACTGCGGGGGCTTGCGATGGCGCATGGTCGATGCCGGCCACGCGGGCGCCACGTGCCAGCGCCGCCTCAGTGACCACCTTGCCGAGCGCGCCGCTTGCGCCCGTCACGATCAGAACCTTGCCTTGCATCGTCGTTCTCCCGGCGCCTTGGCCTATGATTGCAGATAGCGCTCCCTCAGCGCGGTCCGCTCTGCTGTGCCGAGCTTGAGGCCGTCGCGCAGATAGGTTTCGATATCGCCGTATTCCTTGTCGACGGCTTCGAACGCGGCTGCAAGGTAAGAGGCTTCGACGCTGCCGATGGCATTGCGGACGTCCTCCGGCAGGTCGATGGCAGCCGTCGCATCGCGCTTGTAGTGGTTGTTGGTGAGGAGATAGTCCTCGGCAATGACGTCGTCGGGCACGCCCAGCGCATGCAGGATCAGCGCGCTGGCAAAGCCGGTGCGGTCCTTGCCGGCCGTGCAATGGATCACGAGCGGCGCGCGGTCTTCCAGAAGATGACCGAACAGCGCGCGAAAACAGTGCGTGTTGTGGCGAACATAGTTGCGATAGGACTCGCGCATGAGCTCGAGCGCCACCGGCGCGGTAAGAGTGCCCCGCGCGAGTTCGGCCCGCAGCGCGGCGACGACGGTCGGCTCGATCGGCAGCGAGTGCACCGTGATCTCGTTCACGACGCAGATGCCGGCTGCGCGCTCCTCCCGGCCACGGAAATCGAATGCGCTTCTGACGCCCAGCGCGCGGACGATCTCGACATCGGCAGCGGTGAGCTGGCCGAGATGGTTGGAGCGGAAGATGTGCCGCCAGCGCGTGATGCGGCCATCGGTGGTCGGGTAGCCGCCGAGATCGCGAAAATTGCTTGCGCCTTGCAGGGCGAGATGGCGGGCAGGGGAGTCTGACATGAGATCAGCTTGGGTTATGTTCCATTGGACGCACGACGGGCGTTCTCGAGGAGTACTAGAGGGGGCGATCATGGGCTGCCACAAGGCCATTCTTTTGGCGGTCACCATGCTGGCGGGCGGAATTTGCTGGGCGCGGCAGGCTGATGCGCAGACGTTCCGGACCTATCGCTGTGCCGATGGTACCCAGTTCATCGTCGGTTTTTATGATGGCGACAAGCGCGCCTTTCTTCAGATCGACGGCGAAGCCGTCACGCTCGCCAAGCGGTTGGCTGTTGCTGGCGTGCGCTATTCGGGGGGCGGTATCACGCTGACCATCGGGAAGACCGGGGCCACCACGGTCAAGCACCTCAAGCGGCCGGTCACGGCCTGCGGAGTGACCTGAACGGCATCGCTCGTGCAAGAATCAAAAAAGGCCGAAACTTCGTTGTTTCGACCCTTTTCAAACTGCCGCCGGGCGCTTGTGAGAGCGCGGCGGTAACAAACCGGCCGTCGGCATCAGCGATCCCATTTCGGCTTGGCTTCGTCGACCGCGTCTTGATGGTACCAGCTATCGCTGCAGATCGAGACGTTCGCAGGAAGCGAGGCGTGATCGGCAGGAAGGCGGGTCTCGCCATAGCGGCGTCCGGCGAGAGCCGCGCGGCCCCCGGCGGGGAATTGGTAGATCTTCGCAGATTCGTGACTCAGACCATTGTTCATCATTGCGATTTCTCCTTGGTCGAAGCGCCTTGGCCTCCAATGGTGCGCCCGACTCGTTCGATTGTGGTTACTGGAGTCCCCATATCGGCCGCGCTTCCCTGATTGGAAAGTGCTGAAAAGAAAATCAGTTGCCGCCCAATTTGTGGGCATGGCGCCTTGTGCTTCCTCCAAGGCAGCGGCTTCGTGATCAACGCCTGGGCTATTCCAAAGGTTGCTGGGCCATGACGCCAGACTTTACGAAAGTTGCGAGGCGTTGATGCGCGTTTCATCGGCACCAATCAGCATGGCCCCATCTGCTGCAGAATCGGGCGATATTCCCGGGTATTTTGCGGTGCAGCTTCACGCGAAGGTGCGCGGCTATGACGCAGGGTAGGGCGAGCCGCATGCCTTTGGCCAGATCGAGCGGCCGCGGGGGAAAACCTGCCGGACTGCGGCCTTTTGGCACGACAAATGCTTGTAAAAGGCCGGCCGATGATGGCCGGGTACAAAACGTTCAGGGGCCTCCGGGCCCCCAAACCTTTCGCATCATCTACAGAGAGGCTCAATGACCAAGTATAAGCTCGAGTACATTTGGCTCGACGGATATACGCCGACTCCGAATTTGCGCGGCAAGACTCAGATCAAGGAATTCGCGTCGTTCCCGACGCTCGAGCAGCTTCCGCTCTGGGGCTTCGATGGCTCCTCCACCCAGCAGGCCGAAGGCCACAGCTCCGATTGCGTGCTGAAGCCGGTCGCGGTGTTCCCGGACGGTGCCCGCACCAACGGGGTGCTGGTGATGTGCGAAGTCATGATGCCCGATGGCAAGACCCCGCATCCGTCCAACAAGCGCGCCACCATCCTCGACGATCCCGGCGCCTGGTTCGGCTTCGAGCAGGAGTACTTCTTCTACAAGGACGGCCGCCCGCTCGGCTTCCCGGAATACGGCTATCCGGCGCCGCAGGGCCCGTACTACACCGGCGTCGGCTACAAGTTCGTCGGCGACATCGCCCGCAAGATCGTCGAAGAGCATCTCGACCTCTGCCTCGCTGCCGGCATCAACCATGAAGGCATCAACGCGGAAGTCGCCAAGGGCCAGTGGGAATTCCAGATCTTCGGCAAGGGCTCCAAGAAGGCCGCTGACGAAATGTGGATGGCCCGCTACCTGATGCTGCGCCTGACCGAGAAGTACGGCATCGACATCGAATTCCACTGCAAGCCGCTCGGCGACACCGACTGGAACGGCTCCGGCATGCACGCCAACTTCTCGACCGCCTATATGCGCGAAGTCGGCGGCAAGGAGTACTTCGAGGCGCTGATGGCGGCGTTCGAGAAGAACCTGATGGACCACATCGCCGTCTATGGCCCGGACAACGACAAGCGTCTGACCGGCAAGCACGAGACCGCGCCGTGGAACAAGTTCAGCTACGGCGTTGCCGATCGCGGCGCTTCGATCCGCGTTCCGCACTCCTTCGTCAACAACGGCTACAAGGGCTATCTGGAAGACCGCCGTCCGAACTCGCAGGGCGACCCCTACCAGATCGCTTCGCAGATCCTGAAGACGATCGCGTCCGTGCCGACCGACAAGAAGGCCGCGGCCTAAGATCCTCCCGGCCCGGGCTGGGGGGCTGGCCCGGGTTGGTCTCAATCCGCCGGAGCTGCAAGGCTCCGGCGGATTTTTGCATTTGAATGACGGCCGTCCCCGTGTGTGCCGAACCCGGCTCCGCGAAACTTGTCCATTGCCGCCGAAAGCGGGATAGAGTGCTCCAGGACGCGCGCAGGGCCGGGGACACGGCTGGTGTTTGAAGGCTTCTACAAGGTGAGATTTCAGCTCGGCGATGCCGTCGGCCGGAGCGTGATGCATGCCGGCAACGGCAAGATGCTCGGCGGCAATTCGGCCTTCGCGCATATCGGCACCTACGTGAAGACCGGCGAGGGCGTGGACATCGTGATCAGCACCGTCCGCCATAACCCGGATCCGAGCTACCGCGCCATGGCGGGCACGGATGATGCCACCTTGATCGCGAAGGGCTGGGCAGACGGCGATCTCTATCGCTTCAAGGGTGAGCTGAAGGAGCTGCCCGGCGTGCCCTTCCAGTCGCTGATGACGCCGATCACTGAAGATGAAGTGCCGATTGCCGGGGGCGTTGGCGAGGCCGGCATCGCCGACGGTCTCTACTCGATCCATCTGCGGATGCTCGACGGCCTCGACGGCGGCCTCACCGGCGTGATGCTGCTCAACCAGGGCCGCATCCTCGGCGGCGATGCGTCCTTCCACTATCTCGGGAGCTACACTGCCGCCAACGGCCGTTGGAAGGGCCAGATTCTGAACCAGGAGCACACGCCGGCCAAGGACGATCCGATCTTCGGCGGCCATGAGGTCGGCATCGGCTTTTCCGGTAGCTACGATGCGGAGCAGGCGGTGCTGGAGGCGACCGCGCTTGCCGGCAAGCGCAGCCTGCGCCTGACCGCAGCACTCAGGCTGATGCATCGCGCCTGATCGCGCCAGGAACGGCTCATGGAACCAGGAACGGCTCATGGAAAATGTCCGCATGCTCTCGACGCTCGGCCTGATGGGCGCGATGCGCAGCCTGTCCTCCGCGTTCGAGACTGCGACGGGCATCCATGTCGATGCCGACTTCGCGCCGACCCTGGCGCTGCTCAAGCGCTTGCGCGAGGGTGAAGCCGCCGATCTCGTCATCCTCACCCGCGAAGGGCTCGACGAGATGATCGGCGAAGGGCGCGTGGTTGCCGGCGGCGCGGCCGATCTGGCGCGCTCCTTCGTCGGCATCGCCGTGAGGGCCGGGCAGGTGCATCCCGACATCGGCAACGAAACGGCGCTGCGCACAACCTTGCTCGCAGCGCGGTCCGTCGCCTATTCGCGGCTCGGTGCGAGCGGCGTGTATTTCGCCCAGCTGATCGTGCGGATGGGCATTGAGGCCGAGATCAACGCCAGGGCCACCATCGTCGAGCAGGGATTCACGGCGGAGCGGCTCGTGACCGGCGAGGCTGACCTTGCCGTGCAACAGATCAGCGAGCTGAAGCAGGTCGGCGGCATCGAGGTCGTCGGCCCGATTCCGCATGATTTGCAGACGCCGGCCGTGTTCTCCGCCGGGCGCATGGCGAATGCGAAACAAGCCGAAGCCGCCGACCGGCTCTTAAGCTATTTGGCATCACCTGATGTCGTGCCCGTGCTGCGCCAATCGGGACTTGAGCCTTGAATTTGCCGGGACGGGGACGCAACGTGATGCTCATGCGGACTTATCTCCTTGCCATGCTCTTCGCGCTCGCCGCGCCGCTGACGGCGCAGGCGCAGTCGGCCGACCTCGTTCTGTGCGACCGCGTCGCCGCCGATCCCAGCGACCCCGACAAGCCGGCTGACGTGAAGGGCGTGGCGGAAATCGCAGCGGCCGACGTCACGATCGCCGTCAAGTTCTGCAAACAGGCCGCAGCATCGTCACGGCGTGCCATGTTCGCGCTCGGGCGGGCCTATGCCGCCAACCGGCAGACGGCGGAGGCGATGGCGGCCTGGCGCAAGGCCGCCGACAAGGGATCGAGTGCGGCGATGGTCGAACTCGGCGTGGCCTATGCCACCGGTACGGGCGTTGCGAAGGACGAGGCGCAGGCGCGAAAGCTGTTCGAGAAGGCGGCGCAATCAGGCAATCCCCGCGCTGTCAGCAATCTTGCCGCGCTCGGCGGCGCAGGCGGCAGCGCGCCGGCCGACCCCGCGCAGGCGCGCGCACTTCTCGGCAAGGCTGCCGAGACCAACGCTGAAGCACAGTATCAGCTCGGCCTGATGCTGTCCGCAGGCGAGGGCGGTGCCAAGGACGACGCCGCGGCGCGCGCGCTGTTCGAGAAGGCGGCGGCGCAGAACCATCCTGGCGCGCTGGAGCGGATGGGCGCCTTCGCGCAGGAAGGCCGCGGCGGGCCCAAGGACAAGGACGCTGCAAAAGCCTATTACGAGCGGGCCGCGGCGCTCGGCGACGACGACGCCAAGAAGGCGCTGGAGCGGCTGCGCTGTCCCTACGCGATCAAGGACAAGCAGGGCAAGCTCGTCACCACGCTGTGCTTCTAAATCACTTCATGTAATAGGCGAGATCGTTGCGGGCGTCGCGATAGCTCGTCTCGAGATAGAAGGGAAACTTTCGCGCGGCCTGCGCCACCGCGCGCGCCACGCAGTCGCCGAAATCACCGTTCCAGTCGAAGTGCTTGTTGTAGGCGTCCTCGAACCTGACGGCGGTGATGATGGCCTGCCTGATCGCCTGATCGTCGGCGTTCGGATGGGCGCGCTTCACATAGCCGAACATCGGCCCTTCATGGGCATGGTCGCGTTCATAGCGGCGTTTGGCGCTGAACTGTTCCGGCGTGAGCGTCCGATTGATGCGGATCTCTTCGGCGGTCGGGCGTCCCTCGATCGTGTCGAACCGGTAGCGCTGGCGCCATAGTTCGTAGGCCGCATCGAGCAGCGGCAGCTTCGCTGCTCTGGCGATGATTGCGCCGATCTCGTCTTGTGCTGATGGCTGCGGAGTATCCATTCCACTTGGTCGCGTGTCCGCGCAGGCGGGTTCGAGCCGCAGATTATCGCGTGCTTTTGCCGACGGGATCGACGCCGCCCTTGATCGAGCGCAAGACTCCCGGGCGCCGCGCCGGCTTACACTTGGATCTCACGGGAATGGAGATCTACGATGAGGCTTCGAAGTTGGATGCTGCTGGCCCTGGCCGGCCTAAGCGCGATAACCGGCGTGGCAGCGGCGCAGGACCTCAAATCGCCATCCTCGGACCTGTACGTCCCGCGCCTCGGCGACATCATGGGCATCGCGCAGACGCGTCACCAGAAACTCTGGCTGGCCGGCAAAGCCCAGCACTGGGAGCTTGCGGACTATGAGCTGCGCCAGCTCAAGACCAGCCTGGTCGAGGCCGCCGTGCTCTACTCGGGCATTCCCGTCAGCAACGTCACGACGTTGGAGCCGTCGCTGCAATCGATCTCCGACGCGCTCGCGGCGAAGGACGGCCGCAAATTCGCAAAAGCCTTCGGCAATCTGACCGAGGGCTGCAATGCCTGCCATCGCTCGATGAATCGCAACTTCGTCATCATGAAGGTCCCTTCCGGGCAGGAGCCATTTGCCAATCAGCAGTTTGCGCCGCCGTCCAAGCCATGACGGAACGGATGTAGAGCGCAGCGGGCTCGGTCACCTGAGGTCCAGTATTCAAGACGTCACTGAGCGGGCCCGGGGGCTTTCCAGAACAAAAGCTCGAAAACAACCCCATGCACAGTAGCCTTGGCATTGAAATCGTTGCGAAATCCCGATATGCGGATTTTACGAAATGGATTTGCTTTGTCGGGCAAAACAGGGGCATGATGGCAAGGTGGCAGGAGCGGGGTTTCCGAGCCACCCCTGCGCGGAAAAGCCGGGTGGAATGGCTGCGGCAGCGGTGCTAGGTACCCGTCGATCACTTTCGAATTTGCGGGTTCATTGCGTTGCTGGACGGGCTCTACAAGGTTGAATACGGCGTCAACGACGCGTCCGGCTGCAGCATCATGTGCCTGCACGACGGCAAGATGCTGGGCGGCAATTCCGGCTTTGCGCATCTTGGCACCTATCTCGAGCGCGACGGCGAGATCGTCGCCGAGGTGATCACCGAGCGGCACAATCACGATCCCAACTACAAGCCGCTGATGGGCGCCGACGTCGCCTCGATCGGGGCGCGCGGCCGGCTCTACGGCAACCAGATCCGTCTCGAGGGCGGCGCTAACACCATGCCGGGCGCCAAGTTCTGGGCCAATCTCACGCGGCTCGATGACGGCGTGCTGCCGGCACGCGGGACGATTGGCCAAGGCGGCATCGCCAACGGGCTCTACGGGATGAGCCTGCGGGCGCTGGACGGGGTCGATGCCGGACTGTCCGGCGTGATGCTGCTGATCGACGGCCGCATCCTCGGGGGCGATGCGTTCTTCTATTATCTCGGCTCCTATTCCTCGGCGAACGGCCGGTGGAAGGGCGAGATGCTGAACCAGGAGCACACGCCGGCGAAAGGCGTGAACCCGGTGTTCGGCGGTTACGAGGTCGGGATCGGATTTTCGGGAACTTGCAGCGAGGATAGCGGCGAACTCGAAGGCATCGCGCTCGCCGGCAAGCGCAGCCTTCGGCTGGTCGCGTCACTGAAGCTGATGCGTCGGGCTTAAACCCGCCTCCGCTCAATGGTAGGGAATGTACTTCGCGCCCTCGGCGAGAAACTTCACGGCTGCCTTCATTGCATTGAGAAACATCGAGCGCCTCGGATCCGACCACGTCTAGGCATGAGTTAGCAAATATCGTGCCCGGTTCAGGAATCCGCCGTGCCGGCCGCGTCGCGCGCGTCCGCTACGGGGTCGATATTGTCAGCTGCTGGGCGGCGAAGCTGACGCTGTTGAAGAACTCGTCGACAAGCCGCGGAGCTCGAAATCGGTACAATCGGGCGAGCACGAGGTTCTGCGGCCGGTCCACGTCGGCGACCGGCCGCGACGTCAGCGTACCGTGGCCGCAAACATTATAGGGTGGCACAAAATTCAGCAGCGCGAAGCCGAATCCGTTTGCCACGAGGCTGCGTACCATCTCGAACGAGTCGACGCGGTGCGCGATGGTCGGGCTGAGACCCCGATTTCCGAACAACGACAAGAAGTAGTCGCGAGTCCGGGGCTGATCGAGCAGCACCATCGGCAGGCCGACCAGATCAGACAGGACGCAACTCTGACTGGAGGCGAGCGGATGGCCACTCGGCAGCACGACCTGGATGGGCATCGATCTCAACGGCAGAGCGTGAAGCGTTGTCGGAATATCGTAGTCGTAGACGATGATCAGGTCGAAACTTCCGTTGTGCAGACCGTCGAGCAGCGCTTCATGCTTGTCCGCTCGCCAGCGCATCTCAATGTTGGGATGCTTCTCCTGCAGGTCTCGCAGCACCAGAGGAACGAGATAGGGCGCGATGGTTGCGAGGCATCCAACGTTGATGCGGCCAGCGGCTCGAAACGGGCCCCGTTGCGCAACGGCCTCGATCTCGCGGGCATGGAGGAGAATGTTTCGGGCGTGAGCGGCGAGATCCTGCCCGGCCGAGGTCAGCACCAGGCCGCGCGCGTGACGCCGGATGAACAGCTGTGTCTGAAGGAATTCCTCGATCTGGGAGATCGCAGTCGAGATCGAAGCGGACGACACGTTCAGGGTTTCCGAGGCGCGCAATACGCTCTCGTGGTTCGCAGTTGCGAGAAAATAAGTGAGCTGTCGCAGCGAGAGCTTGGGGACGGCCTCGCCAACTTCGATCTGGTCCCTGTACTTCTCGCTCGTCAACCGGCCGATCTCCTCAAAGGCTCCAATTTGAAGCATTTACTGCTCTGATCGTGAGCATTGCCGCTGTCCGAATGAGCAGTTCAAGATTTCCAAACTCATCGTGCAAGTAACTATTATTGGCAGAACCAGAGCCTCGCACAATACTCAAACGAGACTAATTCCAAAGACCCGCGCGAGCGGACGAGGGCGGCGATGGTTGCGCAAAAGCAGTTTCTTACGACAGCCTATGGTGGCTATCTCAAGCGGGAGATACCCGGAGAGAACGTCGAACTCACGCATGTGGAGAAGGGGGCGCCTGCCGGCGAGCTGCTGCGGCGCTATTGGCAACCGATTGCGTTGACGTCGGAGCTAACCGACGTGCCGCTTGGCTTCCGCATGTTCGGCGAAGACCTTGTTGTGTTCCGCACCACCCAAGGCGAGTACGGCATCCTCGACCGGCATTGCAGCCATCGCGGCACGTCGCTGGAGTTTGGGCTGCCGACGGAGAACGGATTGCGATGCTGCTATCACGGCTGGCTGTTCGGCGTGAATGGGCAGGTGCTGGAAACGCCGGGCGATCCTCCCGGAAGTGCGCTGAAGGACCGGCTGTTTCACGGCGCCTATCCCTGCAAGGAGTACAAGGGCCTGATTTTCGGCTACTTCGGGCCACCCGACAGTATTCCGGAGTTTCCGATCTTCGACAGCTACGAGTATCCGGGCGACAAGCTGGTGCCGTATTGCATCACCTATCCCTGCAACTGGCTGCAGGTACAGGAGAACGTCATGGACCCCGCCCATGCCGTGTTCCTGCACACTCGCGTCACCTTTTCGCATTTCTCCGATACGTGGGGCGAATTGCCGGTGATGGACTTTGTCGAGACGCCGACCGGAATGATCTACGTCACCACGCGGCGCTGGAAGGACAAGGTCTGGGTCCGTTCCAACGATATCATCATGCCGAACCTCGCGCAGGTCGGGCATATCTGGGAGGATGGCCAGGATGCCAAGCAGTTCGGTCGTGTCGGCATCACACGCTGGACCACGCCGATCGACAACACGACGTGCAAGGTGATCGGATGGCGGCACTTCCATCCCGAGGTCAACCCCCGCGGGATCGGCAAGGAAGAGGACGACTTCTACGGTCAGGGCGCCGGCGGGTCGTTCGAGGAGCGGCAGCGTCTGCCCGGTGACTACGACGCGATCGTCACCCAACGTCCAATCGCGCTGCATTCGCTCGAGCACCTCACCTACTGCGACAAGGGAGTGGTGATGCTGCGCAAGCTGCTGCGTCGCGACATCCGCAAAGTCGCGGCCGGCGAGGAGCCGCCGCGTTCGACGCTCCGCTCGAGCGGGTTGATCCCGACATACTGCCACGACACCGTGTTGGCGATCCCGCCGATCGCCGGTGTCGACGATCTCGAACTCCAGGAAGAGATCGGACGCCGTGTGACCGAGATCGTGATCGCGGGCGATCATCACGTCGCCGACGACAGACACGAGGTCGTCCGCAAGCTTCTCGGCGAATACGAACGCACCGTCGCATCGCAGGCCGCGGCCTGAGCCTCGAAGAAGAGAGTTTCAACGTGTCGAACAAGAGTCCCATTCATCCGGGTGCAGTGGCCTGGACCGGCGAGAATCCCGGCATCTATCTGAAGGACACGCAGGAAGGTCCATGGACTGGACTGATGTGCTTCTTCCGCATCTTCTACTCCGCGCACGGCATGGGCAGCGGAATTCTCGTGCTGGACAAGCCCGGCATTGCGAAGGGCCGTCCCGAGGTCGACAATTTCTGCATCAGCGACAACGAGCCGCTCGCCAAATATCTGATCGCCGAGTTCTTCTCGAAGTTTGCGTCCTTCCGGGTGTCTCCCGGCATCGGCGCGGTCACGCACCTGCCTTTGATCGAGTGCCGCCGCGAAGGCAGCACACTGTCGACCTATTCGGAGATCGTGCGCGCCGCCGACGTAGAGGTGGTCGCGACCTGGTCGAAGCTCGGCGCGCCCTACGCGGTCGACATGCCCGCTGAAAACGGCCCAACCAAGCTCCACCAGATGTACAGCCTGTTCCTCGATGCGGGCGAGGGGGCCGTGACCATCAACGGCCGTCCGCTCGCCGGCAAGGTGATGCAGCGCGATTTTGCCGGGACACGCAAGAGCACGGCGTTTCTGGCGTTTTCCGAATCCTGGATGCAGGTCTAACGCGGAGGAAGGACTGATGTCCGACGCCTTACAGTTTCTCATCAGTGGACTGGTGGTGGGCAGCATCTATGGGCTGATCGGCGTCGGTTTCACCTGCATCTACAACGTCACCGGCATCGTCAACTTCGCGCAGGGCGATTTCGCGATGGTGGGCGCGATGAGTGCGATCGCGCTGAATGTCGCCGGCGTGCCCCTCTGGCTGGCCATCGTGCTCGCCATCGTGATCACCAGCGTGGTGGCGGTGCTGATCGAGCGCACAGCCATTCAGCCCGTCCGCGGCGACGTCATGCGCGGAATCATCGTCACCATCGGGGTGGGGGTGGTGCTGCAAGGCATGGCAGCGATCGTCTGGGGAACCGACGCGCAGCCGATGCCGGCGTTCTCGGGCGAGAAGCTGATCCATCTCCTGGGCGCGACCGTGATGCCGCAGTCGCTGTGGGTGATCGGCGTTGGCATCGTGGCGATGGGCGGCCTCGACCTGCTGTTTCGCCGCACCTATCTCGGCCAGATGTTCCGGGCCTGCGCCATGAATCCCTTCGCGGCGCGGCTGGTCGGCATGAAGGTCGAGACCATGAGCCTGGTCGGCTTCGTCATGTCGGGGGCGCTCGGGGCAATCGCCGGGATCGTGGTCGCGCCCATCGCGCTGACCCAGTACGACAGCGGCCTGCAACTTGGAATAAAGGGCTTCGTCGCCTGCATCGTCGGCGGCTTCGGCGGGCCGGTCGGCGCCGCGGTCGGCGGCCTGGTGCTCGGCGTGCTGGAGGCGTTCTCCGCAGGCTATGTTTCCTCCGGCTACAAGAACGCAATCGCCTTCGCGCTGCTGCTCGGCTTTCTGCTGTTCCGTCCCGGCGGGTTGCTCGGCGACTACGATCGGGTGCGCGCATGACGTGGTGGCGCGTCCTCGCACTGATCGTCGTTCTCCTGGCTTGCGCCGCGATCGGCAATAGCTATGTGGTGAGCCTGTTGGTGGTGATCGGCTTGCAGGCACTCCCTGCCATCGGCCTGGCGTTGATCGCCGGCTTCACTGGCCAGATCTCACTCGGCCACGCCGCGTTCTACGGCCTCGGAGCCTATGGTGCCGCGCTGATCGGAAGATGGCTTGGTGTCCCCGCCTGGGTCGATATCCTGCTGTCAACCGCGGTGGTGGCCCTGCTGGCCTGGGCTATCGGCTGGCTCGTGTTTCGCCTGAAGGGACATTACCTGGCGATGGCGACGCTGGCATTCGGCATCATCGTTCAGATCTGTTTCACAGAGATGCACGGCATCACGGGTGGCCAGGACGGGCTGTCGGGGATCCCGCCGCTAAGCCTGTTCGGATTCACGCTGCGCGGCGATCTCGCCATGCTGCCGGTGGTCGGGGCGGCGACGATCGCCGCGATCCTCGCCGCGCAGAATCTCGTGGCCTCCCCCACCGGCCTTGCAATGCGGGCGATCGCGGAGAACGAGGCCACGGCGCGGTCGGTCGGCAACAACGTCCAGTCGATCAAGCGTCTGATCATGATGGTGAGCGGCCTCTTCTGCGCGCTCGGCGGCGGGCTCTACGCGCATTATATCGGCTACCTCAGCCCGGGCCCGTTCGACGTCGGCTTCTCGATCAAGCTGTTGCTGATGGTGGCAATTGGAGGTTTCGCCGATGTCTGGGGCGTGCTGCTGGGCGTCATCTTCATCACCCTGATCGGCGAGCTCCTGAAGCCGCTCGGCGCCTACGACATCGTGGCTTACGGCGCGCTGCTGGTCGTCAGCGTGATCTACTGCCCCAACGGATTGTTGCGCGCTCTCGGGACGCTCGCGAGGCGCGCCCGGGGGACGGCGGCCGCGGGGAGCACGCGATGAGCGGTCCGCTTCTCTCGGTCGCGGGCGCCTCGGTGAGCTTCGGCGCGTTCCGTGCGCTGACCGACGTCAGCTTCGACGTCCATGGCGGTGAGCTCGTCGCGCTGATCGGCCCGAACGGTGCCGGAAAGACCACGCTGCTCAACGTCCTCTCCGGCGAGATCGCTCCCCAGACCGGGGTGGTGCGGTTCGACGGCGAGACCATCACCGGCGAAGCGCCCCACTGCGTCGTCGCCCGGGGACTGGCGCGCACGTTCCAGGCAGCCGAGCCGTTCCAGCAACTCACGGTGCGCGAGAACGTGATGGTTGGCGGCGTCGCGCATCATCGTCTCGGTCTGCTGTCCTCGATCATCGGCCGCGGCGCGGCGCTGCTCGATCATGGCAAGCTGAGGCGCGAGGCCGACGAGCATCTCGCGGCGGTTGGATTGTCGGACCTCGCCGATCAATCGGCATCGGTTCTGACCGCCGGGCAGCGACGGCTCCTCAGCATTGCGCGCGTGCTCGCCTCCGGCGCACGGATGCTCGTGCTCGACGAGCCCGGCGCCGGGCTGAACGATCTCGAGAAACGGGCGCTCGGCGACATCATCCTGTCACTCTCGCGCGCCGGGAAGACAATCCTGTTCATCGATCACGACATGCCCCTGGTGAGCCGGCTGGCGCGCCGCATCCTGGTGCTGGACCAGGGCCGCATCATCGCCGACGGCGAGCCGGCGGAAGTGCGCCGAAATCCGCGCGTGCTCGACGCCTATCTGGGGCGTCGCGACGCTCCGCCGCAAGCGCCGAAAGTGACCCGCGCCGTCGCGCCTCCGTTGCTCGAGATCGACGGTCTTGGCGTCAATTACGGCGGCCTGCTCGCGCTGGATCGCGTCTCGCTCGGGATCGGCCGCGGAGAGATCGTCGCGCTGGTCGGCGCCAATGGCGCAGGCAAGAGCAGCTTGCTGCGGGCGATCGCCGGGGTCGAGACCTGCACCGCCGAGAAGATGATGTTCGGTCAAATCGACCTGCGCGGCATTGCGGCGGACCAGCGTGTGGCGAGCGGCATCAGCCTGGTGCCGGAGGGGCGTGCGTTGTTCCGCTCGCT
Organism: Bradyrhizobium sp. CCH5-F6; assembly: GCF_001556045.1. GTDB lineage: Bacteria > Pseudomonadota > Alphaproteobacteria > Rhizobiales > Xanthobacteraceae > Bradyrhizobium. The sequence continues at coordinate 108,655 of NZ_LSIC01000047.1, forward strand.
CACGGTCCTTCAAAACCTCGCGGCGGGACGCTACGCCCTGCGCCGCGCGCGGGGCTTTCATCATGTCATCTGGCGCAGTTCCGCCGAGCGGATCAGTTTCGAGCAGCGGCTGGAGACCGTGTACCAGCTGTTTCCCGTGCTCAAGGAGCGTGCGGACCAACTCGCGGGGACCCTGAGCGGAGGGCAGCAGCAAATGGTGGCGATCGGCCGCGCCCTGATGGGCGAGCCCAAATTGCTGATGCTGGACGAACCGTCGCTTGGCCTCGCGCCGCAAGTGCTGACCGAGATCCTGCGCTGTGTCGAACGGCTGCGCGAGCAGGGGCTGACGATCCTGCTGGTGGAGCAGAACGTGACCGCGGCCTTGTCCATCGCGGACCGCGGCTATGTGCTCGCGAACGGACGGGTCATCGCAGAAGGCCCGGGTCGCACGCTGCTTCAGGACCGCAACCTCACCGAGGCCTATCTCGGGTCGAGCGAGGCCGGGGCGGACGGGACCGAAGCGGGCCGTAACGTCGTCGCGATCAACGGAGGCTGAATTGCCCGATCCTTCCGCCGTGGCAGTCGAAGCCGACCTTCACCCCGCCGACCGCGCCGCCCTCAGGCGGATGCATGCGGTGCGGCCGGTCTGGCGTGGCGTCGCGGCAGCACGCGACGTCATGACGTTTCCGGACCGGACCATCCTTCATGCCGGGCCTCCGGTCCAACCCGGTGCGGTTGCGGCGCCGATCGTCAACAGTGCAGTGATGGCAATCCTGTTCGAGCGCTGGGCTTCGGACGAGAGTTCGGCCCGTGCGATGCTGACGAGCGGCGAGGTTCAGTTGGCGCCGGCGCAGGATTTCGACGCGGTGGTGCCGCTCGCCGCGGTGCTGTCGCCCAGCATGGCGGTGCAGATCGTCGCCGACGCCGCCGAACCGGCGAACGTCGCCTACAGCCCGCTCAACGGAGGGATGGCGCTGGCGCAGCGGCTGGGGCTGTGCAGTCGCGAGGTGCTGACCCATCTGCGCTGGATGAACGGCAATCTCGCTGCGACGCTGGAGATCGTCGCCGACCGGGATATCTCGCTGATCGAGATTGCCGACCGCGCGCTGATGGACGGCGACGATTGCCATTCGCGAACCTCGGCTGCGACACGCAGTCTGATCGAGCAGCTCGCGCCGCGTCTCGGTGGCGACACGCCGGAGCGGCGCTTTCTGGACAGGGCTTCGGCCTTCTTCCTGAATCTCTGGATGGCAGCGGTGAAGTGCATCGCCAAGGCCGGGGTGGGGGAGGGCAGCAGCATCGTAACTGCGCTCGGCGGCAACGGTGTCGATTGCGGCGTCAAGCTCGGTGGCAGCGGTCCACGCTGGTTCGTCGCGCCGGCAGAGCCGCCACAAGGCAATCTGCTGCCCGGCTTTCAGAGCAGCGACCGGCTTGGCGCGATCGGCGACAGTGCCCTGGTCGACGCCATGGGCTTCGGGGCCATGACCGCTGTGTCGCTGCCACGAGCCGGCGGTCCCGCGGCGGAAGCAGCGGAGCTGCTGCCCGCGGTTCATCCCGGCTTCGCGCGGAGCGGAATCAGGGTCGGGACGGTCGCCCGGAGCCTCGCGCGCGGCGGCTCGCCACTCGCCATCGTCCTCGGCATTCTCGACCGCAACGGAAACAACGGCCGGATCGGCGGCGGAATCTTTCTGCCGCCCTCGGAGCCGTTCGCCGCCGCCGTCACTTCGCTCGTACCTACGACTTCCTAACCCAGGGGATCTGATGATGACGACCAAAGCCATGCTGGCTGCTCTTGTGCTCATGACGGCCGTCGCCGGAGCGCACGCGGAAGACACGATCAAGATCGGCGGCCTGCTCGAGACCTCCGGTCCGTTGGCCTCGCTCGGCCAGCCGGGACTCGAGGGCGCGATGCTTGCGATCGAGCAGATCAACGCCAAAGGCGGCATCGCCGGCAAGAAGCTCGAACTCGACAACGTCAACACCGAGGGTGACAACACCAAATCGGTCACCGCTGCCAAGCGGCTGCTGGAACAGAGCGCCGTGGTCGCCCTGGTCGGACCGATGAACAGCGGTTCGTCCTATGCGATCATCGACACGGTTCAGAATGCCGCGACGCCCATGATCTCCAATGGCGGCTCCCGCGGCATCGTACTGCCCGCGCAGGACAAGAAATGGCTGTTCCTGTCGCCGCTGACCGACGCATTGGTTCAGAGCGTCATGATGACCGACATGCGGAAGCGCGGCGCCAAGAAGATCGCGCTCCTCTATGCGGATTCTCCGTTCGGTACCAGCGGTCGCGATCAGCTCGTCAAGAATGCGGACTCATTCGGCCTGACCATCGTCGCTCAGGAATCCTACGCCAATGCCGACAAGGATATGACGCCGCAGCTCACCAAGATCCGCAGCGCGCAGCCCGATGCGGTGGTGATCTGGGCGACCGGTCCTGGGCAGGCGATCGCAGCCAAGAACTACCGTCAGCTCGGCCTGGCCGCGCCCCTGTACATGTCGCACGCCGCCAACGATTTCAATTTCCTCCGGCTGGCTGGCGGATCGGCTGATGACGTGCTGATCCCGTCGTCGAAGATCTACGTGATCGATTCGCTCAAGGATTCCGATCCGCAGAAAGCCGCTCTGCGTAGCTTCGTGACGGATTATCAGAACAAGTACGGCAAGCCGCCGGCGACCTTCGCGGGGAACGCCTACGACGCCGTCAACATGATCGCGGCGGCGATCGGCAAGGCGGGGACCGACCGCGCCAAAATCCGGGACGCCATCGAAGGCCTGAAGGACTATGTCGGCGTGACCGCGGTGTATTCTTACGGTCCCGACGATCATTTCGGCGCCAAGGCCGACAGCGTCGTGATGCTGACCGTAAAGGACGGCAAGTTCACGCTCGCGCAGTGAGCGCCGCACGGGACAGGAGCGAAGCCATGCCGAACCTTTCCCTCCGCTTCGCGGACGGCGATTGCGTCCGCGTCGAGGCGAGGTCCGGCGAGACCGTTCTCGCCGCGGCGCGCCGCGCCGGAGTTCCGCTGAGCTCGGATTGCGAGGTCGGCGACTGCCAGACCTGCCGCGCGACCCGTCTCGGCGGCGATCTCGACTACGAAGACGGCTCGTCGGTGTCGCTGTCGCAGGACGAGATCGACGCCGGCGAGATGCTGCCCTGCGTCGCCATCGCCCGAAACGATTTGGAGATACGGCTGCCCTATGAGCGCGGCAAGCTGATCCCGGCGAAGCCGTTCTCGATGAAGCTCGGGAGCATCGAACGGCTCAGCACGTCCGTGGTCCGGGTCGTCGCGCAAACGCTTGGGCTTTCGCCGATCAGGTTTCTGCCGGGACAGTATGTCAATCTGCAGGTGCCGGGCACGACCCAGTGGCGCTCGTACTCGATGGCCAACTCACCCAGCGACGACCGCGCCTTGGAGTTTCTGGTTCGCCTGATCGACGACGGGGCGATGTCTCGCTATCTGAGCTCGCAGGCTGCGGCTGGCGATATCATTCAGTGCCGTGGTCCGCAGGGCGTCTTCTACCTGAGATCCAGCGGGCGGCCGGTGCTGATGGTCGCGGGAGGCACGGGCGTCGCACCGATGGTGTCCATGCTGCGGCAGATGAACGCGCCTGCCGAAAAGCGGAAGGTCACGCTGTGCTTCGGTGTGAATTCCGCCAGTGACCTGTTCTTCCTCGACGAACTGCACGCGCTCGCCGAGGCGATGCCGGAATTGGACCTGCGGATATCCGTGGCCCATGGGCTCAGCCCGCCTGATATCAACCAAGGACTTGTGACCGATCTGATCAAAGACCGATCTCTCGTGGGCCACGATGTCTATCTGTGCGGCCCGCCGGCAATGGCCGACAGTGCGCGCCGCGTTGCGATCGAGCTGGGCGCTGCTCCCGACAACATCATTGCAGAGCGGTTCGTGGCGACCGGGGCGCCGGATTGAGCAGGTCGCAAGTGCCGAAGGGTGATCCGAGCGTCCTCACAGGCCCGGGGGTACCCCAAGGCGGCCGAGGCCCGGGAGCTTGAGCGCCGGGCGCCGGATGTCGAAGCCGAGCACGGCACCGAAGAAATTGAGCTCGAGGCCTTCGACCCAGCCGACCGAAACGCCGAGGTAACCGGCAAGCGAAGCATAGATGCCCGTGCCGGACGCCGTCACGCCCATCCATTTGCCGGTGTAGGGGAAGTCCTTGCCGATCGCGGTCGGCGGCAGGACGGCTCGGAGCTCCGGGACGGAGTCGAGTGCGGCCTGCACGAAGGTGTTCGAATTGGGACCCGGCCAGACGCTGTAATCTCCGTAAGACCGGAATTTGTAATTTTCGACCACGTTCCGGATCTTGGGGATCAGCGTCTCCGCGTGCTCTCCATCTACAGCTACAATGGTTTCCGGCGCTGCGCCGAACCATCGCCCGTCGGGAGCAAAGCCGTTGGTGCGGATCGGCTCGCCCCACGCCGTGTAGTCATACCGGGTGTAGGTCGCCGCGTTTTTCTCCTTTACGACGATCCAGGTGTGGACTGCGAAGATGCTGCGCCATCTCACCGTTCTCGCTGCGAACACCCGTACGACGGCATCGGGACGATCCGCAGCGGCGGCCAGGAGACCCGCGCTCGACCGATCGGCCGTTTGCCAGTTCTCGCGGCCATCGCTCAGCCAGAAATATCTCACCGCTGACGCGGTAAGCGGTGCGAAGACGAGGAACAGAAAGATCAGCAAGGGCTTCTTCAAGGGAGCGGTACGGCGGGGACCTTGGACAAACCATATAGTTCGCATGAATGCCGCCGCCATAGCCGCTCTCATTGTTCCGCACGACCTTGTCACCACAGCGGGGCGGGCCGCAACAGGATTGGAGCACGCGCATGGACATGAAGGAAGCCGCGGCAATGACGGAAGCCTCCGGGCTGACGAACGATCAGGCCGGATTGGAGCAGACCTCCAGCCTGCGGCCGGGTTCCGGAGAGCAACGAGGAGCTGTCGATCCGCAGCCCCACGCGCCATCGATGGGTTCCGCGAGGCGATGGGCCGACCAGTTGCGCGACGCGACGGTGAAAGCCCCTTTACGGTCGCTGTTCATTGCTTTTCTAGCCGGAGCATGGATCGCTCGCCGCCGATAGGCCGTGAGCTTGCGCGTTTCATCACGAGGAACTCCAGCGCTTTCGAAGCTGGCTGGCAGATGGAGGACGGGTAAAATGAGGCGTATGGCGATCGCAGCTGTGATCCTCCTTGGCACGATTTCGTGCTCCGTGGCGCAAAGCTCAGGCGGCGCGTCTGGGGGCTCGTCATCTGCGGGCGGCGCGGGCGCAGCCGGTTCGGGCGGCGCGGGTGGCTCGACGCTCTCGAACGGGACCACGCTTAGCGGGACCGGCGGTTCGCCAGGCCCCAATACGTCCAATGCGAAAAGCCGGGGAACGACCGGCGAGAGACTGGGCGCAACCGCTCCGGGTCAGGACGGCGGTGGATCTCGACCGACTTACAACACCCCAGCTGCAAATGCGGCGATCCAGCAGCTTGGAAATACCAACACGGGCATTCTCAGGAAGTGACGACCAGCCATCCGCGGTGCGCACGATCCTTGGAGGCCGAAGTCGCGCGTATTCGCCTTCGCCAGCTCACGGCGCCGGACAGGCCGCGCCGGTCTTCACCCAGGCCTCGACCAGCGCGCCGGCCTGATCCTGCGTGCCCGGCACGGGTGCGCGGCCGAAGCCCGGCTTCCAGGCCCAGCCGACCAGGGTGTCCTTGCCGATGTGGTCGATCAGCTCTTCGACCTTGCGCCCGCCGTTGCGCTTGGGATCCCTGATCTGCTGACAGATATCCGCGATGCTCTTGCCTTCCCAGGCCATTTCGCGCGGGGCGAGGTGCCATTCGGGATGGCCGGGAATGCGGCCCGGTTCGAAATTGGCGTTCTGGTGGCAGGTGTGGCAGCGCATCGCCTCGAGGCCGTGGCCGTCGGGGCCGCGCGTCACCGGCGGCTGATGCAGACGGGGATTGTCGCCCTGGCGTGGGCTGTCGCCCGCCGGATGGCAATTGGTGCAGCGCGGATGGGTCAGGACTTTTCCGAGCTCGGTGAAGATCGCCGCCGAGCGTTTCTCGGTGTCGACGATGCCGGCAAAGCTCTCGGGCGAGGCCAGCGCGTGGCTCGCCGCGTCCGATGCGGCATAGCCGGCACCAAGGCTGCCCGCGAGCGCCGCGATCACGACCATCGTCTTGAACCGCGCATCTGACATCATTGGCGGCTCATTTGGTCGCGACGAGGTAGCGATTCGAATCGGCGAGGATCACGTCGCGCACCGCCTCGTGGTATTTGATGTAGCCGGTGCAGCGGCAGAGATGACCGTCGAGCGCATCCGCGATCGTCTGCTCCAGCGCCTCGCGCGGCACCGGCTTGCGCGCCAGGCGCTCCAGCAGCACCTGGCCTTCGCCAAGAAAGCCGGCAGTGCAATAGCCGCACTGGAAGGCGAAATGGTCGATGAAGGCCCTTTGCAGGGCTGAGAGCTGGCCGTCCTTGGCATGGCCTTCGACGGTGCGGATCGACTTGCCGTCGAAATTCACGGCGGGCGCGATGCAGGTCGGGCTGGTGTAGCTGGTGCCGTCGGGCGCATCGACGATGATGGCGCAGCTCAGGCATTGCGCGGCGCCGCAGCCGAACTTGGTCCCGGTCATGCCCAGCACTTCGCGCAGGAAATCGTTCATCGAGAGATCGTCGCGGACCTCCATCGGACCGTGCTTCTGACCGTTGATGGTGAGGCTGAGGGTCGTCACGCGAGCACTCCCTTCAGGAGGTTCGAGGTGACCGGCAGCGCGCGGAAGCGGTGACCGGTGGCGTCATGAATGGCGTTGATCAGCGCCGGCACGATCGGGATCATGACGACCTCCGCCATGCCCTTGGGAGCCTCATCCGCGGTCTGCGGCTTCAGCATCTCGATCTCGAGATCGCGCAGCGGCAGGTCCGAGCCGCGCGCGACCAGGTAGCGGCCGAGATTCCATTCGCCGTTGCCGGGCCCGCCTTCGAACGGCGGCAGGGTTTCCAGCAGCGCGTAGCCGACGCCCATGGCAAAGCCGCCGTGGGACTGACCCATCACCACCTCAGGCACGAGCGCCGTGCCGCATTCGAACACGCTGTAGGCCTTGGCGATGCGCAAGTTCCCGCTGGCCCGCTCGATCTCGACGCGAACGAGCGTGCCGCACATCGAGGTATAGGCGGTGCCGATGCGGTTGTTGTCGGTCGGCGGAAACTTGACGCTGGTGCGGCCGATCCGCTCGAACCTGCCGTTGCCGCGGCGGATCGCCAGCGCGTCGATCTCGGCGCGGTACTGCTCGCCGAACAGGGGGAAGCGGGCGCGCGACCAGGCCCAGCGGGAGAAGCTGTGCGCCACCGCGCCGGTGACGAAGCCGCGCGCATGGGCGGTGGCCGCGAGCACGGGCAGGGCCAGCGGGGCGAGGCCGGGCATGGTGAGCTGGCCGTTCTGCCAGCGCGCGCTCGTCCATTGTCTGGCGCGCGGATCGCTCTTCGGGATGCGCCACAGCTCGAGCGCCGCGGGCCACAGGCCGAAGCGGAAGATGACGCGGGCCGCTTCCGCCGAGGAATGCGTGCCGACATGCGCGCCGATCGAGGCCGAAGTCGCCGAGCTGATCGTGGGCACCCAGCGCGGATTGCGCTCGGCAGCGTCCTGGGTCTTCTGGTCCATCGTGTAGGGATCGCCCGAGGTGACGAGGCCGAGGACGTCGTAGCTGTCGACGCGGGCGACCGAGACCTCGTCGGCGATGGCGCCGAGATGGCCGGCAACGCGGTTTGCCAGCGCCGTGCCGATGCCGTTGCCCATCTCGACATGGTCGCAGAAGATCGCGATCCTGCCGTCAGGGGAGAGCTCGACGCGGCCGAGCGAGCAGTCCGCACCGGAGCCGTAATCCTTGGTCACGCAGGCAACCCCCGTGCCGATCAGCCGGTCGGAAGACGCCTGCTTGAACTGCGCGCGCTGCTGCCAGATCGGATGCCGTTCCAGCTTGTCCAGGATCTCGGGCGTGCGCACCGAGACGATGTAGGGATTGCCGGTCATGGTCCGGCCGTTCTGCTTGAGTGCGTTGCGGCGGCGGAACTCGATCGGATCGAGCTTGAGCTCGCTGGCCGCCTCGTCGATCAGCACCTCGAGCGCGGTCATCGCCTGCAGCGTGCCGTAGCCGCGCATCGAGCCTGCGGTCACGCCGCGCGAATGCATCGCCACCGTGGTGACGTCGACCTTGGGGATGTCGTAGATGCCGATCGCGCCGGTCGCGGCCACCACGGCGACATTGGCGGAGAAATTAGCGAGCCCGCCACCGTCGAGCACGTGATCGGCGGCGAAGGCCTTGATCAAGCCGGTGTTGCGATCGATGCCGATGCGCGAGCGCATCTTGATCGGGTGACGCTTGATGCCGCCCTGGAACTGCTGGTAGCGGTCGTGCGCCAGCCGCACCGGCTTGCCGGGGAAACAGATCGCGGCCAGCGCGACATAGAGGATGAAGGGGGTGTGGTCACGCCCGCCAAAACCGCCGCCGACATGGGCGAATTGCGCGTTGATGTGCGAGGGCTTGTAGGGGGCGCGCGCCTTGGCGAGCAGATGTGCGAGCGACTCCGCGGCCTCGTAAGGCGATTGCACGCCGAGCACCAGCTCGAGATTGCCGCCTTTGCCGCTGTACCAGGCGAGCCCGCATTCCGGCTCCAGGAACATCGGATCGACCGACTGCGTCTCGAACTCGCGGTCCAGCACCAGGAGCGAAGCATCCTCCGCCGCGAGCTCGGAGCGGATCTGTTCGCCATATCTGGCGGCCTTGGCGTAATCGGGCGGCATCTCCTTCGCAAGCGGCGACCACACCGGCAGCGCGGCGCTCTGCACCTTCTTGGGCGAGACCCAGCCGGCCTGGATCGGCGAATAGACATCGGGCTTCTCGGGCGATGAGCCGGCCACGCGCGTGAAGCGATAGGCGCCGTAGTCGGGCGCAATCACCGGGCCAGTCTCCTCGCCGAATTTCACGAAGGTGCCGTCGCGCAGGGCGAGGCGTGCCCGGTCGAAGGCGTCGAATGTCTCGAAGATCAGCAGCGCCACCGGCTGCCCCAGATAGAGCGGCGTCTTGCCGAGCGGGCAGAACAGGTCGCCGGCGTAGAACGCCGGAACCTGCGTGCCGATGCGGTCGAGATCGGCGGCGGTGACGACGACGGAAGGTTTTAGCGCACCCTCGAGCCGGGTGAGGTCGAGACCGGTATAGACATGCGTGGCGTCATTGGCGCGGATCAGGATCGCATGCGAGGTGGTCTGCGGCCAGCCGGGGAGATCGTTGGCGCGGAAGTCGGAGGCGTAGAGCTTTGCACCGGTGACCTTTGCGACACCGTCGACACGGCCGGCGCCTTTGGCCGCGGGGTTGAACTGCCCTCGTCCGGGAAGCGTCTCGTGCGCCGCGAAGGGAACGCTTGCCGCCGAAGCGAGGTGCGACAGGCTGACCGAAATGCCTCCCGCCGACAACCACTTCACGAACGCGCGTCGCGAAGGCCGCATGATCTGATCCTTGTGCAAGGTTCTAAAGCGCGATGCGATCAGGATGAAACGTCATCGCGCTTTAGGTCGTTGTTTGAGCATGATCTTTCGGAAAACCGCTGCGCACTTTTCCAGATCATGCTTCAGAGGCTCACAATGCCGACGGCGTCGCTGCCGTTGGTACGCGCCGACGCTGGTCCGAAGCTGTCACGATTCGTCATGCACGCATAGAATCGGCAGGCCGTTTACATCCGATGAAGACGCCGCGTGCCGTGCGTGCGCGGATTGAGAAACCGTTTCCGCTTGCCTTGCAGTCGAATCAAATTGAAAGAACGGATCGCGGCAACGGGGGCGGGAGACCGACAATGCAGCACGATCCGAACGACGGCGCTTCGGCCAGCTTCGTGACCGGCACGACGACATTGTCGCGGCGCCGGCTGCTTGGCGCAGCGAGCGCGTTGTCGCTGATCGCAGGTGGCGCGAAGGCGCAGCATGCGATGCACAAGCATGCGGGCGCCTCGCGCAATGCGGACATGTCGCCGACCATGGGCATGGTGCCGGAGACGCCGATTCCCGCCATGGATCAGCCGCTGGTCGAGCCCGAGGTGCGGCGGTCGGTGGGCGGCGTGTTGAGCACGACCTTGCGCGTCGGTTACGCCTATCGCCAGATCGGTGGGGTCAGGCTCTATGTCCGGTCCTACGAAGGCGGCAGCCCCGGACCGACGCTGCGCATGAAGCCCGGCGAGACGCTGCGGATCAAGATGACCAACGATTTGCCGCCGAACCGCGACGCGCTGCCGGCCGACATCAGCCGTCCACACCAGTTCAACAACACCAATTTCCATTTCCACGGGGCCCATGCGAGCCCGAGCGGCATCGCCGACAACGTGATGCGCTCGATGGCGCCCGGCCACAGCTACAACATCGAGATCACGCTACCGGCCGACCACACGCGCGGCACCTACTGGTACCATCCGCATCACCACGGCAGCGCCGACATCCAGATGTCGAGCGGAATGGTTGGCGCCATCATCATCGAGGGCGATTTTGCCGACGTGCCCGAGATCACGGCCGCGCGCGAGCGCCTGCTGGTGCTGACGCAGGTGGTGTTCGACGCCAACGGCATGGTGGAGAATTTCGAGACGCTGTTTCCGGAGACCGCGACGCGGTTCCTCGCGATCAACGGCCAGCGGCGGCCGGTGATCGAGATGCGGCCGGGCGAGGTGCAGCGCTGGCGCATTCTCAATGCGGCCTATCAGGACGACATGCTGCTCGATCTCGAGAAGCACGATCTCCATGCGATCGCCTATGACGGCATCCAGCTCGGCGCGGTGCAGCCGATGAAGCAGCTCCTGATCGCGCCGGGCCAGCGGGCGGACATCCTGGTCAAGGCGGGCGCTGCCGGCACCTACGCCCTCAACGCGGCGCCCTACGATCAGGGCCATCCGTCGCCCACCGGGCCGCTGGCGCGGATCGTGGTCTCGGGCGCTCCGATGGACATGAAGCTGCCGCGCAATCTCCCGCCGGCGCCGCTCGCAACCATTAACGACGCGGAGATCACGGGCCGCCGCAAGCTGGTTCTCTCCGCCACCGCGCCGGAAGCGGATGCCGCGGGGCACTGGCAGGAGTTCGGCTTCTTCATCGATGGCAAGAAGTTCGATCCGTCGCGGATCGATCACCGGGTCAAGCTCGGCGCGGTCGAGGAATGGACCATCGTCAACACGCACGAGCATGACGACCACGTCTTCCACATCCACACCAATCCGTTCCAGGTGGTCTCGGTCAACGGCAAGGCGCTGGCGACCCCGGAATGGCGGGATTCGGTGATCGTGGAGCGCAAGGGCGGCGAGGTCGTGTTCCGCTCCCGCTTCCTCGATTTCACCGGCGTCTTCATGCTCCACTGCCACATGATGAACCATGAGGAGATGGGCATGATGCAGACGGTCGAGGTCTACAAGCCCTAAGCCGCTGGGCGAATTGCGGGAATTTGGCCTCTGCCGAGGCGGAATCCGGGTGCGGCCGGGCTTCCCCTGGAAGCCCGCATGGCCTATGACGCTGCAACGCAAAAATTCCCCAAAGACCCATGATCCGCCTCGACAACGTCAGCAAGCAAGCCGGCCACCAGATCCTGTTCATCGAAGCCTCCGCCGCCCTCAACAAGGGCGAGAAGATCGGGCTCGTCGGCCCGAACGGCGCCGGCAAGACCACCCTGTTCCGGATGATTGCCGGCGAGGAGCTGCCCGACGAGGGGCAGGTGTCCACCGATCGCGGCATCACCATCGGCTATTTCAACCAGGACGTCGGCGAGATGAGCGGCCGCAGCGCGGTGGCCGAAGTGATGAATGGCGCGGGTCCCGTCAGCGAAGTGGCGGCCGAACTGCGCGAGCTCGAGGCCGCCATGGCGGACCCCGACAAGGCCGACCAGATGGACGAGATCATCGCCCGCTACGGCGAGGTGCAGCACCGGTTCGAGGAGCTCGACGGCTATGCGCTCGATGGGCGTGCGCGCGAGGCGCTGTCCGGACTCGGTTTCAGCCAGGAGATGATGGACGGCGACGTCGGCAAGCTCTCCGGCGGCTGGAAGATGCGCGTGGCGCTGGCGCGCATCCTCCTGATGCGTCCCGACGTGATGCTGCTCGACGAGCCGAGCAACCATCTCGATCTCGAAAGCCTGATCTGGCTGGAAAAATTCCTGCACGACTACGAAGGCACGCTGCTGATGACCTCGCACGACCGCGAGTTCATCAACCGCGTCATCTCCAAGGTGATCGAGATCGATTCCGGATCGCTCACCACCTACACCGGCGATTACGAATTCTACGAGCAGCAGCGCGCGCAGAACGAGAAGCAGCAACAGGCGCAGTTCGAGCGCCAGCAGGCCATGCTCGCCAAGGAAATCAAATTCATCGAGCGCTTCAAGGCGCGCGCCTCGCATGCCGCGCAGGTGCAGAGCCGGGTGAAAAAGCTCGACAAGATCGAGCGGGTCGAGCCGCCGCGCCGCCGCCAGAGCGTGGCGTTCGACTTTCCGCCGGCGCCGCGCTCGGGCGAGGACGTCGTCGCGCTCAAGAACGTGCACAAGGGCTACGGCAGCAAGCGCATCTATGATGGCCTCGACTTCATGATCCGACGCCGCGAGCGCTGGTGCGTGATGGGCGTCAACGGCGCCGGCAAGTCGACGCTGCTCAAGCTGATCGCCGGCGCGAGCGAGCCGGACCAGGGCACGGTGGCGCTCGGGGGTAGTGTCAAGATGGGCTATTTCGCCCAGCACGCGATGGACCTGCTCGACGGCGAGCGCACCGTGTTCCAATCGCTCGAAGATCAGTTTCCGACCGCGGGGCAGGGCTCCTTGCGCGCGCTCGCCGGCTGCTTCGGCTTCTCCGGCGACGACGTCGAGAAGCGCTGCCGCGTTCTATCGGGCGGCGAGAAGGCGCGCCTCGTGATGGCCAAGATGCTGTTCGATCCGCCGAACTTCCTGGTGCTGGACGAGCCGACCAACCATCTCGACCTCGCCACCAAGGAGATGCTGATCAATGCGCTGTCGGATTTCGACGGCACCATGCTGTTCGTCTCGCACGACCGGCATTTCCTCAGCGTGCTCTCCAACCGCGTGCTGGAGCTGACGCCGGACGGCATCCATCAATATGGCGGCGGCTACACGGAGTATGTCGCGAAGACCGGGCAGGAAGCGCCGGGGTTGCGGAGCTAGCGGTGGCGTAGCCCGGATGGAGCGATAGCGTAATCCGGGGTTCATGCCACTCGGGCAGTCGTGCGATGCGGACGGCCTGATCGCGCAACCGGGGATCAGTCCCCGCGCTCACCGAAATTGCCGGTCGTCTTTCCTGCGCCGCCCCAATCGGCAGGCAGCAAGCCGGCGCGAATGTAGCGGTGGAGTGAGGAATACGACCAATCCACCGGTGCCGCGACGAGGCCGTGCTTGACTGGATTGAAGTGGATATAGTCGGCGCAGCGTTCGAAATCCGCGTCATCGCGGATGGTGTGCTCCCAGTACCGCCTCTGCCACAGCAAGAAATCACCGCGTCGATTGCGTGGTATAGGTGTGCCCGAGGCGACCAGCCGATGGGTAAAACTGCTCTTGATCCGTTTCCAGCGAGCCGGAAAATCGGCGTCACCGTCCGGCAACGTCATGATGATGTGCAGGTGATCAGGCAGGATCACGATCGCGTCGATCGTGAAGGGACGTTCGTTGCGGGCGACGCGAAATGCCGCACGCAGATGGTCGACATGATCAATCAGCGCGGATGACCGTCGATCATCGAGTGTCGCAGTGAAGAAGAACGCTCCGCCAGGAACAAGATTGCGACGATAGCGAACCATGCGAGAGTTTTCCCGGATTGCGCTTCGCTTCATCCGGGCTACGAAAAAATCGCGACAATTGCAAGAAAGTCGCTCGCTTGAAGATGTTCGGCGCCCCAGCTACGCTCCCTCAAAAAGGGAGCGAAACGGCGATGAAGCAACTGCGTATCGGCGACATCACCATCGATGCGGTGATCGAGCGGGAGGGGCCGTGGCGGCGGCCGCAGGATTTTTTCCCGACCTATGACGAAGGCGTGTTCAAGCGCCATCTCCCGACGATGGAGCCGGAGGTGTTCGACGCCGCGCGCGGCATGATGGTGATCACCTACCAGACCTTCGTGGTGCGCACGCCGCGTTACACCATCCTGGTCGATACCTGCACCGGCGAGGACAAGGGACATCCGCCGCCGTTCGATTTCCCCGGCAAGGAGCGCTGGCGCAACGAGCTGTTCGCGCTCGGCATCGGCTTCGAGCAGATCGACTACGTGTTCTGCACCCATTTGCACATCGACCACACCGGCTGGAATACGAGCTTGCGCGACGGGCGCTGGGTGCCGACGTTCCCGAACGCGAAATACGTCTTCCACCGGGGGGAGTACGCGGCGTGGGAGGCCGAGCACGCCAAAGGCAGCAACCCGCCCGGCACTGTGTTTCGCGACAATTGCCTGCCGATCGTCGAGGCCGGGCAGGCGCTGCTGGTCGATGACGACTACGCGCTCGACGACACCGTCACGCTGACGCCGACGCCGGGGCATTCGCCCTGCCATTGCTGCGTGAACATCTTCTCGAAGGGCCAGCGTGCGGTGGTCGCGGGCGACCTCATGCACCACCAGATCCAGTGTCGCGAGCCGGACTGGTCAGCGATGCCGGATTGGGACCCGAAGCAGTCGGCGGTGTCGCGGCGAAAATTCTTTGCGTCGGTTGCCGACACCGACACGCTGATCCTGCCGGTGCATTTTCCGGCGCCGACGGTGGGGCTGATTAAGCCTCTCGGCGATGCGTTCGACTATCAGTTCAGGCGGAGTTGAGGCGTGACGGGTTAGTATCGCGCCGACATCCAGTCTCGTGTCCCGGACGCGGTGAATGACGCGTCGCAGAGCCGGGATTCATCTGTCGGTCGGAGTGGGAAGCATAGGCCCCGGCTCTGCAGCGCACCGCTGAAGAGCGCTGCGCTGCGTCCGGGGCAGGAGAGTGCTCGAAGTCTGGCGCGCCTTACGCGCCGGTCTCGCACTTCTTCATGAAGCTGTTCTTGGCAGCGCCGGCGAGCGGCTTGCCATCGGCGCTGACCGCCTTGGGTGCGCAGGCGTCCGCCTTGCACTTCTTCAGGAACGAGGTCTTGGCGGCGCCGGCGAGCGGCTTGCCGTCCTTGCCGACGGCTTTGCTCTCGCAGGTTTCTTGTGCGAAGGCCGAGCCTGCTGCAAAGGCGGCAACGATCGCCGCGAGAAAAATCCGCTTCATCATGGGTATCTCCTAACCAGAAATGGCCGGGAGATTGGAACCGGGAATCATGGCGCAATCAAGCAGGATGAGCGGACGTCGCGCAGTCGCCATGCAGATTTTTCCAGCGCGGTCGGAGACCGTCCATCCTTGTTGCACTGCTCGCTGACCCGGCCGCGCGATCCTGCTAGCGTCAGACGGCCGAGATGGAGAGAGCATCATGATGGACGCCGTGATCCCGAAAGACCAGGCTACCGCCGATCAGCATTCTCACCTGGTTCGGCCCCAGGACATGGACTGGCAAAAGACTCGCTTTCCGGGCTGCGAGGCCAAGACGCTGTTGTTCGATCGCGGCACGGGCCTGATGACCGCCTTGATGCGCTTTGCGCCGGGATCGGTGCTGCCCGATCACGAGCATGTCGGCATCGAGCAGAGCTGGGTCATCGAAGGCGCGCTCGTCGACAAGGAGGGGCCGGCCAAGGGAATCGCCTGCAAGGCCGGCGAATTCATCTGGCGCGAGGCAGGCAGCCGTCACGCGGCGTGGTGCCCGGACGGGGCCTTGATCCTGGCGATCTTCCAGGTGCCGAACAAGTTCTTCGAGGCCGACGGCCGCGTCGTCGACGCCGCCGGCCAGGATTGGGACGAGACCTGGGGACACACCGGCGCGCAGCGGGCGCGCCGAAACTAGCAGCCTCAGACTCCCCGCATGAGCAACGCCTTGAAGTCGGCCCGCGCGCGCTGTGCTTCGGCGCGGGCGACGTCCGAGGCATCGCCCATGCCGAAATAGCCGTGGATCAGGCCGGGGCCCTCATGGTGCTTGACACGGACGCCGGCAGCCTCCAGCGCCCGCGCATAGGCTGCGCCCTCGTCGCGCAAGGGATCGAACCAGGCGGTGGTCACGATCGCGGGCGCGACGCCTGACAGTGAGGCGGCCCGCAACGGCGAGACGCGCCAGTCGGTCGCGTCAGCGGGATCGGCGAGATAGTGGCCGCAGAACCATTCCATCGTGGCGCGCGTGAGGAAGTAGCCGTCGGCATTCTCCGCCCGCGAGGGATAGCGCGCGTTCTCGCGCGCGTCCGCGTAGCTGCCGAGAACGTCGGTCACGGGATAGACCAGCATTTGCCCGGCGAGCTTGATGCCGGCATCGCGGCAGGCGATCGCCGTGGTCGCCGCGAGATTGCCCCCGGCGCTGTCGCCGGCAACGCCGAGGCGCGTCGCATCGCCGCCAAATTCCGCGACGCGGTTGAAGACGTCGCCGACCGCTGAGAAGGCGTCCTCGAAGGCGCCGGGAAAGCGCGTCTCGGGCGGGCGGCGATAGTCGACGGAGACCACGACAGCGCCGGTCTCGATCGCGAGGTTGCGCGCCTGCCGGTCGTGGGTTTCGAGATCGCCGGCGACCCAGCCGCCGCCGTGGAAGAAAACCACGGTCGGTGCCGGCGTGGTACCGACCCGGTAGACGCGCGCATCGAGCGGGCCGGCGCCGCCATTCACCTTGATGTCCTGCACGGTATCGACAGGCGGGGGCGGTATGGCCGCGCGCGAGGCAGCCAGTGCGCGCAAGGAATCGCGGGCGCTCTGTGGCGTCATGACCGTGGGATCTCGCATCGGCATCAGCGGAATGATCTGGGCGATGACGGGATCGAGCGGCGCGGCCATGGCGGGTCCTCCGGGAGTCTTGGTCTTGCTTGCGGGCTAACATAGATTTTGCGCGCGACGTCGGCAACCGGCGCCGCAACGCCGGACGAACGGGCAGGGAGGTTCAAGAGGTGGAATTCGAAACGCTGGTCCAGTCGCGCCGCAGTGTGCGCGGCTTCAGGAAGGAGCCGGTGCCGCGCGCGGTGATCGAGGCGATCATCGAGAGCGCCAAGCGTGCGCCGTCGTCGATGAACACCCAGCCCTGGCATGTCCACGTGCTCACAGGTCATCCGCTGGAGGAGGTGCGCCGCCGCAACATGGAGGAGATGATCGGCGGCGCCAAGGTCAAGCGCGACATCGTCAGCCATGGCGAGTATCAGGGCGTGCATCGCACGCGGCAGGTCGACATCGCCAAGAAGCTGTTCGGCGCGATGGGCATTGCGCGCGACGACAAGCCGATGCGCCAGGACTGGGTGCTGCGCGGCTTCCGCCAGTTCGACGCTCCGGTCTCGCTGGTCCTGACCTACGACCGCGTGCTCGATCCCGGCGCGGTCTGCCATTTCGATCTCGGTGCGCTCTGCTACGGCATCGTGCTCGCGGCCTGGGACCGCGGTCTCGGCTCGGTGATCAACGGGCAGGGCATCATGCGTTCCGACATCGTGCGCGAGGTCGCCAGGATTCCGGAGGACGAGGTCATCATGACCTGTGTCGCGATGGGTTATCCCGACGACAACTTTGCCGCGAACGCCGTTCGCTCGGACCGCGAGCACAACGACGAGTTCGTCCGCTACGTGGGTTTTGCCGATTAGCGCGACGAAGAGGAGATTATTCTCCGACGGAAATTTTTGGTGCGGAGCCTAAGCGAGCTCTTGCAATCTCCAAGGTGCGGGAGGAACAATATCCGGACTAAGAGGTTTGTTGCTGGCGCGAGGGATTTGACATGCGGCGGCTGGCTAGCCTGGTTCGGCGGTTCTTCGGTCCGCGAATGCGGCACAGGATCGATGATGATCCGAGTCTTCCGTTCACACCCGACGAGTTCGGCCGGCTCATTCGCAGTGGCCGGCACGAGGACATGAAGCTGCTGGCCGATGGGCTGGCCTGCCGGTCCATCCGGCGCCGCGCCAGCCATCGCGCTACTCATTAGGTCGCGTTCGGGAACGGTCTGCCGTGCTCAACGCGTGAGCGCGACCTGCTTGAACGAGTGGACCAGCGCCTTTTCCAGCTTGCCATTCATCGCGCACAGAACGTTATAGGCCTCCGCGCGCGGCATGGTCGGCTTGTAGTGCCGGTGCTCGATCAGCGCCGCGAAGATGTCCGAGATCGTCAGAATCCGTACGATGTCGCCAATGCTCTCGGCGCAGAGCGCATCGGGATAGCCGCTCCCGTCGAGGTACTCGTGATGATGGCGAACGGCATCGAGTATCTCCGGCGAGATCCCGTCATGCCCCTTGAGAAACTCGTAGCCGGCGGTCGGATGCGTTTCGATCAGCGCGCGTTCGGCGTCATCGAGGCGGCCCGGCTTGTCGAGGATGGCGAGCGGAATCTGTGCCTTGCCGATGTCGTGGAACATGGCAGCCGAGTAGAGGCGTTCGAGGTCGGCCCTGCCGACGCCGAGGCTCAGTCCGAAGTCGATGGCAACGCCGGTCACGAGCAGGCAATGCTGATAGGTTCCTTCGTGATGGCGCCGCACCGTCATGAGCCACTCCGTCAGGCCATGCTGGGTGATGCGATCGGCGATCTGGCGACCGGCTTCCTTGGTGCCGTCGACGTCGAGCGGCTGGCCCAGCGTCACGGCCGTGAACATCGAAGCGATCGCCGTCGCCGCGGTCTCGACGGCGTTATCCGATTGCAGTGCGTCGCCTGACGAAGCAGAAACCGCGTCGGCCGGGTCGATCAGCGCCGCCAGTAGTCTGCTCCGGCCGACGGTGCTGGGAAGGACCAGCGTCGCCCCGAGCGCGTAGGCCTGCGAGATGCAGACGTGCGAGGTGTGCTCGAGCAGGAAGATCCGCTTGGCGGCCTTGGCCAGCTTGCCCGCACGCTTCTTGATGGCGGCGATATTATCGACGTCCCGCAGCTCCGCGCGGATGACGATGGCAGCCGGCGTCTGCGACAGCCTGGAATCGGCATCGAGCCGCTCGCCTGAAATGGTGAACTTCTCTTCGAGAATCGAGCAGACACCTGAGAGCTTGTCGGACGTGTCGGCAAGCACATGAAGGAAGGGACGAGCCGGTGCTTGGTCTCGGATGCCGCCGCCATTGACGGATCTGGTTCGCGCGTGCTGCACGGTCTGACCTGGTGTTTGCGACTGTAGGGATGCCGAAACGAAGGAACGAACGTTCGGATCTACTTGCTCTGAACCGCGTTCTGCGCAGGCCCTGGTGTGGTTGCGGGTTTCTTCTTGCCGTCAGCGGTAACGAAATGGATGCCGGCCGTCGTGCCGTCGATCCAGACCAGTTCGCAGCGCCGGTAGGCGAGGCCGGTCGACGACAGCAGCATGAAGAACTCCTTGGCCTGGAGCACGTCGAGCGTGCCCTCGACCTCGATCTTGGCGCCGCTTTGCGATACGTCCAGCAGGACGCAACTGCGCCGCCATGTCCCGTCCGAACCCATGAGATTGACCGGCTGCCTGTGGTCCATTTTTACGCGCGCGGCTTTGCGACCGTCGAACTTCATCGGCTGACCCCCATTTTAACGCCGCGATTTCCCCGACTGTTCCCCTCGGCATTCGCGGCTATTTCCCCCCAACGCACCGTCCACTGGCTGGTCGACAGGAGCAGCGTCTCGAAAATGTGCTGCGCACGTTCGCGTTCGGCGAAGGAAAGCCTCTTGCCGCCGCGGTTGCTCAGGATGGCCAGCGTGGTCTGCCAGTTCAGCCGCGAGGCGCGGCAAGCCATGACGAGGCCCTCGCAATCGTCGTCGGTCATGACGTGCTCGACGATCCCGATGGGAGCCCCCGAAAGCACCGATAGCGCGGTAAAGAGGTTGGCGGCCTCGCCGCGGATGGCGAAGCGGTTCACCGTGGAATCGTTGAGCTTGCCGATGCGGTTGAGCGCGACGATCTCAGGCCGCGCGCTTGCATAGGCGGCCGCGCAGGGCAGCTTGGGGACGATTGGCGCGGCCGTCGCGGCTTCAAGCGAGGCGGTGGCCTTCGGCGTCGTGTCGGACCTCGGAGCCGCCGAGTTCGACAGCAACTCCCGCATGACCCTGTCGGGCGTGTCCGGCCTGAGCGCCAGCGCCTTGATGAGTTCGTCATCCGTCACGCACTTCTCAACGAGCGCGACGTAAGCGGCATCGGAGAAGCGTGCTTCCGCATTGCCGATCAAGGCAACACATACGTTGCGAGCGCCGCTCTTGATCAGCGTCTCGACCACCGTCGGATCGACAGGCGCGCGATTGGCGATCGCACATTGCTGCCGTTCGCCGCTCGCGGCCGCAATCGACTCGAGATCGGCAGTCGACAATGACGGCGACCTGAGCAGGACAGGACACGCCACCTCCGGATCGCGGTGAGAGGCGAGGCGTCGCAAGGTCTGCGGCGGAGCCACCTCGAGCTCCGCGAGCGCCGTGCTGAGATCAATCAGCGCGCTGGTTTCAACCCGCTCCGTCAATCGCAGCAGAACGCCGTCGGTGACATTGGCGAGCAATTGCTGAGGCCGGTCGCGGCTGCTGGTGAGTAGCTGCGAAATGCCGGAGAGGATGCGAGTACAGCGGTCGGGCGGACACGTTGCGACCGCGTCTTCCAACTCGATCAAAATATCAGCAGGCGAATTTGCCATCATGGCGGAGCCTGAAAATGAAATAATTTCCACGATTAAACCTCGGTCATTGCGCCTCAAAGGAGTTAATTCTCATTTTAAATGCGGAAGGTTCGGTATTGAGGCACCGCCACCTGGGCCGGAAACGCTATCGAAATTCGGCGAGACGGACGTCGCCGCCTATTCTTCAATTGGACCCTTCGCCAATTGATCAAAACACGCTAAGATTGATATCTTTCGGGTTTGCGGAAAAACCCGTAGGCCGGCAGCGCGGCCGGACGCAAGGTTAAGCGCGACGCTGCGTTTCTTATTTCCATGAACAACATTGATGATGTGTCCAGGTTGGCACTCAGGACATTTCGCTTTTCAGATGCCGACGAATTCCGAAGCGCCATACGCGGGCTGAATTTCGAGTTCACGCCTTTCGTACGGAGGATTTCGGCTGAGACTTCGGCTGAGCAGACGATCCTGTCGCTACCGGGCTGCGATGTGAATTTGACACGCGCGTTTCCTCGGGTTGTCGATGCGCAACTCGTCGAAAATTGCACGGCCATCGGCTTCACGATGGACGCTCTCGACGTCCCCATTCGCTTCAATGGCTCGCAAGGTGCGCGACCAGCCGTGGTCATTGGCAGTGGCGGCGCGGCCTACACCATCATCGAGGAGGTGCAGCGGCAAATCGCCTCGGTGGTTTTCAGGCCGGAGGTGTGGGGGCGTGGCTGGCCGCCGACACTCTCGAACTTCAAGATATTCGAGATCTCCGCGGCAAGCTTGCACCGGCTGCGCAGCGTGGTTCGTGAAGTGCTGGCCGCGGCGTCCGAGCCGGTCGAGTCACCGGGGCTTTCCTTGGACGGCGCGGCGATGAAGGAGTCCCTGCTCGCAGCCGTCGACGACGCCTTTGAAAGCGTCGTTTCGTCCCGCTGGACCCTGCGCCCCAACGACGGACGGAGTTTCAAGACATTCCAGGACGTCCGCGCACTGCTCTCTGACGACCTGTCGCAGCCGATTTACAGCGATGAGATCGCGCGCAAGCTCGGGCTGTCCGTCCGCACCATGAACGACGTGGTCCGCCGCTATCGGGGCATGAGCCTGCACCGTTATTTGCGCCTGCGCCGGCTGTGGCTGGTGCGCCGACGGCTTCTTGCCGGGGCCGATAGCGTCAAGGCGGTCGCGCTGGCGTTCGGCTTCTGGCATCTCAGCGATTTCTCCAGGAGCTATCGCGAACAGTTCGGCGAGACGCCGTCGCAAACGCTCGACCGCGGTCGCCGACGATAGGCCGACGAATCGAGTAGGGCCGGCCGCCGGTTTTGTGTTACCGTCCGGCCATGAGCAACCGCATTCTCGTCCTTTACGGTTCCTACCGTTCCGACCGCATGGGCATCCGCCTTGCGAATTTCGTCATCAATCGCCTGCGCGGCCGCGGCGAGGACGTCGAATTCATCGACGCCAAGGCGATCGGCCTGCCGATGCTCGACCGCATGTACAAGGAACATCCCAAAGGCGCAGCGCCCGAGGCGCTGGAGAAGCTTGCCGGGCAGATCCGCGGCGCCGACGGCTTCGTTTTCGTCACCGGCGAGTACAATTGGGGCATCCAGCCCGGCCTGAAGAATCTCACCGACCATTTCCTCGAAGAGTGGTTCTGGCGCCCGGCCGCGATCGTCAGCTATTCCGCCGGCCGGCTGTCCGGCGCTCGCGCGGCTACGGCCTGGCACGGCACGCTGTCGGAGATGGGCATGGTGGTGGTGTCGAGCACCATCGGCGTCGGCCCGATCGCGCAGACGCTGTCGGAGGATGGCGAGCCGATCGGCGATGGCGGCAAGGCCCTGGAGCGCTCGTTCCCGCGCTTTGCCGACGATCTCGCCTGGTGGATCGAAGCCGCCAAGGCGCAGCGGGCGCGCAAGGCGCCGCCCTACTAAAGCGCGATGCGCCTAGGATGAATCGTCATCGCGCTTGTTCAAGCATGATCTTTTCGGAAAACCGCTGCGCACTTTTCCGGATCATGCTTTAAGCGGCCCTGACTTCGCCGAGGAAGCGGTCGAACTGCCCGGCGAGATCGCGCGATTGCGTCGAGAGCTGTTCGGCGGCGCCCAGCACCTCCCTTGCGGCGGTGCCCGTGTCGTCGGCGGCGCGCTGCACGCCGGAGATGTTGGTGTTGACCTCCTGGGTGCCGCGGGCGGCCTCCTGGACGCTGCGCGCGATCTCCTTGGTCGCGGAGCCCTGTTCCTCGATCGCGGCGGCGATGGCGGCGCCGATCTGGTCGATCTCGGCGATGACGTCGGCGACGTTGCGGATCGCGGCCACGGTCTCGTCGCTCGCGGTCTGGATCGCCGTGATCTGCTCGGAGATCTCGGTGGTGGCCTTGGCGGTCTGGCCGGCCAGCGACTTCACCTCGGACGCGACCACGGCAAAGCCGCGGCCGGCATCGCCGGCACGGGCAGCCTCGATCGTTGCGTTCAGGGCGAGCAGGTTGGTCTGCTCGGCGATGCTCTGGATCAGCGTGACGACGTCGCCGATCTTCTGCGCGCCCTCGGCGAGCGCACGCGCGGTGTCGCCGGTGCGGCGGGCATTGTCGACGGCGCGGGCCGCGATCTCGGTGGATTGGGCGACCTGACGGCCGATCTCGGCGATCGAGGAGGTCAGCTCTTCGGTGGCGCTGGCGACGGTCTGCACGTTGGTCGAGGTCTGTTCGGAGGCGGCGGCCACCACCGCGGCCTGGCTGTTGGTCTGTGCCGCGGTCGACGTCATCGACTTCGCCGTGCTCTCCATCGTCGCGGAGGCCCGCGAGAGGCCACCGACCAGCTCGGTGACCTTGGCCTCGAAGGCGCGGGTGAGATCGTCGAGCGCCTGCGCGCGGCGCATCTTGCCGTCATTCTCGGCCTGCTTCTCTGCGGCAAGCCGGTCGGCCCGGATCATGTTGTCCTTGAAGACCTGAACCGCTGCGGCCATCGCCCCGATCTCGTCGGAGCGCTCGGCGCCGGGGATCTCGTCGGCAAGGTCACCGTCGGCCAGGCGCGACATCCGGCTCGTCAGGCTGACGATCGGGGCGCAGACGCGGCGACGGACCGTCACGACCAGGCCGACGCTCGCGATCAGCACGGCGACGAGGCCGAGCAGTGCGATGGTGAAGCTGGTGCGAGCGGCCGAGGAGGCTCCGGCGAGGATTTGCTCGGCGTTGTCGTAGAAGGCGTCGCGGACTTCGATGATGGTGCCAAGGCCGCGCTGGGTCGCGGCGTAGTAGGTGTCCATGTCGTGTTCGTACTTGCCGCTGACCGCGCCGTCCTTCACCAGCTTGAGCTCGCGGCCGAACTCCTCGACATAGATCGAATTGAACTTCTCCAGCGCCGCGGCGACGTTCGCCGGAGTTGCCGGATTGCCGCGTAGTTCCTGCAGCGACATCACGATCTGGTCGTTGCGCCCTTGCGAGCGAGCAATATCCGCCTTCTCGGCGTCGGTCGCCGGTTTCTTGCCGCCGACGAGATTCTTGTGCAGGCTGGAATTGAATCCGCCAACGTCGCGCAGCGTCATGGCGATGTTGGCGTAGCTGGCCTGCCGATAGGCGTCGCCGTTCAGGATCGCCATGCGGCGGACCTGCTCGTTGAGCAGTGCGGTCACGCCGCCGTTGAGCACGGCGTTCTCGGCGACGATCTTCTTGGCCGCGTCCTTGCGCGCCTCCGCCGGGCCCGCGAGCGCCTTGTCGATGGCCTCCCGCAGCGCAGTGAATTTCGTATTGATGCCGTCGATGTTGCTGCCGATGGTGGTGCCGTCGTCAAACGAACCGGGCAGCTCCTTGCGCAGCGCATTCATCCTGTCGCGGGCGCCGTCGGTCTGCTTGCGCAATTTCTCCTGCTCGGCGAGCAGGGCCGGGTCGATCGTGGCGGGGCCGTAGAGGATGTTGGTGGAGAAGCCTCGCTCGGGGTTGAGATAGCGCGGGATGTCGCTGACGGCGCGAACGATCGCCAGGCGGCCTTGCGCCTCGCTGATCCGCTCCATCGTCTGGTACTTGGTCACGGCGACGTAGACGGCGAGGCCGCCGCCGACGGTCGAGAGCGAGACGATGGCGCTGGTCAGGAGCGTACCGATTTTCATGATCTGTCCGGCAATGAGCGTGCGACGAGAATTCAATTTGCACGGACAATAGATACCCCGTGTTAATCTCGGGTTTACGCTCCCTGGCGGGCGGATTCAGCCGGATGCGCGGTCGAGCTTCGCCAGAATCTGCAGCGTGGCGGCGTCTGGTACGCCCGCGAAATATCGGGCGATGGCCCGATCGAAGACGGGCTGATCGGACACCGCGCCGAACAGCGTCATCGACGAGCGGAATTTCGCGTCGTCCGGTGCGCCGAGGATCGCGTTGATGGTCCGGCCCTCGACCGCGAGCACGCGCCTCGTGCAGTCGATCAGGCGTTTCCCGAGGATGGGGTGGGCGAGGTAGGCCTCGGCCTCGGCGCGGGAGCGAAGGGCGTAGCGCTGCGACATGGCGCTGAAGCCGAGGCCTGCCACCTGCGGGAAGATGAACCACATCCAGTGAGTCTGCTTCCGGCCCCGGGCCAGCTCGTCCTGGACGTCGCGATAGACCGGGTCCTGGGCCTGAACAAAGCGCTCCAGATCGAAAGGATCGGTCATTGGATACCTCAGGCTACCTTGCCGGACCCTCCTCGGCCGCGATTATGCCTAACTTTTGGCTCCCAATGTGGTAGCTGGTATAGAATCTTCGGGTGGGGGTGGGCTCCCCCGGGGGTCGATTTGGGGATCTGATGGTTTCCGACGCAGCACATGCCGAGAGGCTGTTGTCGCGCCGCCGTGTCGGGCGAGCCGAAGCGATTCTGTTGTCTTTGGCCGCGATCGCACTCGCGGTCGGTGCTGCCGCATGGGTCACGGAAATGGGCGATTCGACCCCGCTCGTCTCCGCCGCGTTGCCGCCGGCCAATTCCCCGTCGTTTGAAGACCGCTTCGCTTCGGTCTCCGGCAATCCGCCCGCCCGCGAGCTCGGCCTGCGGACGCTGGAGCGCTCCACCGTGAATGCGGTCCAGCTCAAGCTGCGGGACGCCAAGGCGATGCTCGCCCAGAAGCTCCAGGGCGACGATTGGCGTTCGATGCTGACCGATGACGACCGGTCCGCGGCCGAGGAGGCAAGGCCCTCGCAGCGGGCCGACGCCGTTCCGATACCGCGCTCGCGTCCAGTCCAGGCCGATCTGGCCTCCCAGATCGCATCCAGCCAAGCCTATGCCGATACCGGCACCAGGACCGACAACCGTAATTTCTTCGAAAAATTCACGGACAAGATCAAGCTGGCCTCGCTGACGCCGGATAGCGGGCTGTTCACAAAGGCGCCGGATCTTGCCGCCCTCGGCTACGATTCGCGGACGGCGGTCTATGACATCTCGGCCAAGGCCGTTTATCTGCCCAGCGGCGTGACGCTGGAAGCCCATTCCGGCCTGGGCCCGCTGATGGACAACCCCGACCACGTCGACCGCCGCATGGTCGGCGCGACGCCGCCGGCGATCTACGATCTGAAGCCGCGCGAAAAGCCGTTCCACGGCGTCCGCGCCTTGCGCATGACGCCGGTCGAAGGGACAAGCGCGCTCGGCCGCGTCGGTCTGCTCACGCACAATTACCTGCTCGGGCCGCGGGGCGATTCGAACGGCTGCGTCTCGATCAAGGATTATGATCGGTTCCTCAAGGCCTACGACAATGGCGAGTTCAACCGCCTGGTGGTGGTGCCGAGCCTGCGCGGGGCGGCGACCGCATCGCAGCGCGCGAGCACCGATTCCTGATATTGGCCTGCCTCGGCGGGGCTGCCGTTTCCCCTTCGTTAAGTCGTCCTCGTCCAGAAGCAGCCCATGAGTGATCCATCCAGCTCCGAGACCCCGCTGCGCACGACGTTCAAGATCAAGCTGAACGGAGACACGCTGGCGATTGCGACCGTCGGCCAGGCCTATCAATTCCTGACCAATTTCAAGTCGGTCGAATGGATGGAATTCCGCTCCCTGCATGAGGACGCGGTCGCGGCCCTGGAGGGCGCTGCCGACAACGCCATGCTCGCGGTGCAGGCAACCAACGCCGTGCGCGCGCTGTTCGTGAGTGCCAAGCTGCTCTGAGCAGCCGGCTCTTCGTATCCCGTTCCCAATCCTTACTGCTCGAACCCGTATCGAGGCCGCTACGACGAAGGCATTGCGCGCTTTCGCGGCGAGGAGAGGGCCTTTGGACATTGCAGAATTCATCTCGGGCGTTGATCGCACCGGCACGAAGCAACCGACTGAAGCTGCGCTCAAGGCCGTCGAGACATCGATCGGCTGTCGCTTGCCGGACGATTATCGCCGCTTCCTGCTGGCCTGCGCCGGCGGCTACTACCAGGGTTCGGCCGAATTCAACTGGCCTGAAGGGCATTGGGCCGGTGCGGTGCAGGAGGTGCTGGGATTGCGGCGCGACGTCTGCTCGCTGGTCCGGACGCGCAAGACACCACAATGGCCGACCGTCGACGAGCTCCTGTGGATCATGAGCGATCACGGCGGCAACCCGATCTGCATGACGATCGACGAGATGCACTTCGGCAAGATCTGGTTCATCGATCACGAGGTCGCCCGATACGACGAGTCCTGGACGCTCACTGAAGCGATGTCGGACCAATGGGGCTATGTGCTGCCGCTCGCGCCGACTTTCGCTGATTTCATGGCCGGACTGTACGAGCAGGCCGAGGCCGCGTAAGCAATTGCAACGGGCGCGGTCGATCTTCCTCCGTGACGCCTGAGGAGTTGACGGCAAACTCTTGGTTCGGTGCGCTGTTTCGGCCGCCGACGGCCGCGGCACCATGCGCTCTCACCGCTTGAACTCTGCCTCAGGAACGGGCAAACGGTCCGCGAAGACCGTGGCCCAAATCATCCATTTGAAGTCTTGCTTTAGGGAGACCCCATCATGAAACGCCGTACATTCCTCAAGGGCGGCGCCGTCGCCGGCGCTGCCTCGCTGGTTGCCGCACCTGCAATCGCGCAGAGCGCGCCCGAGATCAAATGGCGCCTGACCTCGAGCTTTCCGAAATCGCTCGACACCATCTACGGCACGGCGCAGACCTTCGCGAAATACGTCGCCGAAGCCACCGACAACAAATTCCAGATTCAGACCTTCGCGGCGGGCGAGCTCGTGCCCGGCCTTCAGGCGCTCGATGCGGTCAGCACCGCATCGGTGGAGATGGCGCAGACGCCGCTCTATTTCTACATCGGGAAGGAGCCGGCGCTGACCTATGCGACCGGCGCGCCGTTCGGCATGAACCACCGCCATCAAGAATCCTGGTGGCATTTCGGCGGCGGCGCCGATCTCACCAATGAGGCGCTCAAGCCCTTCAAGGCGCACGCCATCCTCTGCGGCAATTCCGGCACCCAGATGGGCGGCTGGTTCCGCAAGGAGATCAAGACCGTCGACGACCTCAAGGGTCTCAAATTCCGCATCGCCGGCATGGGCGGCCACGTGCTTGCAAAGCTCGGGGTCGTCCCGCAGCAGATCGCGGGTGGCGATATTTATCCGGCGCTGGAGAAGGGCACGATCGACGCCGTCGAGTTCGTCGGTCCCTATGACGACGAGAAGCTCGGCTTCTACAAGGTCGCCAAGTATTATTACTTCCCCGGCTGGTGGGAAGGGGGCGCCATGCTGCACATGATCGTCAACGACGAGAAGTGGAATTCGCTGCCCAAGCAATATCAGGCGATCGTCAACCAGGCGGGCTCGGCGGCCGGCGCGTGGATGGTCGAGAAATACGACAGCGTGAACCCGGCCGCGCTGAAGCGGCTGATCGCGAACGGCACCGAGCTGAAGGCGTTCCCGCAGCCGGTGCTGGAGGCCTGCTACAACGCGACCCAGGACCACCTGAACGAGCTGGCAGCCAAGAGCGACCTGTTCAAGCGCACCAAGGAGAGCCACGACGCGTATATGAAGGAGCTCTTGTTCTACACGCAGATCGCGGAGAATTTCTACGACAACTATCTGCTGAGCAAGATGCGCAACAAGACCTGACGTGAGGGGCGCGGTGACAACGCCGCGCACCGTCATTCCGGGGCGCGCCTCTTGGCGCGAGCCCGGAATCCATTTCACCGCGTGTTTTGCTGCCCGATGGATTCTCAGATGCGCAATTGCGCATCATAGTTCGCGACTTCGTCGCGCCCCGGAATGACAGCGGACCGGCTGTTTATGCCGTCCCTAACCCCAGCTTCGCGTAGATGCGCCGCGCATAGGCGCCGAATGCGTCCGTCGTCTTCAGCGGCAGGTCGCGCGGGAAGGGCAGGTCGATCGCGAAATAGTCGGCCATCTTCGCTGGGCCCGCCGTCAGCACCGCGCAATGCGAGGACAGGAAGACGGCTTCCTGGATCGAATGCGTGACGAAGATGATGGTCTTGCCGCTCTCACGCCAGATCCGCAGCATCTCCAGATTCATCTGCTCGCGCGTCAGCGCATCCAGCGCGCCGAACGGCTCGTCCATCAGGATCAGCTTGGGATCGTGGATGAAGGCGCGCGCGATCGCGGTGCGCTGCTGCATGCCGCCGGACAGCTGCTGCGGATATTTCTGCTCGTAACCGGTGAGCCCGACGAGCTTGAGCAGATCGCGCGCCCGCTCGCGTGCGGCCTTCATCGGCAGCCCGACGATCTCGGCCGGCAGCAGCACGTTGTCCAGGATGGTCCGCCATTTCAGGAGCAGGGCCTGCTGGAACACCATGCCGATGTCGCGGCTCGGATCGAACGGGCTCTCGGCATTGCCGATCGTTACGGTGCCGCCGTCGGCGCCATGGAGGCCGGCCAGGATCTTCATCACCGTCGTCTTGCCGCAGCCGGACGGGCCGACCAGCGAGACGAGCTCACCTTCCTGCACGTCCATGGTGACGTCGGACACCGCGAGAAACTCGGCGCCGCCGGAGCGGTAGACCTTTCGGACGCCTTGCAGACGGATGAAGGGATCCGAGTTCATGCCAGCCATTTGTCCAGGTTCGCAGCGACAAAGGCATCGTCGCTGAGGTCGGCGTGCTCGCGGCAGACACGATCGATCTCGTCCTTCTGGCCGGGGCTGAGGCCCTCGTTCGGATCGAGACACCACAGACCTTTCATCAGACCCTGGCGCCGCAGCACCTCGTGGCAGCCGGCGATGCAGCCGTGAAAATTGTTGGCGACGTCGAAGAACGCGCTGTTGCAGTCGGTGACGCGGGCATCGAGCGCGAGCAGGTCGGCGGGCACGCTGTCCTTGTGCCGCGCGGCCTTGCAGCGCTCGAACTGCTTGATGGCGCTCGCGGTCCACACCGACCAATGGCCCAGCAGGCCGCCCTTAAAGTAAGTCCGAGTCGTGACCCCATTGTCGCGCAGGTCGAACGGCAGCATCAGGTCGAGCAGGATGTGGTCGTCATTGCCGGTGTAGAGCGCGACGCGGTCGAGCGCGCCGGCGGCTGCCACGCCGCGGAGCACATCCAGCGTGCGATAGCGGTTGAACGGCGCGATCTTGATCGCGATGACATTGTCGATCGAGGCGAAGCGTTGCCAGAACCGGCTGGACAGGATGACGCCGCCGACGGCGGGTTGAAGGTAGAACCCGACCAGCGGAATTTCGGCGGCAATGGATGTGCAATGCGCGATGATCTCGTCCTCGGAGGCGCCCTTCATCGCGGCGAGGCTGAGCAGGCCTGCATGGTAACCGATGTCGCGCGCGGTACGGGCCTCGGCGATTGCCTGCGAGGTCGGTCCGGCGAGGCCCGCGACCAGCGCCAGCGGGCGCTTGGTCCAGCTTGCGGCCGTCTCGGCGGCGAGCTCGAGCACGGGACGATACAGGCCGACGTCGCGGATCGCGAATTGCGTCGTGTGAACGCCGACGGCAAGACCGCCCGAGCCGGCATCGATGTAATAGCGCGTCAGCGCACGCTGATGCGTCTTGTCGAGCTGGCGCTCGGCGGTGAGGGCGAGGGGATGCGCCGGCAGCACGGTGCCGTCGGCGATCAGCTTGCGGACGTCACTGTTGATCTGGCTGTGATGCATGATGTCCTATCCGAATTCGGGGCCGGCGACGGCGAATGGCATTTCTTCGGCCGTGGTGGTGGCTGGGCCGAACCGCATGCGCTGGAATGGCCGCTCGATGGTCCAGCCAGATTCGATCAAGCCGTTCAGGAACGGGCCTTGCGACGCAACGGCGTCGAGCAGGAGAGGACGGGTCTCGGATCGCGCAACCGCGTGGACCAGAGCCAATGCTTCGGCAGCATGATCGGCAAACAAGGGGCCGATATGGCGCGCGGTTCTGCCGTCGCGGACCAGCGCGATGGCGCCATTGGCCGCGACGATGCGCGAGCCGGAGCGCTGTGCGAAGGCGGAGAGCAGGGCAGTCCGGTCAAAACCTGTGGCGCGCAGATCGCGGGCGCGAAGTGCATCGAGTGTTGCATCCGACAGCGCCGGTGCGGGGACCTGTTCGGACTTCACCAGCTTGAGCCGGCGCAATTGGAGGATCGCCACGAAGCCGAGCGGTCCATAGACTGCGGCACCATCGGGCGTCGCGTCGAGCCAGCTGGTCAGGCCGCGCTCCCTCGCCGCTTCCAGGCAGGCATCGACGAGCTGCGTGGCAAGACCGCGGCGGCGGTGGCTTTCCGTCACCAGCACCATGCTGATCCACGCATTGTTGCCGGAATAGGGCAGCAGGGCCGCAGTTGCGACGAGCCGTGCGCCGTCGCGGATGCCGAACACGACCCCTTCACGCAAGAAGAAGCGCCAGTCCTCGATCGTCTGGTTCCAGTGCGCTTCGGTCGAGAGCACAAGGCCCGCGTCTGCGTCCTCGACGCCGAGCCGGTCGATGCGCGGACCGTCAGTAGCGGCCATCGCGCACCTCGTATTTGGTGGGCTTGCCGAGGCTCGGCATGGCGCGAGATACCCAATCCGCGGTCCAGGCGATCAGTTGGTCGGTATCAACGACGGGCAGGCCGAACAGTTCAACCGCCTTCGACGTGTCGGTCAGCCACGCTGTCGGCTCTTCCTGGCCCGTCAGAACCGGTGCGCGGCCGAACCTTGCGCCGAACTTCGCCGCGAGATCGCGCACGGCCAAAATCTCGTGGCCGCTGACGTTGATCGGCGAGGTCGGTGCCGTGCAATGGGCGAGACAGCGCAGCGCCTGCGCGGACGCATCGCCCTGCCAGATGAAATTGACATGGCCGAGGCTGACGTCGATCGGTGTGCCCGTGAGCACCTTCGTCGCGATGTCGTGCAGCACGCCGTAGCGCATGTCGATCGCGTAATTGAGGCGGAACAGGCGGCCCGGCGTTCCGAACTTGCGCGAGAAATATTCGAACATGCGCTCGCGGCCGACGCAGGACTGGGCGTATTCGCCGGGCGGATTCGGCGACATGTCCTCGGTCGAACCTTTGCCGTCGACCGGCACGAACGGATAGATGCAGCCGGTGGAGAACGCCACGATGCGGGACGAAGGGAAAGCCTGTGCCACAAGCGCCGGCACATGCGCGTTCATCGCCCAGGTCAGCGACAGATCGCCCTCGGCGCCGAACTTGCGGCCGGCCATGAAGACGATGTTGGGCGCTTTCGGCAGGGCCTGGATCGCGCGCTCGTCCATCAGGTCGCAATTGATCGTCTCGACGCCACGCGCCTGCAGCCATGCCTTCACGCCGGGTTCGCTGAAGCGCGCAACGCCGATGACGCGGCGATCCGGCGCGGCGGCTTTCGCGAGTCCCGCCAGCGTCGGCCCCATCTTGCCGGCGACACCGAGGATCATGATGTCGCCCTCGATTTTCTTGAGGTCATCGATCAGGGCCTGCGTCGGCCGGCACAGGAGATCGTCGAGTGCCGCGATGTCAGGGATGGTCTTCGGCAGCGTCTGGCGGGTGAGCAGCATGGATTCGTTGTCCTTGGTCTTCAGGTCTGCCTGGCGTCGCCGACCACGAACATGCGTTCGAGCGCGAGCACCAGGCCGTAGAGAGCGACCCCGAGCAATGTCAGCAGCACGACGGCCATCACCATCGCAGGCGTGTCGAGCGAGGACTGCACCTGGATCATGAGGTAGCCGAGCCCGCGCTCGGAGGCGATGAACTCGCCGACGATGGCGCCGGCGACCGCGAGGATGGCGCCGACCTTCATCCCGGAGAAGATGTAGGGCAGCGATCCCGGTAGCTGGATCTTGCGGAACAGCGTCCAGCGCGATCCGCGCAGCGATTTCACGAGGTCGAGCAGGTCCGGTTCGACTTCCCGGAGGCCCCGCGCGGTCGTGAGCAGGATCGGAAAGAAGCAGATGCTGAAGGCGATCAGGATGTTCGGCACGATGCCGTAGGAGAACCAGACGATGAAGAGCGGGCCGAGCGCGACCTTCGGGATCATGTTCAGCGTGACGAACAGCGGCAACAGCACGAGGCTGAGCAGCGGTGCCCAGCTGAAGATCACGGCAAGCGCCACGCCGACGAAGGCGCCGAGCGCAAAGCCGCCGAGGATCTCGACCGCCGTCACCAGCGTGTTGGCGCCCCAGGCATAGCCTGTGGTTCCCAATGTCTGAATTGTCGCAAGCGGCGAGGGCAGGATGAATTTCGGCACCTGGAAGGCGTCGACCGCGACCTGCCACAGCACGAGCACGACGAGGTGCACGATCAGGATGATCGCAAAGCTGCGCCAGCTGCGTGCCCCGTCTCCTGCCACCGATTGCTCCCTGTTGCCGGCAGCTACCCTGCCACAGGCCGCAAGCCTAACCGGCCTTGCGGAAACTTTCAACCAGTTGGTTGATTAGGGCCGGAGCGACTGCAGCACCAGATCTGCGACGTGGCGCCGGCGGGCGCGCCGCTGGGCCCGGCTCGACAGGTCCTTGCCGAAGATCGCCGACAACGTCGGCGTGTTGGAGAAGAAGAAATAGCTGAGGCCGGCAATCGAGATGTAGAGCTGGACCGGATCGATCCCCTTGCGGAATACGCCGGAACGGACCCCCTCGCTGAGGATGTGGGAGACGCTCGTGACCAGCGGGGAGTGCATTGCCTCCAGCCGGGTCGAACCGCGGACATGACGGGCGCCGCCGCGGTTCTCGTCGTTCAGAAGCACGATGAAATCGGGGTTCGCCGCGAGATGGTCGAACGAAGCTTCGATCAGCTTGCGGATCGCCTTTTCCGGCGGCAGGCCTTCGAGATTGAGCCTGCGCTCCTGCTCGCGGATGTCCTCGTAGACCCATTCGAGCACGGCGAGGTAGAGGGCGTCCTTGTCGCCGAAGTAATGATAGACGAGCTGCTTGTTGACGCCGGCGCGATCCGCAATCTCGTCGACGCGGGCGCCCGCAAAGCCGTGCCGGGCGAATTCCTGGCGCGCCGCGGTCAGCAGCTTCTTGCGGGTCGCGACGGGGTCGCGGCGCTGCGGCACGGTGTCGCCAGATCGTTTTGCGGGCATTTCCAACCAAACAGTTGACAAGTTGAGAGCAGGCTTGTTGCATTGGTATCCTCACATCGGGAGAGCGACAAGCCGGGTCGCGGCAATGAGGAGAGGTGCGATGAAGCGTTTGCATGCGGCGGGCTCTGCCCTGGTGTTGGCCCTGATGCTCGGTGTACCGGCGGTGCCCGCGCGCGCGGGCGAGGCGGTCAATCTGATCCTGAACTGGACGCCGACGGCCGACCACTCGCCGTATTACTACGCCAAGGCGCAAGGCTGGTACGAGAAGGCGGGCATCGACCTCACCATCGAGACCGGCAAGGGCTCCGGCGTCTCCGCCGCCAAGGTCGGCTCCGGTGGCTCGCCCTTCGGCGTTGCCGATCTCGCCACCATGCTGGTCGCCAAGAGCAAGGGCGCCGACACGGTTGCGGTGATGAGCGTCTATGCCAATACAGGCCAGACCTTCTATTGGCTGAAAAGCTACGGCGTGAACGGGGTGAAGGATTTCGCGGGCCACAAGATCGGCAATCCGCCCGGCGATGCCTCGCGCGTGATGTGGCCGGCCTTCGCCAAGGCGGCGGGGCTAGCGCCGGACTCCGTCGGTTTCGTCAATGTCGGGCCGACCGCGAAGATTGCGGCGCTGAAGAGCCATACGGTGGATATCATCAGCGACTTCTACAACGAGCACGACCTCAAGGTGATCGAGTTCGGTGGCGATCTCGGCTACGTCAACTGGAAGGACATCGGGCTCAATCCTTACGGCAATTCGCTGATCGTCAACGGCGCTTACTTGCAGAAGAATCCGAAGGTCGTCGAAGACTTCGTGCGCGTCACGCAGAAGGCCTTCGCCGCCTGCGTCGCCGACGCCGCGCCGTGCCTGAAGGCGCTGCTCGACCAGGTCTCCGGTCTCGACAGGGAGAACCAGGAGCGCCAGTGGGAGCGTATCAAATTCCTGATGACGGACGAGTTCACGACCACCAAGGCGCTCGGCTGGATCGACGGCGAGCGGATGAAGAAGGACTACGAGCTCGTCCATACCTATCTCGGAATGGAGAAGCCGTTCGACGTGACGACGGCGTTCACGACGAAGATGCTGGATCCGAGCATCAAGATGGATGCGAGCAAGGTGAAGAAGTAGGGGGCTAAGCGCTCGCCTCGCATTCCGACGCCATGCCCCGCGCAAGGCGGGGCATCCGGTACGCCGCAGCCTATCGGCTGACCCGCAACGTCTCGGAGTACTGGATCGCGCGCCTTCGCGGGCGACGACAGCGGTGTGTTTGGTGATAGCGCCTGCCGAAACCCGCCGCTCACCCGGCCCCCTCCCACGCAAGCACGGAGAGTTAACCAGCCGTTAACCATATCCGCCGCATCGTTAACCATTCAATAACAGGGAACGAGTCGGCCGCTATGGAGGCTGCAGCAAAAGTCCAACGTCAAATGGTGCGCCTGCGCGGGCGCTCCTATGTGGCCTTCGTGTTCACGCCGACGGTTCCGATCCAGGACTGGCTGCAGGAGATCGACGCGACGATCGCGCGATCGCCGGGCTTCTTCGCCGGCCGGCCGGTGGTGATCGACCTGTCCTCGGTCGATCTCAGCCAGTCCGGAATCGGCCATCTGCTCACCAGCCTCCAGGACCGCAACGTCCGCGTGCTCGGCATCGAGGGGGTGGAGGAGGGGAAGCTGACCGCCATGATGCCGCCGCTGCTCTCGGGCGGGCGCAGCTGCGTGGTCGAGCCGAGCGCGCCCAAGAAGGCCGAAGTGAAGGTGGAGATCAAGCCGACCTCCCTGTTGCTCGAGGCTCCCGTGCGCTCCGGCCAGACCGTGATCTTCCCGGATGGCGACGTCACCATTCTGGGCTCGGTCGGTTCCGGCGCGGAAGTCGTCGCCGGCGGTTCCATCCACATCTACGGCGCGTTGCGCGGTCGCGCCATGGCGGGCGTGAACGGACACACGAGCGCGCGCATCTATTGTCAGAAGATCGAAGCCGAACTGCTTGCAATCGACGGGTTTTATCAGACCGCCGACGACATTGACGAGGCCTTGCGGGGCCGGCCGGCCCAAGCCTTCCTGCAAGGCAACACCATGCGAATTACCGCGCTGAACTGACCAGAAGGAGACAATCGAGATGGCCAAGGTACTGGTCGTGACATCAGGCAAGGGCGGGGTCGGCAAGACCACCACGACCGCCGCGCTGGGAGCGGCGCTCGCGCAACGCGGCGACAAGGTTGTCGTCGTCGATTTCGACGTCGGTCTGCGCAATCTCGACCTCGTGATGGGGGCCGAGCGCCGTGTCGTGTTCGACCTCATCAACGTGGTGCAGGGCGTCGCGAAACTTCCGCAGGCGCTGATCCGCGACAAGCGGCTGGAGAATCTCTGGCTGCTGCCGGCCTCGCAGACCCGCGACAAGGACGCGCTCTCGGAAGAGGGCGTCGGCAAGGTCATCGACGATCTGCGCAGCCGCTTCGACTGGGTGATCTGCGACAGCCCGGCCGGCATCGAGCGCGGCGCCTCCATGGCGATGCGCTTCGCGGACGAGGCCGTGATCGTCACCAATCCGGAAGTCTCTTCGGTGCGCGATTCCGACCGCATCATCGGCATGCTCGATTCCAAGACGGTGCGGGCCGAGAAAGGCGAGCGCGTCGAGAAGCACATCCTGATCACGCGCTACGATCCCTCCCGCGCCGCGCGTGGCGAGATGCTGACGATCGACGACATCCTCGAGATCCTGGCGACACCGTTGCTCGGCATCATCCCGGAGAGCCAGGACGTGCTGCGCGCTTCCAACGTCGGCACGCCCGTGACGCTGTCGAACGCGGACGGCGCGCCGGCGCGGGCCTATATCGACGCGGCGCGTCGGCTGTGCGGCGAAACCGTCGCCATGCAGGTGCCGGCCGAGCGCAAGGGCTTCATGGATCGCCTGCTGCGACGGAGGGCTGCATGAGCATGGGCTTGCTACGGCTTCTCCGCGGCAACAAGGCCACTGCACCGGTCGCGCGCGAACGTTTGCAGATCCTGCTTGCCCACGAACGTGGAATGCGCGGCCAGCCCGATTTGCTCGCTGTGCTGCGTGAGGAAATTCTCGTCGTCGTGTCCAAGCACGTGACGCTGGACCCGACCAAGGTCATCGTCCGGCTCGAACGCGGCGACGAGGTTTCGACCCTGGAGGTCGACATCGAGGTGCCCAACGATCTCGAGCGCAAGCGCGTCGCGGTCGCGTAGGGGAACGCGGCCGAAGACTACCCGTTTTGGGGTGGGTGAGAAGGCGGTCCGCCGGGCATGGCGGGCCGCCTTTGTCTTGGGGCCGGCGGGAACGGTACCCGCGGCGCGATCGTTGTCAGGGACCCGCGGAGCGCCGGACCGGGCACCGCGGTTTCCGCCAGCCGGGAGAGCGCCCATGATGTCCGAAGTTCAGGTCCACGCCGTTGCGCGGCAGATGCTCGAACAGCACGGTTTTGCTGCGATCGCGAAGGCCACCGAGCAGGCCCAGGCCTGCGAGGGCCGCGGCGAGGCCGACGAGGCCAGGGAGTGGCGTCACATCGCCGATGCCATGAAGATCATGCGCGGCCCCCATCAGAGCTGAGATTTCGCAAGCGCCCGCTTCAGCGCTCCCCGCGATCGGCGCCGTTGGACGATGTCCGGTTCTGCGTCTGCGGCTGCGCGCGTTCGCCGGCGCCCTTGCAGGGGAGCGGTTCCCACGAACCGTCCGGCCCCTGCTGATAGGCGCTGCAGGACGACGAGGTGGATTTTTCCTCGCCTTTCTGGGTGTCGGAATTCCTCGCCAGCACGGGCGCAGTCAGCACCGTGGCGGCCGCAATCGCGCCGGCGAAAACGAAATGGATACTCCGCATGAGGACCTCCTGTTCGAATTCGAAGAGGCCGCATACTTTCGAGGATTGTGACGATTTTGGGCCGCAGCGGAGGTTCCGTCGCGGCGTGCTTAGCGCGGCGAAGCCGGCTCGCTAACCGCCCTTGCTGCGGATCAGGCCGGCGAGGTTGGTCTTCTGGGCCTCGCACCAGCCGGTCATGCCGAGGCGGCGCTGGTCCATGTCGGTCGCCTGGGTCGCGATCGCGACCTCGGTCATCAGATCGTCGTCCTGCTTCTCGCCCAGCTTGCCGCCGGTGTGCATCCAGGCGATCGCCTTGCGCACCTTCTCGGTCGTGCCGTCGGGCAGGTGCATCTGCTGCGCCTTCTGCACCAGGTCCTGATAGACGAGGTCCGTGTTGGGGCACTCGACCTTGGCGGCGAAGGCCTGCAGGACCATCGTGACATAGATTGATCGCGGCGGGGCGTCAGCCGCCTGGGCCGGCGCAGCCAGCAGCAACAGCCCTGTCATCAGAAAGCCGGTGCGCATCCCTGGAACCTCCTCCGTTTTTTTGAGAGGCTAGCGGTCGGCGCGTCGCTCCGCAATGGTGCGCGGCGCAATTGTCCTGCGTCGGGGCAGTAGGCTAACCTGACGCTCCCCGGTCTCGGAGCGCGACATGAGCCTGTTCAGCACGCCGTTCGATCCTGCACGCGACACCGCGCTCGTCACCGGCGCGGGCAATGGCATCGGCCGCGCGATCGCGCAGGCCCTGGTCGGCGAGGGCGTGCGGACCGTGTTCGCGGATGTGAGCGCGGCGCGGGTGCATGCCGCGATCAGCGCCAGCGAGCAGCCCGCTCTCGCCGTGCCCTGGGTCGGCGATCTCGCCAGGCTCGAGGCCTGCGATGATCTGCTGGCGGCCGCGCATGCCGCGCTGGGCGAGATCACGCATTTCGTCCACAGCGCTTCGCCGCCGCGGCGGGAGGCCGATCATGTGCTCGCGGTCGATCGCAGGACCTGGCAGGACATGCATGCCGTCAATCTCGACGCCGGCTTTCACTTGTCGCGCGAGCTCGCAAAGCGGCTGATCGCAGCGAAGCGGCCGGGCTCGTTCCTGCTTCTCACCTCGCTGCATGCTGGCACGCCGCGCAACCTGCCGCATTATTCGACGGCGAAGGCGGGGCTGGCTATGCTGGTGAAGGAGCTGGCCAAGACGCTTGGCCGCCACGATATTCGCGTCAACGCGCTGGTCCCCGGTGCGATCGCGGCTGGCGGTTTCGTTGCGGATCCCGCGCTGGCGCGGCACATTCCGCTCGGGCGTCTCGGCGAGGCCGGGGATCTCGTGCCGATGGCGCTCACGGTGCTGTCGAACAAGCTCTCCGCTTACGTCACCGGCGCAGCCTTCGTCGTCGACGGCGGCCTGTCGCTGACCAACTGGTTCGAGACGCCGGCGCTTGAAGAGTAGAGATCGTTCCGATGTGGTCGGAGCGATCTTTGGGTTCGGCGCGCTTTCTCAACGCGAACCGGCATCCACTTCGCTTGAAAAAGTCCTGCCTAGCGTTGCCAGGCCGGCACCGGATCGAGCGGCGTGCGATAGAGCTCGTTGTGATCGCGATCGGTGACGCGCACCGCGCAACCCTTCTGTTGCAGCTCGGGCTTCACCTGCGACAGCTCGCATGCCAATTGATCGGCGCGATCGGAGGCAACCTCGATGTCTTCGAGGATGATTCCACCCTGGTTCTTGAACTCACCACCAACCACAAGATCGAAGTAGTAGTAGGGCATCCGAATTCCCCGGTGTGACGATCTGAGCTTCAGAGCAAGTCTCAACACGAGTCCGATGATACCACTGAGTCGATATCTGCCGAATGAACAGGACGCGCAATCTCTGTGCGTATGACGGAGAAATGATGTGCAGCGCGCAGGCTCGTTAAGAATTTATTAAACATGCTTGCCGGATCATAAGGCATGGAATTGCAGCAGAACCGGGCTCCGGGAACCGGCAGCTGCAAGAGAAGGCCGGCGGCATAGATCCCGACGGCCTTTTCTCTTGAACGGAAAACGAGCGAGACATCGCTCCCGTAATCGCCCGGACTCAACGCATCACATCGACTCGGACAGCCTGCGCGACTTCACGACTCTACCGCAGCGGCATCGGCGGGCGCACGACGGGTCCATCGTCATCGGCAACGGCTTGTGTCGTCGTGACCGGCGCAGCGGGTGGCGAGGCCGCGGCAGACTGCGACGGCGGAGGTGCGAGCGGCGTCGGCGCATAAGCCGGCATGTAGGTCTGCGACACGGCCGGCTTCGGTTTGCGAACCGGCGGCGCCTGAGGCCGTGGTGGAAGCGCCGACACGCGGGCACGGGGATCGACCGGCGGTTTCGCCTCGGCCAGCGGCTTCGGTGCGGGCGGCTTTGCCATCTCGCGCGCCATCTGCTCCTGTCCGGCCTTCAGCTCGGCGATATTGGCCTTGAGCTGTTCGATCTGCTGCGCCATCGCGGCGAGATCGCGGGTCATCGATTGCACGGACTGCGCGGCATCGACGGGCTGTGCCGCTGCAGGCGCGGCTGCGGCGACCTGAGCCGCGGGCGGCGTTGCGGATTGGTCGGCCGCCTGATCCGCAGTGGCGTCCACCGGGGGCGTTGCGGCCTGCACGGCAGCGACCGGAGCGCTCTGCGACGTCGCAGGTAGCAACGAGGTCGCAGGCAGCAACGACGTCAGCACCGGCGTCCATTCGGCGAGCATCTGCTTTGCCGTGTCGCCGTGCTGGTCCCAGGCGATGGTGGCGGCCGCGCTGGCGCCCGCAAACAGGAACGCGACGAACGCACCGCGCAGCCACTTGCCGACCGAGGATCGCTTCTGCCTGACCGGATCGTCGCTGGCCGCGACGCGGACAGCCGTGTCGACCGACGGTGCCGCGGCGGGTTTTCCGAAGACGACGTTGATGGTGGGCTCGGGCGCGCGCGCCGGCTCGGGCGCGAACTTCGGCTCCGGACGCGGCGCGATCTCCGGCGCCAGCGCAGGCGACACGCTGGTGGGCCGCGAGGCAAGCACGATCTCGGGAGAGATCTGAACCGCGTCGTGCGGATCGTTGTCCTTGACCGTGTCCTTCACGATCTCATCGACGATTTGCTTGGCGTTCAGCGTCGCGAGCATTGCAGCTCCTTTGAAGCCCAGTGTTTGAAATATTGTCCGCATCGGCGCGGAGGCCGATCTGTCGAGGTGAACCCACCCCGAGCCCCATGACGCACGAGTCCAGCCGGGTTTGACCAAAGCAAGGCGTGGGGATGGAGATGATGCGACAGTCTTCTGCCGTTTGTGGTCATGGAACCCGCCCATCGAACACGCGCACGTGTTCCGTCCCGCCTTGTTTTCTGCACGATTTTGGCAGCAAGTGGGGGAATCGGGGGTTATGCCTATTCTTCAGCGGGGGCCGGCGGTGCCAAGATCTCTACTCGTTTTGTTCGTTGCAGCCTTGCTGCCGCTGGGCGGCTGCATGCAGACGACGCTTTCGCCATCGACGGATGCGAGCATGACGCCGCGCGACCGTCAATTGCTCGCGCATGCGCCTTACGCGCAGGCGAAAGTACCTGAGCAGTATCTGCGTCATATCGT
This sequence comes from Bradyrhizobium sp. CCH5-F6, assembly GCF_001556045.1. Lineage (GTDB taxonomy): Bacteria > Pseudomonadota > Alphaproteobacteria > Rhizobiales > Xanthobacteraceae > Bradyrhizobium. The sequence goes on from NZ_LSIC01000047.1 coordinate 150,046, forward strand.
CGATTACCACCGCAAGGAGCAGCCGGGCACGATCCTGGTCGATACCGATGCGCGCTACCTCTACTTCGTGCTGCCCGACGGCAAGGCTATGCGCTACGGCGTCGCGGTCGGCGAGGAAGCCATGGCGTTCTCGGGTGTCGCGCGTGTCGGCCGGCTGGCGGAATGGCCGGACTGGGTTCCCACGGCGGACATCCAGGCACGGCTCGGGCCGTATCCACCGCGTGTTGCCGGCGGTCCCGCCAATCCGCTGGGAGCGCGTGGCATCTACCTCTATGTGGGGAACAAGGACACGCTCTACCGCATCCACGGCACCAACCAGCCGGAATATATCGGGCAGGCGATCTCGTCGGGCTGCATCCGGATGCGCAACGAGGACATCATCGATCTCTACGACCGGGTGAAGCTCAATTCGATGGTGGTGGTGCTGCCCCCCGGGCAGAACGCGCAGGCGGAGAGGGGTACGCGCTGGCGCGGGTGAGGACCGCGCCTTGCGCCGGTTCGATTTCCGCCAGCCCAGCCGTACTTGAGTCGTATACAGCTTAGTTCTCAGGCCGCGCGATTCGCCATTGCAGCGTCGTGGCGATGCCGTTGGCCTCGCCCGGCGCCTTGTCGGCGGGAGAGGTGTAGAGCGGACGGTAGCGGTACGCCCACATCTTGCTGCCGTCGTCGCGGCTGATCACGGTGAAGTCGCCGACGGCCCTGGCGTCGGCCGTCGCCGTCAGCGGAACCCAGCTCTCGGTGCACTTGCCGTTGCAATTCGAGGTCTTTCCGGTGGTATCGCGCTCGTAAGTATAGAGCGTCATGCCGTTGAGATCGACGAGCTTGGGGCCCTGTTTGGTCAGGATCACCTTCGCTGGAGCCGTCGGCGCCTCGACCTTCGGCGGAGGAGGGTCGCCGCCGCCATGGCCGCCTGCGACCGCATGACTGGTCGAGAGTGTCATGGCTGCTGCCATAACGAGGAACCTGAACATTCCGAACTCCGTCCCGCAAAGTTAATCGCGCGTTAAGCGCCCAATGTGGCCGAGGTTAGCAGGCGAAGGTTAGTTCCTGGTTTCGTGCGCTGCGACAAATTCGGACATGGGCTTGGGACTAGACTTGCGCATCGCGTTGCGGGGCGCGGCTGAGCTCGTTGCCGGCGGCGATGGCCTTGCGCAACAGCCGCATCAGTTCCTCGCCCTCTTTGGCGCTCAGGCCACGCAGCATGATGCGCTGCGCGGATTCGACGGCCGGCGTGATCTTGCGCAGCGTGCGCCGGCCTTCGTCGGTGATCTCAAGCTCCCGCGCGCGGCGGTCGCGGCTCGATGGGCGGCGTTCCGCGAGCCCCTTCTGGACGAGGCGATCGATCACGCCGGTGATGGTGGTGCGGTCGTAGGCGATCAATCCCGCGAGCGTCACCTGGTCGAGTCCCGGATTGGCCTTGATGGTCGCGAGCGCGGCGTACTGCACCGGTGTGAGATCGAAGCCGGCGCCTTCGACTTCGGCCAGGAACACCGCGACCGCGATCTGCTGGAAGCGGCGCGCCAGATGTCCCGGCATGTCGTTGTTGTCTTTCACCGAATCCTCCGGAGCTCGCAGCGAGATGCGGGTCGTTGACAAGTATACTGATAGTCAGCATACTGAGCAATATCCAAATTGAACATCGCCGGGAGAGGTGCTCATGCAATTCCATCTGAATGGATTCCAGCCGGGCGATCCCGAAATTGCCGATCCCGCCGAGCGCGTTCAGGCGCCGGGCGCGACAGGCGCCGTGCCTGGCGAGGTCGATGTTCTCATCGTGGGCTGCGGGCCTGCCGGCCTGACGCTCGCCGCCCAGCTTGCGCAATTCCCCGACATCAAGACCTGCATCGTGGAGCAGAAGCCGGGCCGCCTGCTGGTCGGGCAAGCCGATGGCATTGCCTGCCGTACCATGGAGATGTTTCACGCCTACGGCTTCAGCGAGCGTGTGCTGAAGGAGGCCTATTGGGTCAACGAAACGACGTTCTGGAAGCCGGATGAGGGGATGCCGGAAACGATCACCCGCAGCGGCCGGGTGCAGGACGTGGAGGACGGGCTGTCGGAATTCCCGCATGTGATCCTCAACCAGGCCCGCATTCATGACTGTTTTCTCGACCTCATGCGCAGATCGCCGGCGAAGCTCGAGCCGTATTACAGCCGACGCATGCTTGACCTCCATGTCGATCCGGCCGGCGGTGCCGCCGATCATGCCGTGACCGTGCGCCTCGAGCGCGTCGATGCCGCGAACGAGGGCAAGGTCGAGACCATCAGGGCGCGCTACGTCGTCGGCTGCGACGGCGCACGCAGCACGGTGCGCAAGTCGATCGGGCGCGAGTTGCATGGAGATTCCGCCAACCACGCCTGGGGCGTGATGGACGTGCTGGCGGTGACGGATTTCCCGGACATCCGATTCAAGTCGCTGATCCAGTCGGCCAAGGACGGCAGCCTGCTGATCATTCCGCGTGAAGGCGGCTACATGGTCCGTATCTATGTCGAGCTCGCAAAGCTCGATGTCGGCGAGCGCGTTGCGAACCGCAACATCACCTCCGACGACGTGATCGCCAAGGCGCAGCGCATCCTGAAGCCGCACACACTGGACGTGAAGGAGATCGCCTGGTGGTCGGTCTACGAGATCGGCCAGCGCCTTACTGACAAGTTCGACGACGTGCCGGAGACCGAGATCGCGACGCGCCTGCCGCGCATCTTCATCGCCGGCGATGCCTGCCATACCCACAGTCCGAAGGCCGGGCAGGGCATGAACGTATCAATGCAGGATGCCTTCAATCTCGGCTGGAAGCTCGCCGCCGCCTTGCGGAGGCAGTGCGCCCCAGGCCTGCTGCATTCCTATTCGGCGGAGCGCCAGGCGGTCGCGAAAGAGCTGATCGATTTCGACCGCGAATGGGCGGGGATTCTCGCCTCCGCCGCCAAGGCCGGCGGCGCCGATGCCGCCAAAACGCAGGACTATTTCGTCAGGCACGGCCGCTACACCGCAGGCACTGCAACGCATTACAGGTCATCGGTGCTCACCGGTGCGACTTCGCATCAGCATCTGGCGCAGGGCCTCGTCATCGGCAAGCGCTTCCATTCCGCGCCGGCGATCCGGCTGGCGGACGCCAAGCCGGTGCATCTCGGTCACGCCGCGCAGGCCGACGGCCGTTTCCGCATCTACGCGTTCTCGCCCGCTGAAAATCCGGCCGCAGCCGGCTCGGCCATTCGCGCGCTGTGCAACTTCCTCACTGAAGCCGGGGAGTCGCCGATCAGACGCTATACGCCAGCGGGCGCCGACATCGACAGCGTGATCGACCTGCGCGCCGTCTTCCAGCAGGATCACCGCGAGCTTGCCATCGCGGCGATGCCGCCGCTGCTGCTTCCGCGCAAGGGCCGCTATGGTCTGATCGATTACGAGAAGATGTTTTGTCCGGACCTCAAGGGTGGCCACGACGTTTTTAGAATGCGAGGGATCGATCGAAGGAGCGGCTGCATGGTGGTGGTGCGGCCAGACCAGTATGTCGGGCATGTGCTGCCGCTCGACGATCATGCCGGGCTCGCGTCGTATTTCGACGGCTTCATGCTGAAAGTGAACTGACGCTGGCCGCACTTGCTGCGATACACGAGCGGTGAATGGTGAATCCGCCGGGCTTTCTTCGGTGGGCCGGTTCCGTGCGCGTACAATTTAAGAAAGTTCTTCGCGGACAGATTTCATCGATCGTAATATGTGTACTCAAAGCTGTAAGCATCCACTCGGGGCAGCGGGGCACGGGAGGATGACGATGAGACAGAGTCAAGCAGAGACGCGCCGTCAGCACGATGTCGCGAAGCGGTCGATGACCAAGGAGGCCAAACAGCTGGCCGCCCTGATTGCCGGCCTGCGCAAGTCCCTCGAAGCGATCAGCAAGGAACGGGCGAACTCAAAGCTCACCGGTGCCGAGATGGGCTTGCTCGACGAGCGGCGCAACAACCTGCTGCTCACCATTGCAGCGCTCGATGATCGCCTCTCTGCGGTGCAGGGCCTGATCAATCTCGGCCGACCCCACATTATCCGCGTGCACTGAAGCGCGATGAGATCCGGATGAATCGTCATCGCGCGCAGGTCTCTGCGCGAGCATGATCTTTTCGGAAAACCGTTTCACGCTTTCCCGGATCGTGTTCTATCGCAACTCGGACATGTGAGGATCGGCTCCGTAGCCGGATGGCACGGGGCCGGCCATACCTGCGGATGGCACCAAATTGCCACGCTCCCGGCGAATTGCCGCCAAAGCCCGCTGCCACGACGAGATCGGGTGCAGGGCGACGCAAGGGGACGTGCATTGGCTTATAAGATGGTCGCAGAACGCGACAACGAAAAGTATAGCTTCGACCGCGAGAGCCGGCTGCTCATCGTTGCGAAGGCCAAGGTATGGGCAAGCGAGGGGTGGCGGGTCGTCGTCACCGACCAGGACGGCAATGCCTACGCGCCGCCCGAATTCGATCAGCTGTCGGCAGCCTGAGCGCAGGGTGCGGCGAGGGGACGATCCTGTCCCTGGTTCCTGAAGGACCACTACGCCAGCAACTCCGGCTCCGCCGAAGCCGGTGCATAACCGGTCGCGCGGGGCTGGCAGTGCCCGGCGTCAATGCATTGTCGTCTCCGAGAACAAGTTGATCACCACGACGCCTGACACGATCAGCGCGATGCCGACGAAGGCCGCGGCGTCCAGCATCTGGCGGAACAGCACGAACGATACCGTGGCAGTCAGGATGATGCCGACGCCGCCCCAGATCGCATAGGCGATGCTGAGGGGAATGACGCGGATCGCCACCGACAGCGCATAGAACGAGGCGACATAGAACAGCACCATCGCCAGCGGCGGCCAGGGCCGCGTGAACTGCGCGGACTGCTGCAGGCAGGCGGACGCCGTGACTTCGAGCACGATGGCCAGTGCGAGCGCCGCGTAGGCATTGAAGGCGGGTGTCATGACGAACTCGGGCATGGCGCCGCGCAAAAAAGTTGTCGCGCGATAGGTATGTTTAGCACGCGGGACATAGTCTCTGGAACGCGGGTATCACGTATCAGTGACGACCCTGCGACAGCCTCTGAACTCGACGCCGAGATTTCTGCAGGCGGACGCCAGCGGCAGGACAGAGATCGCGGGCTATGCCGATGCCATGGCCGACATGTTCTGCGCCTATCTGACGAGGCTAGCGCGGCGCTGAGGCATTGCTGGCATCAGCGTTTGCAGGCCGAATATCCTTCAGGTTTCGTTCCATGATGGGTTAGCCTCGCCTCATTCACCATCCAATCGTCGAGCCATGCCATGCACGTCCTCCGCCCCCAGTTCCACATCGAGGAGCAGCGCGCGCTGGAATTTGCCGCATCTCGCGGTTTCGGCGTGATCGTGGCAGCGGACGAGCGCGGGCCGCGGGCCTCGCACGTGCCGTTCGTGCTGGCCGAGCGCGGCGACCGCACCATCGTGCAGGTTCACTTCACGGCGAAGAATCCGCTTGTGTCGCTGGCCGACGGCAGCAGGCGATTCCTGCTGATCGTTGCCGGCGACGATGCCTACGTCTCCAACGACTGGTACGCCTCGCGCGACAATGTCTCGACCTGGCTCTATGAAGCGGTGCACCTGTCGGGCGTAGCCCATCTGCGCGGGCTCGACGAGAACCGCCGACATGGCGATGCGTTGCTCGCAGTCTCCGAGGCGCGACTGCCCAAGCAGCCCTGGGATCTCGTGCAGATGGAGCCGGGCAAGCGCGAGAGCATGCTGGCTGCGATCCGCGTCGTCGATCTCGTGGTCGATCAGATCGAGGGGCAAGCCAAGCTCAACCAGCACAAGAGCGACGCGGACCACGTCGCGGTCGCGAACCGATTGACGCGGTCGGAGGAGACGGGTCACCGGCGGCTGGCCCGCAAGATGCAGGCGCTGCGGCCGGGGCTTGAATACGAGATGCCGTAACGCTTGCCTCGTCCGACGTTTGACCTTACGGACCTCTCATGCTCGTCATCTCCATTCAGAGCCAGGTGGTCCACGGCCATGTCGGCAACAGCGCGGCCGTCTACGCCATGCAGGCGGAGGGCGTGAACGTTGCGGCGGTGCCGACGACGCTGCTCTCGAACCATCCGCGCTATCCCAGCCTGCGGGGGCGGGTGCTGGAGACCGAACTCGTCGCCGACCTCCTGAAGGGCGTCGAGGAACGCGGCCTGGTTGACGAAGCCGCGGTGCTCGTGACCGGCTATGTCGGCTCGCCCGGCAATGCCGCCGTGATCGCCGACTTCGTGGAGCGGGCGTGCACGCGGAATGCGAAGCTCGTGTATCTCTGCGATCCCGTGATCGGCGATGACGGCCGCGTCTATGTCGCGGACGGCATATTGGACGTGGTCCGGCACCGGCTGCTGCCGGCGGCGAATCTCACGACGCCGAACCAGTTCGAGCTCGAATTGCTCTCCGGTCTCGCTGTTGCCGATGCCCAGGGTCTGAGCGCGGCTTGCGCCGTGCTGACAGGGGCAGGCCGCACCGACGTCGTCGCCACTGGCTGCACCCTTGCGGATACAGCGGAGGGGCAGGTGGAGACGATCCTGTGTGCCGACGGGCGATTGTCGCGCTTTGCGACACTGCGCCTGCCCATCCGCCCCTATGGCACCGGCGATCTCCTCGCCGGGCTGATCGCGGCGCATCTCGCCAAGGGCGAAGCGATGGAGTCGGCAGTACGGCTCGCGGTCGACACGATCTTTGCGGTGCTGGTGCGCACGCAGCAAGCCGGCACCGCCGAGATGCGGCTCGTGCCACTGCCGGCACCCGGACGCGACGCCTGACGGTTCAGGTCGCGGGCTTCACGGCCGATTGCGCCGATTTCTGCGGCTTGGTCTGGCTCTTCTGCTCGCGCGCGGCCTGCGCCTTGGGCGGCTTGGCGCTGGCGACGGCCCGCGTCTTCTTTGGCTTGACGTTGGCGGCTTCCTTGCGGTCGGTCGCGACGCCGCGGCGCGAGATGTATTCCTTCCCGTCGATCGGGCCGACATGCGGCGGATCGCGGCCGAGATAGGGGCGGCCGATGCCGAACGCCTTGCCGTTGGCGTCGACCCACTTCCACAGGATCTCGGTCGAGACCCAGCGCTGGGCGCGGTTGATGCCCTGGGTGCTGACGATGTCGGCCGCCATGCCGTGGCCATAGCCGCCGCGCGTGCTGCCGCCATGATAGGAACGGTCGGAGGCGGCTTTCAGGCCGCTCGCGATCGACTGGCGGTAGTCGTCACGGAACGCGCTGGTGATGCCCGGCGACAGGCCGGCGGCTTCGGCCGCGAGCAGCGTGCGGAACAGCTTCTGCTTGAAACTCTTGTCCATGCCGCCGATGACGTAGTCCATCATCGACATGCCCGCGCGCTCGGCCGCCTTCGGATCCTTCCAGCCGAAGTCCTGATCGACCAGCTTGGTGAAGCTGCGCATCACCGTGACGGTCTTGCCCTTGCGCTTGACGGTGACGGCGCGCCGCTCCTGGACCTTGATCGTGTCCTCCTTCGCGGTGCGTTGATAGAGGGCCCAGAGGTAGCGGTCGATGCAGGCCTCGATGACGAAGCATTCGTCGAGCACTGCGACGGTGTCGGCCGGCGGAGATGGCTTGCTCGCGGGCGTGACGGGCCCGCTCGCGATCGTCGCGGGGGACAATGCGTCCGTCGTCACGATCTCGGTGGGATCGGCGGACGCAAGCATGACAGGCTCTGGGGCGGGAGCGGGCGCAGCCTCGCTGAATATGGGCTCCGGTTCAGGTGAGATCTGCGGCGCGGGCGCAGGCTCCGTCGGCAGGATCAGCACCGGATCGGCCGAAGCGAGCTTGATTGTGGGAGCCGCCTCTTCGGGCATTTCCTGCGCCGTTGCTGCCGGGGCAGTCGCAGCAGCGACCGTAGCGGCGATATCGGCGGTCAGCGCGAGGCCATCCTCGAGGGTCGCGGCGCGTGGCACGTCGGCGAGCTCGAGGCGGCTGAGATCCTTGGCGCGCGAGGCAGCCGCCACATTGGCACCGCTGTTCTCGATGAGGGCAGGTGCATAGGCGGAGAGAGACAAAGCCAGCCAGCCGGCCAGAACAGCCGAGGGACACGACACCGCCACCAGAAGAGACCGCCGATCGTTCATGGGCCCTGCCTCCAAACGGTTCTGTTCGAACCATCTTGTCCGAACATCATGATGCAAACAGACGTGACGAAAACAGTCTTGCACGGGAAAGGCACGCAGCGCGTCGATTGTTCGGGGCAGGGTGTGGCGGCGCAATGGCGCAAATGGGCGAGAACAACCTTTTCGAGGCGAGTGTTGCCGAGGTGCAACGCGGGTTCCACTGCGGTGCCAGAGCCACCCGGCGCGCAAATGACGGCGACAGCTGCATTTTTTTGTCAATTTGCAGCGATCGCATTGACGCAATCTTGGATTGTCGTCGTGCATTTCTCCCGCTCACGCAATCTTCGGTAGAATCAATCTCCGATGGATTTTGAAGGGCGTTGCCTGTGAAATTGAAATGCATCTTGGCCGAATTCGCCTCCGATGAATCCGGCGCCACCGCGATCGAATACGGCCTGATCGCAGCCGGAATCGCGCTCGCCATCATCGAGATCATCTACGCCCTCGGCACCGATCTGGTCGCAAAGCTGCAATCGCTGGCAACCGCATTGAAATAGGACGCGTGCATCGCTACCGGCGTACCAGCCGATCCGGCGGGGACGGAACCGATGGCTGGGGAAACGAGCTCGTACCGCCTAGGAAGCGGCACGTCGCAGACGGCGTGATTCGCCCAAGGCCTTGTACGTATTAGGCATATCGCCATGCACCGTGCGCGATGTTGCAATGCAACAAAGCACGTCGCAATGCAGCAAAGCGCGCCTAAATATATGCTCCGACTCGTATCTTTGGAGCATGACCAGTGAACAAGAAGACTTTGTCGATCGCCGCCGCCTTCCTGACCATTGTGGGCGGTACTGCGGCCGTCGCCGCCGAACTGCCGACCTATGCGGCCAACGGTTTCCCGGTTTCTGCGCTGCAGGTGCGCGTGCTCGGCGCTGCGCATGTCGAGCAGCAGGTTTCGGCGCCCACCACGGTCGCCTCGGTCCACCAAGCCAAGGTGCTCGGCCCCCGCAAGGTGACGACCGCGGACGTCACCACCGGCGCAGCCCGCTGAGGCTGAGTTCGACCGGGGGCAGGTGGAGCCTCGCCTAAAGCGCGACATTCACCGCCCCTGGCCATTGAACGACATCACGCCGCATGTGCATTGCGCACGCGGCCATCGCGGCGGGGTATCCGCTTCGTCGCGATGCCTGCGTGCCAGCCCTGCAGCCGCGAGGGTTGAGCCGCCACATGCGCCGACGTATCGCTTGATCCATGGATCAGCGGGCGAGCGGCGCTGACGCTCTCACTCAGAAGAACGATGCAGCGCCGGCATTGCTCGGCGTGGTCTGCGGCCTTGCCGCGGCGCTGTTCTGGGCGCTCGGCTTCGCCGGCACGCGGCATGGCCTCAAGGTCGGCTTCACGCCGGTCGATCTCCTCGTGCATCGCTATGTCTGGTCGGGGATCGTGTTCCTTCCGCTGGTGGCGCGCGCGGGCATCTCCGATCTCTGCGGCATCGGCTGGAGCAGGGGCCTCGTGCTGATGGTGCTCGGCGGTCCCGTGATGTCGCTGATCTCCTACACCGGTTTCCTGTTCGTGCCGCTCGGCCATGGCAGCGTGATCCAGCCCTCCTGCGCGACACTGGGCGGCCTGCTGCTCGCCGCGGTCGTGCTGAAGGAGCGGATTTCCGCCTCGCGCTTTGCCGGCGCGATCGTCATCGTCGGCGGCCTCGGCGTGATCGGCGCCGAATCGATCGGCCATATCGGGGCCGAGGGCGTGCAAGGCGATCTGATCTTCGTGCTCGCCGGATTCATGTTCGCCGGCTTCGGTGCCGCCCTGCGCCGCTGGCGCGTCTCGGCCGTGTCGGCGGCGCTGGTGATCAACGTGCTGTCGCTGCTGCTGGTGCCGGTCTACATCGCGACCGTCGGCCTCGCCCATATCGCGGCGATCGGCGTGACCGAGAACGCCATCCAGGCGCTGGTGCAGGGCGTGCTCGCCGGACCCGCCGCGCTCTATCTCTACGCCGTCTCGGTCCAGCGCCTCGGCGTTGCCCGCGCCGCGGTGTTTCCGGCCTGCGTGCCGGCGCTGACGGTGCTCACAGGCTGGCTTCTGCTGGGCGAGCCGCCGACGATGTTGCAGACGGCGGGGCTCGTGACGGTGCTATGCGGGTTCTATCTGGCGCAGCGGCAGAGCTAGCGGACCTCACGCCTTCCGCACGAACTCCGATTTCAGGTTCATCGCGCCGATGCCGTCGATCTTGCAGGCGATGTCGTGGCCGTCGCTGGCGTCCTGCAGGCGGATGTTGCGCACCTTTGTGCCGCCCTTGACGACCGAGGAGGAGCCCTTGATCTTGAGATCCTTGATCACGATGACGCTGTCGCCGTCGGCGAGCACATTGCCGTTGGCATCGCGCACGGCGGCATCCTGCGCCGTGTCCGCGGCCGCATCCGCCGCGCCGCTCCATTCATGGCCGCATTCCGGGCAGACCCAGAGATCGCGGTCCTGATAGGCGTGCTCGGAATTGCAGGCCGGGCATTTCATCGTGTCGGTCATTGTCTGTCTCGTCTCACCGGTTCGTTCGCGGCGCGACCGTAGGGGCGGGAACCGGGAAAGCAAGGAAAAGCTGCGAACGGCTTGGGCCGCGCCCGGCCTGCCGGTGCGATGTCACCGAAACAGCGCGACGAAGATCACGTAGAGCCAGCCCAGGATGCCGTGGATGATCGCCCACAGGATCGAATGGTTGTTGGTGTAGGAGATCGCGATGGCGAGCGCCGAGCCGAATCCCACGCCGTATTTCGCGCCCTCGACCCGGACGCCGTAATAGCGGTTTTCGTTCATGGTGATGCCTCCTGACCTCGAATGAGCGCGAGCCTATGCGGTCGCCGTGATCCTGGCGAGCGGCGTGATCAATGAGGCCATGTCGTCCCGCGCGAGTTGAGCTGCGTCAACGGCATTGCAACGCTGAGGACGCGGGCGGCGGGCTGCGAAGACGAGGGCGATCATCCGCGCCTTCCTTGACGCAGATCAACCTGGCCTCGCGGTGCAAATCTAGGCTGGCGCGATGAGTCAATCGCGGTGAGGTTTGGCGATGTCGCACAGTGTTCGAGTCTCCATCGGCATCGTCATCCTGATCATCCTGTCGGTGCTGTTCCTCTTCAGCGTCGTCCACACCGCCGCGGGGGCCCCGAGGCCCGCCTCGCGCACCATCGCCGAAGGACAGCGCTTGGCGCAGGCGTGGTGCCAGTCGTGTCACGCGGTCGAGCGGACCATCACCGATTTCTTCGACGAGGCCCCGAGCTTTCAGGCCATCGCCGATCGCAGCGGCACCACCGCGCTGTCGCTCAAGGTGTTCTGGCGGACCAGCCACCGGAACATGCCGAACCTGGTGATCTCGCCGGAGCAGGCGGATGCGCTTTCGGCCTATATCCTGAGCCTGAAGAGCAGATGAGGGCCCGGCCAAACGACATTTGGCGAAAACAACCCCATGCACAGTAGGCATCTCTCTGGAATCGCTGGGGATTTTATTTGACTTCGGCGATACCGAATTTCCTTTGCGTCGTCGGGCAAAACAGGCGCATGATGTCACGGTGGAGCCCTCTCGACGTCCAGGCGCTCGATGCGTAGCCTCCGCACGTAACGCACGACGAGCCCGCCATGACCTTTCTCCTCAACATCGACGTCCCCGATGTCGCAAAGGCCACGACCTTCTACACCGAAGCCTTCGGCCTGACGGTCGGCCGCCGCTTCGGCGCCGACTTCGTCGAGCTCAACGGCTGGCCGGCGCCGGTGTATCTCTTGACCAAGCCGGCCGGCACGGTCGGCGCGGGCGGCGACCGCCGCCGTTACGAGCGGCACTGGACGCCCGTGCATATCGACGTCGTCGTTGACGACGTCGACGCCGCCCTCGCGCGTGCGCTCCGTGCCGGTGCGATCCTGGAGGCGCCCGCGCGCGATGCGCCCTATGGCCGGATCGCGATGCTGGCCGATCCGTTCGGGCACGGGTTCTGCCTGCTGGCGTTCAGCGAGAAAGGGTATGACGCGTTGTTGGGGAGTTCGTAGTTCGCGACCGGGTTCGTAGCCCGGATGAGCGAAGCGACATCCGGGAAACACCTCGGCAGGATCAATCCCGGATATCGCTTCGCTCATCCGGGCTACGCTTGCTGGGATCGCGAGCGGACATTGGGGCGACATGGCAAAAAAGCAAACGAGCAAATCGACGAGGAAGCTGAAGACCTACCAGACCTCGCTCGGCTTCTACGACCAGGCGATCGCCGCGCCTTCGATGAAGGCGGCGCTCGAGGCCTGGGGCGCCAGCTCCAATCTCTTCCATCAGGGCGTCGCGAAGGAGACCGACGACCCTGATATCGTCGCGGCGACCATGGCGAAGCCCGGCATCGTGCTCAGGCGTCCGGTCGGCTCGGACGGTCCGTTCAGCGAGAGCGCGGAGCTGCCGACCGATCTCGGCGAAGAGGAGGCCAGGCCCCAACGCAGGTCGGAACGTAAGCCCAAGACCAAATCCGCGAAGCGTTCGGCCATATCCACAACGAAGCCGTCCCGCAAGATCGACGATCAGGCCGCGCGCAAGGCCGCGGCGGCGTTCGAGAAGGAGGAGCGGCGGCGCGAAGCCGAGCGAAGGAAAGAGGAGGCCGCCCGCGCCAGAGAGCGCGCGCGCCGGGACAAGGCGGTCGCGACCGCGCAGGCGGCGCTGGACAAAGCGAGGCGTGAGCACGAAGCGCGCAGCGAGGAGATCGAGGCTGAGCGGGCTGCGCTGGACGCGCGCGCCGAGGCCGAGCAGGACCGCTGGGACAAGCAGCGGATGAAGCTGGAGCGGGCGCTAAGCCGGGCGCGGGAGTAGGGCCGCGCAAACGCTGATCCGCCGTGCATCGCCTCGCGCAGGCAGCGAGATCGCGGTTCCGTCCCTATATGAACTCGTTGCGGATCGCGAACAGGCGCCGCGGGCGCTTGCGCTGCTGGACGGTGAAGGCGGCGCGTGAGGCGACGCAGTGGCACGGCTGGGATCGGTTCGAGCAAGCGCCTCGTCCTTCGAGACGACCGCTTTCAGCGGTCTCCTCAGGATGAGGCTCA
>NZ_LSIC01000048.1 GCF_001556045.1 Bradyrhizobium sp. CCH5-F6
GGGGGCAATAGTGCATCGCTCCCCGGGGAGAGCACGAAGGACACCGTTAAAACCAGCCGCGCAGGGAAGGCCGGGCGTTCGGCCAACCCGTGATCCACCCCGTGTGCACTTCTGTGACGCACGGATCTGCGGGTGCCGCCGGCGCCCGGCCTTCCCTGCGCCCTTTGGCCTCCATCGGGCGATGTGACGTCGCAAGACTCGGGCGAAACGCGCCGCGAGATCGCCCAGGCATGGTCCCTCGCACGGGCACAGGCCGCCGCGCCGCTTTTCGCCTGCATGCCGGGGTGTTAGACTGACGCCATTATTTTGGGGATTTTTGATGCGCGCGAGGATTTTCAATCGCGTTGCGGGGGTGGCGGCACTGGTCGCGGCATCGCTTGCCGCCATGCAGCCAGCCTCGGCCGAGAAGCGCATCGCGCTCGTGGTCGGCAACTCCGCCTACAAGAACATCACCCCGCTCGACAACCCGTCGAGGGACGCGAGCCTGATGGCGGAGACGCTCGGCGCTCTCGGCTTCACGCTGGTCGGCGGGCGCGCCCAGCTCGATCTCGACAAGGGCGCGATGGACCTCGCGGTGCAGAACTTCGGGCGGCAGGTCCAGGGTGCCGACGTCGCGCTGTTCTATTATGCCGGTCACGGCGTGCAGGTCGCGGGCTCCAACTACCTCGTGCCGGTCGGCGCCAACCCGACCCGCGAGGCCGATGTCGATTTCCAGATGACCGACGTCAACCTCGTGCTGCGCCAGATGCAGGGCTCGGGCACGCGCCTCAATCTCGTGATCCTCGACGCCTGCCGCAACAACCCCTTCGGCTCGCGCGGCCTGCGCGCATCGGACGGCGGCCTTGCCCAGATGCGCGCGCCGGAGGGCACCCTGATTTCCTATGCCACCCAGCCCGGCAACGTCGCACAGGACGGCAGCGACGGCCACAGCCCCTATACCAAGGCCCTGGCAACAACGATCCGGGTCGCAGGCCTCGACGTGTTCCAGACCTTCAACCAGGTCGGCCTCGCCGTGAAGCGCGCCACCGCAGGCGCGCAGCAGCCCTGGGTGTCCTCCTCGCCGATCGACGGCACCTTCTATTTCGTCCCGCCGACGCAAGCCGCCCCGCCGCAGGTCGCAGCGATGCGGCCCGATCCGCTGCCGGCGGAACGCCTGCGCGCTGATCCCGACCGCGTTCCCTTGCGCGATGCCGCGCTGCTGAGCGAACTCAGCGAGCGGCTCTACGAGCTCAATTTCGACCCTGACACGCCCGACGGCCTGACGCGCGCCATCACGAAGCTCCAACAGCGGATCTCCATGACGCCAACGGGCGAAGCGACCGAGGGTCTGCTGCTGCGGATGCGCAGGATGGAGGATCTGAAGCCCTGGGGCTCGATCGTCTACGGGCCTGATAGCAGCAAATGGGGGATATCGTGGAACCACGCCTCGCGGCGGGCGGCCGTGGCGGATGCGCGCGGCAATTGCGGCGGCGCCAAATGCCCGATCGAACTCTCGTTTTACGGCAGAAGCTGCGGTGCCTTCGCCATCTCCGACAAGTCGTGGTCGCTGGTCCAGCGCGACAGCGTGCAGCGCGCGAAAGACGCTGCGCTTGACGAATGCGGCAAGGCTGGCAAAGCTTGCCGCATTATCGGATCCGTCTGTGCCGACGGCTCCGGCCGCTGATGCCCTTTTTCATTGTTGGATTGCCTGCCCATGCCCAACGCCGCCGTGCGCACGATTGCCCTCGCCTGTCTCCTTGGTCTCGCCATCGCCTCGCCTCCTGCCTTCGCGCAATCGGGCAGCGCCGGCGGCTCGATCGGCAATGACGAGAAATCGCTATCCGGCTCGCGGTCGGACCGCTCGGCCGAGCCGGCCCCGACCGCACGCCGGAGCAAGCCTGCCGAAGAGCCGCGCTCGTCGTCGCGACGAAGTGGCGGAGGTGGTGGAGGCGGCGGGGGCTTTGACGGCGCCTGGATCGTCACCAGCGTCGGCTGCGGCGGCTCGACGAGCGGCGCAGTCGTCGTCACCTCCGGGAAGGTCATCGGTGAAGGCGTGAGCGGAACGGTCAGCCCGAGCGGCTCGGTCAGCACGCGCGGCCAGGGCCAGGGTGTCACCTTCACCGGGGCGGGCCGCCTCTCCGGCCGCAGCGGTTCCGGCACGTGGCGTCGCTCCGACGGCTGCGGCGGAACCTGGACCTCAGCCAAGCAATAAGGCGGCACATGCCCTGAATTCGCGGCGGAATGAACGTCGCGCAGGCCCGATTCAAGCCACATCCTCTCCGGATTTGCGGCTCATTGCCACCCAAGTCTTTGATGACAAAGGGGCGGTTAGAGTTGCGTCATGCGTAAACGGGAGACCAGGATGGGCAACCGCACCGCAAAATTCGTATCTGCGCTTGTAGGCAGCATCATTGCCGGCGCACCACTGGCTGCCGTGTCGCAGAACGCGCCGAGCGCATCGAGCACCGCCAACGCGGCCGCCGACTGCCTCACCTCGCCGAAGGGCGCAGCGCCGCAGGGGCAGCACTGGTACTACCGCCTCGAGCGTTCGACCAAGCGACAATGCTGGTATCTGCGCGCCGCCGGCGACAAGAATGGTACCAGGGCAGCGCAGACCGCGCAGACTACGAGCGATACGCCGACGGCGGATGCGCCGGCTCCGCAGCAGCACATGGCGCAGGACGCGCGCGCCGAATATCTTTCACCGCCGAGCAGCGGTGCAGCCGCCAAGACGCCCAGCGCTCTCGCACGAGCTCCGGCGGCAACGCCGACGCAACAATCTGCGGAGCAGGCGACTGACGGCAGCGCGCTGCAACCTGCCACGCCCTGGCCCGATGCCCCCACGGCGTCCGCTCCGCCCGCGACGCAGCCGGCACCTGCCGTGGTCGCAGCCGCGCAGCCGGGCGCAAAACCGTCCAAATCACCCTCCCCCGTGGCGCTCGCTGCCGCTGACAGCACGGTCGACAAGCCGACCGGCTCGCTCCAGACGCTGCTGCTCGTGATCGGCGGCGCGCTGGCGCTGGCCGGCATCCTCGCCAGCGTCA
>NZ_LSIC01000049.1 GCF_001556045.1 Bradyrhizobium sp. CCH5-F6
GTTGTGAGTGGGTCGACGTCGCCGAGAACCTCGCGATCGATCGCGCCAAGAAGCTTTTCGGCGCCAAATTCGCCAACGTGCAGCCGAACTCCGGCAGCCAGATGAACCAGGCGGTGTTCCTGGCGCTGCTTCAGCCCGGCGACACCTTCATGGGTCTCGATCTCGCGGCCGGCGGCCATCTCACCCATGGCTCGCCCGTCAACATGAGCGGCAAGTGGTTCAAGGCCGTGCACTACACCGTGCGCCGCGAGGACCAGATCATCGACATGGACGCGGTCGCCAGGCAGGCCGAGGAGGTCAAGCCAAAGCTGATCGTGGCCGGCGGCTCGGCCTATTCGCGCGCCTGGGACTTCAAGCGTTTCCGCGAGATCGCGGACAGCGTCGGGGCGTATCTCCTGGTCGACATGGCGCATTTCGCGGGTCTCGTCGCCGGCGGCGTGCATGCTTCGCCGGTGCCGTATGCGCACGTCACCACGACGACGACGCACAAGTCGTTGCGCGGCCCGCGCGGCGGCCTCATGCTGTGGAATGACGAGACGCTGACCAAGAAGCTCAACTCGGCGATCTTCCCGGGCCTGCAGGGCGGTCCTCTGATGCACGTGATTGCGGCGAAGGCGGTCGCCTTCGGCGAGGCGCTGCGTCCGGACTTCAAGGTCTACGCCAAGAACGTCGTCGAGAATGCCAAGGCCCTGGCCGAGACCTTGAAGGGCCACGGTTTCGATATCGTCTCAGGCGGTACCGACAATCATCTGATGCTGGTCGATCTCCGGCCGAAGGGCCTGAAGGGCAACGTGTCGGAGAAGGCGCTGGTCCGCGCGGCGATCACCTGCAACAAGAACGGCATTCCGTTCGACCCGGAATCGCCCTTCGTCACGTCAGGCATTCGGCTCGGCACACCCGCAGCGACCAGCCGCGGGTTCGGTGTGGCCGAATTCCAGCAGGTCGGCGGCATGATCGCCGAGGTCCTCAACGCGATCGCGCAATCCTCCGACGGCAAGGCGCCGCTGGTGGAGGCCGCGATCAAGGAACGGGTCAAGGCGCTGACCGACCGGTTCCCGATCTACCAGTAAGACTAGGAACTCCAATTAAGGTCCGCGGATGCGCTGCCCGAACTGCAACAGTCTCGATACGCAGGTAAAGGACTCGCGTCCGACCGAGGACTCGTCCGTGATCCGCAGGCGGCGCGTGTGCGTCGCCTGCAATTTCCGCTTCACCACCTTCGAGCGCGTGCAGCTGCGCGAGCTCACGGTGATCAAGCGCAACGGCCGCCGCGTGCCGTTCGACCGCGACAAGCTGATGCGCTCGGTGCAGATCTCGTTGCGCAAGCGGCAGGTCGAGCCGGAGCGGGTGGAGAAGATGGTTTCCACCATCGTGCGCGAGCTCGAGACCGGCGGCGAGGCCGAGATCTCCTCCGAGGTGATCGGCGAGACCGTGATGGAGCATCTGCGCACGCTCGACGACGTCGCCTATGTGCGCTTTGCCTCGGTCTACCGCAATTTCCGCGAGGCCAAGGATTTCGCCGACGTGCTCGGCGAGCTCTCCGGCGAGGAGGAAGCGCGGCTCGCCGCGATCCGCAAATGATCTTCCGCATCCTGGAGGATCAGTTCGCGCAGAAGGCCCGCGAGGCCAAGGATGCCGATCGTAGATTCATGGAGCTGGCGCTCTCGCTGGGCAAGCGCGGACAGGGGCGGACCTGGCCCAATCCGGCCGTGGGCGCCGTCGTCGTCAAGGACGGCATCATCGTCGGCCGCGGCTGGACGCAGCCCGGAGGACGGCCGCATGGCGAGCCTGAGGCGCTTCGGCGCGCGGGCGAGTCGGCGCGTGGCGCCACGCTCTACGTCACCCTGGAGCCGTGCTCGCATTTCGGCAAGTCGCCGCCTTGCGCCGATGCGGTGATCGCAGCGGGCATCAAGCGGGTGGTGGCGGCGATCGAGGATCCCAATCCTGAGGTCGCAGGCCAGGGGCATGCGCGTCTGCGCGCCGCCGGCATCAATGTGGATGTGGGGCTTTGTGCGGCGGAAGCTGCCTTCGATCATGCCGGCCATTTCCGTCGTATCCGGGACAAGCGTCCGCATGTGATCCTCAAGCTCGCGGTTTCGCCCGACGGCAAGATCGGCGCTGCCGGCGGCAAGCCGCTCGCGATCACGGGTGAGGCGGCGCGCGACCGCGTGCATCTCCTGCGCGCGCAGAGCGATGCGATCCTGGTCGGCATCGGCACGGTGCTGGCGGACGATCCGCAACTCACCTGCCGCCTGCCGGGCATGGAAGCACGGTCTCCGGTGCGTGTCGTCCTCGACAAGAATCTGCGTATTCCGGCCACGAGCCGGCTTGTTCGTTCTGCCCGTGAGACGCCGCTCTGGGTCGTCAGCTCAGAGCTCGCCGAAGCTGCCGCGGCGACACGCCTTGGTGCTGCCGGCACGCAGATCATCCGCATACCGCCCGGGAGTGCTTCCGGGCTCGATCTTCCGTCCGTGCTGCATGCGCTGGCGGAGAAAGGCATCACGCGGCTGATGGTCGAGGGCGGCAGCCGCGTTGCGGCGTCGTTCGTCGCGGCCGACCTCGTCGACGAGATCTGGCTGTTCCGCGGAGCGGAAGCGGTCGGCGAGGGCGGCGTCGATGCGCTCGATGCATTGCCCCTGTCGAAAATCACGCAGTCGCAGGCCTACAAGGTTCATGCTAGCGAGACCTTCGGCAAGGATACTCTCACCATCTACGAGCGCGCGTAATGTTCACCGGCATTGTCACCGATATCGGCGAGATCGTCGCCTTCACACCGACGGCGCAGGGCCAGTTGCATCGTCTGCGGATCGCCTGCCGTTATGACCGGACCACCATCGCCGACGGCGCCTCGATCGCCTGCAACGGCGTCTGCCTGACGGTCGTCGCCTCCGGTGTCGAAGGCAGCAAGGACTCTAAGCAAACTACCTGGTTCGAGGTCGATGCCGCGGCCGAGACGCTGGCGCTGACCACGGCGAAGCACTGGAAGCTCGGCACCCGGCTCAACCTCGAACGCGCGCTGAAGATCGGCGATGAGCTCGGCGGCCACATCGTCGCCGGCCACGCCGACGGGATTGCAACGCTCGTCAGCCGCGAAGACCTGCCCGACATGGCGCGGTTCGAGCTCTCGACCACGCGGGAGCTGGCGCGGTTCATCGCGACCAAGGGCTCGATCACGCTCGACGGCGTGTCGCTGACGGTCAATACGGTCAAGGACGTGAGCTTTTCGGTGCTGATCATCCCGCACACGCTGACGGTCACGACGATCGGCGGCTGGAAGGCGGGGGACGAGGTCAATATCGAGGTCGACCTGATGGCCCGTTATGCGGCGCGGCTGACGGAAATGAAGTGACCGGCAAAGCCGGCCGTTCCGGGATGGTCCGAAGGACCAGACCACAGGTGCGCAATTGCGCACCGGGGAATCTCGAGATTCCGGGTTCGCTTTACGCCCCGGAATGACAATGTCTTTCAACTTGGCTAACCCGCCGGCGGCGACTACATAACGCGCCGACGACTGTAGAACGGATTGAACCATGGCAGACGCGCGGCGCGCACCCCTGAAGGACCAGACCGACATTTCCGGCGCGCGCGCGCTGATCGTCGAGGCGCGGTTCTATGACGATCTCCAGGACGCGCTTCTGGATGGCGCGGTGGCCGAGCTGAAAGCGGCTGGCCTGACGCATGACGTGATCACGGTTCCCGGTGCGCTGGAAATCCCGGCCGCGGTCGCCATCGCGGTCGATGCCGCCGCGGCGAACGGCAAGCCGTACGATGCCGTGATCGCGCTCGGCTGCGTGATCCGCGGCGACACCATTCACTTCGAGATCGTGTCCCAGGAATCCTCGCGCGCGCTGATGGACCTCGCGGTGGCCCGAAAGCTGCCGCTCGGCAACGGCATCCTCACCGTCAACACCGAAGCACAGGCCTGGGCGCGGGCGCGCGCCAGCGAGCTCGACAAGGGCGGCGATGCCGCGCGCGCGGCGCTCGCGATGCTGCGCATCAAGCGCCGCCTGGCGCAGGCCTGAGCCATGGCCGACAACACCAAAAAGCCTCCGCTCGGCACCGAGAAGAAAGCGAACCGGCGCGGTGCGGCACGGCTCGCAGCCGTGCAGGCGCTGTACCAGATGGATATCGCAGGCGCCGGCATCAACGACATCTTCGCCGAGTTCGAGAGCCATTGGCTCGGCAATGAGGTCGAGGGCGATACATATCTGCCGGCCGAAGCCGCCTTCTTCCGCGACGTCGTCTCGGGCGTCGTGCGCGACCAGAAGAAGCTCGATCCCCTGATCGACGAGGCGCTGTCGAAGGGCTGGCCCTTGAAGCGGATCGAAGCCATTCTGCGCGCGGTGCTGCGGGCCGGGGCCTATGAGCTCCAGCATCGCAAGGACGTGCCGGGCCGCGTCGTGGTCTCCGAATATGTCGATGTCGCCAATGCCTTCGTCGATCGCGAGGAAACCGGCATGGTGAACGCGGTGCTCGACCAGATCGGCCGCCAGTTTCGCGGCGACGAGTTCGGGCGGGGGTAGGATGACCCGAGGGCGGATGCAAAGCGGCTGCCCCATACTCCGTCGTCATCACCCGCGAAGGCGGGTGATCCAGTACGCGGTAGCCTATCGATTTGGCATGAACGTCTCTGGAATACTGGATCGCCCGGTCAAGCCGGGCGGTGACCGCGAGGGGTGAGCTGGGCCGATGGCAAACTCGCAAAATCCCTCCGCCGAAGATTCCCTCATTGCGCGCTACTTCAAGCCGCTGGCGACCGATCCCGGTGCTTTCGGGCTGGTCGATGACGCGGCGGTCCTGTCCTCATCCGGCGACGACATCGTCATCACCACCGATGCCATCGTTGAGGGCGTGCATTATCTTGCCGACGATCCGCCCGACACCATCGCGCGCAAGGCGCTGCGGGTGAACCTGTCCGACCTCGCCGCCAAGGGCGCGCTGCCTGCCGGCTTCGTGCTGACGCTGGCGCTGCGGAGCCAAGAGGATGCCTGGCTTCGTCCCTTTGCGGACGCACTGGGCGAGGACGCAGAGAACTTTGCTTGTCCTCTGCTCGGCGGCGACACGGTGTCGACGCCGGGCCCGCAAATGATCTCGATCACGGCCTTCGGCCGTGTGCCAAGGGGGCGCATGATCGGCCGTACCGGCGCAAGGCCGGGCGACCGCATTCTGGTGACCGGGACGATCGGCGACGCCGCGCTCGGCCTCGACGTGCTCAAAGGCGGCGCGGCGGCCGGCGCGCTGATATCCGATCCCGCTGCACGGGATTTTCTGGTCTCACGCTATCGGGTGCCGCAGCCGCGCAATGTGCTGGCGGGGGCCGTGCGCGATCACGCGACCGCAGCGATGGACGTCTCCGACGGCCTCGCCGGTGATTTGACGAAACTCTGCGCAGCGTCCGGAGTCTCGGCTTCGGTCGAGCTGGCGAGCGTGCCGCTCTCGGCCGCGGCGGCAGGCCTGCTCGCCCGCAAGGTCGTTTGCGTCGAGACGCTGCTTGCCGGGGGCGACGACTACGAGGTGCTGTGCACCGTTCCGCCGGCGCAAAGCGAGGCGATGATCGCTGCGGGGCGGGCGATGGGCGTGACCTTGACCGCGATCGGAACGATCCTGGAGGGGCGCGAGCGACCGCGCTTCCTGGACGGGCAGGGGCAGGAACTGCTCTTGAGGCGGCTGTCCTACAGCCACTTCTAGGAATTGCTCCAAATCGGCATCTTGGTTCTCAGTGTTGGTCTAAATACCTGCCGAGATCGGCGTTTTCGGCCTTATCCGGCGTTGCACCCTCAATTTGATTTTGGCAAGCTCGCGACCGAACAAGGCCGCCCCTTTAGGGCAAGGGGGCGGCCTTGTTCGAAATCAAGGCGCCGCACCGCACGACGGACAACAAAAGGCGCCGGGGGTACATCAAGGATCTGAGGCAATAATCAAATGACAGCATTATGGTTGATAGTGCTCTGCGGAGTGCTTTCCGTCGTCTACGCGATTTGGGCGACGTCTTCGGTGTTGAGCGCGGATGCGGGGTCGCCGCGCATGCAGGAGATCGCAGCAGCCGTGCGCGAAGGCGCACAGGCGTACCTGCGGCGCCAGTACACCACGATCGGTCTCGTCGGCATCGTCATCTTCGTGCTGCTTGCCTATTTCCTCGGGCTCTATGTCGCGATCGGTTTTGCCATCGGCGCCATCCTGTCGGGGGCGGCCGGCTTCATCGGCATGAACGTCTCGGTCCGCGCCAATGTACGCACCGCCCAGGCCGCGACGACGTCTCTAGCCGGCGGCCTCGAGCTCGCCTTCAAGGCCGGTGCCATCACCGGCCTCCTGGTGGCGGGTCTCGCTCTGCTCGGCGTCACTCTCTATTTCGCCTTCCTGGTCCATTCGCTGAAGCTCGCGCCTGACAGCCGGGTCGTCGTCGACGCCCTGGTGGCGCTCGGATTCGGCGCCTCGCTGATCTCGATCTTCGCCCGTCTCGGCGGCGGCATCTTCACCAAGGGTGCGGACGTCGGCGGCGACCTCGTCGGCAAGGTAGAGGCCGGCATTCCCGAGGACGATCCGCGCAACCCGGCCACCATCGCCGACAACGTCGGCGACAACGTCGGCGACTGCGCCGGCATGGCCGCCGACCTGTTCGAGACCTATGCGGTGACCGCGGTCGCCACCATGGTCCTGGCCGCGATCTTCTTCGCCAAGACGCCGATCCTCGCCGAAATGATGACGCTGCCGCTCGCCATCGGCGGCATCTGCATCATCACCTCGATCATCGGCACCTTCTTCGTCAAGCTCGGGCCGAGCCAGTCGATCATGGGCGCGCTCTACAAGGGCCTGATTGCGACCGGCGTCCTCTCGCTGATCGGCATCGCGCTGGTGATCTACTACCTGATCGGCTTCGGCAAGCTCGATGGCGTCAACTACACCGGCTTGGCGCTGTTCGAGTGCGGCGTGGTCGGTCTCATCGTCACCGCGCTGATCATCTGGATCACCGAATACTACACGGGCACCGACTACCGTCCGGTGAAGTCGATTGCCCAGGCCTCGGTGACCGGCCACGGCACCAACGTGATCCAGGGCCTCGCCATCTCGATGGAAGCGACCGCGCTGCCTGCGATCGTCATCATCGCCGGCATCCTGGTGACCTACAGCCTCGCCGGGCTGTTCGGCATCGCGATCGCGACGGCCACCATGCTGGCGCTGGCCGGCATGATCGTCGCCCTCGACGCCTTCGGCCCCGTCACCGACAATGCCGGCGGCATTGCCGAGATGGCGGGACTGCCCAAGGAGGTACGCAAGTCGACCGACGCTCTCGACGCGGTCGGCAACACCACCAAGGCGGTGACCAAGGGTTACGCGATCGGCTCGGCCGGTCTGGGCGCCCTCGTGCTGTTCGCGGCCTACAACGAGGACCTCAAGTTCTTCGTGGCCGGCTCAGCCCGCTATCCTTATTTCGCCGGCGTCAATCCGGACTTCTCGCTCAACAATCCCTACGTCGTGGTGGGCTTGCTGTTCGGCGGCCTCTTGCCGTACCTGTTCGGCGCGATGGGAATGACTGCCGTGGGGCGTGCCGCTGGCGCGATCGTCGAGGAGGTTCGGCGTCAGTTCCGCGAAAAGCCGGGCATCATGCAGGGCACCGACAAGCCTGACTATGGCAAGGCGGTCGACCTGCTGACCAAGGCGGCGATCAAGGAGATGATCATCCCCTCGCTGCTTCCGGTGTTGTCGCCGATCGTCGTCTATTTCGCGATCTACGCGATCGCGGGCGGCGGCGCGGCCGGCAAGTCGGCGGCGTTTTCGGCTGTCGGCGCGATGCTGCTCGGCGTGATCGTGACGGGCCTGTTCGTCGCGATCTCGATGACTTCGGGCGGCGGCGCTTGGGACAACGCCAAGAAGTACATCGAGGACGGCCATTTCGGCGGCAAGGGCTCTGATGCGCACAAGGCGGCCGTCACCGGCGACACCGTCGGCGATCCCTACAAGGACACGGCGGGACCTGCGGTGAACCCGATGATCAAGATCACCAACATCGTGGCGCTTCTGCTGCTGGCGATCCTCGCACACTGAGCAGCGTCACCAGTCTGCAAGACAAACCCCGCGGCGTGAGCCGCGGGGTTTTTGATTCACGAAATCGTGCCCTCGCAGCTGCCTTTGTCGCAGGGGAACTGTGAGCTCAATTATAAAGTGTCTTCCCTCGGAGGGCTACCGTGCAGGTGTTGTCTCACCCACTGGAGGGAAGAATGACGCAAGCTGCAAACCTGAATCCAAGACACGGGAAAGCCGGACGCCAGCCGACCAGGGCGGGTTTGAAACCGCCCAGCGCCAATGCAGACCCCGGCATGTTCGGGCGGATGTTCGACCTGCCGGCCTTCACGGCACCGGAGGCTGCGCTGCAGGCGCTTGCCGCCGCGATGAAGGACGCCAGTCCGGACGATCAGGCCGGCGACAATGCCAGCGTTCCCTCGGGCTTCACCTATCTCGGCCAATTCGTCGATCACGACATTACGCTTGATCTCACGTCGCTTGCCGAGAAACAGGAGGACCCCCACGCCACCACGAACTTCCGAACGCCCAGGCTCGATCTGGACAGCATTTACGGTCTGGGACCGGATGGCAGCCCCCAACTCTACGCTCGTGATCCCAACAACATCACGCAGCCCGGGCCGAAGTTCCTGCTCGGCAAGACGGCGCCCACGCCGCGCGCGGCCGGCGTCTTTCCGAACGATCTGACGAGGAATTCGGAAGGGCGAGCCCTGATCGGCGACCACCGCAATGACGAGAACCTGCTGGTCGCACAGACGCACCTTGCGTTCCTGAAATTCCACAACAAGGTCGTCGATATGCTCGCAGCCGGTCCCAACCCGCCGGCGGCCGACAAGCTCTTCTCCGAAGCAAGGAAGCTGGTGACCTGGCACTATCAATGGATGGTGCTGCACGATTTCGTCGAGCGCTTGACGGAAAAGGGCATCGTCGCCAGGATTCTGCACGAGGGCCGCAAGTTCTATCGATTCCAGAAGGTGCCCTATATGCCGGTCGAGTTCTCGGCGGCAGCCTACCGGCTTGGGCACAGCATGGTTCGCGAGACGTATAGCCACAACCGTGTGTTCACGCCCGGCGGCTTTGCCGCGGCGAGCCTCAGCCTCGAGTTCTTCTTCTCCGGGCTCTCCGGCCGCATCCTGGGCGAGATTGCCGGCACCACTCCCAACGCACCCAATTCCCCGCCCAACGTCAGCACCTTGCCCACGGACTGGATCATCGACTGGAGCCGCTTCTACGAATTCGATCCGGCGCCTGCGCCGACGCCAAACTTCCTGTTCAACCATTCGCGAAAGATCGATCCATTCCTGATTCCGAAGTTGCACGATCTTCCAGGGGGCGGCGGAAGCCTCCCGTTCCGCAACCTGCAGCGCGGAGTCAATCTCGGATTGCCGTCGGGGCAGGATGTGGCGCGTGCGATGGGGATTCCCGTGCTCAAGCCCACGGAGATCGCAACTGGTACGGACGGCGCCGTTGCGGCCGCCCAGGGTTTCGATCGAAAGACGCCGCTCTGGTACTACATCCTCAAAGAGGCCCAGGTGAAGACCGGCGGCCTTCGGCTCGGTCCGGTCGGCGCGCGCATCGTGGCGGAGGTGTTCATTGGCATCGTCGCTGGCGACACCCAATCCTATCTCAGCCAGCAGAACTGGAAGCCGACGCTGCCGGCGAAGACTCCCGGCACTTTCCTGATGAGCGATCTGTTGCGCTTCGTCGGAGATATCAGCCCGATCGACGGCGTCACGACCGGATAGCAGTTGCTCTAAAGCGCGACGCGATCAGGACGAATCGTCATCGCGCTTTAGGTTGTTGTTTAAGCATGATCTTCTCGGAAAACCGCTGTGCACTTTTCCGGATCATGCTCTGGTCCCGGATGCCGCAGGCGGCATCCGGGACACGAGAACTATTGCACATCCATCTGCAGCCCTTCCTTCTGGATGATGCCGGCGAACTTCTTCGTCTCGGCCTCCACGAAGGCGGCAAATTGCTGCGGCGTGCCGTAGTCGGCGCGGGCGCCCATGGCGGCGATCTGCTTCTTGATGTCCTCGCGCTCCAGCATCGCCTTGATCTGGAGATTGAGCGCGTTGAGCACCTCGGGTGACACTCCCTTCGGCAAGAACACCGAGAACCAGGACGATATGTCGAAATTCGCCAGCTCGGGCGCGCTCTCTCGCATCGTCGGCAGGTTCGGCGCGAGGTCGCTGCGCTCGGTCGTGGTGACGCAGAGACCGTTGAGCGTGCCGTTCTGCACCTGCGGCAGGCTCGGGTAGAGATTGTCGAACAGGATCTGGATGTCGCCGGCGAGTGCCGCTTGAAGTGCGGGTCCGGCGCCGCGGAACGGGATGTGCGTCATCTTCAGGCCGGTGAGCTGGAGGAACCAGGCGCCGGTGAGATGAGGGCTCTGACCGACGCCGGAGGAGGCGTAGCTGAGCTTGTCCGGATTGGCCTTCAGATACGCGATCAGCTCGGCGACCGACTTGATGCCGGTCTTGGGATGCGCCGAGACGATGTTCGGAATCCGGATCATGTTGGAGACCGGCTGGAGCTGGTCGGGCTTGTAGCTGAGGTTCTTGAAGATGCTGTAGGCGATCGCGTTCGGACCGGGATTGCCGACCAGGATGGTGTGGCCATCAGGCTTGGCGCGGACCACCTCGGCAGTCCCGATGGTGCCGCCGCCGCCCGAGCGGTTTTCCACGACCGCCGACTGGCCCCAGGCGGTTTGCAGATGCGCGGCCAGGAGCCGGCCCATCACGTCGGTCGAGCCGCCGGCCGCAGCCGGCACGACGAGGCGAACGTTCTCGGTGGGCTTCCAGTCGGCGAGGCTCGATCGCGGCAATATGGCTGCGGCTGAAAGGCCGGCAGCGCCGGTGAGAACGCGACGGCGGGTCAACAAAGGCTTAGGCACGAATCCACTCCCTGCTTTTTCGTTGCAGGGACCGTACGGAACCGCTCGTGCGACCGCAAGTCGCGTGCGACGGGGAGTGCCGCGCGAAGGGCGGCACGACGCCGCAGCTTGGAGTCATATACCTTCCGACGGAATTGGAACGGCTCTGCATGCGCGTTGCACGCGTTTTCTCTCACGCGAGTCGTTGTCGACTCCGCGCGAAAGCGCTCACGAGTCTCAGTTGAAGCTGAGCAGCTTGAACAGCGGCGTGAGGTAGCTCATCTCCTGGCCCGAGGTCGGCGTGGTGCGGCTGATGAAGTCGAAGATCTTGCCGTCCTGGAGGCCGTAATTCGCAAGCCGGCGCACGCGCCGATTCTTGTCGAAATAGATCGCGATCACCCGCTGGTCGACCACCTTCTGGTTCATGAAGGCGACCGGGCGCTCCGAGCGCTGCGAGATGTAATAGAACACCTCGCCGTCGAGGGTGGCGACCGTGGACGGCGTGCCCATCACGATCAACACCTGGTCCTGACTCGCGCCGATCGGAATCTGCTCGAGCGCGCCGGGCGGCAGGATGTAGCCCTTCTGGAACTGCTCGCCGGTGCAGCCCGCAAGTGCCACGCCGACCACGGCCGTAGCCGCGAGCATGCGCAAGCCGCGCCAGCATGCGTGAAGGCCGCGCCGCTTGTCCGCGCGCAGGCTGGTCTGGTTCGTTGTTGTCATAGCGGAACTGATTCCGTCCCCTTGCGTCGCGCGAGGCGCTGAAGTACCGGGCGGAGGCTCTGAATGCAACACGCGCGCGCCCGCTTGCGGAAACCACAATGCTTTGGCCGTTCAATCACTTCAGGAAACCCCGACTAACCCCGCCGGGCACCATTGAAGCCATCTATGGCATGATCGTGACGCAGGCGCGAGAACCTATATTTTACCGTGACTTGGGCGTGCCCGATACGGTTAACGGGCGTTTCGACCTGTTGCTGCTGCATCTCTGGTTGCTGCTGCGCCGCCTTCGTACTGTCCAGGGCGCCGCGGAGCTGTCGCAGGCGCTGTTCGATCGCTTCTGCGAGGATATGGACGACAATCTGCGCGAGATGGGAGTGGGCGACCAGACCGTGCCGAAGCGGATGCGGGCCTTCGGCGAGGCCTTCTACGGCCGCGTCCAGGCCTATGACCAGGCCATGGAGGGCGGCGGCGAGGCGCTGGCATCGGCGATCTGCAAGAATATCTTGAATGGGACCGGCTTCGAGCAGGCGAAGCGGCTCGCGGCCTATGCCCGGGCCAGTGAGGCCGATCTCGGCCGGACCGACGAGGCTGCGCTGTTGCGCGCTTCCTTCAAGTTTCCTCCAGTGCTCCCCGAGGATGTCACGCCATGAGCCGACCAAATGCCGCATCCGAGCCAGATCCGTGGCGAGCGCCCGTCATCGTTGCGCAAATTCCGGACGGGGGCCTGCATCGCAAACTTGAGGCATCGGCGGCCGAGCGGCAGGCCATGGCGGCGCTCGCAGGCGTTCGCGAGATCCTGTCCGTCCAGGCGGAGTTCGATGTGGTGCCCAAGAGCGGCGGCCGTGTTCAGGTGACCGGCTCCGTCCGGGCCCGGGTCGGCCAGACCTGCGTGGTCACGCTGGATCCGATCGAGAGCGACATCGAGGAGGAGGTCGACCTGATGTTCGCTCCCGAGGCCGAGGCGCGCCGCCTGGCCGATCTGATCGAGGAGGGGCAGGACGGCGAGGAGCCGCCTGAGGTCGCCGATCCTCCCGAGCCGATCGCGAATGGCATCATCGACCTCGGCCGGCTCGCCACCGACGCCCTGTTCCTGGCAATCGATCCCTATCCGCGCAAGGAGGGGGCCGTGTTCGAGGCCGACGTCACCGCTCCAGATCCCGAGGACCATCCATTTGCGGCGCTGAAGGCGCTTCAGGACGGGAAAAAGAGCAAATAGCTGGGCAATTCCGGTGGGGCTGCTTGGGACGGGACATGAGCCGTTTGCCCTGCCGGTCAAAAGAATGGCTATATCCGCTTGATTTCAAATGCGTTTCCCGACGATTTGTACGTACCCCCGTAGATCGCCGCGAATGCAAAAGGCTGGGGGCAAGAGGTTGTTTCGGGGTAACAAAACGCTATTGTCGCGCCCCGGTCCGGGTGCGGCGTGGCGCTCGGCCCGTCGCCATGTCCGTGGCGAACCCATTTTGCGGCCCCGCTAGCTCAAGACCGCACCAGACCAGGTTTCCAGGACTTTCATGCCAAGCAAGGTTCGCATCGCGCTGGACGCCATGGGGGGCGATGTCGGCCCCGCCGTGGTCATTCCGGGCGCGGCCATCTCGCTTCAGAGGCATCGCGATACCGAGTTCCTGCTGGTCGGCGACCGCGCCCGGATCGAGCCCGAACTCGACAAGCACCCGAAGCTGAAAGCCGCCTCGAAGATCGTCCATACCGACGTCGCCGTCAGCATGGAGGACAAACCGAGCCAAGCGCTGCGGCGCGGCCGCAAGACCTCCTCGATGTGGCTCGCGATCGACGCCGTCAAAAAGGGCGAGGCGGATGTGGCGATCTCCGCCGGCAATACCGGCGCGCTGATGGCGATGGCGCGCTTCCACCTGCGCACGCTGCCCGGCATCGACCGCCCGGCCATCTCAGCGATATGGCCGACCAAGCGCGGGGCGTCCGTCGTGCTCGACCTCGGCGCCACCCTGGGCGGTGATGCGCATCACCTGGTGTCGATGGCGGTGATGGGCGCGGCCAAGGCGAGCGTGCTGTTCAACAAGAAGCGGCCCACGGTCGGTCTGCTCAATATCGGCGCCGAGGAGATCAAGGGGCACGAGGAGATCCGCGAAGCCAGCGAGATCCTGCGGGCGAGGAACCTGCCGGAGCTCGACTATATCGGCTTCGTCGAGGGCGACGGGATCGGCAAGGGCCTGGCCGACGTCATCGTCACCGAGGGCTTCAGCGGCAACATTGCGCTCAAGGCTGCCGAGGGAACCGCGCGGCAGATGGCGGAATTGCTCCGTAACGAGATGCAGCGGAGCTGGCTGTCCAAGCTCGGCTATGTCTTCGCGCGTAGCGCCTTCCAGGCCCTGCGCGACAAGATGGACCCCAACAAGTCCAATGGCGGCGTGCTGCTCGGATTGAGGGGTGTGGTGGTCAAGAGCCATGGCGGAACCAACGCCGAAGGCTTTGCCTATGCGATCGATGTTGGCTATGAGATGGCTCACTACGATCTCCTGAACAAGATCAATCAGATGCTCAACCGCGAGGGCGGTGCACTCAGTTCGGTGCAGGCCGCGCAGGAGGCTGTTTCGTGACGAAAATTCGTTCGGTCGTGCTCGGCTGCGGCTCTTATCTGCCGGAGCAGGTGGTGACCAACGCGCAACTGGCGGCGCGGATCGACACCTCCGACGAGTGGATCGTGCAGCGCACCGGCATTCGCGAGCGGCACATCGCGGCCGAGGGCGAATTCACCTCGCACCTGGCGATCAAGGCGGCGCAGGCGGCGCTCAGCGATGCTGGCATGGACGCGCAGTCGATCGACCTGATCGTGCTGGCGACCTCGACGCCGGACAACACCTTCCCTGCGACGGCTGTCGCCGTGCAGCACGGGCTCGGCATCAATCATGGCGCGGCCTTCGACCTTCAGGCCGTGTGCTCCGGTTTCGTGTTCGCGCTCGCCACCGCCGACAATTTCCTGCGCACAGGCGCCTTCAAGCGCGCGCTGGTGATCGGTGCCGAGACCTTCTCGCGCATCCTCGACTGGAACGATCGTGGCACCTGCGTGCTGTTCGGCGACGGCGCCGGTGCGGTGGTGCTGGAGGCGCAGGAGCAGCCGGGCAAGGCCGCGACCGACCGCGGCGTGGTGACCACGCACTTGCGCTCCGACGGCCGCCACAAGGCAAAGCTGTTCGTCGACGGCGGACCGTCCTCGACCCAGACCGTCGGCCATCTGCGCATGGAGGGCCGCGAGGTCTTCAAGCATGCTGTCGGCATGATCACCGACGTGATCGTCGACGCCTTCGAGGCGACCGGGCTCAATGCCGACGGCATCGACTGGTTCGTGCCGCACCAGGCCAACAAGCGAATCATCGACGCTTCCGCGCACAAGCTGCACATCGCGCCCGAGAAGGTGGTGCTGACGGTAGACCGGCACGGCAACACCTCGGCGGCCTCGATTCCGCTCGCGCTCTCCGTGGCGCGCAAGGACGGCCGCATCAAGAAGGGCGACATGGTTCTGCTGGAAGCGATGGGCGGCGGCTTCACCTGGGGGTCCGCCCTGGTGCGCTGGTAAGACACACTCGGTAAAATTTTGCCGAAATCAGCGCCGATTATCGGTGTGCCTGCATTGATGTGCGCTGTTGACCGCCGTATCGTAAGCTCATAATTTCAGACGAGAATTGTTCGCCGTGATGTGGGGCAGGGCGATGACCGATCAAAGTAAAACCGTAACGCGTGTCGATCTGTGCGAAGCCGTCTACCAGAAGGTGGGCCTGTCGCGCACGGAATCGTCTGCCTTCGTGGAACTCGTGCTGAAGGAGATCACCGACTGCCTGGAGAAGGGCGAGACGGTGAAATTGTCCTCGTTCGGGTCCTTCATGGTCCGCAAGAAGGGGCAGCGCATCGGCCGCAACCCGAAGACTGGCACCGAGGTGCCGATCTCGCCGCGGCGCGTCATGGTGTTCAAGCCGTCGGCGATCCTGAAGCAGCGGATCAATGCCCAGCACCGCACCAACGGCGATGCCTCCGACAAGGCTCAACCCGAGGCGTAGCCGCCATTCGGAAAGGATTGGCATTTGGACAAGGCGCCGGATGCGTTCCGAACCATCAGCGAAGTAGCGCAGGAACTCGACATTCCGCAGCACGTGCTGCGGTTCTGGGAGACCCGCTTCTCCCAGATCAAGCCGATGAAGCGCAGCGGCGGCCGCCGCTACTACCGCCCCGACGACGTCGACCTGCTCAAGGGCATCCGCCGGCTGCTCTACGGCGAGGGCTATACCATCCGCGGCGTGCAGCGGATCCTGAAGGAACACGGCGTCAAATCGGTGCAGGGCCTCGCCGACGGCGCGGCCGCGGTCTCGTTCGGCGCCATCGAGGACGCCATCGGCGCCAGCCTGATGGAGCCCGAGGACGAGGCGCCCATCAAGGGCGTCACCGACAGCGACGATGACGACTATCAGGGGGATGAAGAGGAAGGCATCGACTTCCGCTTCACCGAGATCGACGACGAGGAGATCCTCACCACCTTCCGCAAGGGCGGCACGCCTGCCGCACCCGCCGGCCCCAGCGCGCTGGACCGGGAGCGGCTGGGACGGGCGCTCGCCGATCTCGTCGCAGCGAAGGAGATGCTGGACCAGGCGCTGAAGGACGGGTAGGGGCCGCATTCCGCCGGCTTGACGGGCAGTTCCGGCCCGCTTTGGGCAGGAAGGACAAAATGCTGCGGCCTCGCCTTGCGCATCGCGGCGATCCTAGCTAATGGAACGGCATTCGGAGCGTGGCGCAGCCCGGTTAGCGCACTAGTCTGGGAGACTAGGGGTCGGAGGTTCAAATCCTCTCGCTCCGACCATTTTTTCCAATAATATCAATGATGGTCCGGCTGATCGGTTTGCGGTCGGCCGCCCGTTTGCAAATAGTTTGCAATTTTTGTTCTTTAGCTGTTCCAACCCAGAATGCAGGGGCTTGAACAGCGCGCGATAACCCGCATATTTGCCGCACGCAACTATGACTTGCAGGCGTGCAGTATTCGCGGATGGGAACGAAGATGCCAGGGTTTGTAGTGAAGGTGACTGAGCCGAGCGGGGATTTGATGTCTCCCATGACGGTCTACTGCAAAGATGCGCAGACGGCAGAGAAGCTGGTCCGTCAGCTGCCGTTTGTTGACGCCAGTGACAAAGTCGAGGCGCGGGAATTGCGGGACGCTGTGATGAAGTCAGCATTCGGCGTTCAGGCCGAGGATACGATCGCGATCCGCGTCGATTGGGTGTGGCGCGGTGACAATCCGGAGCGCAAGTAGTCAGACGTTGAACCGAGCTGGAGAAGCTATCTTGTCGCGGTGCTCTTCAAGTTTCTGGATTGCGTTGGCTACCAGGACGCCGCGACGAGCTAGATAAGCGTCAATCACGCGCTGTGCCTTGTCTACCGTCCACGTCAGCGCCTCGGCGATCTCCGGCGCCGTTGCACCGGCCTCGGCCAGCAATGTGGCGGCAGTGCCCCGGTTGTCGTGGAAATTCAGGTCGCCAGCTCCGATCGCGTCGGAGTCCTCGCGCCAGTGGTCGTTGAAATAGCGCTTGGTGTAGGCCTTGCCGCTTGGCGTGAGCATGACCAGGGCGCCGGAGCGGGGCAGGGCGTCCAGGTGCGCTTTCAGCTCACGCGTGGCAGGGATCCAAAGCATCTTGCCTGTCTTGCTGGACCGGATTTGAACACGCCGCCCATCGTAGCGCGTCCAGGCAAACTTGCGGACGTCGCTGGCCCGCATTGCGGTGTTGCGGACCAGGATCATGGCCGTTGCCATCGCCGGCCGGGCGGTCTTGATGAACTTCTGCTGTAGATCCTCCGACCACGTCTTGTCGGCCCGGTCGCTCTTGTAGAGCCGGTGGAAGGTCGGGATAGGGTGGTGTTTGATGCGGCGCTGCTCTTTCGCGAACGAGAGCACGCGGCACAGAGCCGACATGCGGTTGTCGGCCGATCGGCGCGAGGTCTTGCCCAACTCCTGGTGCTACGCGAGGGCGTCCGCCGCGAATAGGTCGGCGTCGTCGGCATTGTTGAACGTGTCCTCAGGGACCGTTCCCCACTGCTGCTCAATCCGCTTGAGCTTCCAAGGATACTGCTTGCGGGACTCTTCGCTCAGTGCGGCGTAGGTGCTTGATGTATCGAACAGGCGAATGAGATCAGTGAGCGTCTTTTCGCTCTTCCGTCGAGTGCGCTTCTCTGCCTCCGCGTAGGTCTCCGCGAGCCGATCGGGGTCGAGGCGAATGCCGGTGGCCCGGTGATACAGATAGAATTTGACCGTGCCATCTGCCTGCCGCTTCGGGACGCGGTTGATGCCCTTGAGCTTAAGCGGCTTCGGTCTTACGCGCATTCTCGGCTTTCCAGCGCTGGTAGGGGGTCAGTTCAGGTGCTGATTCTGTCACAAGGCCAGATGCCCGGTCTAGGGCGGCGTCAAGCGCTCTGCGGTCCCATCGAGTGGTCCCGGGCATTGACCTGGGGATAATTCCCTTTTGCACCCAACGGTCAAACGCGGCGAGGCTGTTGCAGCCGACGTATTCGGCTGCCTCCTGTTTCGTTAGCCCGCGCTTGGTGAGAGGTTGCACTTCCATTCGTCCCGATCGCTTGTATGGATTCGCATATAGCGAGGGCGTCGAGGATCTCGCGCGGAAAATATGAGGTGAGGCCATGAACCACGTGCTGGTCTTGGTAACGGTGTCTGTCTTTCTGAACTTGATTGCGCCGCCTTCGGCC
Organism: Bradyrhizobium sp. CCH5-F6; assembly: GCF_001556045.1. Lineage (GTDB taxonomy): Bacteria > Pseudomonadota > Alphaproteobacteria > Rhizobiales > Xanthobacteraceae > Bradyrhizobium. Next base: position 18,335 of record NZ_LSIC01000049.1, read on the forward strand.
GGTGCAGAGGAACCTGATTCTCTCCAGACAGAAGCAATTGAAGCGCTCTTCACAGTTACTGGCTTGGCTAGATATTGCGGTTCAGGCCTCAACAATACGAAGATTGCCGCCGACCTAAGCTCGGTTGGACTCAGCTATGATGATGTCCGACAAAGGAGCGGAAAGTTTGCTGACTACATCCGAAAGGCTAGTGCCAAGGATGAATCGCAGTGGTCAAAGCAAGTGACCAACGGAATCGCACTAAGGCAGACCTGTTCGAACCTTCCCGATTTTTACGGCAGGAGGACCGCTGGACTCCCTCTCATTGGGACGATGTGGATTCTGCCACTCCGATACCAGCCTCCGACAAATCCGCTTCCTGAAGCCGTTAGGCCGGACGATATCCCAAAGGCAGTTTTTGAGCTTATCCGGCGGAATTGCTATTTCGAGTGGCCTGACTCAAACGATTATTTTGATAGCTGCACGAATGGTCGTCTCGGCTACTATCGAAAGAAGCGGGCGAATGAACGGGCCTTCACGCCCGAGCATTCTGTGAGTCCAGAACCGTAGAGGACGCGGTGTGATCCGCGCCCTCTTTCCAGTCACATAAGCTTCGCGGCCTGCATCAACTCGCGGGCTAGCATTCGGGCGATGACCAGTGGTGGCGAGCCGCCGACCTGGGTCGACTTGGTCCCGAATTCAGTGGTGACATGCACGATGCCCGATCGCACTTCATAGGTGCCGGTGCGGCGGTCGTCGTCGTAGGTGAAGCTGGTCATGCTGCATCCTTCAAGAATTCGTGCGGCATCAGCACGCCTTCGTAACGACACCATGCTTCAACGGTGTCGATCTCCCCGGTTGCAGTGATGTAGCCTTCCTCATTGACCAGGGCGTATTTGGCACCGGAATGAAATTCACTTTCGCGCGCTGTCAGAGTGTAAACGCTCAAGCCCGTTGCTCGCTCGAAGCGACGGCGGGCAGCGGAATACGTGACAGGTTTAAAGGGATCGATGGGCATTCACTTCTCTCCGTATCAGTGGTTGCGTGGTCACCTCTGAAAAATCAGCCGGCGGGGATGCCCGCCGGCTGACACACTGACAGAGGAGACACGAGCGGCCGGAGCCGATCGCTGTTTCGCCCTATAGTCAGCGCGATATGGGACTTCGTCACCTCTTTAGTGCGACATTTTGTCCGCGTGCGTGAGCGCGTCTATGATCAGGTCGCCCCGGATCTCCAAGGGCCAGATGTCGCCAGTCATACCGAGCACAAGCTTGATCTCGTTTTCCCGCCATTCGCGGGCGGCGGCGCTGCCTTCGCTGAAGGGATTGCGGTCGTCGATCTCAGTCAGCGCGGTAACGAGATCGTTGTAGGTCGAGGTCGGAATGAACCTTCCAAAGTCGGTCATATGTCAGCCCCGTGTTGGTGATGCACGGGAATCGAATGCGCGATTTGCGACTCGGGGGCAAGGTTGCTCGTTTCGACAAAGACGAAATGTAAGTCGGAGCTGATACGCGGCCGCGAGGTCTAACAACGGCTTGGTGCGCGCGGTTCTATTTTTCGGTCAGCGACCATTGACTTCGTGTGACCCAGTCGCTGCGGCAATCATTGGTTGCTGGGCGGGACCCAGTGCGATTATCATGGAGGCTTTAGGATACGAATTAATTTGGAGCGCGGATGCCATGGCCTGGATAAAGGACGTCGTTCCACTTGGAATAGTCGGGCTAGCCATAGTTGCCGTCCTGCTGGTGGCCTTAAACCCGGGGGGTAAGACGAACCTCAAGTTAGCCGCAGGGACCATAGCAGCGATCGTCCTATTGGCTGTCTTCGATAAGCTTACACCGCAGAGCACGCTTCAGCCGGCTCCTCCAAAAGTCCCTGACGCTTCATCGCCCGCCGGGGCTCCTGGTGGCATCTTCTGGATCGATACGACGTCAAGTGCTGACTGGGGAGGACGTGACGTAGCTTCCACGACCGGACTGATCCCTAGATACCGTGTTAAGGATATGAGGCTATGCGACGAGAACCGCAACGGTTCAATAGCAGTCTGCTGGGACAACCGGCCTAATGGATTCCCCGCAGGTGTGCCAACCGATATCTCGGGTGCACCTGCACAATGGTGCACCTACAAGGACTCAAGTGTGAAGTTGTCAACGCCTCCCGATGGTCGGGCGCCACCCGGGCGGGTTTATTTGTGCGCGCGGTCAATACCGCACACCTGACATTTGGCGGTCGCCTCGCATGATCCGCCGAACCTCGCTGTAAGTCCGTTGCGCTTCCTGCTGTAGGGGCCGGGTCATGGTGAAGGCAGGGCCAATCTTGGCCGACACTCGGCGCAGGTTGCGCGTGGCATAGGTCGCCCAGCCGTCATCACGAAGCGGCTTGATCTTGATCTGGAATTGCTTGCTCCGCCCGGGCGACGCGCCCCAGGCCTTCCACATCGTTTCTTTCAGAATAGCGTTTTCGGTAACCGCACCGAAGGCGCCATGAATATGCAGCCGGCCATCCCAATCGCGATCAATGCAGAACCAGTAGGGCAGCCGGACGCCAGCCCGGGCCAACTGCTTGTCAAAGGACCGCTTCAGGGAGTCCAGAAAGCCCCAGGGATGACTCAGGGCCTTCTCCCGTGCTTCGGGGATCAGATTGAAGGTGAACGCATAGGCGGGCTTGTCTGCGATCTGTAGGGCTGCTGTCGCGGCCACGGCTTTAACTACATCGCCGGTAAGAGCCCACACGGGTATGTTGTCGTTGGTGGGGGCTACAGAGCTGTTGATAGAGAGATTAGAGGGTGTGGGGTGTGCAACTGAAGTCTCTCCAGCCAAGAAGCCGGCCGGAACGCGGAAAGCAGCTATTTTTGCGAGGATTTGCTTGTCTTTGAGGGCGGATTGCCGAACCCGCTTGGGGACTTTTTTCGACCGCTTTTGAGGCCGGTTGTCCTGCGAAATGGCATCGGTCGCGCTATATAGATGATGATCTTCGGACGTTCTCTTAAGCAACGGCACGTTCGGGTCCTCCAGAAAGCCATCCGGGTTCGCCGCCGGGTGGCTTTCGCATTTCAGGTTAGGATCAATGAAGAGATATAGCGGGCGAATTCAGGATCACGCGCTGTTTCGTCACCGGAGGACGCCACCAGGACGCCGCTGGGTGCGGAGTTCTTGGGCGATCATGCTGCGAACCTGATGCTCTATGGACCGGGCGACGTTCTCCCCGGTGCGTTGGTGGTCCTGGTCTGACATGCCGGGGCTGCCCTGGACTGTGACGCTGATCGACGGCGCGATGACATTGGAGGGGGCGATCATCGGAGCTGCATCGTTGCCGGCCCCGCCGACCAGCCCGCCGTCCGCGAACCGCGGAATCCTATCGGCGTTGATCGCCTCCAGGAAGGCGCGGTGCTTCGCTGTGGCGGAGGCGCGCACCACGAATTCACCGTTGCTCAACCGCGCCGGGATGCTGTCAGACGTTCCATGCTGGAAACATCGCGGCCTTGGCTGCGATCTCGGTGGATCTGATGCGTGAGCTGAATGCGCCGATCACGACCGCAGCCTATTTCATGGCTGCCCGTGAGGCGATGTCGCGGATCCTGGAGGATCGGTCGGGTCTCATGCACGCGTGCGAAGCTGAAACGTCCATGATGATGGCTGCATATCCCGAGTTGGTCGATGCCGACCGTTTCGGGGAAGCGCTGGGAGCGGCTTTTGACGTCGTTGCGTCGCTGGTCCCGACGCTGAAACGGTTTGTGTCGTTCGAACAGGTGACGTCCACCGGCGTTGCGGGGGATGCCAGGCGCAGCTCGTGGGATAAAGGCGAAGCGTTGCTGGCTGCATGCGCATCAGCATTGGCCGACGGGTTGCGGCGCGGGGAGCCTTGGAAGGCGTCGGCCTTTCTCTCCGCCGATCGTGCTGACGCAGGCTGAGGTCGCGGCTAGGCCGCTTCTTTCAGCATGGTCTATCCTCGTCAAAGCACGTCGATATGGCTGCGGGCAGCTGTCGACGCGCATGCAATCAGGTTATCCGGGTATGACGCCGGTGCTCGGCGAGGACGACGAATTCCCACTGGGTGCAATCATGCGTTGAGCAATGACAGCGTAAACCTTGCGCCATGCCTGCTCCATGTCATCGGTCCAGTGTGGCCCGAGACCCCGCGCCAGGCTCCAAAGCAATGCTTCGCCAACGACTGGATAGTGCTCAGGCTTCACGCCATAGCGCAGATGATTGCGGCCAAGCATGTCTGCACCGGACAACAGTCCGGTTGTCTGATCGAGGCTGCCAACCAGCACCGCCAGCTTTGAGATGAAATCCTGCTTGAGACGACTCATGTCGGCGGGAAACATCGGTCTGAATTCCGGTGCAAGCTCAAAGATGCGATCGTAGAACGCCGTTGTCATGTCGGTGGCGTTCGCGAACGCCAGGTCAAAAGAGGACCTGACGCGAATGATCTCGTCTGCGGTCAGCATGATGGTTCAAACATTGATGAGTTATTTTGAGAGTGGCGGCGCACTGATGTCGTCGGCATCACTGTGACAATGCCTTCGAATAGCTTGCAAGCTCATAATAATTGCATCCTCACGGCTGCCGCGAACGTACAACATGGACAAGCCCATTTGAGATCATCGGCAGGGTCGATACCGTTGCTCGGACGAGGTCATCGCAACCGTTCAACGAATGGTTGCCCTTGCAGAAGAGGAGGCGGTTGAGGGTCTTATTCAGTCCAAGCCGGCTGCTCGCACCAGGTGAATGGCGCACCAGGCTTGCTCGCCCACGGCTTCGCCGCCCGGGCGATTTTCGTGGCTGATGTATTGGTCTCCAGCCATCTTGTGGATCGTCCAGCGCAGCATATCGCTGTGGCCATCGTCGAAAATATACGTCTTGGGATATGAGAGGGTCACAGGACTTGCGCCATCACATTGGGCCGGCGCGGTGGGGCCCGCTTGGAGGCGGCCTCCGGGGCGTTTCCTCGATCCGTCGCGTCGGATCAGTAGTTTTGCGGGGCCTTAGGCGTGGCCCTTGATCTCGTAGTGACCCGGCACGCATTTGTAGCGCTCGAGGCGCCAGTTGGCGTGATAGATCGGATGCTCGCCCATCCATTTCGCGAGCGGCGCCTGTGCGCCGACTGCGCACTGCATCATCGAAATCTCGGGCGTCATGTTGCTGTCGGTCACGATTTCCTCGACGCAACTGCCTGAGCTGGCTGCGCCAAGCCGGCAGAGCACGGCAACGACGGTCACGAACATTCCTGTCACCTCATCGGTTGTTTCTGACCACGACAAGGATGCAAGCGGAGTGCCAGAGCCTGTTGCACGCAAACGACACCCCAGCCTGGCCGACTCAACCCGGCGTCCACCCGTCATTGGACGATTCGGATTGTGAAAAATCTGCTCATAAACCGAATCCGGGCAAATACGGGACCGGGACACCATGTTCTACCAGGGCGCCGTTGCCGGTGTTGGTGCTTCTAGCGAGGACGGAGCAAGCGCCTCGCCCTTCGAGACGACCGCTTTCAGCGGTCTCCTCAGGGTGAGGCTGAGCGGCAATGGCGCTGATTGAAACTGTTGCCGCAAATTCCGACCTCATCCTGAGGGCCCGCCAACGGCGGGCGTCTCGAAGGATGGGCTGCGGGCGAGGTTGCTTAACGTGCGAGCCGGATCGGAGCGGCCAATACTCCGCACGCCGAAATAACCGATGGCGGAGATGGCATCGCTGATCCGCTTTCATTTGCGGATGCGGCCCTGCTACAGTTTCGCGCGCGCCCGGCGAGAGGCGTTGTGACGAAGAAACATACCGACAAGGGGAGGGACCGAAGTCCCATGAAGGATTTTGCTGGAAAGATCGCGGTCATCACCGGCGGCGGCACGGGAATGGGGCGCGAGCTCGCGCGGCAGCTCGTCGCCGAGGGCTGCAATGTCGCGATGTGCGACGTCTCCGAGGCCGCGATGGCCGAGACCAAGCGGCTCTGCGAGACCGAGAAGCTGCCGCAGGGCCTGCGCGTCACCACGCATGTCGCGGACGTCGCGATCGAGGATCACCTGAAACGTTTTCGCGACGAGCTCGCCAAGCAGCAGAAGACGGACAAGATCCATCTGTTGTTCAACAATGCCGGCATCGGCGGCGGCGGCAGCCTGTTCACCAACACGCGCGAGCAGTGGGAACGCACCTTCAACATCTGCTGGGGCGGGGTCTATCTCGGCGTGCGCACCTTCCTGCCGATGCTGGTCGCCGCGGACGAGGCCCACATCGTCAACACCGCGAGCGTCAACGGCTTCTGGGCCTCTATCGGCATGAACCAGGCGCACACGGCCTACAGCTCGGCGAAGTTCGCCGTGAAGGGGTTCACCGAAGCGCTGATCAACGATCTCCGCCTGCACGCGCCGCACGTCAAATGCTCGGTGGTGATGCCCGGCCACATCGGCACCTCGATCGTCTCCAATTCGCGCAGGGTCCAGAGCGCGGACGGCTCGGAGCGGCTCAACGCCGATGAGGTGGCGCTGACCCGCAAGCGCATGATCGCGGCCGGCGTGCCGGATGCCGACAAGATGTCGGACGAGGATATCCAGGCGGTGTTCGCCGAGCGCGCCCGCAGCTTCCTGGAGGACGCGCCGACGACGGCGGCAGAGGCGGCGAAGATCATCCTCGACGGGGTCAAGGCGGAGCGATGGCGCATCCTCGTCGGGGAGGACGCAAAACGCCTCGACGAGCGCGTGCGCGCCACGCCCGAGCAGGCCTACGACCGCGCTTTCTACGAAAGTTTCACGCAGGAGGTCGGTTGGCGGCTCGGCTGACACCGCCCCCGGGTGGGCGCGAATATGGGTATGATGGTCATCATGGCAAGAGTGCACAGAGCAATTTTGCGTGCCACCTCTTGCCAATGTCACTTGCCGATGTCCGTCCGCACCATGACCGATCGGAATGTCACGCATGCGTCATGACGATGTTCAAGCGATGGTGATCTGAAACGCCTCTCATCGAGCGCACGGCCGCTTGGTCGGCGAACTGAAATGGTTTAGTCATTCGGGGATAACGCGACGATAGAGCGTAGCTCCCGATGACGCCCGCATGCCTCTCCGACGACTGGACCTTTTGCCCGGAACGAGAGGACATTTCCGCCGAGTTCACGCGGCTGCTGACCGCGGCCCAGGAGGGCGGCGCGACGATCGCGGAATGCCTCATGATCGCACGGCAGCTGAAGCGCGGCGACGACCGGTCCTGGCACCGCGAGTGGAAGAAGCTGGCACAAACCAATCGGCAACGCGCCGAGACCGCATTCGCCGAGGGGCACCTGGCGAGCGCGCAGCGCAATTGGCTGCGCGCGATGAACTACTATGGTGCCGCGGCGATGCCGCTCGACCCGGCCGACGAGCGCCGCTGGGTCGCGGTGCTGGCGATGCAGGAATGCGCGCGCCGCTACCTCGCGGCGCGCAGCCCGGCCGGCGAAGTGGTGACGATACCCTGGCTCGACGGACATTCGCTGCAGGGTTACTTCCTTCCCGCGCCTTCGGGGAAAGTGCCGGCTCCGACCGTGATCTGCATCGGCGAGCCGGGCCACCGCAAGGAAGAGTTCTTGTTCAAGCTCATGCCGCATGCACGCGAGCGCGGCTTCTCGATGCTGGCACTCGACCTCTTCGGCGACCAGCGCGACGATTATCTCGACGCGCTGTTGCAGCGGCGGGATCTCGAGAGCGCGATCCCCGGCGTCATGGACTATCTGGAGACGCGTGGCGACGTCGACTTCGCCCGCGTCGGGATCATCGCCGATGGCTGGGGCTCATCCTTCGTGGCGCGCGCGGTGTTGCAGGAGCCGCGGCTTGCCGCCGCCGTCTGCGACGGCGGCCTGTGGGACCTGCACGAGCGCGCCTTCTTTGCCAGCCGATTCGCGATGAGCAACGTCAGCATCGTGCCGGTGCCGCATGCGCCGCTGATGGCCTCGAGCGCCGACTGCCCGGTGCTGATCACGCTCGGCGAGGACGGCTGGCTCAAGGCCGACCGGGCGCGTCAGATCGTCCAGAGCTCCCGGCTCGGCAGTTCGGACGTCATGCTGAAAGTGTTCACTGCGGCGGAGACGGGCGCCGCGCAGGGCCATGCCGACAATCCGAGCCTTGCCAACGAATACATCTTCGACTGGCTCGAATCGCGGCTCGGCGGCGCCGGGCGAATCTAAAGCGCGATGCGATGAGGATGAAGCGTCATCGCGCGTTAGGTTGTTCTTCAAGCATGATCTTTTCGGAAAACCGCTGCGCACTTTTCCGGATCATGCTTTAGCGGCGGCCCGGATCAGGCCGGCGTCAAAAGTCCAGGGTCAGGCGGACGCAGGCCTTTTCGAGACGGGTCTTCAGCATCGCGAGCTTGGCGGTGAATTCGGCGAGCTCGGCCTCGTCGAATTCCTGGAAGACGAATTCCTTGATGGTCTTGTACTGCTCGTTGAGGCTCGCCAGGTGCTTCTGGGTCTTCTCGGTCAGGGACAGCCGCACCACGCGGGCGTCGGTCGGCGAGGGGCGGCGGCGCAGCAGACCCTTCTTCTCGAGCATCTTGGACTGGGTGGTGACGAAGGACGGATCGACGTGGAGGAGCTTGGAAACGACGTTGACCGGTATGCCGTCGTCCTTGTCGAGGTCGGAGATGGCCATCAGGATCAGCCATTGCGGCCCGCTGATTCCGAGAGTCCTCGCCCAGAACTGACGCAGCTCCTCGAGATACATGTTGATCGACGATATCTCCCAGGTGAAGCGCCTGATGATATCCAGATTGCCGATCGCGCGCAGGCGCGCCCCTTCTTTCCTCGTCGCGGACACAGCGTCACTCCGTGGACCGACTGCTCACGTCGGTGTTCGTAGAGTGCCATAGTCCACGCAAGCCTGCTCTGACGCAAGTGCAGGGCAGGGTAAATTCGTCACTAAAACTACAAACATGATCAGCTCAGCGGATTGCGCGCGGCCCCGGTGTTGCATGCAGGGCACAGGCTCGGTGAAACCAAGAAGCTGAGTTAATAAACTATTTTGATTAATGGAACGGCGCAGGCATATTGTCGCATGACGGTGGGGGGTACTCGATCGTCCCGTTGCAGGTGGTTCGCTCACGTCCCTCGCGTCGAAAGCGGGTGTCCGAAAGCGCAAAGCGGCCGAGCGGATTTGACAGAGACGGGGATCTGGGGGGCCTGACGGTCCAGTCTCCGCGAAATACGCAACTTGGAGGTTCTAAATGAAAGTGGTGAGGAGCCTTTTGCTCGGCACTGCGGCGGGTCTGATCGCCGTCGGTGGAGCCCAGGCGGCCGATCTTCCGGTCAAGGCCAAGGCGGTCGAATACGTCAAGATCTGCTCGCTGTACGGCGCCGGGTTCTACTACATCCCGGGCACCGACACCTGCATCAAGCTGGGCGGCTATCTGCGTGCTGAAGTCGCGCTCAATGCGGGCGGCAACTACAGCGCTCAGTACAACGGCGTGTTCGCGGCGAACAACCGCCTGACGAACTACTACTCGATGCGCGCTCGCCAGGATCTGAACATCGATACGCGCACCGCGACCGAGTACGGCGTGGTCCGCACCTATTTCGATGCGGTCTTCAGCTGGACGACCGGCAGCTATGTCGGCACCGGCTCTGCCACAGGTGCGACCGGCTACAGTGCCACGACGGCAGGCACGACCAACCTCAACCCGACGGACGGTGGCATCTCGGGCGGTTCGCTCGGCGTCTACTATGCCTTCATCCAGTTCGCCGGCTTCACCATGGGTAAGGCCGTGTCGCAGTTCGACGCGCCCTGGATCAACTATCCCGGCAACAACTTCGACCAGCTGGTCGGCGGCAGCGGCTCGACCAACGGCGTCGCCCAGTTTACCTACACGGCCGATTTCGGCCAGGGCGTGACGGCGACGATCTCGGCGCAGGACCAGACTCAGTTCTTCACGACCAACATCTGGAACACGGCCGGCATGAGCACCACCGGTGTCCTCGGTGGCGCCTACGGCTCGAACGACATCGGCGGCACCCGGTCGCCCGACATCGTCGGCACCGTCCGCGTCGAACAGGCCTGGGGCCTGTTCCAGGCGTCGGTCGCCGCGCACGACAACCATGCCGCCTACTACGGCGCCACTGAAACCACCGGTCATCCCGAAGACAAGTGGGGCTGGGCCGTCCAGCTCGCTCTGTCGATCAAGAACATTCCGACCGGCGCCGGCGACGTGATCAACATCTCGGGCGTCTACACCGAGGGCGCGAGCCGCTACAACTTCCAGTCGCTGGCAGCGACCAGCTACTCTATGTTCGGCAGCTCGAACGCTGCCTATCAGAGCATCGGCTTCGCCGGCGTCTCTGACGCGGTGTTCGGCCCTGGCGGCCAGCTCGAGCTGACCAAGACCTACGGTTTCCGTGGTGCCTACACCCACAATTGGAGCCCGTACTGGAATACGGCGCTCTACGGCGCGTGGGCTGCGGTCAGCTACAGCGGCACCGCGAAGGGTCTGATCTGCGGCAACGCGGCGTTCGCCACCCTGACCGGCGCCTGCAACCCGGACTTCAACATCGGCCAGGTCGGCGTCATCACCCGCTGGACGCCGGTGAAGAACCTGACCTTCTCGGCCGACTTCACCTACAGCCACCTCGATCAGAAATATTCGGGCGTGATCACGACCGGAGCTCTGACGGGTGTCGCCAAGCCGGCGGCGACCTACGAGCTGAAGGACCAGGACACCTACAGCCTGCTGCTGCGCGCTCAGCGCAACTGGTAAGCCCGGGCTTTTCGAGCTTGCTGAAGCCCCGGCGGGAAACCGCCGGGGCTTTCTCGCAAAGACAAAAGTGAGGGGAGTTCGGAAAACCTGTGCAGAAGACGAAGGCGAGCCATGCGATCCGATCGCCTCAGGATTTATTTACTTACCTGAGTTACTAAGCTATATGCCTATCGGCCCAATACGAAAGTTGCGGCTCTTAGCTCTACGCTAAGCCTCCATGAACCTCCGGTGATGCCCCGCCGGAGGTTTTTGTTTTTGAGGATGACGCCGCTTCAGCCGCGCATCACGCGTGCGCGCGCATGCGGCCGGTAGGCGAGGCGGCTGTGACCGGTGCAATAGGGCTGGCCGTCGGGAGCCGTGTTGCCGCAGAAGCAGAAATCGTCTTCGCCCGGCGTCGAGATCGGCCATCGGCAGCGGTTCTCGGACAGTTCCAGCAGCGAGCAGCGATTGGCCTCCTCGATGGGGCCTGCGATCACGGGTGCATCGGCCTCGCCATAGATCGTCGCGAGCATCGCATATTGCAGCCGGGGCACGGCCCGTCGAGCCCGCGCCGAGCTTTTGTCCTGGACCTTGCGCTCGTCGACCGTCCGTCCGCGCGTCAGATTCAGCCGGGACAGCTTGCCGATGACGGCATTGCGGCTGACGCCGATGTCGGCGGCGATCTCGCGGCAGGAGAGGCCGGCCTCGAAATGTTGCTTCAGCAGTTCAATGCGTTCGTCGGTCCAGGTTGGTGAGAGAACAGGCATGTGTAACGGTCCCAGGTTGCAGATGTCGGCCATCCGCCTGCTCGAGATCCGTCCGCCTCACGTCCGGCGCGCGCTCACGTCCTGCCATTGTCGCGGATCGACAGGAGCCCGTCCTTGATGGCGAGACGGATGCCTTCCTCGATCAAGGTACGTGCGACGCCGGGAACGCTGGTGCCGTGGGTGCCCTGTCTCACCAGTTTTTCGAGATACGCGATGGTCGAGAGCGCCAAGGTTACGGGAATGCGGTCAGTCTCGGCTTTTTCGGTGGCCATGGCCGAACGCTAGCCTCTTACTCGGGTACATAAAAGTAACGATTAAGACTCTATTTAGGTTCAGGGGTGGAAGTCAAATCCGGGCCAATCCGGTGTATCAGCTCATTGGAATCGCTTGAGAAATTCGGCATGGCGCCGCGCGCCGCCCGAACGGGCGGGTAGCGGCGTCGCGTCGATGGGG
>NZ_LSIC01000005.1 GCF_001556045.1 Bradyrhizobium sp. CCH5-F6
CCCAGCAAAGCCACGCCGCCTGATCGGCTCCGTCACCCAGATTCAGGCATAGCTCGTTTGGGCTCGCGATCTTTCTTAGGCCTGCAGCCGCCCAGATCCTTACACCGACGCCAAGCGAGTGGATGGACAAGCTCGATCGGGAACACAATTACCTTGTATCTCCATCGGGGCACGTGCATGCGAGGGGCCAGGTCCAAGCTGTCGATATGGGTCCCGGTGCAGCTTCGGTCGCCATCATGACCGAGGAGATGAAGAGCGCCGATGGCAGCATCCGGATGCTGGCAATGGAAATGCCCTTCCATGTCACGAACCGTCGCATGCTAAAGGGCTTGCGACCGGGAGATCTAGTGGAATTTGAGGCAGCCAGGCTGAAAAACGCAGTGATGATCACGAACATCCGAAAAGCGCGGTAGGCCGCTTGATAGTGGCTAATCAACGTCTGGTGAACGCTTAAGAGAAATCGCAGAGCAACAGAGCTACGACTGTGTCAGCCAATCACAGTCGCCGTGAACTTCACTATGAGCTCGGCCGTGTGCCGGTTGCCAAATCCGGTCAACTCGTCGGCAAACTTTGCGCAGCGATCGCCGATTTCATCCCGTTGGTTGCGTAGCATATGTACTGAGGACAACTATCAGAAACGAGGTCGCAAGAATTCGTGCGACATCGCCGGATGCCCGCGTTACCCGACAAGAATCAATATCTGAATCTGGTCTCGAGAGCGGCCGTTGCAGGTACCCGCAGGCAACGGTGCGGCTTGCCGATCGCATTTGAAGCTACGGCAAGGCCATGCTTGGTTTAACAAGAAGATTGGTACGGCTCGTCGCGCCAGATCGTGCTTACATTATTGACTCAGGTCGTAGGTCGCGGTCCTTGATCTGGCTCAACCACTGCGTCCTTGTTTCAGGCTTGATTGTTTCTGGATCAGACATCTGGTTTGATTGCCTTTGGACCAGTCATAGGAGCAACAGGAATTAATGCCCGCAAGCTGCTCCTAGCCGCTGTGATGTCCTTCGCTGCTCTCCCGGCCCTGGCGCAGACGAGCTCTACGGCTGAGAAGAACGGCCATCATTACTCAGGTGGACCGAACGGAGGTCCCGCGCCATATGGGGAAGAAGAGCACCGGCTCGAAGCCCGCATCGGGCGGCAGCCACCATTGTGGCGGTGGACCCAAGACCGATGTACCGCACCACATGGGGCCAAAAAAGGAGCAGTAATCGTGGGTGAGGTGTTGCGCGGGCTTCGCCGTGGTGATGAAAGTTGGTTCCGGCGCAATCCATTTAGCCATCCGAGCGTCACTGAGACAGCCTGGTCGTCGACCCGAATTGCTCTGGCACCTGCCACTTTGCCGCCCCTCGCGTGCCCTCGGCCTGATAGCCAGCAAACAGGCGGTGTTTTTTTGGATCAGGCGCAAAGCGCTGATGATGACGACGATTGTGCGTCGGCATGGCCCGCCCGATGCAACTTCACAGCAATAATCGCGTTCTCGGACTGAAGGTGACGTTGTGAAAGGAACGGTGATGAGAAATTTCAGACGAACTGCGCAATTGGTGATGACCTGAGCCCCGGTATTTCCTCCAAAAATGGGTAGAGTCCATAACCCGGATTG
>NZ_LSIC01000050.1 GCF_001556045.1 Bradyrhizobium sp. CCH5-F6
CCCTCTCCCGCTTGCGGGAGAGGGTTGGGGAGAGGGTGTTTCCGCAAAGGGGCAATCCCCAGGAAAAATCCCAGGAACAATCCCCAAGAGGAGACAGCCCTCACCCGGCGCGCGGGACGATGCTTCGCTTCGCCCGGGACGCGCCGACCTCTCCCGCAAGCGGGAGAGTGAACGAGCCGCGGCAATCGATTCAACCCAAGCCCATTCCGCTTTAGTGAACCCGGATAGGCGTTGCCGAAATCTACTTGTCGGGCTGGGCTTCCGGAAACTTCCACTTTCCGTTCAATATCTCCGCCCGCGGCCTGTAAAGCCGGACCATATAGTTCCAGCCCTTCATGATGGGCAGGCAATTGGGAATCTTTCCGTCACAGCCGCCGAATTGCACGGATACTGAATTGTCGTCGTTCTTTCGTGCCGTGATGTTGTTGAGCGAATAGGCGTTGTACTGGTTGGGCTCGAAGTAGCCTTCCGCGTTGTACAGGCTTATCGACCAGAACCCGTCCACCGGCACGTCCTTCACGTTCAGCCTGTAGACCGTCGTGCCATCGTTACGGGTCGGGACGACGTTGAGGTAGAGTGCCTCCTTTGGAGGATTTGCCCCCCAGCCAAGGGCTGCGCCGATCACGAAGCGGAGGGGATCAACCTCCCCCTTGCGTCCATACATTCGGCTCGTATCGGGAAGTGTGGTTCCCAGTGCCAGCAATGCATCACGCACCTTCTTCTGGCTTGCTTGGTCCCAATCGGGAATCTCGAATTTCCCCGCCTGCTTCTGCGACACCTTGATCGCGTCCTGCAGGGCGTGGACCTCCTTGAGGTCCTGGGGATCGGCCGGATCGACGAGGGTTCGAACGGCGGCCAAAGCATAGCGTGTGCCGACATCCTTTCGCGCAAGCGTGATGCTGCCGGGCTTGTAGAACACACCAAAGGTGTATTGGTCTTCGTCGATCACCTGTAGCGACATGAATCGCTTGCCAGCGTTCGGCAGCGTTATGGTGACGGGCCCGGCATCGAGGTCGAACACGGCGGCCGAATAGAGCGTGTCTCGGTTGAGACGGATGATAGTTTGCTTGTCCAGCGGCGCGGGCGAACGGGTATGGTCGAATTTTCCAAAGCCACCGTTCTTCACGACGCCGCCGAAATACAGATCCGATTCCGCGCGGGCAAAGTTCTCGGGCGTTACCAGAGCGGGCTTATGTTCTGCGGGGAATCCGCTTTGCGCCATACCGAATTGCGCTGACGTGATCATCACTGCAAGAACAGAAACACGGCCGATCTTCATGCCAATCTCCTTGCGCTCAGACGACGCGCTGCAACGGGGGCTGCTTCCATTGGCCGTTCAAAGCCTCTGCCTTGGGCCAGTATATGCGAAGCGTCGTCCAGAACGGTCCCTTGGGGCAAGGCAGCCAGTTCGACTCGCGATCCGCTCCGGGCGCTTCATTCTGGATGTAGAGTGTGTAACCGCCATCGGGATCGCGCTTGAGGCTATCGAGCATCGTCGAATTGATCAGATAGCGGTTGATCTTGTTGGCGTAGAGCAGGCTCGACGGCAGCTCGTACATCGTGAGGGACCAGAAGGCATTGGCTGGCGGCAATTGTCCTGACTTGAAGCGAAGCACGTAGCGGTTTGCGCCATTGAGCATGCCGCCGTCTGCATCCCGGAAATAAGCCGGGTACATCGCCTCGTCCCTGGTATTGCCGTAGATGCCCAGCACGGCGGATGCCATCCGGGCCATGTAGTCGTTCTTCAGCATGGCCCGCGTACCAAATCCGTCCGCCGCGGTGCGCTTGCCGGTATCGACCTCCTTCGCCTTGAACTCGGCAAACGCCTTCCAGGCGTCTGCCATTCCGTCCGTCACGGCTTTGCGCATTTCGGGCGACAGGCTGCCTGGATCGAAGTTCTTTCCGGCCCCGATGTTCAGCCTCGCGAAGCGAGCCATTAGAGATTTTTCGGACGGATGCGTCGGACAGAACTGCAGGAGGAAGTTCAAGAGAACGAAGAACTCTGGCGAGCTCTTCTGCTCGTCTTGCGTGAGTGGTGCTGGAAAACGGGTTGCGGACATTGGGGGCGGAGCCGGTTGCCCCAGGAAGCTGGATAGCGTCTGGACCTTGTAGCCAGCCTGGACTCGTTTGACGTCGTCGAGGTCGGCCGGGTCGAACAGCTGTGTCCGGTACAGCACCAGATTGAGCTCGGTCTCGGAACGGATGATCGCCTTGATGCCTTTCGGCCTCTCGCCTTGCCATCGTGGGCCGGCCAGCAGGAAACTTCCGGGATCATTGCCCGTGGCGCGGCTTCCTACATAGGCGAAGTTGAACGTGTAGAGATCGATGAACTGCAATGAGTAATACCGCCTCTTCTCGACGGCGGGCACTGTCAACACCAGCGGTTCGGCACGCAGGTCTGCGCCGAGCTGAGAGTATGGGGTGTCGGAATTGGGTGTCTGGATCGCCTTGTCGTCCGGGGTAAAGACGCGCGCGACGTTGTTGATTGCATTCCACGGCGCCTTGAACTCGGGATCGTCGCGATCGACGAAGTACGACCTCATGATGCGATAATTTTCCAGCATCGGTACGCCGTAGATTGTCGCTTCCCTGGCAATAGCTCGCGCATCGCCCGGTGCAAGCGCTGTGGCCGCGGCGGCATTCGTGTTGGCGCCGACGGATATGGCAGCCGTCCCGAGTACGAAGTCGCGACGGGTTAATGGCGTTGTCATCACTCGAACCCCTCTCTTCCGAGCTGTAGGCGCGCTTGAGTTTAACGACCTCAAAATGCAAGATTGTCCGAAATCGGACAAAGTGAGCGCTGATGCGAAAAATATCTAAGGTTGAGTCCGAAAAGATCGCAAGCTCGTCGGGCTGGCTCACCCGGGTACCAAGCAAGTTTCGGGCGGACGTGCTGGATCATTCGGTATTGATTCAATTGAAGAAGGGAGAGGCGCTGTTTCACGTCGGCGATCCGCCCGGCGGAATTTACGGGCTCGTGGCTGGCACCATTAGCGTCAGTCTGGCGCCCCTCGATCACGCACCGCGCTTGATGCTGCTCGGTATACCTGGCCACTGGACGGGAGAGGCCTGCTTTCTAACGAGGAAGCCGCGACGAGGAGAGGTGAGAGCTGCCCTTGATACGACGCTGTTGCACGTGCCGCTCGATGCGCTGGACCGAATGGCGGCGAAAGACCCCACGGTCTCGCACCACATCGCGCAGATCCTGATGATGAGCGTCGAAACTTTGCTCGAGGTCGTGCATGATTTGCAGAAGCCCCAGGCGGATCGTCGCATCGCCTCCGTCCTGCAGCGGACGATAAGAATTGGTGAAGCCCCTCTGCCCTTGACTCAGAGCGAGCTGGGCATCATGGCCAATGCATCGCGCAAGCAGGTGAATGCCGCATTGAAGCAGTTCAAGGACGCTGGCTGGCTCACGCACACCTATCGCTCGATCATCGTAAATGACGTCAATGCGCTGCGTCGATATGCCGACGCCGAGAGGGATGATTGAGGTTCGCGGCTTGCGCGTGATCTCACTCTTCGGTGAGTCAAGTTTGCTGGAAGCCGCGAACTGGAGCCGCCGCCCAGTCGTCCCCGCCAGAGAATGCTTCATGCAATGTACGCATGATGATGAATCTGTCCGTCCTGCCAGAGCCTCGCTGCCAGCCTGCCCTTGTTGCGCGCAAACTCCGATGCGAATGTCTGAAATGGGTCATTGACGTCGCTTTGGGCGATGCGTCCGTTATTTCCGGCCCAAGCCGTGGTTGCCGTCGTCGGCATGGTCGAATAGCCGGCGTCATAGCCGACGCGCCGTCTCGACTTCGCGATTTCCAAGAGGAGCCTTCGGGGTGATCAGATGCAGCTTATTTTCATCTATGGGCAGGTCGCTTCGGGCAAACTGACCATCGCGCGCCAGCTTGCGGCGCGGACGGGGATTGCGCTGTTTCACAATCACCTCGTCGTCGACGCGGTCGGCGCGGTGTTTCCGTTCGGCACGGAAGCTTTTTCGCGCTTGCGCGAACAGTTCTGGATAGCGGTGTTCGAGGAGGCCGCCAAGCAGAAGCGATCATTGGTATTCACATTCGCCCCCGAACCGACCGTGGCTCGAGATTTTCCGGGTCGGGTACGAGGATTGATAGAACGGAACGGAGGCCAGGTCATCTTCGTAGCACTGCACTTGGCGCAGGCAGAGCAGGGGCGAAGCCTGGTTGAGGAGGATCGCGCTGCATTTGGAAAAATGCGGCGATGGAGAGTTTCTTCTCCTCGCTCAAGACAGAGCGGACGGCCAACAAGATCTATCGAACCAGAGACGAGGCACGCGCCGATGTGTTCGAATACATCGAACGATTCTACAACACGACCCGCAGGCACTCGACCATCGGCTATCTCAGCCCGGTTGAGTTCGAGAGCAAGGTGGGATTAGCTTAACCGGGTGTCCATCAAACCGGCAGCAGCTCAGCTATCGGCCAGCAGCGGACAGTCGCTCTAATGCCGGAGAGCGGAGGTCGGGACAATCAGGCCATGGCATGCGTCTGTCCACGCCAGGCCAGCTCGGCCAAGCGTGAACGCCTCCCTTTGATCAGACGGTCGGGACGGTGCCGCCGTCGATAACGAACTCAGCGCCGTGGATCGAGGCGGCGCGATCCGAGGCCAAGTAGGCGATGACGTCGGCGACCTCACAAGGTTCGGCCGCACGCCCGATGGAAATCCCGCCCAGACTGTCCAGGACGACTTGCCGCGCCTCCTCGATCGTGCCGCCATTGGCGGCCTGCAGACGTTTCAACAGGTCGACGGAGGACTTGGTCATGATCCAGCCGGGGGAGACGACGTTGACCCGCACGCCCTTCGGTCCCAGCTCCTTGGAGATCGACTTGCTGTAGGTTCTGAGGGCGGCCTTGGCGGCGGCGTAGGCGGTGGTCGCCTCGGGCAGAGGCAGGACCGACTGGATGGAGGCGACGTGCACCACCGCGCCCGCGCCCCGCGCGATCATCTGCGGCACCAGGAGACGATCGAGGCGGACCGTGGCCAGAAGGTTCAGGTTCAGTTCGGAGAGCCAGTGCTCGTCCGTCAGCGCGACAAAGCCGCCGCCTGGCGTGGACGAACCGCCGATGACGTGAGCCAGAATGTCTACGCCGCCCATACGCTCAAGCGCCGCCTCGGCAAGCGCTTCTCCACCCTCGGAAGTTGTCAGGTCCGCCTGGACGAACGCGACGCCGTCTACGGGCGCCATCGCTCCGCGGGCGGCGGTGATCACCCGGGCGCCGCCGGCCAGGAAGCGGTCGACGGTGGCGCGGCCCAGGCCTTTGCTGCCGCCGCTGACGACCACGCGCTTGCCCGCGAACTCTGACGGATCAACTGCGATTTTCATGCGGTGATCTCCAAGGTTTTGATCGCGTCATCTTCGAGCGTGAAGCGGTAGATGAAGCGGATCGGACTGCCCTTGAAGTCGCCACGGGCGGGGCCTTCGAGGACGACCTGACCGTTCTCGTGCCGGAGAGTGTCCGGCGTGAAGATCGCCTTGGCGGCGATCACCGCTTCTTCGAGCAAGCGCCTGATTTCAGCGCGCCCCTGAAGAACGGCACCATTGTCGAGAAGGACGGCGTCGGCTGCGAAGGGCTTCAGCATGCCATCGGCGTTGAGGCGGGCGTTCGCAGCTACATACGCTGCGATCGGGGTAGGTAGTTCGAGTGACATTGTTTTTGTCCTGTTTGCTTCGGTCGCAGCCTGGGGCGGCTGCAAGTGCGCCTGCCAGCCAAGATAGCGATGGACATTTGGAGCGATAATCAGGACAATTCGGAATGCATCATCACGAAAATCGGGACAATGTTGCAGAGCAGCCTGAACGAATTGGATGCCGTTCTCATGGTCGCCCGCCGGGGCAAGTTTCGCACGGCTGCGCTTGAGCTCGGGGTTTCAACGACCGCGCTCAGCAACGCGGTCGGAAAGCTGGAGCGCACGCTCGGCGTGCGGCTCTTCAACCGGACGACGCGAAGCGTCTCCTTGACGGAGGCAGGTCAGCGGTTCGTCGCGCAAGTCGCTCCTGCCGTGCAGGACATTCATGAGGCGATGGAGGTTGCGCGCTCTCAACAGGCCACCCCTTCGGGCACACTGCGCATCAACGCCTTTCCGACAGCGGCGCGGGAAATCTTCTCTTGGCTTGTCCTGCCGTTCCTGCGCGCTCACCCTCAGGTCCACATCGACATCGTTACAGAGGGGCGCTTGGTCGACATTGTCGCGGCCGGCTTCGACCTCGGCGTTCGTAGCGCCGACCTCGTGCCGGCCGACATGATCGCACTCCCATTGGGGGGTCTGCGGCGCAATGTTGTGGTCGGCACACCGAGCTATCTGAAAGCGCACGGGACGCCCCTGACCCCCCAGGACCTCACCGAGCATACTTGTCTCCGCGTCCGGCTCCCGAATGGCGCGATCCATCGCTGGCCGTTCGAGAAGGATGGACAATCGGTCCATATCGACGTCGAGGGTGCCATCACCCTCGACGAAGCTAGCCTCGCGCGCACCGCAGTCCTCGCGTCCGTTGGTCTGGCCTTAGCTATGGAATCCGACGTACGAGACGACATCGAGGCAGGCCGCCTTGTGCGCGTGCTTGAGGATTGGACGCCCATTCTGTCGCCGTTGAGCCTCTACTATCCGAGCCGACGCAACCCGACTGCCGCGTTCAAGGCGTTCGTCGACTTCGCGCGGCGGCAAAGTGGAGCCAGCATTACCCTGACGCCGTCAAAGGTTCGGAAGCGCCAGTAACGGACATTCGACCGCTGTGAATTCAACTTCGGTTATGGGTCACAAGCAGCCTAACCGGCTAAGACGGCTGACTTCCGCACTGCCTGGGAAACCCGACTTCCATGAGCATGCTGAACCAGGGCGAGAAGGGCCGGTGCGGTCATCTCGCAGACGTTGCTGGGCTGCCAGCTGAGCCGGCGATTAGAAACGCGATCCCCTGCCGCGATTCGAACAGGCGAGAAACAATATGCGGGCAGGATGTTGTGTGAAGCTCGAGGATGTCGATACCGAAACGCTGAGGGGCTCGCCCTCTCCCACGTCTCGCGATGATGCCATCATGCGCCTGTTTTGCCCGACGATGCAACGTTCGTAAAATCAGGAGAGTCCGCGGCAGTTTTCGAAAGCTTGTGGGCAATCAGCAAGCCAGGCCGCGATGACGGGCCATCGCAAGCGCGTCGCGCTCCAAGTCATTGATCCTGCTGACCCCGTCTACTGTGCATGGGGTTGTTTTCGACATTTTTGTTTTGGAGGTGCGACAGCGCCACGCAGAGCCGGCCCCGATCCGGCTCCCGCCGGCTACTTCATCACCCGCAGGCCCTTGGTCGTGAAGCGCTGCGTCCTGCCGCCGGGGCGCATCGGCCGCTTCGTGCCGGCCGCCTTGCCGGTGCCCGGCGGCTGGTGCGCGGGCACGAGCTGGTGGGGCTGCGAGCCGATCAGGTCGCGTCGGCCCATCTGGATCAAGGCTTCGCGCAGCACCGGCCAGTTGTCGGGGTCGTGATAGCGCAGGAAAGCCTTGTGCAGGCGGCGCTGGCGCAGGCCCTTGATCGCCTCGACCTTGTCGCTGCCGCCGTGGCGCACGCCGCGCAACGGATTGACGCCGGTGTGGTACATCGCGGTTGCGGTCGCCATCGGCGAGGGCAGGAAGGTCTGCACCTGGTCGGCGCGGTAACGATTCTTCTTCAGCCAGAGCGCGAGGTTCATCATGTCCTCGTCGGTCGTGCCCGGATGCGCCGCGATGAAATAGGGGATCAGGTAATATTTCTTGCCGGCGCGCTCGGCCGCCGCGTCGAACATCCGCTTGAACTTGTCATAGGCGCCGATGCCCGGCTTCATCATCTTGTCGAGCGGGCCGCGCTCGGTATGTTCGGGCGCGATCTTGAGATAGCCGCCGACGTGATGGGTGACGAGCTCCTTGATGTATTCGGGACTCTCGACCGCAAGGTCGTAGCGCACGCCGGAGGCGACCATCACCTTCTTGATGCCCTTGGTCTCGCGCACCTTGCGATAGAGCCGGATCAAATCGTCATGCGAGGTGTTGAGGTTCGGGCAGATCTCGGGGAAGACGCAGGACGGCCTTCGGCACGCGGCCTCGACCTTCGGGTCCTTGCACGCCATCCGGTACATGTTGGCGGTGGGGCCGCCGATGTCGGAGATCACGCCCGTGAAGCCCGGCGTCCTGTCGCGGATCTTCTCGATCTCGCGCAGGATCGAGCCCTCCGAACGGTTCTGGATGATGCGGCCCTCGTGCTCGGTGATCGAGCAGAAGGTGCAGCCGCCAAAGCAGCCGCGCATGATCGTGACCGAGAACTTGATCATGTCCCACGCGGGGATCTTCGCCTCGCCATAGGAGGGATGCGGTGCGCGCGCATAGGGCAGGTCGTAGACCGCGTCCATCTCCTCGCTGGTCAGCGGGATCGGCGGCGGGTTGAGCCAGAGATCGCGGTCGCCGTGACGCTGCACCAGCGGCCGCGCATTGCCGGGATTGCTTTCCCGGTGCAGCACGCGTGAGGCGCGGGCATAGGCTTCCTTGTCCTGCTCGACCTGCTCCAGGGCCGGCAGCCGGATCACGGTCGGGCCTTTCGTCCGTGACGCGGCCTCGTCGGCGGAATCGAGATCGTCGGCGTGCAGCTCCGTGTAGTCAGCCGGGACCTTGCGGAACAGCGCGACGCCCCTGATGTCGTCGAGCTCGCGTGGTGCCTCGCCGGCCGCAAGCCGATGCGCCACCTCGACGACGGCGCGCTCGGCGTTGCCGTAGAGCAGGAGGTCGGCCTTGGCGTCGGCCAGCACCGAGCGGCGCACCTTGTCCGACCAGTAGTCGTAATGCGCGATCCGGCGCAGCGAGGCCTCGATGCCGCCGAGCACGATCGGAACGTCCTTGAACGCCTCGCGGCAGCGCTGCGCGTAGACGATGGTGCAGCGGTCCGGCCGCTTGCCGCCTTCGCCGCCGGCCGTGTAGGCATCGTCGCTGCGGATGCGGCGGTCCGCGGTGTAGCGGTTCACCATGGAGTCCATGTTGCCGCCGGTGACGCCGAAGAACACCTTTGGCTTGCCGAGCGCCTTGAACGGCTCGGCCGAATGCCAGTCCGGCTGCGCGATGATGCCGACGCGAAAGCCTTGCGACTCGAGCAGCCGGCCGATGATCGCCATGCCGAAGCTCGGATGGTCGACATAGGCGTCCCCGGTCACCAGCACGATGTCGCAGGCGTCCCAGCCGAGCGCATCCATCTCGGCGCGGCTCATCGGCAGGAACGGCGCCGGCTTGCGCGGCTTTGCCTGCGCCATTAGCGGCTTGGCGGCGGTGATCATCTGGGTGTCCATGGCGCCTACGCATAGGACCCCGGGCCCGCAAATTCAACCGATCGCTGTGCCGCCACGCCGATTGTGATGGCCTGTGCGACTGTGACACGGCCCACACACCGATCGATTCATGCCGACGCCGGGAGCGCGCAATGCGGCGAACGGCGGGTTCCGTCCTCGATCGGATATCGGCCGTAGGAACCAACCGTGCCAGCAAACATTCTGGTCGAGGGTTCGACTCGGACCCGGGTTGAGGCGCCTCCGTCATTTCGGCGCTCGCGACGTCGCCTCTGCGATGGGGGAGCTGTGAGCACGGTCATAGAGAACTTGCTGTTGCGGAAGCAGAAGCTCGTCGAACAGCTCGAGAAGGCGCCGTCCGTGGAGGATCGCGACAAGATCGAGCACCAGCTCGACCAGATCAACACCGCGCTGGATTTTCTCGACAGGCAGCCGCCGAAGGAACAGCGGTAGACCCGCTAATCCACTTGCAGCGCCTTCGCGTAGACGCGCCCGGAATTGGTGATGTGCGTCGTCATCAGGCTCTCGAAGGCGACGAACTCGCCGCGTGCGAACAAATCGAGCAGCCTGCGATGCTCGTCGAAGGACGTGCGGGTGCGCACGTCGATCGGCGAGGTCAGATTGGTGCGAAGCGCGGCGACGCGGCCGGAGACGAGCTGGTAGGCTTCTGCGAGATATCGGTTGCCGCAATGGGCGAACAAGGCTTCGTGAAAGGCCGCGTCGGCGCGGCCATAGGCGATGTTGTCTCTTGCCGCGACCGCCGGCTCCATCGCCGCGATCGCTGCGCTCATTGCCGCAATCGCCGCTTTGCGATCGTGGCGGAAGGCGAGCTCGGCCGCCCTGGGCTCCAGCGCGATACGGAAGGTGCAGAGCGCATTGATGTCCTCCGCGCTCGGCGTGAACACGAAGCTACCAACCTGCGGCCGGATCACCACCAGGCCTTGCGCCTGCAACTGTCCCATCGCCTCGCGCACCGGCGTGCGGCTGACGCCGAAGGAATTGGCCACCATCTCCTCGGAGATGGCAGCGCCCAGCGCGAACTCGCCGTCGATGATCGCCTGGCGCAGCCGCTGCATCACCCGCTGCGACAGCGATTTCGGCGTGTCGAGCTTGAGCGATCGCATGGCGCTGTCAGATCACCTTGCCGGGATTGAGCAGGCGATCGGGATCGAGCGCAGCCTTCAGAGTCCGCATCAGCGCGATCTCGGCCTCGCTCCTGGCATGGCCCAGCCACTGCTTCTTCAGCGTGCCGATGCCGTGCTCGGCCGAGACACTGCCGCCCATGTCGCGGACGAGCCCGTAGATGATCGCGTCCATCGCGTCCTTCGGCTGCTGCGCCACGGAGAGGCCGGTGACCCAGGAGACGAGATGCAGATTGCCGTCGCCGATATGACCGTAATAGACGCTCTCGCAACCATTGATGCCGGAGGCCAGCGCCGCCTTGCAGCGCGAGACGAACTCGTCCATGCGCGCCACCGCAAGGCCGATGTCGTAGGAGATGTGCGGCCCAAGCACCTGGCCGAACTCGGCGCAGATGTCGCGCACGCGCCAGAAGGCCTGCGTCTGCGCCAGCGATTGCGCGACGGCGGCGTCGGCGAGCAGCCCACGTTCCATCAGCTCTTCGAGCCAGCTCTGGAAGCGCGGTGCGTCCAGGCTCTCGTCGGTGCCCTGCGCCTCCACCAGCACGTAGAGGCCGTGACCTGGGGCGACCGGCGGCTTCACCCCGGCGCGCGTGGTGATCACGTCCCAATAGTCCGGCCACATCACCTCGAAGGCCGACAGCAGCGGACCGAGCCCGCTGCGCGCGGCATCGAGCAGCGCGATCACCGCGGCATAATCCTTGAGCGCGCAGAGCGCCGCCATGGTCGAGCGCGGCTTCGGAAACAGCTTGAGCACCACGCGGGTGATGATGCCAAGCGTGCCTTCCGAGCCGATGAACAGATGCTTCAGGTCGTAGCCGGCATTGTTCTTCATCAGCTTGTTGAGGCTGGTGATGATGGTGCCGTCGGGCAGCACGACCTCCAGGCCGAGCACCAGCTCGCGCGTCATGCCGTAACGGATGACGCGGTTGCCGCCGGCATTGGTGGAGAGATTGCCGCCGATGGCGCAGGAGCCGCGCGAGCCGAGGTCGAGCGGAAAGAAGAAGCCGGCCTCGTCCGCAGCCTTCTGGATCGTCTCAAGCGGCGTGCCCGCCTTGACCGTCATCGTCGCGGAGGCGCGGTCGATCTCCTCGATTCCGGTCATGCGCTCCAGCGAGATCGCGACCCAGCCGTCCTCAGGCGATGCGCCGCGGCACAGCCCGGTCAGTCCGCCCTGCGGCACGAAAGGAAGCCGTGCCTGCCGGCACGTCGCAATCGCATCGGCAACGCCCTGCGCATCGACCGGCCGGATCACCGCGAGCGGCGTCTGCGGCAGGCTCGCGCTCCAGTCGTTGCAATTGCGCGCGGGCACGTCGCGGCCGGTCAACACCGCGGCTTGCCCAAGCTTGTCGCGCAGGACGCCGAGCAACTGATCGGGCCGCCCGGTGGGAGTCACCATGTCCATGCGAGACCTCCTCAAAATTCTGGCTGCGCTCAAGGCGTGTCGGTTTGCGTCGGTCTTGTATGTAAGGTACAAGATAGAAAGTAAAGCAAAATTGGGATCCCGGTAAGTGCGGAAGATCGTTGGAGATCAGCGGCTTAGCTCGGGACGGCAGCAAGGGGTGGCGTGATGACGGAGGCAATTCGCGGGTTCTGGGTGGCATCGGCGACGCCGCTGGCAGCGGACGGCAGTGTGGATTCCGCCAGGCTCGCCGCCCACGCCAAGCAGCTCTTCAGCAAGGGCGTCGATGGCGTCGTGCTGTTCGGTACCACGGGCGAGGGCACCTCGTTCAATGTCGGCGAACGCGTCGCGACCATCGAGGCGATGCTCAAGGCCGGCGTTGCGCCCGAACGCATCGGAATCGGCGGCGGCTTTCCTGCCATCACCGACAGCATCGCATTGACGCGCGCCGCGCTCGGCCTCGGCCTGCGCCACGTGCTGCTGCTGCCGCCCTATTTCGACCGCAGCGTCACGCCCGAAGGCATCGAGGATGCCTTTGCGGCGATCATCGACGGCGTCGCCGATGATCGGCTGCGCGCCTCGCTCTATCACATCCCGCAGGTGTCGGGCGTCGCGATCCCGACGAAGGTCGCCGCGAACCTGCGCAAGCGCTACGGCAAGCAGGTCGCGGGCCTGAAGGACTCCAGCGGCGACTTCAAGCAGTTCCAGGCCTTCCGCGCAGCCGCGCCCGAGCTCGCCATCACCGTCGGCAACGAGCCCGACATCGCCCGCGCGATCGCCGCGGGCGGCGCCGGCACCATTTGCGGCATGGCCAACATCGTACCGGAGCTGGTCAAGGGCATGTTTGACGGCAAGGATGTCGAAGCGCGCATGCAGGCAGCGGCAGATGCCGTGGTGAAGACGCCGTCTCTGGTCGCGACGTTGAAGGCTATCCTCGCGGCGCAGACGGGCGATACAGGCTGGCTGCGCGTTCGCCCCCCGCTCCGCGCGTTGTCCGACGGCGCCGCGCTCAAGCGAAGTCTCGACGCGCTGATGGTGCCTGCCATCGCGTAGAATCGCGATGCGGCGTCGCAAATGCGCGTGGTGCGTGCAGCACTCGGCGTGGTGGCAATTGAAGATTGAGGATTGGTCCGATCCGTTCTTAGAACGATTCAATACTAGAGCGATTCAACTCCGCCTACGGTTCCGCTCGCGCTCCGTGCCTGTTAGACGCGCCAGCTTCAATGCTGCGTCTGACCTGGAAGTGAATCGAACGTGCGTGCTCAATTGGATGGCCAATGCGCTAGCGGCCACCGTCACCGTGCCGGCAAGAGCCGAGCGGGTCTTCTCATCGGAGCGGCTGTGCTGCTCGCCGAATGCCCCTCCAACATGACGACCGCGCAGGCGCAATCCGCTCTGCCGCCCGTGACGGTGGAAGCGCCGGTGCAGCGGCCGAAACCGGCGCGGGCATCGGATCAGGCTTCACGCCGCTCGCAAACCGCCGCGCGCCAACGTAGTCGCAATACCGCACCCGCAGCGCCGACGCTCTCGGAGCGAGCGGCCGCGGAAGCCGCCGCACAGCAAGCCGCAAAGCTCGGCTACCGCGCGATGCCGAGTGCGACCACGCTGCGCAGCGGGGCTTCGCCGCTCGACACCTCGCAGGCCGTCAACGTGGTGCCCGAGCAGGTGCTGAAGGATCAGCTCCCGCGCAACATCGACGATGCGCTCGCCAACGTCTCGGGCGTCACCCAGACCAACACGCTCGCCGGCACCCAGGACGCCGTGATCCGCCGCGGCTTCGGCGACAATCGCGACGGCTCGATCATGCGCAACGGCATGCCGCTGGTGCAGGGCCGCAGTCTCAATCCCGCGGTTGAAAGCGTCGAGGTGCTCAAGGGGCCGGCCTCGCTGCTCTACGGCATCATGGATCCCGGCGGCATCGTCAACACCATCAGCAAGCGGCCGGAGCTCTATCAGCACGGTTCGGTCACGCTGCTCGGCTCGACCTACGCGAACAATCGCAGCGGCGCCGACGGCCTGCTCGACGTCACCGGCCCGATCGGCGATCAGGGTCTTGCCTATCGCTTCATCGGCTACGGCGTCAGCGAGGACTATTGGCGCAATTTCGGCCGGCACCGCGAAATGCTGGTTGCGCCGTCACTGGCCTGGTACGGAAAGGACACCACGGTCCAGCTCAACTACGAGCATCGCGAGTTCATCTATCCGTTCGACCGCGGAACGGCGTTCATCAACGGCGCGCCGCTGGCGATTCCGAAGACGCGCCGGCTCGACGAGCCCTACAACAACATGTGGGGGACGTCCGACCTGATCCAGGCCTCGGTCGAGCATCGCATCAATCAGGACTGGAAGCTCTTTGCCGGTTATAGCTACAACACCGAGACCTTCAGCGCGAACCAGCTCCGCATCACCGGCGTCAACGCGAATACCGGTGTCGAGACTCGCAGCAATGATGGCACGCAGGGCTCGCTGAGCAATTCCAGCTACGGGACGTCCTACATCTCGGGCGGGTTCTGGCTCGGCGACATGCGCAACGAGGTGCTGTTCGGCGGCGACGGCCAGTATCGCACGATCTACCGCGACAATCTGATCCGGCAGGCGACCCCGTCCTTCAATGTCTACAACCCGGTCTACGGTCTGATCGGGCCGGGCACGACGGTTTCGAATAGCGACAGCGCCCAGACCGATAAGCTCGGCCAATGGTCGCTGTTCTTCCAGGACACGCTGCATCTGACCGAGCGGTTTGCGCTGGTCGGCGGCGTGCGTTACATGGACTACGATCAGCTCGCCGGGCGCGGAAGGCCGTTCAAAACCAACACAAATGTCTCCGCGGATGCGGTACTGCCGCTCGGCGGCGCGATCTTCAAGCTCACCGACGAGCTTTCGCTCTATGCGAGCTATACCCAGTCTTTGAAGCCGAACTCCACCATTGCTCCGCTCAGCAACGGCGGCGGCGTCGTGCTCGGATCGGACATCGCGCCCGAGGAGGGCACGCAATACGAGACCGGCCTCAAGTTCGATCTCAACAAGCGCCTCTCAGGCACGCTCGCGATTTACGATATCGAGAAGCATAACGTGCTGGTCAGCCAGCTCAACACGGCAACCGGTCTCAACGTATATACCGCAGCCGGCAAGGTCCGCTCGCGCGGTGTCGAGCTCGACGTCACCGGCCGGCTCACCGACCATTGGAGCATGATCGGAAGCTATGGTTACACCGATGCGCGCGTGATCGAGGATCCGACATATGCCGGTAAGCAGTTGCAGAACGTTGCCATGAACACGGCCTCGCTGTTTCTGGTCTACGATTTTGGGACGATGCTTCCCGGTCAGCTCAGGCTCGGCGGCGGTGCCCGCTATGTCGGCGACCGGCCCGGCGATGCGTTGAACACGTTCGTGCTGCCATCCTATGTCGTTGCCGATGTCTTCGCGACCTATGAGACGAAGCACCAGACACTGCCGGTCATCTATCAGCTCAACGTCAAGAACCTGTTCGACACGCTCTATTACACCTCCGCCCAGAACAATTTGGGCGTCGCCATCGGCGACGCACGCCGCGTGTCGCTGTCGGCAACGGTGAAGTTCTAGCGATGACGGTGCGGATCGGGCATAAGGTCAAGGCAGCCCTGCTCCAGATCCATTCCGTCGCGGGCCTCGTGCTCGCGCTGCTGCTGGCCCTGATCGCGCTGACCGGCGCGATCATGAGTTTTGAGGACGAGATCGTCGATCAACTCAACGCCGGGATCATGCAGGTCGCGCCGCGTCAAACGCCGGTGCTGATGCCTGACGACCTGATCGCCCGGGTGAAGGCGGCGCAGGATGTCGGCAAAGTCTCGGCCGTCACGCTGTCGAGCGATCCGGCAGCGGCGGTCCATGTCCGCTTCGCGCGGGACGAACAGGGCAGCCGGCCGGGCTCGCTCTATGTCGACCCCCATGACGCGCGCGTGCTGGGTTCGCCGCGCGGCGAGGCGTTCTTCGCGACCGTGCGCAAGCTACACCGTTGGCTGCTGATTCCCGGCGACGCCAAGGGCTGGGGACGTCCGATCACCGGCACCATCGCGCTCGGTCTGATCGTCATGCTGGTTTCGGGCCTCGTGTTGCGCTGGCCGCGTCGCGCGAGCAGCGTGAAGATGTGGCTGAAGCCGAACCTCGCGCTGAGCGGCCGCGGACTGCACCGGTCGCTGCATGCGGTGATCGGCACCTGGGTGCTTCCGGTCTATCTCGCGATGACGCTCACCGGGCTGTGGTTCTCCTTCGAATGGTACAAGGACGGCGTGACCTGGCTGTTGGCGCGTCCTCACGTCACCGTAGCGAAGATGCCCGCAAAGTCGCCGCGGGCGGCCGACCGTCCTGGGACCGCGCAGCCGATCGGATTCGATCGGGCCTGGACGACGTTCCAGCGCGAGGAAGGCGGCCGCTTCTCCAGGGCCTTGCTGACGCTGCCGGCTGGCTCTGGCACGGTGATACGAATCCGGTCGTGGGGGAACGATAGGACGCTCGAGACCACACGCGATGAATTTCGTATCGACGCAGTCACCGGGCAGATGGTCTCGGCTGAGCGCTATGACGACAAGACATTCGGCGAGAAGATCATCGCGGCCATTTACGACATCCATCGCGGCGCGATCCTGGGATGGCCGGGCAAGCTCGCCTTCATGATGGCCGCGATCCTGATGCCGTTGTTCTCGGTCACCGGCATCCTGCTCTATCTGTCGCGTCGCAAGCTGCGGCGCCCGGCGCAGCCGCCGCTCGGGCGGCTCGTTCCCGGTGAGTGAGCGGACAGACTAGCCAACGCGGTTGCAATCGTTCAGAAACCATGGCCTGCCTTTCCCGGGATCCACGCCATGAAGCTTCCGACCGCTACCCCCGCCGACCTCCGCCGTGCGCTGCTGCTGCGCGAAGAAATCGCGCTGCTCGATCTCCGATACGAGGCTGCCTTCGCGACCGGACACCCGCTGTTCGCCGCCAACATGGCCCTCGACCGGATCGAGATAGAGGCCGAGGTCAGGCTGCCGCGCAAGGATGTGGCGATCGTGCTCTATGATGGCGGTGATGGGCTGGTCGCGCCCGGCGCCGAGCGTCTGGCCGCGCTCGGCTACACCAACATCACCGCCCTCGACGGCGGGCTGACGGCCTGGCGCGCGGCGGGCTTCGAGGTTTTCGAGGACGTCAATTCCTACTCGAAGGCGTTCGGAGAACTGGTCGAGTCGCGCCGCCACACGCCTTCGCTCAGCGCCGACGAGGTCGCCAAGCTCATCGCCGACAAGGCCAACATCACCATTCTCGACGTCCGCCGCTTCGACGAATATGCGACCATGAACATCCCGGGCTCGGTCAGCGTGCCCGGCGCGGAGCTGGTGCTGCGGGCAGGGCAAGCCGCGCCCGATCCCGAGACGACGATCATCGTCAACTGCGCCGGCCGTACCCGCTCGATCATCGGCACCCAGTCGCTGATCAATGCCGGCGTGCCCAACAAGGTGCGCGCGCTGCGCAACGGCACCATCGGCTGGACGCTGGCGCGGCATACGCTCGACCATGGCGCTGACAGGCGCGGCGCGATCGGGCCGTTCGAGGGCGGCCCGGCCAATGCCCGCGATGTCGCCTATCGCGCCGGTGTTCGCCATATCGGTGCGCACGAGATGTCGGCGCTTGCCGTGCAGACCCATCGTACGCTCTATCGCTTCGACGTGCGTGAGGCCGAGGAATATGCGGCCGGCCATCTCCCCGGTTTTCGCCATTATCCCGGCGGCCAGCTCGTCCAGGAGACCGACATGGCCGCACCCGTGCGCGGCGCGCGCATTATCCTGACCGACGACAAGAACGTTCGCGCCGACATGACGGCGTCGTGGCTGGCCCAGATGGGCTGGGAGGTCTATGTGCTCGAAGGCGGCTATGACGGCGCGCTTGAGATCGGCCCGCCGCACGTGTTGCCGAAGCCGGATCCGGCACACCGCTACCGCCGGCCCTATGAAGGGACTGATGTGGCCGAAGCTGCGATGCAGGCCTATCTCGACTGGGAATACGGCCTCGTCGAGCAGCTCCGCCGCGACGGCACGCATGGGTTCTACGTGATTTGATTCCGTTATCCGTCACCCTGACGTGGCCGCTTCTTCAGCGGCCCTCGAAGGGCGACGGTCCTGCCGCAGCGGGGCCGTTCATCCTTCGAGGCTTCCCACGCAACGCTTCGCTGGCTCGCACCGCAGGATGACGGGTCTGGTAACCCGTCCCTGCCGCCCCGCCATTTTCTCCCCGTATCAGTGCCCTATTGTGCCGCGCACCGTCCGCGGTCTATGAGCTGCGGCGAAGCTGTGACTTACGGAGAGACCATGTCAGCCCCAGGCCAAGGCCCCGAGCGGAATGCGAAGGCGCTGCTCCTCGAAGGCGTCAATGACAGCGCCGTCGACCTGTTCAAGAGCGCGGGCTTCGCCAATGTCGAGCGGCTGACCAAGGCGCTGGATGGCGAGGATCTGCGCCGCGCGCTCAAGGGCGTGTCGTTGCTCGGTATCCGCTCGCGAACCCAGATCACCGATGAGGTGCTCGCCGCCGCCGACCAGCTTCTCGCGGTCGGCTGCTTCAGCGTCGGCACCAACCAGGTCGATCTTTCGGCGGCGCGCAAGCGCGGCATTCCCGTCTTCAACGCGCCGTTCTCCAATACGCGCAGCGTCGCCGAACTCGTGATCGGCGAGATCGTGATGCTGCTGCGGCGGATCTTTCCGCGTTCGGTGTCGGCCCACGCCGGAGGCTGGGACAAGTCGGCGACCGGCAGCCGCGAGGTGCGCGGCCGCACGCTCGGCATCGTCGGCTACGGCAATATCGGCTCGCAGCTCTCGACCCTGGCCGAGGCCATGGGCATGCGCGTGATCTATTTCGACCGCACCGACAAGCTCCGCCACGGCAACACCGAGCCTGTCGAGAAGCTCGAAGAGCTGCTGGCACAGAGCGACGTCGTCAGCCTGCACGTGCCGGAGACGCCGGAGACAGCAGGCATGATCGGCGAGAAGGAGCTGCGGGCGATGAAGCCCGGCTCGTTCCTGATCAACAACAGCCGCGGCACGGTGGTCGATCTCGATGCGCTCGCGCGCGCCTTGCGCGACGGTCACCTCGCCGGCGCGGCGGTCGACGTGTTTCCGGTCGAACCGTCCTCGAATTCCGATCGCTTCAAGAGTCCCATTCAGGGCCTCGAGAACGTCATCCTCACCCCGCATATCGGCGGCTCGACCGAAGAGGCGCAGGAGCGTATCGGCGGCGAGGTGGCGCGCAAGCTGGTCGACTATTTCATCACCGGCTCGACCATGGGCGCGGTGAACTTCCCCGAAGTGCAACTGCATCTTCGCCCTTCCGGCGCGCGCTTCAGCCATGTTCATCGCAACGTGCCGGGCATGTTGCGGCGGCTCAACGAGGTGTTCCTGCAGCGCGACATCAACATCGCCGCTCAATATCTGGAGACAGCCGGCGACCTCGGCTATGTCGTGCTCGACGCCGATCTCGGCGGCCACGACTCCGGCGAGCTTCTCGAGCAGATCCGCGCCCTCGACGGCACCATCGGCGCGCGCCTGGTGTTCGAGCACTAGAGTCTTGTTGACGGGCTTCAGGAGGTCGCATTCAATGCGGTCTCCTGACGGATCGACAAACAAGAAACCGGGTGGAAACGATGACTCCGACGAGGGCGAAGCTGTGCGGATTGCTCGTGGGAACGGCAGCTGCGTTGAGCGCGAACGCCGCGCTTGCCGTGACGTTGACGGAGGACGCTGAGACCGTCTGCAAAGGCCTCCATGGCGGTAGTGACGCTATGAAGATCGATAGCGCGACATTGCAGGCGCCGTCGCAAATCGCCGTTGCCGAACGTGGGCCGACGCCGTCGGGGCGCATCACGCCGGCCAATCCGCGCTTCTGCAAGGTGCTCGGCCACATCGATCCGGTCGATCCCAAAGCGCCGCCGATCAAGTTTCAGGTCAACCTTCCCGTCGAATGGAACGGCCGTTCGCTGCAATATGGCGGCGGCGGGTTCAATGGCGTGCTCATCACCGGCCTCGCGCTGCCGCCGGCCTATCCCTTCGACAAGCCGTCGCCGCTCGCGCGCGGCTTCGTCACCTACGGCACCGATTCCGGCCACGAGACCAGACAGGGCGAGCCGCCGCAGGTGTTCGCGCTCAACGACGAGGCCTTCGAGAATTTCGCCCATCGTGCCTACAAGAAGGTGCGCGACGCCGCCGTCGCGCTGATGCAGCGCGCCTACGGCAGGAAGCCGGACAAGATGTACTTCATGGGCTCGTCCGAGGGCGGCCGCGAAGGCCTCGCCATGGCGCAGCGCTACCCCGATGATTTCGACGGCATCTTCGCCCGCGTCCCCGTGATCAACTGGGTCGGTCTGCAACATGCCGGAACGCGCTCGGGCCTGGTGACCATGGGGGAGGGCTGGATCAATCCGGCGCAGGTCAAGCTGGTCGGCGATGCCGTGCGTGCGGCTTGCGACAAGGCCGACGGCTCCGACGATGCGCTGGTGCAGGATCCCGTCGCCTGCAAGGCGGCATTCAAGGTCGAGACGCTGCGCTGCGCGACGGGCCAGAGTGGCGACCAGTGCCTCACCGATCCCCAGATCAAGGCAATCAACACGCTGCACGCTCCTTACAAATTCCCGTTCGCGCTCGCCAACGGTCTCGACGACTATCCGGGCTGGGGCGTTTCGGGCGAGGATACGCCGGCGATCGGGCCGACCGGCGGCTGGGTCGCGTGGTGGCTCGGCACGGCGCCGCCGGCGCAGCCGCCTGCGCCCAACAACGGCATTGCCTGGATCTACGGCGCCGGCGGCATTCAATATGTCTTCGCGCGCGATCCGAAGCTCGATGTGACCACCTACAAGGTCGAGGCGCACAAGGCGCGGTTGCTCGAGGTCTCGAAGCTGATGGATTCGACCGATCCCGATCTCAGCCGTTTTCGCGCCCGCGGCGGCCGGCTGATCATGCTCGAGCACATGGCCGATTATGCGCAGAGTCCCTATGCCGGCATCCGCTATTTCGAGAACGTCGAGCGCAAGATGGGCAAGGCCGAGACGGCGGAGTTCGCGCGGCTCTACACCGCGCCCGGCGTCGATCATGTCGGCTCCGGCGCGCCGGCCAATGTCGACATGCTGAGCGTGCTGGTGGACTGGGTCGAGAACGGCAAGGCGCCCGGCGATCTGGAGGTTGCCGAGCAGAAGGTCGAGTCGCCCTCGTTCGCGACGCTGCGCGCGCTGCCGCTGTGCCGCTGGCCAGCCTGGCCGCACTACAAGGCGGGTGCGGTGTCGGAGGCGTCGAGTTTTACCTGCGCGCCATAGCGAAACGGCCGGTTTGACAATCGCCCCGTGCGCGGCTAGATACTTCGCATGCGAAATAACGAGGCCGCAGCGAAGCATCATCGGCTGATCTACCTGCTGAGCGTCGCGCACCGCCGCTTGCAGCGATGGATGGCGGCGCAGCCGCAGAGCACGGTGACGCCTGCGCAGGCGGGGCTGCTGTTCATCCTCGGCAGGCAGGACGGTGTGCTGATGGGCGAAGCCGGCGCGGCGCTCGATCTCGGGCCGGCCGGCATCTCCGGCTTGGTGGACCGCACCGCTGCCGCAAGTCTGGTCGAGAGGCGCGCCGACCGCGAGGATGGCCGCGCCTGGCGCATCTGGCTGACGCCGAAGGGGCGTACCGCGCTGGCGCAAGCGAAGGCCGACGCGGCCGCGGTCAATGCGGCGCTGACGGAAGGATTCACGGCCGCGGAGATCGACATCGTCGCGCGCTGGCTGACCAGCATTCAGGACAAGTTTCCAAGAACTTCAGACGAATAACAGGGAGCAGACGAATGACCGAGCACGTCCGGATCGAGAGCAACGCTGGAATTCTCACGCTGACATTGGCGCGTCCCGACAAGAAGAACGCGCTGACCGATGCGATGTATGGCAAGCTGGCGGACACAATCGAATCCGCCGAGTTCGATCCGTCCGCCCGCGTGATCCTGATCCGCGGCGAGGGCGACATGTTCACCGCCGGCAACGACGTCGGCGAGTTCGCGGCGGTCGCAGCGGGCAAGTCGGAAGGCAGCCGCAACGTCGTGCGCTTCATCCAGTCGTTGGCGCGCTGCACCCGGCCGCTGGTCGCCGCCGTGCAGGGACGTGCCGTCGGCGTCGGCACCACGATGCTGCTGCATTGCGATCTCGTCGTGCTCGCCGACAACGCACAACTGTCGACGCCCTTCGTCAGCCTGGCGCTGGTGCCGGAAGCGGCATCCAGCCTCTTGATGCCGGCGCGCATCGGCCATGCGCGCGCCTATGAGATGTTCGCGCTCGGCGAGACCGTACCCGCAAAGTCGGCGCTGGAATGGGGCCTTGCCAACCGTGTGGTGCCGCTCGACAAGCTCGATGCCGAGGCGCTCGCCCTCGCGCAGCGTCTCGCCCGTCAGCCGCTCGGTGCGCTCACGGCCACCAAGAAGCTGATGCGCAATGGAGAGATGCTGGTCGCGCAGATGCAGGCCGAAGGCGAGCAGTTTGCGCAGCGCCTGCGCACCGCCGAAGCGCGGGAGGCGTTCACGGCCTTTGCCGAGCGCCGAGCGCCGGATTTCACCCGGGTCGCATAGCGGATCCCGAATGCGTGCAGGTTGGATCGCTCGGATTCAACTCAAACCTTAACGAAACATTGGCATGTTCCGGTGCAAGGTGACCTCTCCCGCGAGTTAGGTCCCTCGACCCATGTCAATTTTTAAGAGATCGGTAAGCACGCTCCTCCTGGTGCTGATGGCGCTACTGGCCGTCGGTGCGCTGACCAGCACGGCCATTCAGATGGGCGGGGCCTTCTCCCGCTACAGCGACAGTCTGGAGACCGAACGGCTCGCGAATGCCGACAAGGCGATCTTCCAGGGCGTGCTGGCCTTGCGCAACAATCGCGGCGATGCCCAAAGCGCGCTGCTCGGCGAGGACGATCCGCGCGCCAAGCTCGGCGCCGCCGAGAAGGCCGAGCAGGCCGGTTTCGACGCCATCGCCGCCGCACTCTCGACCGTCGAATTCGCGCGGCGCGACGAGCTGGCC
This sequence comes from Bradyrhizobium sp. CCH5-F6, assembly GCF_001556045.1. Taxonomy (GTDB): domain Bacteria; phylum Pseudomonadota; class Alphaproteobacteria; order Rhizobiales; family Xanthobacteraceae; genus Bradyrhizobium. Next base: position 22,895 of record NZ_LSIC01000050.1, read on the forward strand.
AGCACGCTGAAGCAGCGCTGGAGCGAGGCCGCGCCGAAGTTCCAGCTGTTCTACGACGAAGCCAAGTTGCCGCGCGCGGAACGCAAGGTCGAGCGCACCGCACCCTGGTACGATTCCGTCACCAAGGTGATCGAGACGGCGAATCTCGCGTCCACTGCGGTGTCCAACCGCGCCTGGATGAACGACCCCTTCATTGCCCGCATGATCCAGGCCCGCCGCCTTGCCTGGCAGGTGCGCGACCGCTACGGCATCCAGTGCTCGACCCTGCGTCCGAACGTCAACGGCTCCAAGCCGCTCGACGAGACCCAGAAGCAGACCGTGGCCGGATGGAATGGCATCATCACTGCCGGCTGGGCCGGCATGGAGGAGCTGCTGGCTGCGCCTGATGTGACCGCCGATCTCGTCAACACGGCCAAGGAGGCACGCGCCAAGACCGACGGCGTCCTCAAGCAGATCGGCGAGCTGACCAAGACCTTCGACGGCAGCGGCCGTCCCGCGATGCCCGCCGCGGAATGGAACGCGCTGTGCCAATCGCCCTTCGCTCCCATCGTCGCGGTCGCCAACAAGGCGCTCGACCTCTCGATCGCGCGCGCGGAGGCGGTTCAGGCAAAAGCCCTCACCAATCTCATCGTGCAGTCGCTCGCGTTCCTGCTCGCGCTGGCCGTAACCTTGGCCGGCGTGTTCGTGGTGCGCAATCGCCTCATGCGTCCGGTGCGCGCGATCCTCGATGCCATCGCGCGCATCAGCGCGCGCGATTATGCGACGCCGGTTCCGCAATCCCGCCATCCCGACGAGTTCGGCACCATGGCCGCCGCACTCGAGAGCCTGCGCGAAAGCGCGGCCACCGCGGAACGGCTGGGCCAGGAACGCGAATCGCAGCAGGCGCTCCAGCTCGCCCGCTCCGGCACCGTCGATGCCGCTTGCCGCAGCTTCGACGACACCGTGCAGGCGGTCATCCAGAGCGTCGTGGCCTCGACACGGGAGCTCGACGCCACCGCGACCGGGGTGCGCTCGCTGGTCTCCGAATCGAGCAGCCAGACCGCGGCGGTCTCCTCCGCGGCCGAGCAGGCCACCAACAATCTCGAAACCATCGCGGCCGCGACGGAGGAGCTCTCCGCATCGGTCGGCGAGATTTCCGCACAGGTGCAGTCGAGCGCCCGCGAAGCCCGCGAGGCCGTGGCCCAGGCCGAGCAGACCAACGCGACGGTCGAGATCCTCGACCAGACCGCGAGCCGTATCGGCGAGGTCGTGAAGATGATCAACGCGATCGCCGCCCAGACCAACCTCCTGGCGCTGAACGCCACCATCGAAGCCGCGCGTGCGGGCGAGGCCGGTCGCGGCTTTGCCGTCGTCGCGGGCGAGGTCAAGAGCCTCGCTTCCCAGACGGCGACAGCGACGGAAGAGATCTCGCGCCAGGTCGAGGAGATCCAGGGCGCCACCGGCCAGGCCGTTGCCGCGATCCGCTCGATCGGCGGCGCCATCAGCGGCATCGACGAGAAGATGACGACGATTGCGGCCGCGGTCGAGCAGCAGCGCGCGGCCACCACCGAGATCTCGCGCAATTTCCAGCAGGCCGCTCAAGGCACCCGCGAGGTGACCGACACCATCGGCAGCGTCGCGAGGCTCAACCAGGAGACCGGCAACGCCGGCACGGTGCTGACGGAGTCCGTCAAGAAGATGTCGGCCGACGCCGATCGTCTCCGCGTCGCGGTCGAGGGCTTCCTGGGAGCCGTCAAGACCGCGTAGTTCGTTCTCTCACCATCCAACGTCGCGCGGGCATTGCCGCCGGTCCGCGTGGCGGGTACATCTGTGCCGTCTCGCTCCACGAGCGCGGCGACAGACGCAAGACATATCAGGGATGGAGAGTTCGATGCCGGTCACGCCGCAATACAAGGCCCAGCGTCCCTATCGCGGCGTATTCCCGGTCGCGCCCACCATCTTCGATGAGCGCGGCGAGCTCGACCTCGAGGGCCAGCGCCGCTGCATCGATTTCATGATCGATGCCGGCTCGCACGGCCTCTGCATCCTCGCCAATTTCTCCGAGCAGTTCGTGCTCACCGACGCAGAGCGCGAGACCGTGATGCATGCGGTGCTGGAACATGTCGCGGGACGGGTTCCCGTGATCGTCACCACCACGCATTTCAGCTCGGCCGTGTGCGCGGCGCGCAGCAAGCAGGCCGAGGCGGCCGGCGCCGCCATGGTGATGGTGATGCCGCCCTATCACGGTGCAACCTTCCGGGTGCCCGAGAAAGGCATCGTCGAATTCTTCAAGGTGCTGTCGGGCGCGATCGACATTCCCATCATGATCCAGGACGCTCCGGTGGCCGGCACGCCGCTGTCGGTCGAGCTTCTGGCGCGGCTGTCGCGCGAATTCGCCAACATCCGCTACTTCAAGATCGAGGTCGCAGGTGCGGCTGCAAAGCTCCGCAGCCTGATCGAGGCGGGCGGAAAGGACATCGAAGGCCCGTGGGACGGCGAAGAGGCGATCACGCTGCTCGCCGATCTCGATGCCGGCGCCACCGGCGCGATGACCGGCGGCGGCTATCCCGACGGCATCCGCCAGATCATCGATCCGTATTTCGCCGGCAAGCGCGAGGAGGCGAAGGCCGCCTATGAGCGCTGGCTGCCGCTGATCAACTACGAGAACCGTCAATGCGGCCTGATCGCCTGCAAGGTCATGATGCAGGCCGGCGGCGTGATCAAGTCAGAAGCCGTGCGCCATCCGCTCCAGCCCCTGCATCCGGCAACGCGCGCGGGCCTGCTGGAGCTCGCCAAGGAGCGCGACGCGCTGGCGCTGCGGTGGGGGAAGTAACCTCTCCCGCCGAAATTCGGTCCTTCCGTCGCCATTGCGAGGAGCGAAGCGACGAAGCAATCCAGGCCGGTTCCGCGGAGACAAGCTGGACTGCCCCGTTGCGCCGCAGTGATGGGGCCCGCCCATTTCGGTTCCAGGTGTCGAACTGGCGCAATTCCGCCAGTTCCCCCGGACCCGGCGATCAAGTATCGTACGCTGACCAACCAGACTCTGCGGAGCGGTCAAGACATCGCGCAATACCTCTTCACTATGCCGTTATCCCGAGTCAGTTTGGCGCAAACCGACAGAACAGGGAGGCAGTGCCATGACGATGAGGCCGGATCCCACCTTTCACGCATCGCCCAGGCTTGCGATGGAAGCACCTGCGGAGAACTTTGCCTACACGTTGCTGCTCAGTCCGGACTTCTCGAAGCCGGATGCTCTCGCGGTCATCGACGTCAAGCCGGGATCGCCAACCTATAGCCAGATCGTCCACACCGTGACGATGCCCAACAAGGGCGACGAGTTTCATCACTTCGGCTGGAATGCCTGCTCCTCCGCCCTGTCGCCGCTCGCCGGACATGCCTTCATCGAGCGGCGCTATCTCATCATTCCCGGGCTGCGCTCGTCGCGCATCTACATCATCGATACCAAGCCCGATCCGACCCAAGCCAAGATCCACAAGATCATCGAGCCAGAGGAAGTCTTCAGGAAGACCGGCTATTCGCGGCCACACACGATCCATTGCGGACCGGACGGCATTTACGTGAGCACGCTGGGCGGTGGCGGCAAGGACGGCACCAACGGGCCTCCAGGCGTCTTCATCATGGATTGCGAGAGCTTCGAGGTCCTCGGACGATGGGAGATCGACCGCGGTCCACAGACGCTGCATTATGATTTCTGGTGGAATCTGCCAAGCGACTACATGGTGACGAGTGAATGGGCGTTGCCGCCGCAGTTCGAGAACGGGATCGTCCCGGAAGATTTGCTTGCGAACAAATATGGACATCGTCTGCACTTCTGGGATCTCCGCGCACGTCGCAACGTCCAGACCATCGACCTCGGCGCCAATCATCAAATGGCGCTGGAGGTACGACCGGCGCACGATCCGGTTCGCGAATACGGCTTCGTAGGCGTCGTGGTCGACACTACGAATCTCGAAGCATCGATCTGGACGTGGTGGCGCGAAGGCGGGAAATTCCACGCGGAGAAGACCGCGACGATCCCGCCCGAGCCCGCGCCAAAGGAGAAGCTCCCGCCGCTGCTCCAGGGCTTCGGTGCCGTGCCGCCGCTGGTGACCGACATCGACCTGTCGATGGATGACCGGTTTCTCTATGTCTCGTGCTGGGGCACGGGAGAAATGCGCCAGTACGACGTCAGTGATCCGCGCAAGCCGAAGCTTGCGGGCTCGGTCCATATCGGCGGTATCGCGCGCCGCACGCCGCATCCGAACGGCAAGGCCTTTGCGGCGGGTCCACAGATGGTCGAGATCAGCCGCGACGGCAAGCGCGTGTACTGGACCAATTCGCTCTATTCCACCTGGGATGACCAGTTCTATCCCGATGGGGTTCCGGGCGTTGAGGTGATGGCTAATGTCGGTCGCAACGGCGGCCTCGAGCTCGACAAGAACTATTTCGTGAGCTTCCCCGACGGATATCGTGCGCACCAGATCAGGCTCGAGGGCGGCGATTGTTCGACGGATTCCTTTTGCTATCCGTCGGTCTAGATTGGGGGCAGGCGAGCCCGGCACTCGGCTGGCTGTGGCTCGCTCTCGTTGCGAGCGGTCTCTATCACGGAGTCAATCCGGGCATGGGGTGGCCGCTCGCCGTTTCGGCCGGGCTCATGGACAAGAGCCCGCGCGCGCTTTTCCAAGCCTTGTGGGCCCTGTCGGCCGGGCATCTGCTCGCAACGTTTCTCGTGCTGCTGCCATTCGCGTTCCTGCTCGTTCTGGCGGAGTGGCAGCGTCCGATCCAGATCGGTGCGAGCCTTCTCGTCATCGGCTTCGGCGTCTACCGGTTGATCGTTCGGCGCCATCCGCGCGCACTGGCACGAATTCCGCCGACGCAATTGGTGCTCTGGTCGTTCGCCGTCGCCATTGCTCACGGCGCCGCCCTGATGCTCGTGCCGATCTATCTTGGACTCTGCCAGGCCTTCGAGCTCGACGCCGGACATGAGGCGGCGGGCGAGTTGATGAAGGCAAGTGTCGGGATGGCGGCGCTGGTGTCCCTGGTGCACGTTGCCGCCATGGTCAGCGCCGGCGGATGTCTGGCGTGGTTGGTCTACCGCTATTTGGGATTGAGATTCGTCTCGCGAAGCTGGTTCAATCTGGATGCTGTTTGGGCGACCAGCCTCGTCCTGGTCGGCGCCGTGGCGCTCGCCTTCAATCTTGGGAGCTGGCAGTGAGGCCTACCGCGTCAATGCCCACTCGCCGATGATGCGGAAGCGAGCCTTCGCCTCGTCCTGCTTGAACAGTGCGAGACGGTCGATCGCCAGCGCGCCGAGACGCAGCGACGCAAACCGGGTCCGCAACATCTCTAGAACCGGCCTGCGGCGCTCGGCATCCAGCCGGCCGGTGAGCGTCATGTGGAAGCGGAACTCCTCCATCACGTAGGGGTAGCCCCAGCGGTCGAGATAGTCGCGCTGCCGCTCGGTGAGCTTTTCGGGCTTGCGCCGCGCACGATCTTCCGCGGTGAGGGCCGCGCGGAAGGAGTCGAATTCACGAACGCAATCGGCGGCAAGCTGCTGGAGAGCGTCGACCGGCTCGGCTGGAATGACGGCGATGAAGCCGCTGATGGCATCGACGATAGGGCTGATCACTGGAATTGTCCGCGAGTGGCCGGCGAATTCCGCGCAGGCCGCCATGAGCTCGGCCTCGGTCCTGCCTGACACCAGCGCCATCGGCGCCTTCAGCGTGGCGTGAAAGCCGTATTTGCGGGGATCGGCGGTGATGTCGCGCCAGTCCGGCGCGATGCGCATTGGGTCGGCGGGAAAGGCCACATCGTCGCCGGTATAGGCGTCATAGCCGAGCAGCTCGGCGCCGAAACGGGAGAGGGCGCTGTCGGCGCCGGCGGCAAAATAGATCGCGTAACGGGGAAAGCCTGTCATCACCTCAGCATAACCAATTTACGCCGCGGCGACAGCCTCGCGCGGCGCCGTCACGGCAGTGAGCAGCCTTGTCGCGTCGGTGAGATGGACGAGCTTGCCGCCCGAGATCACCGCGATCAGCCGCGGCCGCAGCTTCACGCTGTCGTCGACGAGCAGTATGTCGGCGCGGCGTCCTTCCGCGAGCACGCCGCGATCGGCAAGGCCGGTGGCGCGGGCGGGGCCGGCGGAAACCAGATCCCAGGCCTGTGCCAGCGGCACCACGCCATCGGCGGCGAGGCGGAACGCGGCGAGCAACTGTGCGGGATAGTAATAATCCGACGCCAGCACCGAGCAGAGCCCCTTGGCGATCATGTCGGATGCCCTGGTCCAGCCGGTGTGACTGCCGCCGCGCACGACGTTCGGCGCGCCATAGACGATGGCATCGCCGTGGCTCGCCGCCGCCCGCGCCGTCTCCTCGTTGATGGGAAACTCCGCGATGTCAGCGCCGAGATCGCGAAACTCGCGGCGCATCGCCGGCGTTGCATCATCGTGCGAGAGCATCCGCACCCCGGCCGCACGGGCAGAGGCGGCGAGGCGTGACACCGAAGCGGGCACCTCGTCGGCGCGCGAAACCACGCGCTCGACCAGCCGGTCGAAGTCCTCGCTCGAAAGGCCGGTACGCTCCACCATGCGGTTGCGCTTGCGCGGCTTGGCCATGTCGGCGACGGTGCCGTCCATGTGGTCGTTGAAGGCAAACAGGTCGACGCGGCCCTCGGCGAGCCACTGGGCGATCTCGGCCTCGGCGTCGAGGTTGTAGGTCTCATGGCGCAGATGGAAGCGGGTGTCGGCTGCGAATTGCGGGCGCTGCCGCTCGATCGCCTCCATCAGGGCGCGCGCGTTGCCGGCGCTGCGCAGGCCCGGCTCCCAGGAGCCGGTCGTCGCGTGAAAGACGGTGGTGATGCCGTTGCTGATCGCCTGCCGGTCGCTGTCGGCGAGCGCCACGTCGATCGGGAAATCGACGCCGGCGCGCGGCATCATCTGCCGCTCGAAGGCATCGCCGTGCAGATCGACGATGCCGGGCAGCACCAGCAGGTCGCGGGCGTCGATCGCTAGCCGCGCGCGGCCGCGAGAAGCATCGACCTGTGCAATGTCCGTTCCGGACACCAGAAGTGAGGTTTCGACGAACTCGGCGCCGATCAGGGTCCGGCCGCCCGCAAGGAATATGTCTGTCACGCGACCGCGCTTCGTTTGCTGGCAGGAGAATTGGTGAGGGAGCTCACCCGTGCTTCGTATGTCGAAAGAAAATCTTCAATCCCGAGCTTGCGGAAATCGGGCAGCGCCTCGTGCAATTTGTCGTGATCCCAGTCCCACCAGGCGAGCTTGGCGAGCCGCCCGGAGATCTCCTCCGAGAACCGCCGCCGCACGATGCGTGCCGGATTGCCGGCGACGATGGTGTAGGCCGGCACGTCCTTGGTGACGATGGCGCCGGCGGCGATCACCGCGCCCGTGCCGATGTTGCGGCCCGGCAATACGATCGCGCCATGGCCGATCCAGACGTCGTGGCCGATATGGATATGATGCTGGCGCCGCCAGTCGAAGAACTCGGCGTCGTCGCTCTCACCCTCGAAATAGGCACTGGAACGGTAGGTGAAGTGCGCCTGCGTCGCCCGGTGCATCGGATGGTTGCCGGGATTGATGCGCGTCATCGCCGCGATCGAGCAGAACTTTCCGATCGTCGTGTAGGTGATCTGGGCGTCGTTGACGACGTAGGAGTAATCGCCCATCGCCACTTCATGCAGGATGGTGCGCGCGCCGACCTCGGTATAAGCGCCGAGCCGGGTCTCGTGCAGCTTGGCGGAGGGATCGATTGTCGGCTGGACCGAGAGCTTTTTGGCGGCCATGTTGAATCCGAGGCGGAGGGCGGGCATTTCTCTTCGGGTGGCTTGATGACGATAGCATGACGTCCAGATGACAGTGGATGAAGCGTGCTTGATCGCTGCGCTGCAATGGTGCTGTCACACAAGTGTTAAGCACAGACGTTAGCTGGTTGCCTCCAGCTACTCTGGAGCGCTGCATGCTGGTGGTGGATGGTCTGACGTGTCGCTTCGGCGCGAAAGCCGCGGTGGACGACGCTTCGTTTCAGGTTTCCCCGGGCGGCTTCGTCGGTGTGATCGGCCGATCCGGCGCCGGCAAGTCGACGCTGCTGCGGACGATCAACCGCCTCGCGACACCGTCGCAGGGCCGTATTTTGTTCGACGGCCTAGACGTCACCGCCTTGCGCGGCAAGGAGCTGCGACAGTGGCGTGCCCGTTCGGCCATGATCTTCCAGCAGTTCAACCTGGTCGGCCGGCTCGACGTGCTCACCAATGTGCTGATGGGGCGCCTCGCGACGATGCCGGCCTGGCGCTCCCTGACGCAGGCCTGGCCCGAGCAGGACAAGGCGCTGGCGATGTCCGCGCTGGAGCAGTTCGACATCGCCTCGCTCGCCGCCCAGCGCGCTGATCAGCTCTCGGGCGGCCAGCAGCAGCGCGTCGCGATCGCCCGCGCCCTGGTGCAGCAGCCCGATATCATTCTGGCCGACGAGCCGATCGCCTCGCTCGACCCGCGCAACACCAAGATCGTCATGGATGCGCTTCTGCGCATCAACAAGCATTTCGGCATCACCGTGCTCTGCAATTTGCATTCGCTCGATCTCGCCCGCAGCTATTGCGATCGCCTGATCGGCATGGCGCAGGGGCGCGTGGTGTTCGACGGCGCGCCGGCTGAGTTGACCGATCACGTCGCCCGCGAGCTCTACGATCTCGAAGCCGCCGACGTTATGGGCGGCACGCCTGCCCCGGCGCCTGCGGGTGTCCCGGCACTCGGAACGGCCGCGGCCGCCTGAGTCGCGACGCATCTGTTTCGTTGCAAGTTCTTGCGTCAACCGACCCCAACCGATGAAGAGGGTATCATGATCACTCGCAGATTAGTCCTCGCCGGCGCCGCCGCGCTCGCGTTCTCCGCCTCCGCCTCGGCGAGCGACTGGAAAGCCAAATATCCCGAGCTGACCTTCGCGGTCGTGCCGGCCGAGAACGCCTCGGGAGTCACCGAGCGCTGGACCCCGTTCGTGGAATACCTCTCGAAGCAACTCGGCGTGAAGGTCACGCTGCGCATCGCCAACGACTACGCCGCTGTGATCGAGGGTCAGCGCGCCGGCAATATCCACATCGCGAGCTACGGCTCGGCCTCGTTCGCCCGCGCCCGCCTGACCGGCGTCAAGACCGACGCCTTCGCCAACGACATCAACGCCGACGGCTCGACCGGCTACTACTCGGTGTTCTTCGTCAAGGCGAGCAGCGCCTACAAGAAGATCGACGACCTCAAGGGCAAGAACCTCGGCCTCGTCGACCCGAATTCGACCTCCGGCAACAACGTGCCGCGCTTCGAGCTCGACAAGTTGGGCATCCACGATGCCGACACCTATTTCAGCAAGGTCGTCTTCACCGGCAGCCACGAGAATGCGATGCTGGCGCTGGCGCAGGGCACGGTCGACGTCGCGGCCAACCAGTGGACCAGCGACAACGATTCCACGCTGGCGCAGATGCTGATCAAGGGCATGCTGAAGAACGCCGACGGCTCGGCGATGAAGAAGGACGATTTCCGCATCGTCCACAAATCGGCGCCGATCATCAACGGCCCCTATGCCTACAATTCCGACCTGCCGGAAGACGCCAAGGCCGCCATTGCGAAAGCGTTCTTCGACGCGCCGGCCAAGGACAAGGCCGCCTTCGACCGTCTCTCCGACGGCCAGAAGAAGGGTTTTCATCCCGCCACCACCAAGGACTGGGATGGCACGATCGAGCTGATCAAGTTCGTCGATGCGCTGCGTAAGAAGAAGGCGTCCTGACGTTTTGGGACGATGCAACTCGAGCCGGGTCCTTCGGACCCGGCTCTTTCTTTGAAGGGACCTGTTCGGCCGATGACGACAGCGGTTTCGATCCTTCCCGAGCAGCAGCTTGCCGCGCTCAATGCCGCCTATCGCCAGGCGGTCGCGCGCCGGCGGCTTCGTCTGCTGCTGGGAGCCGTGGTCTTCGCCGCCGCGTTGCTTCTCGCCGCGATTGGCGCGGAAGTGAATTTGCGCACGCTGTTCACCTACTTCGGCAACTTCCTCAGCTATTTCGACCGCATCCTCACGCTCGAGAACGGCCAGCGTGTCTGGACCGATGTCGGCGAGTGGTTCTGGGGCTGGCGCAAATGGCTGAAGATGCTGGCCGAGACGCTGCTGATCTCCTATGTCGGCACGCTGATCGGCGCCACTTTGGCCTTCGCCCTCAACTTCTTCGCGGCCGATAACACCTCGCCTGCGCCCTGGCTGCGCTTCGTCGTTCGGCGCTTGCTCGAATTCGCCCGCACCGTGCCCGGCATCGTGTTCGCGCTGGTCTTCGTCATCGCCTTCGGCCTCGGGCCGATGGCGGGCGTGCTGGCGATCGCGATCCACTCCACCGGCGCGCTCGGAAAGCTGTTCTCCGAGATCGTCGAGAATGCCGACATGAAGCCGGTCGAGGGCATCCGCTCGACCGGGGCGAGCTGGCTCTCCTGCATGCGCTTCGCCGTGGTGCCGCAAGTCACCGCCGGTTATGCCAGCTACGCCCTGCTGCGTTTCGAGATCAACGTCCGCGAAGCTTCGGTGATGGGGTTCGTCGGTGCCGGCGGCATCGGTCAGGAGCTGGTCGTCGCCATCCGCAAGTTCTACTATTCGGACGTCAGCGCGATCCTGCTCACCATCGTCGTCACCGTCTTCATCATCGACATCACCACCGGCTGGCTGCGCGGCCGCCTGTTCGGCAAGGAGGCGCGGACGTGAGGACTCCACAGGAGGTCGATGCCGCGCAGATGCGTGCGCGCTATCCCGACGTGTTCGACCGGCCGGCGTCGGCGCGGCTCGCGACGCCCGCGATGATCGTCGGGGCGTTCGCGATCCTGGTCTACGGCGTCGTCGATCTCGACTTCTCGCCGTCGCGCTTCTTTGCCGGCCTCAGCCAGCTCGGCTGGATCAGCCTGATGATGATCCCGCCGGATCCCGGCTCCTCGCTGCCGGTCTATCTGAAGGCGCTCGGCGAGACGCTGTCGATCGCGCTGCTCGGCACCACGCTGGGGGCGCTGTTCGCGCTGCCGGTGAGCCTGCTCGCGGCGCGCAACGTGGTGCCGTCGAACTTCCTCCGCTTCCCGGTCCGTCGTTTCCTGGATTCGATCCGCGGCGTCGACACGCTGATCTGGGCACTGGTGTGGATCAACGTCGTCGGGCTCGGCCCGTTCGCCGGCGTGCTTGCCATCGCCGTGTCGGATTTCGGCGCCTTCGGAAAGCTGTTCTCCGAGGCGATCGAGGGCGCCGACCAGAAGCAGGTCGAGGGCATCCGCGCCTCCGGCGGTAGCGCGCTGCACGAGATCCGCTTCGGCCTGCTGCCGCAGGTGCTGCCCGTCATCGCCGGTCAGGTGCTCTATTTCATCGAATCCAACACCCGCTCGGCCACCATCATCGGCATCGTCGGCGCCGGCGGCATCGGCCTCCAGCTCGCCGAACAGATCCGCGTGCTGGAATGGCAGAAGGTCTCGTTCCTGATCCTGATGATCCTCGTCGCGGTCGCCGCGATCGATTTCATCTCGGGCAAGCTGCGGTTTGCGATCATCGGGCGGCGGGCGGTGGCGTGAATTCTTCCTTCTCCCCTTGTGGGAGAAGGTGGCGCGAAGCGCCGGATGAGGGGTCTCTCTCCGCGCACTCAAATGAGAATGGGACTCGCGGAGAGAAACCCCTCACCCGTCTCGTCGCTTCGCGACGAGCCACCCTCCCACAAGGGGAGAGGGGAAGAGGGCGCTCTCACCCGTTCTCCACCACAAACTCCACGCGCTCCGCCGCGAAGCGCGAATGCTTCGTCACCAGCGGCTGGCCCAGGAGATCGTGGTCGGAAGCATCGACCACCAGAATCGGCCGCCCCAGCGCCAGATCGAGCCGTGCGGCGTCGGTCGCATCGACGATGCCAGCCGTGATTCGGGTCGCGCCGCGGCGATAGTCGCGCACGCCGTAATGTGCGAGCAGCTTCGTCATCGAGCGCGTCGCCGCGAACACCGCGCCGGCGTCCGGAAACTGCTCCGCCGATAGCCAGGTGGTGGAAACGCAGATCGGCGTGCGGTCGGCGAGTCGGATCGCCTCGATCCGCACCAAAGGCGCGCCGGTCTTTAGTCCCAGTTCCCGTGCGAGCTCGCGCGTCGCGATATCGTCGGTCGCCTCGATCAGCCGCCCATGCGGTTCCCGGCCACCCGCACCGACGATCTCGGAGAAGCGCGTGCGCGAGCGCAGCGGATAGGCGAGCTTTTGCGCCTCGACATAGGTTCCGCTGCCCCGTTCGGCGCGCACGAGGCCGCGCTCGGCGAGGGCTGCCAGCGCGCGTCGCACGGTGTGGCGGTTGACGCGATAGGTTTCGGCGATCTCCATCTCGCCCGGCAGCTTGTCGCCGGCCGCAAAGCGGCCGTCGGCGATGCCGCGCTCGATGCCGTCGGCAACGAGGCGCCATAGCGCGACGCCCGAGGAGGCTGTGTCCTGCATGCTCATGTCGCGGGAACCTACTCCAGAAATCACATCATTGTCACGAAACAGTCATGGCGCGTCCGTATGAAGTTGTCTATTATCATAGACAACTTCGATGCGGCAAGTTCGGTGGACCAGGTGACGCAGCGCAACAATCAGGAAGCCCGGCGCAAGGCCGCGATGGCGGTGCTGGCGCAAGCGGAGGCGGGCGAGATCGCCGCTCGCCTCCGCAACTTGGCCCTCCCGGCCCATCAGGATCTGCGCGCGCCCGAAAACGGTCTCGTCATGCTGCGCGGCCGGGTCGGCGGCGACGGCGCGCCGTTCAATCTCGGCGAGGCCACGGTGTCGCGCGCCGCCGTGCGGCTTGCGAGCGGTGAAATCGGTTTCGGCTACACGCTCGGCCGTGACGGTGACAAGGCGCGGTTGATCGCATTGTGCGATGCGATGGTGCAATCCCGCGATCACGGCGGCATGGTGGAGCGGGATGTCATCGCGCCCTTGCGAGAGCAGCTTATGATTCGGCGCAAGCAGGCGGCGGCCGAGATCGCCGCGACGAAGGTTGATTTCTACACCATGGTGCGCGGTGAGGGCTGAGATCATGACCACGATTGCGGAACTGCCGCCGGGTTTTGCCGACAAGGTGTTGTCGGCGCAGTCGACCTTTCGCTCGGTCATGGACGCGATGGCGCGGCCGGGCTCGGTTCAGCGCATCGTGCCGATGACGGGGGCGACGGGGCCGATGATGCGCGGTACCGCCGCAATCGCGCTGACGCTGTTCGACCATGACACGCCGCTCTGGCTCGATGCGCGGATGGCGGAGGGCTCCGACCTGGTGAAATGGCTGAAATTTCATACCGGCGCGCCGGTGGTGCAGGATTGCTCGATCGCGAGCTTCGCGCTGATCGGCGACGGTGCCGCGCTTCCATCGCTCGATCGTTTTGCGCTAGGGACGAGCGAATACCCGGATCGTTCGACCACGGTGATCATTCAGGTCGATAGCTTGGCCTCCGGGCGCAGCTTTGAGCTTCACGGCCCCGGCATCGACGGTGTCGCGACCCTGCAGGCGTCGATCAAGCCTTTCGACCTGTTCGAGCGCCTGCGAATCAACGAGGCGCTGTTTCCGCGCGGCATCGACGTGGTGCTGGTCGCCGATGACGCCGTGGTTGCGATCCCGCGCACCACGCGCGTCGTGAGCAAGGGAAGCTGAAGCATGTATGTCGCAGTCAAGGGCGGCGAACGCGCCATCGAGAACGCCCATCGCCTGCTCGCGCATAAGCGGCGTGGCGACCTGAGCGTTCCGGAGGTCACGCTCGACCAGATCTCGGAGCAACTCGGCCTCGCCGTCGACCGCGTCATGAGCGAAGGCTCGCTCTACGATCGCGAACTCGCGGCGCTGGCGATCAAGCAGGCGCGTGGCGATCTGATCGAGGCGATCTTCCTGGTCCGCGCCTTCCGCGCCACGCTGCCGCGCTTCGGCGCCAGCGAGCCCGTCGACACCGGCGCCATGCGGGTGCAACGGCGGGTGTCCTCCACCTTCAAGGACATTCCCGGCGGGCAGATCCTTGGACCGACCTTCGATTACACCCATCGCCTGCTCGATCCCTCGCTCGCCGAAGGCTTCGTTCCCGACGCACCTGCGACGGCTGAATCGTCGACCGCGCCCACGCCCCGCGTGACCGACATTCTCGGCCGCGACGGATTGATCGAATCCTCGCCGCAGGCCGAGGACGGCGCGCCGGTCGGCGATCTCACCCGCGAACCGCTGAACTTCCCGGCGGATCGCGACCTGCGCCTGCAGAATCTGGCGCGCGGCGACGAAGGTTTCCTGCTGGCGATGGGCTATTCCACCCAGCGCGGCTATGGCCGCAACCATCCCTTCGCCGGCGAGATCCGCTTCGGCGAGGTCGAGGTGGAATTCTTCGCGGAAGACGCCGGCTTCGCCGTGCCGCTCGGTGCGATCGAGCTGACCGAGTGCCAGATGGTCAACCAGTTCAAGGGGTCTGCGACCGAAGCACCGTGCTTCACCCGCGGCTATGGCCTCGCCTTCGGCCAGAGCGAGCGCAAGACCATGTCGATGGCGCTGGTCGACCGCGCGTTGCGCGCCCGCGAGCTCGGTGAAGAGGCGCTCGCCCCGGCGCAAGATGAAGAATTCGTGATGTCGCATTCGGACAACGTCCAGGCGACCGGCTTCGTCGAGCATCTGAAGCTGCCGCACTACGTCGACTTCCAGTCCGAGCTCGGCCTCTTGCGCAAGCTGCGGCAGGAGTTCGCGGATGCCAATGCGCCTGACGTCATGAAGGAAGCCGCGGAATGAACGCGCCCGCCTACAACTTCGCCTATCTCGACGAGCAGACAAAGCGGATGATCCGCCGCGCGATCCTGAAAGCGATCGCCATTCCCGGCTATCAGGTGCCGTTCGCCAGCCGCGAAATGCCGATGCCCTATGGCTGGGGCACCGGCGGCGTGCAGGTGACCGCCGCGATCCTCGGTCCCCAGGACGTGCTCAAGGTGATCGACCAGGGCTCCGACGACACCACCAACGCGATCTCGATCCGAAAGTTCTTCGCCAAGACCGCCGGCGTTGCGACGACGACGGCGACGGAAGAGGCGACGGTGATCCAGACCCGTCACCGCATCCCGGAGACGGCGCTGAACGAGAACCAGGTGCTGGTCTACCAAGTGCCGATTCCCGAGCCCCTGCGTTTCCTCGAGCCGCGCGAGACCGAGACGCGGCGCATGCACGCGCTCGCCGAGTACGGACTGATGCACGTGAAGCTCTACGAGGACATCGCCCGCTTCGGCCACATCGCGACCGCCTACGCCTATCCGGTGAAGGTGAATGCGCGCTACGTGATGGATCCGTCCCCGACGCCGAAATTCGACAATCCCAAGATGGACAATTGCGCCGCGCTGCAATTGTTCGGCGCCGGCCGCGAGAAGCGCATCTACGCGATCCCGCCCTATACGCAGGTGGTCTCGCTCGACTTCGAGGATCACCCGTTCGAGCCCTACCGCTTCAACGCGCCCTGCGCGCTCTGCGGGGCGGAAAATTCGTATCTCGATGAGATCGTGACCGACGACAAGGGCGGGCGGATGTTCGTCTGCTCCGACACGGATTATTGCGAGGGCCGCCAGGCCGCGGGCCATCACGGCAGTCTCAGCGCTGCGCCGTACAAGGAAAAGGCGGGCTCACATGGTTGATCAAGGCTCGGCTGATCTCGCTACGCTCGAAAGCGACCGGCCGCTGCTGGTGGCGGAGTCCCTGAGCAAGTCCTTCGGTCGCATCGCCGCCTGCCGCGACGTGTCGTTCTCGCTGTATCCGGGCGAGGTGCTGGCGATCGTCGGCGAGTCCGGTTCGGGAAAGTCGACGCTGCTGCAGATGCTGTCGGGCCAGCTGGCGCCGAGCGCCGGCCATGTGTCCTACCGGATGCGCGACGGCGTCACGCGCGACCTCACGACGCTCGGCGAAGCCGAGCGGCGCTTCCTGTTCCGCACCGATTGGGGCTTTGTGCACCAGGACCCCGCGCAGGGCCTGCGCATGGCGGTCTCGGCCGGTGCCAATGTCGGCGAGCGGCTGATGGCCGTGGGCTGGAATCACTACGGCCGCATCCGCGACACCGCCTCGGACTGGCTCACCCGCGTCGAGATCGACGTCGCACGCATCGACGATGCGCCGCGCACCTATTCCGGCGGCATGCGCCAGCGTCTTCAGATCGCCCGCAACCTCGTCACCGAGCCGCGGCTGGTGTTCATGGACGAGCCGACCGGTGGCCTCGACGTGTCGGTGCAGGCGCGCCTGCTCGATCTCGTGCGCAGTCTGGTCGCCGAGCTGCATCTCGCCGTCATCATCGTCACCCACGATCTCGCGGTCGCGCGCCTCCTGTCGCATCGCGTGATGGTGATGAAGGGCGGCCGCGTCATCGAGACCGGTCTCACCGACCAGGTGCTCGACGATCCCCGCGAGCCCTACACGCAACTCCTCGTCTCCTCGATTCTCCCGCCATGAGCCTTTCGATGACCGCCATGATCGACGTTGCCGATGCCCAGAAGACCTTCACGATGCACTTGCAGGGCGGCATCGAGCTGCCGGTCGTGCGCGGCGTGACCTTCCACGTCAATCCGGGCGAGTGCGTCGTGCTGTCGGGGCCGTCAGGCGCAGGCAAATCGTCGATCCTGAAGATGATCTTTGGCAACTATCGCTGCGATAGCGGTCGCATCGGCATCCGTCACCGCGGCACAGTGATCGACCTCGCCACTGCCGAGCCGCGGCAGATCCTCAACGTTCGCCGATCCACCATCGGCTATGTCAGCCAGTTCCTGCGCGCCGTGCCACGCGTCGCGACCGTCGACGTCGTCGCCGAGCCGCTGATCGTCAACGGTATGAGCCGTGCCGACGCACAGGCGCGCGCCGGCGCGCTGCTGCATCGCCTCAACATCCCCGAGCGGCTCTGGCAGTTGCCGCCCGCGACCTTCTCCGGCGGCGAGCAGCAGCGCGTCAACATCGCGCGCGGCTTCATCTCGGACCTGCCGATCCTGCTGCTGGACGAGCCCACCGCATCGCTCGATGCCGCCAATCGCGCCGTCGTGGTCGAGCTGGTCGCTGAAAAGAAGCGCCAGGGCGTCGCCATGGTCGCCATTGTCCATGACGACGAAATCCGTCATCTGATTGCGGACCGCATTGTCGACGTCGCCAGCTTTGCTGCCGCGGCCTGAAGGAAGAGGAAATGAACCCCAAGCCGAAGGACACCGTCATTACCAACGCCAGGATCGTGCTGGCCGACCGGGTGATCGAGCAGGGCTGGCTCGCTCTTGCCGACGGACGCATCGCCGAGATCGGCGAGGGCAGGGCGCCCGCGGGTACCGAGGACGCCGGCGGCGACCTGATCATGCCCGGCCTGATCGAGCTCCACACCGACCACCTCGAGGCGCATTACGTGCCGCGGCCGAAGGTGTTCTGGAATCCGGTCGCGGCCGTCATCTCCTATGACGGCCAGCTCGCCACCTCGGGCATCACCACCGTGTTCGACTCGCTCCGGGTCTGGCGCGAGGACGGCGCCGAGGAAGTCGATGGCCGCGCCGGCGTGCTCGCCGCCGCGATAACGACCGCGCGCGAGGCCAGCCTGCTGCGCGCCGACCACTTCCTGCATCTGCGCTGCGAGATCCCGATGCCGAGCGTGGTCGAGGAGGCCAAGGAGCTGATCGACCGTCCGGACGTCAAGCTGATGTCGCTGATGGATCACACGCCGGGCCAGCGCCAGTTCCGCGACGAGGTCAAGCTGCGCGACTATTATCGCGGCAAGGGCGGCGGCAAGACCGACGCCGAGCTCGACGAGCTGTTCGCAAAGCGCTTCGAGTACCAGAAGCAATATGCGGCAACCAACATGCGCGAGATCGTCGCGCTGGCGCATCAATACAAGATCCCGCTGGCGAGCCATGACGACACCACCGAGGAGAACGTCGCGGACGCCGTGCGCGATCGCGTCTCGGTGGCGGAATTCCCGACCACGCTGGAGGCCGCGCGCGGCCTGCATCAGGCCGGCATCGACATTCTCATGGGCGCGCCCAACGTCGTGCGCGGCGGCTCGCATTCCGGCAACATCGCCGCGGTCGATCTCGCCCGCGAAGGCCTGCTCGACATCCTGTCGTCGGACTACATCCCGTCGAGCCTTCTCATGGCGGCGCTGCAATTGCCTGAGCATGTGCCGGCGATCAGTCTTCCGGCAGCGGTTCGCACCGTGACGAAGGCGCCGGCCGAGGCGGTCGGTCTCTCCGACCGCGGCGAGATCGCCACCGGCAAGCGCGCCGACCTGATCCGCGTGCACGTCGCCGGCAGCGTTCCGGTGGTCCGCAGCGTCTGGCGCGAAGGGAACCGCGTCGCATGAGCGAGACCGCGACCATGGCAAAGCAGGCAGGCGCGATCGGACCCGGCCGGCTGGTGCTGGTGGTCGGTCCGAGCGGTGCCGGCAAGGACACGCTGCTCCGGCTCGCGCAGGCGGCCTGCGCGGACGATCGCAACGTCGTCTTTCCACGCCGCGTCGTGACGCGCGAATCCTCCGAGGCCGAGGACAACATCTCCGTGAGCCCCGACGAGTTTCGTCGCGCGCGCGAGCACGGCGACTTCGCCGTGCACTGGGAGGCGCATGGACACGCCTATGCGTTGCCGCTCGAAATCAACGACGACATTCGTGCCGGCCGCGCAGTCGTCGTCAACGTCTCGCGCACCGTGATCGCAGCGCTGCGCCAGACCTATGCCAATGTCGTGGTGGTCGCCATCACCGCGCCGCCGGACGTACTGGCGCAGCGGCTTGCGGCGCGGGCACGGCACAGCGACGGCAACATCGCCGAGCGGCTGTCGCGCAGCGTCGAGGACGCGTCGGCACGGGCCGACGTCACCATTCTCAACGCCGGCAGCGCCGAGTATCACGGCCGCCAGCTGTTGCGCGTGATCAGGGATGATGGCTGGCACGAATAGCCGGCCAACAAGGAGAGAGTGGAATGACGGTGATCGAAACGGTCGAGCAGCTCGAGGCCATCTATGGTGCCACCAATGACGCCTCGACCGTGAAAGTCGCCGACCACGTCACGCCGCTCTACCGCATCTTCATCGAGAAGGCGCCGTTTGCCGCGCTCGCCACCATCGGGCCCGAAGGCATCGATTGCTCGCCGCGCGGCGATCTCCCGGGCTTCGTCCGCATCCACGATCCCAAGACGCTGATGCTGCCGGACCGCCGCGGCAACAACCGGGTGGATTCCCTGCGCAACATCGTGCGCGACCCAAGGGTGTCGCTGATGTTCCTGATCCCCGGCTCCGGCAACGCCGTTCGCGCCAATGGCCGCGCTTGTCTCTCGATCGATCCGGATCTGCTGGCCTCGTTCAAGGTCGAGGGCAAGGCGCCGCGCAGCGTGATGGTGATGAACGTCGAAGAAATCTACTTCCAGTGCGCCCGCGCCATCGTCCGTTCCGATCTCTGGAATCCCGACAAGCGCGTCGACCCGAAGAGTTTGCCGACGCCCGGCCAGATCCTCGCGGAAATGAGCGAGAACAAGGTCGGCGGCGCGGAGTACGATCGCATCTGGCCGGAACGCGCCGCCGCGACGATGTGGTGATCCTTCTCTCCTCTCCCCTTCTTGTGCAGCGCCATCGCTAGTGGGAGCGTTTTCTCTGTGTCCATCCTTCGAGACGTCCGCCGTTGGCGGGCCCTCAGGATGAGGACGGAGTGCGCGGCAGCAGTTTCGGTGGGCTCCGATGTCACTTAGCCTCATCCTGAGGAGACCGCAAAGCGGTCGTCTCGAAGGACGAGGCGCGCGCTCAGGCCCTGCCAAGAACTCATATGCGACAGCCTTGCCGCAAGCGGGGAGAGGTGAAGGAGACCAGCTGCTTACCTAGTTAAACGCCATCCCGCCGCTGAGCGCCACGGTCTGCCCGGTCATGTACGCGTTGTCGACCAGCAGCATCACGGCTTTCGCCACCTCCTCCGCCGTGCCGAAGCGGCCGAGCGGGATGCGGCTGACGAGCTGGGGCTGGCCGCTCATCATGTCGGTCTCGATCAGCGACGGCGCCACTGCGTTGACCGTGATGCCCTCCTTCACCAGCCGCGCGGCATAACCTCGCGTGAGGCCCTCCATGCCGGCCTTGGATGCATTGTAGTGCGGGCCGATCGAGCCGGCGCCGCGCGCCGCGCCCGAGGAGATGTTGACGATGCGGCCCCATTTCCTTGATCGCATCGACGGCAACACGGCCTGCGTGCACAGGAAGGCGGATTTCAGGTTGACCAGGATGGTGCGGTCGAAATCGTCTTCGGTGAGATCGTCGATGCCGCGCGTGATGGCGATGCCGGCATTGTTGACGAGAATGTCGATCGGCCCGAGCCCGGCCGTGACGCGCTCGACCATTGCGGCTACGGCCCCGGGCTGCGAGACGTCAGCAGCGACGACGATGGCGCGGCGGCCTTGCTCGCCGATCTCGCCAGCCAGCTGCTCGGCCTGCCCGATCCGCTCGCGGCAATTGATCGCCACGGCAGCGCCTGCTTCGGCCAGCGCACGGCAAACGGCGGCGCCGATTCCGCGCGAGCCGCCGGTCACGAGCGCGGTGCGCCCCTTCAGATCATCAGCCATCTCTGATTCTCCCGACCTGCGTTTTGGCTCCTGAAGCGTATCACGCCGCCCGTGAGCCTGTGTTGAACTCATCGCGAGATGAATCCGTTTGCCGGTGCTTGCGCCGGGAGAAGCGCGCAAGCGCGGCGACCGCAAATATGGATAGCCATTTCATTGACCAATCGTGCCAGCTGCTCGATATTCGGAGCATCGAAGCTGCTCCTCGAGCTTGATGCCGCGATATGAGAATGGATCACCAGCGTAACCAAGGCGACATGCATGCGTGCATGACGCGGCGCTGTTTCTGCGCGGCAACGGGCGCCTGTTGTTGTTGCTGACCGCCTCTTAGCAACACCTCACACCGAAAATCCCCAAGCAGGAACGCCGAGACTTCGGCGAACGAGCAGTCATGTCCCAGGCTCAGTCGAATGCCTACATCATCGAGATCCACGACCGCGCCGCCGGCATCATCACGAGAGATGAACGCGGCTTCCGTTTCTTTTCCTCCGAGCGACTGTTCGACAGTCTCGAAGGCCGCCAGTTCCGCTCGGCCCGCGATGCCGAGCGCGCCGCACGTGCCGTGTTCTCGGAGCGGCGCCGTCGCGCGAGTTCCCCACTCTCCGTCTACTGAAAGGACCGCAACATGATTGCACGACGACACATCCTGACCGCAGCGCTGCTCATCGCCACCGCCGTCGCCGCGCCGGCGCACGCCGCGGACAAGCCGGCGGAAATCCGCATCGGGACGCAGAAGGGCGGGTTCTTCCCGGCGGTGCGCCAGCGCCAGACGCTCGAAAATGCTTTCAGGCCGCTCGGCATCGCGATCAAGTGGATCGACTTCCAGTTCGGTCCGCCGCTGCTGGAGGCCATCAATGTCGGCAGCGTCGATTTCGGCTATGTCGGCGACTCCCCGCCGATTTTCGCGCAGGCCGGCGGCGCCAGGATCCGCTACGTCGCCGCGGTGAAATCGGAAGGCAACACCCAGGCGATCGTCGTGCCGAAGGATTCGCCGATCAAGACGCTCGCCGATCTCAAGGGCAAGCGCGTCGCCTTCGGCAAGGGATCGAGCGCGCACAATCTCCTCGTCGCGGCGCTCGAAAAAGCCGGCCTGTCCTGGTCCGACATCACCCCGGCGCCGCTCGCCCCGGCGGATGCGACGGCAGCCTTTGTGAAGGGCTCGGTCGACGCCTGGTCGATCTGGGATCCCTATCTCGCACTCGCCGAACTGAAGGAGAATGCGCGCGTGATCGTCTTCGACAAGGACGTGCACAAGCCGAACGCCTTCTACATCGCCGGCGCAGACTTCGTGGAGAAGTATCCTTCCCTCGTCGCGAAGCTCAACACAGCCTTCGCGTCCGAAGGCGTGTGGGCGGATTCGCACCACGAGGATGTGGCAAAGGCGCAAGCAGAGGCGACCGGCGTCGATATCGAGGCTGTCAGGCGCTTCGTGGCCCGCTCCAACTATCGCGTCGTGCCGCTCGATGCCGAGGTGGTCAAGAGCCAGCAGGCGGTCGCCGATCGCTTCGCAAAACTCGGTCTTATCCCAAAGCCGGTCAACGTCTCCGACATCGTCTGGAAATGGACGCCGGGCTCGTGAGCTGGACATTGAGAGGACGCCGTCATGCCCGGGCTTGTCCCGCCCGCGCGCCGAAGCCGCTTCGGCGAGGCGAAGGTCCGGGCATCCACGTTCTCCGGTCTTCGCCGCCAGGCGTGGATGGTCGGGACAAGCCCGGCCATGCCGCTCCCCGCGGCTATCCGCGTACCAAACGCTTGAGCTGGAAGCGGCTCAGCCCTTCAGCGCCGCCAGCAATTCATCCGGGCGCTCGGCCATGATCATGTGGCCTGCGCCGGGCACCACGACGGTCTTCGCATGCGGGATCGCGGCCGCAAGCGCCTTGCCTGCCTTTGCCGGCGTCATCATGTCCCGCTCGCCGAGAATGAGCGTCGTCGGCACCTTGATGCTCGCCGCGGCGGCAAGCGCATTCGTGTAGGCATTGCAAGCGGAAAGATCCTTGAACAGCACGCCGGGCTCGCAAGCCTGGAGCACGGCCTGTGCGCCGCCGTGCATCCACAGGCCCGGTGCGAGGCTGCCGCCGAGTTCGGCCTTGAAGCCGAGACCCCAGATCGAGACCATGTCGTTTGCATCCTGCGAGTTGGCCTCGGCCGCCTTCAAGAGATCCGGGCCGACAGTCATGGTCGCTGCGGTGCCGATCAGGCTGAGCGCGGCGACCTTGTCGGGATGGCGCGCCGCCGTCTCCAGCGAGATCAGCGAGCCCATGGAATGACCGATCAGATGCGCGTTCGCAGCGCCTGCCGCATCCAGCAGCGCCGCCGTCCAGTCGGCCATCTCCGCGATGCTGCCGAGTGAAGGCCCGGCGGAGCGGCCGTGGCCGGGCAGGTCGGGCGCCAGCACGGCAAAGCCGTGATGGGCGAACCAGCGCGTATGCAGCGCCCAGGTGGAATGGTCGAAACCGGCGCCGTGGATGAAGACGACCGCGGGCAGGGATTTGTCGAAGTCGCGGCCGCCGGTTGCGGCGAACACTTCAGTGCCGTTGACGGAAAGCTTCATGGCGTCAGACCTTTTGCGAGATGCGCAGCGCTTGGGCGAGATCGTCGATGATGTCGCTTGCCGTCTCGATGCCGACCGACAGCCGCACCAGCTCCTCGCCGATGCCGGCCGCCTTGAGCTGCTCGGCATCCATCTGCTGATGCGTGGTCGAGGCCGGGTGGATCACCAGCGTCTTGGCGTCGCCGACATTGGCGAGATGGCTGATCATGCGCAGCGATTCGATGAACTTGCGCCCCGCCGGTCGGCCGCCCTTGATGCCGAAGGAAACGATTGAGCCGGCGCCGCGCGGCAGCAGGGTCTTGGCGAGCTGATAGTCGGGATGCGTCTCCAGCGAGGGATGCAGCACCCAGTCGACGGCCTTGTTGGATTTGAGTGCTTCCAGCACGAGATGCGTGTTCTGCATGTGGCGGTCCATGCGCACCGGAAGCGTCTCCACGCCCTGGAGCAGCTGGAACGCATTGGTCGGCGACAGGCAGGCGCCGAAATCGCGCAGGCCTTCGGTGCGTGCCCGCATGATGAAAGCCGCCGTGCCGAACTGCTCGTCGAAGACGATGCCGTGATAGCCGCCATAGGGCTCGGTCAGCACGCCGAATTTGCCGGAGCCGCGCCAGTCGAAGCGGCCGCCGTCGACGATGGCGCCGCCGATCGCGATGCCATGGCCGCCGATCCATTTGGTCGCCGAATGCATCACGATGTCGGCGCCGAGCTCGATCGGTCGGCTGAGATAGGGCGTGGCAAAAGTGTTGTCGATCAAGAGCGGGATCTTGGCCTCATGCGCGATCGCCGCGACCTTGGGAATGTCGAGCACCTCCAGCCCGGGATTGCCGATGGTCTCGCCGATCACGAGCTTGGTGTTCGGCTTGATCGCGGCGCGGAACGCGTCGAGGTCGCGCGGCTTTACAAAGGTTGTGGTGATGCCGAAGCGCGGCAGCGTGTGCGCGAGCAGGTTGATGGTGCCGCCATAGAGCGAGCTCGACGCCACGATGTGATCGCCGGCGTTGAGCAGCGTCGCGATGGCCAGATGCAGCGCGGCCATGCCGCTCGCGGTGCAGATCGCGCCGACGCCGCCTTCCAGCGCCGCGAGCCGCTCTTCCAGCACGCCGGTGGTCGGATTGGAGATGCGGGTATAGATGTGGCCGGCGCGCTCCAGATTGAACAGCGCCGCGGCGTGATCGGAATCCTGGAACACGTAGGACGTGGTCTGGTAGATCGGCACCGCACGGGCGCCGGTCACGGGATCCGGATGCTGGCCAGCATGCAGGCTCAGGGTCTCGAAAGCAGGCGGTTTTGGCGCGGGCATGCGTGGCCTCGTTGGTGGGTCGGCGATGGCGGCTCTTGTGCCACAAAACGAGGGACCACGTCAGCCCATTGACAGCGCCGCCTGGCCCCGGATGGCCTGCTCGATGGCGCGTGCCTCCCGCAACAGTATCTCCGCGACCTCCTGCTCGCGGCGGGGGCCGAGCCTGGTTCGAACGGCGGAGACCGTGATTGCAGCGGCGGGTTGTCCGTCCGGGGTCTTGATCCAGGTCGAGATCGACTTGGTGCCCTGCACGAGGCCGATTTCTCTCATGTTGTAACCCCGCCGCCGCGCTGCGGTGACCTGGCTCGTCACGGCACCCACGTCGGTCCGGTAGGCCTCGAACCGCTTCTCGTTCGCTGCGACGATCTTTCGCGCGTCCTGCGCCGGCATTGCTGCAAGGATGGCGACGCCTGCGCTGGAGACGCCGAGCGGCCGGCGCGCGCCGATCTCGATCGACAGCACCTGGATCGGATAGACGCCGATCCGGCGATCGACGCACAGCGTGTCGTTGCCGGTGCGCACCGTCAGGAACAGCGTGTCGCCGATCTCGGCGGACGCGCGCTGCAGCGACGGATTTGCTGCGACCAGCAGCCGCGAGGGCCGCGGCCGCGCCAGCGCCAGCTCCGGCACCTGGTTGCCGATGGCGTAGCGGCCGCTCTTGCCATGCCGCTCGACGATGCCTTCCTCGATCAGCACGTGGACGATGCGATGCACGGTCGGGCGGGTGAGGCCGGTCGCGCGCACCACGTCGGCCAATGGCACACCGTCTTCGCGACCGGCGGCAAGGATGCGCAGCACGGCGAGCGCGCGCCGGATCGCCTGCGCGCCCTGTCGCGGCTCAACCGCGCCGCGGGTGGATTTTACCGAACGCCTCTTGTCCATGATATGGACAAGAACGCCACAATTCACTCGACAGGGCAAGCGCGCATCTGGAGATTGCGCTCCGATCGGAATGCCATGCGAAACGTCAGGCATTCGACGTGAGTTGGAAGCGCCGCCGGGAGGTTAACATGAGATTAATCTGGATTGCCATAGCTGCCGTCACTGCGATGCTGGCCGGGCCCGCATCGGGCCAGGAATGGCCGGCGCGTAACGTGAAGCTGATCGTGCCCTATCCGGCCGGCGGCAATGTCGACAGCGCGGCGCGCATCGTCGCCGACAAGCTTCAGGAAAAGCTCGGCCAGCCCTTCGTCATCGAGAACAAGGCCGGCGCCGGCGGCATGATCGCGGGCGAGGCCTTCGCGAAATCGGCGCCCGACGGCTACACGCTGTTCGTCGGCGCCAACGGTCCGGTGCTGTTCGCGACCGAGATCAACAAGCGCGACGCCTACAACTGGAAGAAGGACTTCCTCCCGATCTCGACGATCTCGATGACGCCGCTGGTGCTCGAGGTGCATCCCTCGGTGCAGGCGACGAACTTCAAGGAGTTCATCGATCTCGCCAAGCGCGAGCCCGGCAAGCTGACCATGGCCTCGCCCGGTCCGGGCACCACCAACCATCTGCTCAGCGAGCTGATGCAGTCCAACCTCGGCCTGCAATGGGTCACCGCGCACTACCGCGGCAACGCGCCGGCGATCAACGATCTGCTCGGCGGTCAGGTGCAGTTCGCGTTCGACCAGCTCACGGTCAGCCTCCAGCACATCAAGGCCGGCCTGTTCCGCGCGCTGGCTGTCACGAGCCCGCACCGCCTGAAGTCGCTGCCTGACGTGCCGACCTTCGCCGAGCTCGGCTACAAGGATTTCGACGGCCAGACCTTTACGGGCCTGTTCGCGCCCGCGGGCACGCCGGCGCCGATCGTGGACAAGCTGCACGAGACGCTGGTTGCGATCCTGAAGGACCCCGCCGTGATCGACAAGTTCGAGAAGCTCGGCGGCGAAGCCACGCCGATGACGCCAAGCGAGTTCAAGGCCTATCTGGAGCGCGAGGATGCCAAGTGGATTCCGGTCGTGCGCAAGGCCAACATCAGGGCTGATTGATCGATGCGGATCGATCCCGCCGAGCTCGGCGCCGAGCGCATCTACCGGCTGATGACCGGCATCGTGGTGCCGCGCCCGATCGCCTGGGTGACGAGCCTGTCGCGAAGCGGCGTGCTCAACCTCGCGCCGTTCAGCGCCTTCACCTTCGTCTCGCAGAAGCCGCCGATGCTCGCCATCAGCGTCGGCCGCAAGGGCGCCGATTACAAGGACACCGCGCACAACATCCTCGACACCGAGGAATACGTCATCCACATTGCCGATACCCCGCTGATGTCCGCGGTGCATGACAGCTCCGTCGAGCATCCGCCTGAAGTCAGCGAGGTCGAGCATCTCGGACTCGAAACGCTGCCCTGCGACCTCATCAAGGTGCGGCGGCTCGCCGCCGCGCCGGTCGCGATGGAATGCCGCTTCCGGCAGTGCCTCGAGTTCGGCGAGGCCCGCAGCCGGCTGATCGTCGGCGAGGTCGTGATGTTTCACCTGCGCGACGGCCTCGTGAACGACGGCAAGGTCGAGACCAGGGCGCTCGACCCGATCGCCCGCATCGGCGGGCCGCGTTACGCGAGCCTCGGCGAGATCGTGACGCTGAACTCCGTCTTCCAGACTCCCAAATCGACCGACTGAGCGCGCAGCTCCGGCGGCGCCGCGACCCCATTGGAGAACCACCATGCGACTCGCAAGCTATCTCTTGGACGGAGAGCCGCGCTACGGCGCGGTCGTCGAAGGCGGTGTCGTCGATCTGACGAAACGGATCGGCCGCGACTTTTCCGATCTGAAGGCGCTGATCGCGGCCAACGCGCTGCCCGACGCGCAGGAGGCGGTTGCCGGCGCCGCGCCGGACCACGCACTGGAAAAGCTCGTCCTGCTGCCGCCGGTGCTGGCGCCGGAAAAGCTCTGGTGCATCGGCGTCAACTACGCCGAGCGCAACGCCGAATATAAAGACAATTCGGACCTGCCCAAATATCCCAGCCTGTTCGTCCGCAGCATGTCCTCGATGACCGGCTCCGGCCAGCCGCTGGAGAAGCCCAAGGTTTCCGAGCAGCTCGACTATGAAGGCGAGCTCGTCATCGTGATCGGGCAGGGCGGCCGCCACATCCCGCGCGAACAGGCGTGGTCGCACATCTTCGGCATGACCCTGTGCAACGAGGGCACGATCCGCGACTGGCTCCGCCACGGCAAGTTCAACGTCACGCAGGGCAAGAACTTCGACCGCTCCGGCAGCATGGGCCCGTGGATCGTCACGGCGGACGAGCTCGACCCGCGCGGGCCGCATGACATCGTCACGCGCGTCAACGGCGAGGTCCGGCAGCAGGACAGCACCGAACGGCTGATGTTCCCGTTCGACTATTTGATCTCCTATCTCTCCACCTTTGCCACGCTGAAGCCCGGCGACATGATCGTCACGGGTACCCCGACCGGCGCAGGCGTCCGCTTCGATCCGCCGCGCTGGCTGAAGGTCGGCGACGTCGTCGAGGTCGAGTCGAGCCGCATCGGCGTGCTGCGCAACACTGTGGCCGCGGAGTAATAAGCCATGCTGGATGCTGCGACGATCGAACGCCTCGCCGCGCGCCTCGATGAAGCCGAGCGCACCAAGACGCTGATTCCGATGTTCACGAAGGAGTACCCCGACTTCAGCATCGAGGACGCCTACGCGATCCAGCGCGCCTGGACCAGGCTTCAGCTCGGTCGCGGCCGCGTCATCAAGGGCCACAAGATTGGCCTCACCTCGAAGGCGATGCAGAACGCGGTCGGCATCTCCGAGCCCGATTACGGCGTGCTGTTCGCCGACATGTTCTATGCCGATGCGACGCCCATCCCGTTCGACCGCTTCCACGCGCCGCGCATCGAGGTCGAGCTCGCCTTCGTGCTGAAGGCGCCGCTGCGCGGGCCCGACTGCACCATCTTCGACGTGCTCAACGCCACCGACTACGTCACGCCTGCGCTGGAAATCCTGGAGACGCGGATGCATCGCGTCGATCCGGAGACGGGCAAGACGCGAAAAGTCATGGACACGATCTCGGACAACGCCGCGAACGCCGCGCTCGTGCTCGGCGGCCGTCCCTTCCGTCCCTTGGATGCGGATCTGCGCTGGATCGGCGCGCTCCTGTTCCGCAACGGCGAGGTCGAGGAGACCGGCCTTGCCGCCGGCGTGCTCAATCACCCCGCCAACGGCATCGCCTGGCTCGCCAACCGCCTCGCACCGCACGACGAGCATCTCGCCGCAGGCGAGGTCGTGCTGGCGGGATCGTTCACGCGTCCCGTCGACATCCGCCGCGGCGACACCTTCCACGCCGATTACGGCGCCTTCGGCTCGGTGTCGTGCCAGTTCGTCTGAACCAACAACAAGGGAGCGCACAATGTCAGATCAGAAGCGGCGCAAGAGCATCCACATCGGGGGCTTCAAGCACGCCAATCCCATTCCGAACGCCTGCCGCATCGGCAATCTCGTGATGTCGGGCGTCATCCTCGGTCGCGACCCCGCGACCAATACGATGCCCGAGAGTCTCGACGCGCAATGCGCCAACATGTTCGCGCATATGAAGGCCACGGTGGAAGCGGCCGGCGGCACCACCGACGACATCATCAAGATGACGGTGTGGCTGAAGGACCGCAGCAATCGCGGGCCAGTCAATGTCGAGTGGCTGAGGATGTTTCCGGACGAGCATTCGCGCCCGGCGCGCCACGCGCTGCCGATGGACAACATGGACGGCGGCGCGCTGGTGCAGTGCGACTTCACCGCCGTGATCGACTGAGGGAGTTTCGCATGCCGACCTATCTGCCGTTCGATCCCAACCCGCGCCGCCCGAGCAAGGCGCCGCCGCCGAAGACCGTGGACAGCCAGTTTCACGTGCTGGGTCCCATCGACAAATATCCGGAGCGTCCCGGCGCCGCCTATCGGATGCCGACCGCGACCTGGGAAGCAGCGCTGCGCATGCACAAGGCGCTCGGCATCGAGCGCGGCATCATCGTGCAGACCACGACCTATGGGGCCGACCATGCCGTCGTGCTCGACGGGCTCAAAGCGATGGGTCCGAACTACCGCGGCTGCGCCAATGCGCTGGTGTTCGCCGAGGCGAGCGACGCCTATCTCGCGAAACTCCACGATGCCGGCGTGCGCGGCGCGCGCTTCAGCTTTCGCCAGGAGCTTGGCGCCGTGCTGTCCGACGCCGATTTCGCCCGCGCGATGGCGCGCATCCGCGAGCTCGGCTGGTACGTCAAGATCCAGCCGGAGAAGGACGGCATCATGTCGAGCGTTGCCAAGTACGAGAATCTCGACGTGCCCGTGCTGATCGACCACATGGCGCGCCCCGATCCCGAAGCCGGCAACGCCGATCCGAACCTGCGCAAGATGCTCGAGCTGCTCGCCAAAGGCAATTTCTGGGTCATGCTCTCGCTTGGCGAGAAGACCTCGAAGGTCGGCGCGCCCTACGACGACGTGATCCCGATCGCGCGCGCCTATATCGAGGCCGCTCCCGACCGCTGCGTCTGGGCCAGCGACTGGCCGCATCCGGTCTCGGTGAAGCAGCCGCCGAACGATGCCGATCTGCTCGAGCTGATGTACCGCTACGCGCCCGACCAGGCGGAGCTGGAGAAGATCCTGGTGCACAATCCGGCCAAGCTGTTCGGCTTTCCGGATTAGCCGGAGCGTTTGCGACAGGGGGACGCAAGTTGATTGTCTCGGCACAGAGAAACCTGCATCGTCAGGTTTGGCGGGCCACGTTGGCTTGCATCGCAAGCGTCGTCTCCATCGCCACGGCAGTCGCCGGTGAGACGATCGCGCCGGTGACCGCGTGCGATCGGCTTCAGGCCGAGTCGGGCGCGGCGATGCGTGTCAGCGAGGCGCAGGCACGGCCGGCGTCGGGCGGCTTGCCCGCGCATTGCGAGGTGATCGCATATCTCGACGAACGAACCGGCGCCGACGGCCAGAAGTTTGCGATCGGCCTGCATCTGAGACTACCCGACGCCTGGAACGGCCGCTTCGTGTTTCAGGGGCAGGGCGGCACCGACGGCGTCCTCGGCAACGGCGATGCGCAGCCCGGCGGCGGGAAGCCGAGTGCGCTCAATCAGGGCTACGCGACGGTCACGACGGATGCCGGCCACAGCAATGCGCCGGGGCCGCTCGGCGGCGCCAGCTTCGGCCTCGATCCGCAGGCGCGGATCGATTTCGGCTATCGCGCCGACGATCAGGTGACCCGGCGCGCAAAGCAACTCATCCAGACCTATTACGGTCGCCCGCCGAACTACTCCTACTTCCTCGGCTGCTCCAATGGCGGGCGTCACGGCATGATGGTCACGCAGCGCTATCCGGATCATTTCGATGGCGTGGCCGCGGGCGCACCGGCTTTCCGAATGCCCGAGAAGGGCCTTGCTGGCGCCGCGTCGACACAAGCTTTTGCGGCGATCTCACCCACGGCGCCGGACGGCCGGCCAATCCTGGCGCAGGCCTTGTCGCAGGCCGACATGGATTTGCTCTCCAAGTCGATCCTGCAGTCCTGCGACGAGTCCGACGGCCTTGCCGACGGCATCATCGACAACATGCCGGCCTGCCGCTTCTCCCCGCGCAAGCTGCAATGTCCGGCCGAAAAGACCGCGAGCTGTCTGTCCTCAGGCCAGGTCGCAGCGCTCGAAACCTATTTCCAGGGACCGGCCACGGCGCAGGGCCGCCGGATCTATGCGTCCTATCCCTATGATGCCGGCGTTGCCACGGAGGGCTGGCGGCGCTGGATTCTCGGCACGGCGCCCGACAGCCGCGTCAACGCCTTCAACGTCTCCTTTGGTGCGACCTTGGCCTATCTCTACATGACGCCGCCGCAATCGCCCTTGGCCAACGAAGCGGAGGCCGTTTACGACTTCTATCGCTCCGTCGACGTCACGGACGCCCATGCGAAAATCTTCGGCACCAGCGCGACGATGCCCGAGAGTTCGGTGCAGACAATCTCCGCCAACTCGGTCGACCTTTCCGGGTTCCGTGCGCGGCGCGGCAAGCTCTTGCTCTATCACGGCGTCAGCGATCCCACTTTTTCCGCGCTTGATACCGTGGACTGGTACAAGCGCCTCACGAGCGCGGTGGGCGCAGAGAAGGAGACGGCCGACTTTGCCCGCCTCTTCCTCGTGCCGGGCATGAACCATTGCTCGGGAGGCCCCGCCACCGACAGTTTCGACGTGCTGACACCGCTGGTCGCCTGGGTTGAGCAGGGACGCGCGCCCGAGCGCATCGAGGCCCGCGCGGGTGCGAAAACGCCATGGCCGGAACGTAGCCGGCCGCTGTGCCCCTATCCGCGCCAGGCGCGCTATCTCGGCCATGGCAGCATCGAGAAGGCCGAGAACTTCACCTGCGCTGCGCCTTAGGCGGCCGCGAGGCGACCGGGGCTCACGCGACCGGCTGTTTCGCGATCCGATCCCGCACCTCGGCCGCGATCTCGAACGAGCGCAGCCGGGCGGCGTGATCGTAGATCTGCCCCGTCGTCATCAATTCGTCCGCGCCGGTTTCAGTGATCAGCGCCTTCAGCTTCTCTTCCACCACATCAGGCGAGCCGACCGCGGAGCACGACAGCGACTGGCCGACGCCGGCCTTCTCCGCCGGCGACCACAGCGCGTCCATGTCGCCGGTCGGCGGCGGCAGCGGCCCCGGCGTACCACGGCGCAGATTGATGAATTGCTGTTGCAGCGATGAGAACATCCGCCACGCCTCCTCGTCGGTGTCCGCCGCGAACACGTTGACGCCGATCATCGCATAGGGCTTGTCGAGCTGCGCCGAGGGCTCGAAGCGCGCGCGATATTCGCGCAGTGCCGGCATCATCATCTGCGGCGCGAAATGCGAGGCGAACGCGAAGGGCAGCCCGAGCATCGCGGCAAGCTGCGCACCGAAGGTGCTCGATCCCAGGATCCACAGCGGCACCTTGGTCCCCATGCCGGGCACGGCGCGGATCGCCTGGTTCGGCTGCACGTCGCCGAGCAGCGCCTGCAATTCCAGCACGTCATGCGGAAAATTCTCGGACGTGGTCGCGAGGTCGCGCCGCAGCGCCCGCGCGGTGAACTGGTCGGTGCCCGGCGCGCGGCCAAGCCCGAGATCGATCCGCCCGGGATAGAGCGATTCCAGCGTGCCGAACTGCTCGGCGATGACCAGCGGCGAATGGTTCGGCAGCATGATCCCGCCGGAGCCGACGCGGATCGTCTTGGTCCCGCCCGCGACGTGCCCGATCACCACCGACGTTGCCGCGCTCGCGATCCCCGTCATGTTGTGATGCTCGGCGAGCCAGAACCTTTTGTAGCCCCACTTCTCGGCGTGCTGGGCGAGGTCGAGCGAGTTGCGGAACGCCTGCGCGGCGTCGCCGCCCTGGCAAATCGGCGCGAGGTCGAGCACGGAGAAGGGGATCATGCGGGGGGCACCTGAGTGGAGGATCTGCGCGATGATGCGCGTCTGCAAGGGTCACATGTAATGTCGGGAAGACACGGCCGCTCAACAGTTTGAGCCGCCGGCATGGCCGTTCACAACACTGTTATTGCGACCACTGGCGCCCTTCGTCTCAACTGGGCGTTCTGCGCCTGTTGTTGTAGCTTGCGCGAGCAAGAGCCCCGATGCCGGGAGGAACTGACATGACCAACGTCGTACTCGACCGCCGCAGTCTCCTCGCCGCCGGCGGCACCGTCCTCGCAACCGGGGTCCTGGCATCAGGCTTCCCCGGCCTCCTGTTGCCGGCGCGCGCGGACGGCCTCGCACCGACCCAGTCGATGTCGGGCGGGGCCAACAACTACCGCAAGGGCGCGGCGATCGTAGAGCGAATCGGCAAGGGCGGCTTCTGGATGAGCGGCACGGTGCGCCGCGCCGGCGACGGCGCTCCGCTCGCCGGGCAGCGCATCCAGATCTGGGCGCACACGGTCGAAGGGCAGGAGCACGAGCCGCAGAGCCATGGCGCCACGCTCACCGACAAGGACGGCAAGTTCCGGCTCGAGATGCCGCAGATCATCCCGATCTTCGGCCAGCCGCATGGCCATCTCGCCTATGACAGCGGCGAGTTCAAGACCGTCTTCCTGCGGCCGGTGATGCGCAGCGCCAAGGACACCAGCCTCGAGGCGCACTTCGTGCTGCAGCCGGCCTGAGCTGACCTGAAAATGAGGGGATGGAGATCGGCCCGGGCGAGCCTGATCTGGGCCGCCCTTGTCCTGGCCATTGGCGTGCCGGTCGCCGCTGCTGCGGCAAGCGAGCAACTCGCATGGCGCGGCCCGGTCTACATCCTCGCCGGCTTCGCCGGGATTATCGCCCTCGGTCTCGTGCTCATGCAGCCCCTGCTGATCGGCGGATATCTGCCGGGCCTGTCGGCCTATCGCGGCCGGCGCGCCCATCACTGGATCGGCGGCGCGCTGGTGCTGGCGGTGGTGATTCACGTCGCCGGCCTCTGGTTCACCAGCCCGCCCGACATGATCGACGCCCTGACCTACGCATCGCCGACGCCGTTCTCCCCCTTCGGCGTGACCGCCATGTGGGCCATCTTCATCGTCGCGCTTCTGGCGGCCCTGCGCCGGCGGTTGGGGCTGCGGCTCCGAACCTGGCGCATCGTCCACATTCCGCTCGCGATTGTCATCGTCGCAGGCAGCGTGGTGCATTGCCTGCTGATCGAGGGGACGATGGAGACGATCTCGAAGGCCGTGCTGTGCGTGCTGGTGGTCGCCGCAACTGCAAAGGTCATGATTGACCTGCAGGTCTGGCGAAAGCGAAGGACGCTGCGCGGGGAGAGCCCGTAGCCCGGATGGAGCGCAAGCGAAATCCGGGGCAACTGCATCCGTGGTTGATGGCCCCGGATTACGCTTGCGCTCCATCCGGGCTACGCCGCTCTGCTTGTCGTGCAGGGTGACGCGGCATATCCTTGCACCATGACCGTCACCATCCCCGATCTGAAGGCGTTCCTGCTCGCCACACCGTTCTTCGGCGGTCTCCCGGAGCCGAGCCTCGACCTCCTGATCTCAATGCTGGTCGAGCGCCGCTTCGATGCCGGAGCAACCGTCGTGGCGGAGGGCGAGCCGGGACGCTCGATGTTCATCGTCAAATCCGGCCGGCTGGCGGTGAGTAAGCGGGCCAGTTCGGGCAGCGTCATCCCGCTTTCCGGCCTTGAGCGTGGTGATTTCTTCGGCGAGATGACGCTGATCGAAATGCAGAACCGCTCGGCCACGGTGGTCGCGGAGAGCCCGACCGAGCTGTACGAGCTGACGGCCCAAAAGCTCTACGCCTGCTACAAAGCCGATATCCACGCCTACGTGCTCGTCCTGCAGAACATCAATCGCGAGCTGTGCCGGCGGCTGCGGCGGGCAGATGATCGGTTCGCGGCACGGCAGGTGGGTGGCTCGATCGATGGTGCGCAGGACGGATAGAGCTGTTGCGAAACCATCATGTTTCGCCACTGCGCAAGGCTCGATGGGGCTTGGAAATCACGACTTATCGTGCGCGTACTTCTCCAAGACCAGCCGATCATATTCATCTCGCACGGCTCTTCGCGAAACATGCCCTTTCCGGTCTTTGGCGATTTTCAGAAGGTCGGGATCAGTCGGTGCCCGCCGCCTGAATCTCGCAAAGAGCCGGGTCGGAGGCGACGACGTCCTTCCAAACAGCCGGTCAAACCATTCCATGGTGTCCTCCCGGACGGACCGCAGGTTACGACATTATCACCATGAAATTAGGGGTCAAAAGGACAGCGTGACTGCATCTTTGCGAAGAGCGTAGGATGGGTAGAGCGCAGCGAAACCCATCGGCTTCGTCACCGCGCGGAATGATTTGATGGGTTTCGCTTTGCTCTACCCATCCTACGATCGATAAATCAGAAGCGATAGTTCGCGCCGATACGGGCTGCAGTCCGGTGACTTCTTCGGCGAGATGACGCTGATCGAAATGCAGAACCGCTCCGCCACGGTTGTCGCGGAAAGTCCGACACTGCTGTACGAGCTGACCGCGCAAAATCTCTACGCCTGCTACAAGGCCGACATCCACGCCTACGTCATCGTCCTGCAGAACATCAATCGCGAGCTGTGCCGGCGGTTGCGGCGGGCAGACGATCGGTTCGCGCGGCGCGCGGCGGATAACGACAATTGATCGTGCGCAGGATGGGGGTGACGGAGGTGTCTCAACTCGTCATTGCGAGGAGCCCTTGCGACGAAGCAATCCAGAGTCCTTCTGCGGAAAGATCCTGGATTGCTTCGCTTCGCTCGCAATGACGGAGTGTGTCGCTCACTCGCGCACGCCCCACCCGTCCCGCAAGCCCGCGCCCTGATACGGCTACAGCAGTGCCATCGAGTGCAGCGAATTTCTATGAAAGCCGAAGGCAACGATGCCGGAAAGAAGCAGCGCAGTCCCAGCCACGATCAGGCAAAACGCGAACACTGGCGAAACCTCTGGTTCGTCACGAATGCCAAAGACCATAATAGATAAAACTTTACCGACAATCGAAAGGAAGAATTAACCTTACCACAGCGGCCCCATCGCGCGCCGTCGGGCAAAACACCTCGACCCCGTCAACCCTCCGCCGCGAAAATATTCCACTTTAACGAAATTCGGAAATACGGCACTCTCCCGCCATCCCGGTCCGGGGAGAGGGGCGATCGTACGTCGTCACGAACGTGGACCGGGCTGCGGTGGACGCGGCAGTGCCGGGCACGCGAGGGTGGGGCCAGGGCGAGATGAACCTCGTGAGGTCTCACTGCGTGCGGACGAACGGCGCTCACGTCCGGCGAAGCCCTTGGGCGGCGCCGGGCCGGCTGCGTACGGCGAAAGCGCGTGGTCCTGACCGTCGTTGCTACGGTCAAGCCTTGCGGAGATGGATCGGGGCCCAACCGGGTCGCGATGCATCGCCAATTCGCGAGGTGACGGAGGCCAGAAGGAACTCGGCTCCGGGGAGAGCGCGCATAAGCCGTCGAACCATCGCGCAGGGAAGGCCGGGTGTTTTCCGGCCTACCTGTTGTCCCGCTTGCGCATTTGCGTGTGCAAATTCTTCGCGCGGCGGATCAAGGGTGCCAGCCGGCACCCGGCCTTCCCTGCGCTCTCTTCAAGGAAGAGGGTCAAGGAAACGAGCAAAACTCGGGCGCTTCAAGCCGCGAGAATGCTGCTTCATGCGCGAACGCAGGAATGACCCGGCGTTCTCGCTTCGCCAGTGCCGCTTGAGGATCAGCGACGGGCAGCGATCGCGGTCAGCTCAAGCCTGACGCCTTTGCCGAGATCCGCGCCGCCGATGGCGGCGCGTGCCGGCAGATGCTCCGCGGTGAAATAGCGCTTCCAAACCTGGTTGAACGCCGCCTTGTCGGCGAGATCAGCCATGAAGATGGTCACCTGCAGAACGCAGGAGAGATCGGAGCCGGCCCCCTCGAGCAGGGTCTTCAGCTGGCGAAGCACATCCTCGGCCTGGCCTGCCATGTCGAGCCCGGCATCCTCGGGGACGATGCCGCCGAGATAGAGCACGCCGTTATGCTCGACGATCTCGTGGAGCAGTCCTTCATAGGGCAGGGAACGTTTGATCACGATGGCATCCGTGGAAGTTGCTGGCTCGCTGGCCAGGCTCAAGGCTTGATTCAATAAGGCTTGTTTCAACAAGGCTCGCTTCAATAGCGAAGGCTGGTGCTGCCAGACAGGATTGAACTGTCGACCTCTCCATTACCAATGGAGTGCTCTACCACTGAGCTACGGCAGCATGTGCTGGTGAAGAATCGGGCGCCCGAGGGGCCGACCAAGCGGGCCGATATCTGCCACAAGCCCCCCTCCTGCGCAAGCTTGCCAGGCTGATCGGGACGAGAAAATCGGGCCGATATCGGGGCCAAAATGCCCGGTTTGGCTCGAAATCTCCGATTTTGCGCCGATTCCGGTTCCGATATCCCGGCCAACCGGGTAGTTGCCGGAACGCGGGACTTGGCTCCATTTCGCGCTTCGCACGCATTGGCCTCTTGAGCTGCCACACTTCGGTGGCATCCTGTCGTCGATCCCGTCAATGGACCCTGGATGACTGATCAGACCGACAAGAACGCGAGCCAGGCGAGGGCGTCCCGGGACGACCGCCTGAAATCGGCGCTGCGCGAAAACCTGAAGCGGCGGAAGATGCAGGCCCGCGAACGCGCCGCAATCACCGACCCCTCGCAGAACGACGATGGTTCCCTAAATGAGGGGACCGCCGGCAAGACCGGCAGTTGAAGGCGGACGGCTGGAATTTGTGGAGTGCATGACGTGGCAATGGGGCAGGACCAACCGCAACGAACCGACCGTGACGCGCAGCTGTCGCGATTCGCGCGCCCGGAACAGACCTTTCCGGCGCTGACGCCCGCCGAGATCGAACGGATCAGGCAGTTCGGCGAGATCCGCACTTTCGCGGACGGCGAGTTGCTGTTCGAGACGGGCAAGCCCGGGCCCGGCATGTTCGTCGTGCTGAAGGGCCATGTCGCCATCACCCAGCGCGACGGACTCGGCCACGTCACCCCGGTGATCGACCAGGGGCCGGGGCAATTCCTGGCCGAGCTCAGCCAGCTCTCCGGCCGGCCTGCGCTGGTCGATGGCCGCGCCGAGGGCGATGTCGAGACGCTGCTGTTGCCGCCGGACCGGCTGCGTGCGCTGCTGGTCGCCGAGGCCGAACTCGGCGAGCGCATCATGCGCGCGCTGATCCTGCGCCGGGTCAATCTGATCCAGGACGGCGCCGGTGGTCCCGTGCTGATCGGACCGTCGAACTCCGCCGGCGTGGTCCGGTTGCAGGGATTCCTCACCCGCAACGGCCAGCCGCATCATCTGCTCGATCCCGATCGCGATCGCGATGCGGCCGAATTGATCGCGCGGTATTTGCCCAAGCCCGACGACTGGCCGCTGGTCGTCACCGCCGATGGCGCGGTGCTGCGCAATCCCAACGAGACCGACCTCGCGCGCGCCATCGGCATGATCGGCGGCGCGAACGGTGACCGCATCTACGACGTTGCGGTGGTCGGCTGCGGCCCCGCGGGGCTCGCCACCGCCGTGTATGCCGCGTCCGAAGGGCTGTCGGTCGCGGTGCTCGACACCCGCGCCTTCGGCGGTCAGGCCGGCGCCAGCGCGCGCATCGAGAACTATCTGGGCTTTCCGACCGGAATCTCCGGCCAGGCCCTGACCGCGCGTGCCTTCACCCAGGCGCAGAAGTTCGGTGCCGACATCATGATTCCGGTGACGGTGAAGTCGCTCGACTGCACGCGCAAGGACGGTGCATTTTCGGTGGCGCTCGAGGGCAGCGATCCCCTGCGTTCGCGCGCGGTGGTGGTCGCAAGCGGCGCGCGCTATCGCCGGCCCGACATCGCGAACCTCGACAAGTTCGAAGGCCGCGGCGTCTGGTACTGGGCTTCGCCCGTGGAGGCGCGGCTCTGCGCCGGCGAGGAAGTCGCGCTGGTTGGGGCCGGCAATTCGGCAGGCCAGGCGGCCGTGTTCCTGTCGGGTCATGCCAAGAGAGTCTTGATGATCATCCGCGGCGGCGGCCTGGGCGCGAGCATGTCGCGCTATCTCATTGAGCGCATCGAAGCCACGCCGAACATCGAATTGATGTTCAACACCGAGATCACGGCGCTCGAAGGCGACGAGGCCTCGCTGCTGCGGCGCATCCGCTGGAAGAGCCGGCTCTCGGACGACGAGGATTTTGCCGACATCCGCAATCTCTTCCTGTTCGTCGGCGCCGATCCCGCCACCGCCTGGCTCGACGGCTGCGGCGTCACGCTCGACCGCGGCGGCTTCGTCGTGACAGGTGCGCAGTCCGAGCAGAACCAGGGCAAGCTGGTGGCGCCGCTGGAAACCTCCGTGCCCGGCGTCTATGCCGTCGGCGACGTCCGCTCCGGCTCGGTCAAGCGCGTCGGCGGCGCCATCGGCGAAGGCGCCCAGGTCGTGGCGTCCCTGCACGGCTATCTCGGCGACGCCGCAAAACCGGCGCTCTAGGCAAGGACAAGTGAAGAAAATGGCAAGCGGAATGAGGCTTGCCATCGTGCCGGCAAGTACAGACTATCTCATCATCCTGAGGAGCCGCGATAGCGGCGTCTCGAAGGATGAAGGCCTGGATGCAACAGCCAGGCCTGCATGGTTCGCGTGGCGATGCGAAGCATCGTCCGCAGGGGCGCTGGCGCGCCTCCTCACCATGAGGATCCAACAGAAGAAGTTTCAAAGGGAGGACTAAATGGCTGAAATCGTCGTGCTCTACAAAACGCCCAAGGACGCTGCCGCCTTCGACAAGTACTATGCCGAGACGCACATCCCGCTCGCCAAGAAACTTCCCGGGCTGAAGAAATACGCCGTCAGCAAGGGGCCGGTTGCATCTCCCGCAGGTCCTTCCGGGATTCATCTCGTTGCCATTCTCACCTTCGACAGCGTGGCCGACATTCAAGCGGCATTCGCCAGTCCGGAAGGCAAGGCGACCGGCGCCGACGTGCCGAAATTCGCCAGCGGCGGCGCTGACTTGCTGATCTTCGACACCAAGGACGTGTGAGATGCGTCGCATCGGCCCGCCGGTCGCGGGCCGATGTTGCAACGCCGGATTCAACTTTCGTCGCAATCTGCTGCGATTTGCGACAGCGATGCGAAAAATTCAGCCACGCGTTTGCCAATTCGCACGATGACGCATGGCTGCGCCACTGCATGTGACGACAACGCAGGTGGTAATCCGATGAGGACCGTAATACTACTCTCATCGTCTCAACGCGGAGAGTAGGAGAGACCTCATGGTCCTTGGATTGAGTCTGCCCGCCCTTACGCTTCTCCATGTCGTCATCAGCCTGATCGCCATCGTCGCCGGCCTCGTCGTGATGTTCGGCCTGCTCGGCTCGAAGCCGATGCCGGGCCTCACCGCGATCTTCCTGCTCACCACGATCCTCACCAGCGCCACCGGATTCCTGTTTCCGTTCAAGGAGCTGTTGCCATCGCACATCATCGGCATCATCTCGCTGGTGCTGCTCGCGATCGCCTGCATCGCGCTGTACGGCAGGAAGCTCGCCGGCGTCTGGCGCCCGGTCTATATCGTGACCGCGATGATCTCGCTCTATTTCAACGTCTTCGTGCTGGTGATCCAGTCGTTCCTGAAGGTGCCGGCGCTCGCCGCGCTCGCGCCGGCGGTGCCGCCCGCGCCGCCGTCCGGCCCCGTGTTCGCGGTGGTGCAGGGCATCGTGCTGGTGTTCTTCGTGGTGCTCACCATCGGCGCCTGGCGCCGCTTCAGGCCGATGACGTTCGCCTGACCGTTCGCGCGCGCGACGCATTCACGTGTCATTCCGGGGCATCGCGCAGCGATGAACTCTGGTGCGCAATCGCGCACCTGAGAAGCTCGATTCAACAATCTCCAGATTCCGGGTTCACGCCGCGCGTGCCCCGAAAATGACTCTCTCACGACAGGAGCCGTGCAATGCCCACCATCACCACCAAAGACGGCGTCGAGATCTTCTACAAGGATTGGGGCTCGGGCCAGCCGATCGTGTTCAGCCATGGCTGGCCGCTGTCGTCGGACGACTGGGACGCGCAGATGATATACTTCGTGACGCGCGGCTACCGCGTCGTCGCGCATGATCGCCGCGGCCATGGCCGCTCGGCGCAGGTCGCCGACGGCCACGACATGGATCACTATGCCGACGATCTTGCCGCGCTCACCGCGCATCTCGACCTCAAGAACGCCCTTCATGTCGGTCACTCCACCGGCGGCGGCGAGGTCGTGCACTACATCGCACGCCACGGCGAGAGCCGGGTGGCGAAAGCTGCGATTCTCTCCGCGGTGCCGCCGCTGATGGTGCAGACGCCGGCCAATCCCGGCGGACTTCCCAAGAGCGTGTTCGACGATCTCCAGAAGCAGTTCGCCGCCAGCCGCACGCAATTCTATCGCGATCTCCCGGCCGGCCCGTTCTACGGCTACAACCGCCCCGGCGCACAGCCGTCGGAAGCGGTGATCCAGAATTGGTGGCGCCAGGGCATGATGGGCGGTGCGAAAGCGCATTACGACGGCATCGTCGCGTTCTCGCAGACCGACTTCACCGAGGATCTCAAGAAGATCAACGTGCCGGTGCTGGTCATGCACGGCGACGACGACCAGATCGTGCCCTACGCCGATTCCGCGCCGCTGTCGGCCAAGCTGCTCAAGAAGGGCACGCTCAAGACCTACAAGGGCTTTCCGCACGGCATGCCGACCACGCACGCGGAAACCATCAACGCCGATCTCCTGGCGTTCTTCAGGGAGTGAGAGACCTCACTTCAGTATCGCCCGGATCGCATCGAAGGTGCGCTTGACGAAAGCCTCCGGCTTCTCCCGCGCGCCTTCGCCGATCCAGCTCTCGCCGCCGACGCGCATGGCGCCGGCGGCGATCATGGCGACGAGCCGCGCTTTCTGTCGGTCCGACTTGGTGCGTGCGCGCTGTGCCAGCCCGTCGGCCAGCGCGCGTTCGATCTTTTCGTATTTGAGCTGGTCGCGCGCCTGAAGCGCGGGATTGTCGCGCTTGAGCCGCGCCATCGCCGCAGCTTCCGCAGGATCGAGCCGTTTGACCGCCGCGGCGATCGCGTTCTCCGCCGCCGTCAGCATGGATTCGTCCGCGGGCCGGGCGACGATCTCGGCGACCAGCGCGCTTGCCGCGCCCTCCTGCCAGGCGGCGACCACGTCTTCCTTCGACGCGAAATAATGGAAGAAGCTGCGTCGCGACACGTCCGCTGCCGCCGCGATGTCGTCGATGGTGGTGGCCTCGAAGCCGCGCTGCAGGAACAGGGTCATCGCCGCGCGGGCCAGCCGCTCGCGGGTCTCCTGCCGCTTGCGCTGGCGCAGACCGGTGGCGGCCGGAGATTTTCCTCCTGCGGACAATGACTTGACGCCCTTTCCGGCGAGCTTCGAAGCCTTCAAATCGTTTTCACCTCTTGCAAACTTGCACTCAGTGCACATTTAGACCGGTCGCGGGCCTTTCCCATCCCTGAAAGCCGCGGAGACATGGCATGACCGACTGGACCACGGCGCACATCCCCTCACTCAGCGGCAAGACCGTGGTCGTGACCGGGGCGACGGGCGGCCTCGGCTACGAGACGGCAATGGCGCTCGCCGGCGCCGGTGCCATCGTCATACTCACGGGGCGCGACGACGCAAAGGGCCTGCGGGCAATCGAAGGCATTTGCGAACGGTTTCCCGACGCCCTGATCGCCTATGAGCATCTCGACCTCGCAAGCCTTTCCTCCGTCGCCGATTTTGCCCGGCGCTTTGCCGCCGACAACGAACGACTCGATCTCCTCGTCAACAATGCCGGTGTGATGGCTCTGCCGAAGCGGCAGCAGACGGAGGATGGCTTCGAGATGCAGCTCGGCACCAACTACCTCGGTCACTATGCCCTGACGGCGCGGCTGTTGCCCCAGCTTCGCCGCGCCGGGGCGCCTCGCATCGTCAATCTCTCGAGCCTCGCCCACCGCTCCGGTGCGATCAATTTCGACGATCTGCAGGGCAAGCATTCCTATCGTCCATGGCGCGCCTACTGCCAATCCAAGCTGGCGATGCTGATGTTTGCGCTGGAGCTGCAACGCCGCAGCCTCGCTGCCGGCTGGGGCCTGACGAGCGTTGCCGCCCATCCCGGTTACGCGCGGACCGATCTCATCGCCAACGGTCCGGGCACCAACACCGTCCAGGGGCGGGTCGGCCGGCTGCTCCAGCCCTGGATCAGCCAGTCGGCAGCCGAAGGCGCGCTGCCCACGCTGTTTGCGGCGACTTCTCCTGACGCCGAGCCCGGTGGCTATTACGGCCCAAACGGGTTCTACGAACTGAAGGGATCGCCCGGGCCGGCGAGGATCATGCCGCAGGCGAGGGATCTCGCTGCGGCGGCCATGCTCTGGGATGCCTCGGCAACGCTGACCGGTGTATCGTTCGACGAGATCGCGGCCGCCGCATGAGCCGCGAGGCCGCTGGAGACATTTCGATGAAGGTCATCATCTTCGGCGCGACCGGCATGGTCGGGCAGGGCGTCTTGCGCGAATGCCTGCTCGACGCCGGCATCGACCATGT
This sequence comes from Bradyrhizobium sp. CCH5-F6, assembly GCF_001556045.1. GTDB lineage: Bacteria > Pseudomonadota > Alphaproteobacteria > Rhizobiales > Xanthobacteraceae > Bradyrhizobium. The sequence goes on from NZ_LSIC01000050.1 coordinate 66,241, forward strand.
GCTCGTGGTCGGCCGCAGCCCGACCGGCGTGCGCGACGCCAAGCTCACCGAGATCATCCACAACGATTTCATGGACTATTCGGCGATCGAGGCGCAGCTGACCGGCTTCGATGCCTGCTTCTTCTGCCTCGGCGTCTCCTCGATCGGCATGAACGAGCAGCGCTACCGCCACCTCACCTACGATCTCACGCTCGCTGCCGCGACGACGCTGGCGCGGCTCAATCCGCAGATGATTTTCACCTATGTCACCGGCGCCGGCACCGATTCCACCGAGCGGGGCCCGCGAATGTGGGCGCGGATCAAGGGCAAGACCGAGAACGATCTCTTCAAACTGCCGTTCAAGGCCGCCTACGCGTTCCGGCCCGGCGCGATCCAGCCCCTGCATGGCGCCCGGTCCAAGACCCCCTGGGTGCAGGCTGTCTATGCCGTGAGCGGGCCGCTCTGGTCGGTGCTGCGCCGGATTTCGCCGCGGCTCGTGACATCGACGGAGCAGATCGGCCGCGCCATGATCCGCGTTGCCCGGGAGGGCTACCCGCGCAAGGTGCTGGAGATGGAGGATATCAATGGCCTCTAGCCTGCCGGCGCGTTAGTTTGTGCGGAAATTTCGGGGCCCGCGCGCGTTGAGCCCTGTCCCCTCCCAAGGAGAAGCTTCGGCGATGTCGCCCCAGCTCAAACTGATCGCGCTCGACGCCGACGATCTCGCCGTGATCTCGACCCATGTCCAGGACGCCCGGGTCCAGACCTCCGACATCATCTGGCGGCAGGGCGAGAAGCGGCTCGTGGTCGGAATGAGCCGTCTGGACTGGGGGCAGACATTGGAGGGCGAGACCGAACCACGCCGGCTGGTCGCCGCGCTCCGTTTCGACCGCGTGCTCGCCTGCAAGTCGCGCAACATCGACCTCGCCGCGCCGGACAACGTGCTGGACCTCGTCGGCATTGAATTCCACCCCCAGGACGGGCGCCCTGACGAGCCTGGCGGCAGCGCGCTGCTCTTGTTCGCCCAGGGCGGCGCCATCCGCCTGGACGTCGAATGCCTGGAATGCGAGCTGACCGATCTCGGGGCAGACGCGCTGGGAACGGGCGTTGAGGGGGAGGGGTGAAGTGGCCCGTATACCAGCCAAATGGGCTTACGCCCGCGCCGGAACGGCATCTTCCGAGGGTTGACGCAGCTTCCCGGCCGCGCCATTGAGCAGGGGGCTGGTGCGCCGATCCCGCCCCCGAAGACCAGCCGGAAGCCAAGCGAAACATGCCCGTTCGCCTCGACCGCAGCAGCGCCGATTTTGACCAGCGATTCGCCGCCTTCCTCGCCGCCAAGCGCGAGGCTTCGGCCGATGTCGAGGCCGCGGCGCGTACGATCGTCGACGACGTGGCCAGGCGTGGCGATGCCGCCCTGCTCGAAGCCACGGCAAAGTTCGACCGCCTGACGCTGGATGCATCGGGCCTCCGCGTCACCGCCGCCGAGATCGAGGCCGCCGTGAAGGCCTGCGATGCCGCGACGCTGGATGCGCTCAAGCTCGCGCGGGATCGCATCGAGACCTATCACCGCCGTCAGCTCCCGAAGGACGAGCGCTTCACCGATCCGCTCGGCGTCGAGCTCGGCTGGCGCTACACCGCGATCGAATCCGTCGGCCTCTACGTGCCGGGCGGCACTGCGGCCTATCCGTCGTCGGTGCTGATGAACGCGGTGCCCGCGAAAGTCGCCGGGGTTTCGCGCCTCGTGATGGTGGTGCCCTCGCCGGACGGCAAGCTCAATCCGCTGGTGCTGGCGGCCGCGCATCTCGGCGGCGTCACCGAGATCTATCGTGTCGGCGGCGCGCAGGCCGTCGCCGCGCTCGCACACGGCACCGCGACCATCGCACCAGTCGCAAAGATCGTCGGACCCGGCAACGCCTATGTCGCCGCCGCAAAGCGGCTGGTGTTCGGCAAGGTCGGCATCGACATGATCGCCGGCCCTTCGGAGGTGCTCGTCATCGCCGACGACACCGGCAATGCCGACTGGATCGCCGCCGACCTGTTGGCGCAGGCCGAGCACGACGCGAGCGCGCAGTCGATCCTGATCACGGACTCGGCGCGCCTTGCCGCCGACGTCGAAAAGGCGGTCGAGGCACAGTTGAAGACGTTGCCGCGCGCGGCGATCGCAGGCGCGTCCTGGGCCGATTTCGGCGCCGTCATCATGGTGAAGACTCTGGCCGACGCGATCCCGCTCGCGGACGCCATCGCCGCCGAGCATCTCGAAATCATGACTGGTGATCCCGACGCGCTCGCCGCGAAGATCCGCAATGCCGGCGCGGTGTTCCTTGGGCCCCATACGCCCGAGGCGATCGGCGATTATGTCGGCGGCTCCAATCACGTGCTGCCGACGGCGCGCTCGGCGCGATTTTCCTCGGGGCTCTCGGTGCACGACTTCATCAAGCGCACCTCGATACTGAAATGCGGACCCGATCAATTGCGTGCGCTCGGTCCGGCCGCGATGACGCTCGGCAAGGCGGAGGGGCTGGACGCCCACTCGCGCTCGATTGGATTGCGCCTCAATCTGTCATGACAAAGCCGCCCGAACAGGACGACTCGACCAATCGCATCGTCGGCGTCACGCTCGACGAGGAGTCGATCGGCCGTTCCGGGCCGGACATCGAGCATGAGCGGGCGATCGCGATCTACGATCTGATAGAGCAGAACCTGTTCGCGCCCGAGGGCGCGGACGGGAAGGGCCCGTTCACGCTGCATATCGGCATCACCGGCAACCGCCTGATGTTCGACATCCGCCGCGAGGACGGCACCCCCGTCGTCGCGCACCTGTTGTCGCTGACGCCGTTCCGGCGGATCGTGAAGGACTATTTCATGATCTGCGACAGCTACTACCAGGCGATCCGGACCGCGACGCCGGACAAGATCGAGGCGATCGACATGGGCCGCCGCGGCATCCATGACGAGGGCTCGCGCACGCTCCAGGAGCGGCTGAAGGGCAAGGTGCGGGTCGACTTCGAGACTTCGCGCCGGCTGTTCACGCTCATCACCGTCCTGCATTGGAAGGGTTAGGGCATGGCCCGGAAAAGTGTGCAGCGGTTTTCCGACAAGGCCATGCCCTCTATCAAAAGAGGCTAAGCGCGATGGCGGATCCGCCACGCGCCCGCAATCCGCAATCGGTGCTGTTCGCCTGCGCGATGAACAGCGTGCGCTCGCCGATGGCCGAGAGCCTGCTTCGGCACATGTTTCCGCAAGGCCTCTACGTGAAGTCGGCCGGCGCGAAGCGCGGTGAGCTCGATCCGTTTGCGGTGTCCGTGATGGCCGAGCTCGGCCAGGACATCTCGGCGCACAAGCCGCAGACCTTCGAGGAACTGGAGGATTGGGAGGGGCTGAATTTCGACCTCATCATCACGCTCTCGCCCGAGGCGCACCACAAGGCGCTGGAGCTGACGCGGACGCTCGCAGCCGAGGTCGAGTACTGGCCGACGCAGGATCCCACCACCATCGAAGGCAGCCGCGACCAGAAACTTGCCGCCTATCGCGAGGTCTGCGATCAGCTCTTGATGCGCATCCGCAGGCGCTTCGCGAAATTGGGCTCGGCGCCAGTCTGACACGAGACCTTGCGTAACACCCGCGTCACAGAGCGCAGGCAGATGCGTGGTGGGGAGCCTCGAATCACCAAACCTCCAGTTCCCGGGTTGTGAAACCGGCCCCCTTCCGATAGGTTCCGCGCGCAATTCACCCCGCTTCATCCCCCAAATCACCTGATGCTCGGCCGCCCCAAATTCGTACTTGCCTCCGGTTCGCCGCGTCGGCTGTCGCTGCTCAACCAGGCCGGCATCGAGCCGGACGCGCTCCGGCCGGCCGACGTCGACGAGACGCCGAAGCGGGGCGAGCTGCCGCGCGCCTGCGCCAACCGCCTCGCGCGGGCCAAGGCCGACGCGGCGCTGAAGTCGGTGCAGCTCGACGACGAGCTGCGCGGCGCCTTCATCCTTGCCGCCGACACCGTGGTGGCGGTCGGCCGCCGTATCCTGCCCAAGGCCAATCTGGTGGATGAGGCTGCGCAATGCCTGCGGCTGCTGTCGGGACGCAACCACCGCGTCTACACCGCGATCTGCCTCGTCACGCCGCGCGAGGCATTCCGCCAGCGCCTGGTCGAGACCCGTGTGCGCTTCAAGCGTCTGTCGGAGGACGACATCCAGGCCTATATCGGCTCCGGCGAATGGCGCGGCAAAGCCGGCGGCTATGCCGTGCAGGGCATCGCCGGCTCCTTCGTGGTCAAGATGGTGGGGTCCTACACCAACGTCGTCGGCCTGCCGCTCTACGAGACCACGACGCTGCTCGGCGGCGAAGGCTTTCCGATCCGCTTCGGCTGGCTCAACACCACCGCGGTGTGAGCCGCGAGAACCCGCGCCTGCGAGATTCGCGAAAACAACCCCATGCACAGTAGAATTGGCCTCGCGGATTCGTCGGCGACGCCTGCGCCGCCGTCCGCGGAACCCGTGTGCCGACAGGCGCTTGACCTCTCTCACCCCGCGTAAGCCGCCCCGACCATGGACGACCACGTCAAAACGCCCGCCGCTCCGCTCAAGCCCTGCCCGATCTGCGGCAAGCCGCAGGCACAGGCCACCCGCCCATTCTGCTCCTCGCGCTGCCGCGACGTCGATCTGAACCGCTGGCTGAAAGGCACCTATGTCATCCCCGGCCGTGACGATGACGTGGACGACGTCGAATAGCTAAGTAATATCAATTCATTAAAGGTGTGGTTGCCACGCCGCGCGGTAGCAATGGCAGGTTGGCCCCACCTTGTGCACAGCCGGGCCGCGCCCGGCGAAGCCTCTTGGCGAAGCCGGGTGGACAGGCAGCCCTCGGGCCACTATAAACCGCCCGCTCGATGGGCTTTGGCCCCTCTCTTGGAGCACGCCCAGGTAGCTCAGTTGGTAGAGCATGCGACTGAAAATCGCAGTGTCGGTGGTTCGATTCCGCCCCTGGGCACCATTCCTGAACAGATTTACGAACCAGGGTCCTCGGTTCGCCGTTCGGGCCGAGCGTGGCCCGGATATTGTCATTCGAGCCGATGATCCGGATGGTGCTCTCGCTCACAACGATGGCATCCACAATCGCGCTGAGGTAGGCCTTTCGGGCGGCCACGTCGCCTGACACGAGCTGTTCGCGCATCAAACGGATGAAGCGGTCGACGGCCACAGGGTCGATCTCGATCGGGGCCGCGCTGGATTTCCTGGCGTAGTCGAGGGCCTCACGAGCCCGGTCGCGGGTCGTCTTCAAGGCGGCCACGCGTTCCTTCAGCGTCGGGTCCGTGCCGTCGATGGTGCCGGCCTCAATCGAGGCATAGAGACGTGAGAGGCGTTCTTCAGCATCGGTAACCTGACGAGCGAGGTCGACCAGGCGGCGGTCAGCAGACGCCTGCCGGTCGTCTCGGCGGGCCTTCAGGTTGGTCAGGATGGCCATCACCCGTTCGGGCTGCAGAAGCTGATTCAGCAGGGCCTCGACCACGAGCTTCTCGATGACCGGACGAGGAATCTTGCGGTTACTGCAGGAGGCGCCATCGGCGTGCTTATGCGGCCCCTTTTTGATGGACTGGATGCATTTGTAATAGCTGTAGATGACGCCGGTCCGGGAGGTGCCGGTAGCGGTGGTCAGGGCACAGGACTTGGCGCAGTCGCAACGGACGAGGCCGCCCAGCAAGGACGGCGCCGAGACGAGCCGCGGCCCACGAGATCTCGGGCGGCGTGACACCAGCAGGGCCTGAACCGCCTCGAAGGTCGCCGGGTCGATGATGACGGGAATTTCGTATTCGATGATCTCGGACTGCGCCTTGCGCTCGCCGTCGCCCTTGCGATCAAACTCGTTGAAGTTCCGCACGCCGGTGTAGGCGCGGCGCGTGAGCATTTCGTGGACGGTGCCGGTCCCGAACAGCGAACCGTTGCGCGAGCGATAGCCGCTCGCGTTCAGCCACTCCGCGATCTTCTTCGTGCCCAGCGGGCCGCTATTGCCGTCGCCGTTCTTGGCCAGATCGAAGGCGCGGATCACCACTTCCGCTTCAACCGGTTCGATGGCAAGCTTTTTCTTCTGTTTGTTGCCGATGACCTCTGCGTCGATGGATTTGTAGCCAAAGGGAATGATGCCGCCGTTGGAGTAGCCGAGCTGAGCATTGGCCTTCATCGTTCTCATCGTGGAACGACTGGTCTCCTTAGACTGGTATTCGTTGACGATACCGATGAACTTCCTGAACATGTCGCCGGTGTCATCGTTCGCCAGCGGCTCGGCGTGCGAGATTAGCTCCACCTTATGCTTGCGCAGGGTTTGGACGGTCAGCTCTTGCTCGACTTGGTTTCGGAAAGCCCGCGAAAACGAATACACCATGATCGCGTCGACAGTGCGCGTGCCGTCGGTCGCGCGCGCAATCATCTGCTCGAACGCCGGCCGCTTCATGTTGGTCGCAGTCTCACCCTCTTCGCGGAAGATGCCGGCGATATGGTCGCCGTCGCGCTTGCAGCGCGCGATCAAATTCTTTTCCTGTGAGTTGAGGCTGAGCTGGTTACTGCTCTGCTTTTCAGTTGAGACGCGAATATAAATCAGGACATTGCGCGGCCGCGGCCCGGCGGCGTTGTCGGGAGCTTCTGAGACTTGAAGGTTCTTGCGGGCCATCGGCAGCTTCCTCACGCGATACAGAAGAAAAGAGTCTATCGATGCAGGGGAATCAGGGGAAGTGATACTTCGCCTGACTCCCCTGCAGGGTTAAGATCAGGGAAGCGGGACCTCGTTTGCGACCACATTCCACCGCTGCCGGAAGCCCTCCCACAGAAGCTCTCTGTTGGTGGCGAGCAGCAACTCAAACGTCTCCTGGGCGCCGTTCGGAATGCGACGGAAGCCTTCCACGAACATGTCGTGACGCTGCTCTTCCGTGAGCTCGCGCAACTGGCGGATCGCCGGCAGCCGACCGAGCACCCTGAAGCAGCTCTCCGGATCGGGGGCGAAATCGGTCTTGTTGGCGATCGCATCGATCGATGCGAGCACCAACCCCAGCGCGGCCTCAACGGCGAAGTTGGCGAAGTGCTCGACCTGCATGCGAGGCATGGTGTTGGTGTCGAGCGGGAGGTTGTTGTCGGGCATGGTCGCAGTCCTTTCGGTTGGTTTAAGGAGACGTCTTGCGAGAAGGAGCGAAGACGTCATCGAGCACCGCCGAGAAATAACGCTCGATGGCGTCGAGCTCGGCGGGCGCGATGGGAGTGGGATCCGCGACCTCATTGATCACGGTCCAGAACTCGGGGTCTGACGGCCGCAAGTGGCCAGAGGGGCCACGAACCTGTGCCGTCCTGGTCGGCCTCGTGCCGGTCGCCAGTGGCTGCGGGAGCGTGGCCGGTGCTGTCTCTCGCGGCCGCAACCGGATCTTGGTGATGCGTGATTTAGCCACGGCCGGCCCCCGCAGCATTGCTGAGCGTAAGATCAAGGCTGCAAGCCTTGAATTGGAGCCGGGTCGGCCAGCTGGCAGAACGGACCTGGTGTCGTTCGCCGAAGCTGCCCTGGGATGAGGCCCAACGGCTTGCGGGCTCACCGCAGCCGAGATGATACCCGTGCTGCCTGGTGAACCTGCTCGCCGTTGTTTTCGCTGCGATCGCCGCAACCACGAAAGCCTCCATCAAAGGAGGCTGTCTGTAGTGACGTTTAGCGGATCAGGTTGCAGACCAATTGAACAAGATCGGTGCTGTCTTGGTCGACGCCCGCGTTGACGGTCGTTGCAAGAGTTGGATTTTAGATAAAACGTAGAGAAGCCTTTCGATCGTTCGGCATAAGTTGCCAATACTCAAGCGTTCGGCTTCAGCAAGTGCGCGGCAACGTACTTGAGCCGGACAGCGTCTGTCCGAGAAGGGACCATAACGGTTGCGAGTTTCTCGCTTCTGGCTCTCGCAACGGCGCCCGCTCATGTAGCAGTGGCATTGGGCCGCGCTTAGCCACGCTCGTGCGCCGTCGATCGCGCGCGCCCGCTGGTTTGGCAACACGTTTAGGACAGGAATCCGCCACAAGAACGTTTTATCGCCAACGCCAAGAGATTTTCTGGAGCCGCGCTCAATGACGCGGACTTGTGGAGCTGAATATGCCCTTTAATCGCGAAGTCTTCCGAGATGAGCTTCGACATTTGATCGACCGACACATAGGCCCATCAAGCAGCCTCAAGGATTATATTGACATATTCGAGGAGCTGGAACGCGAGCAAGAGCGGCTTGGAGCTGATGGTGACAGGGCTGCAGGTTTCGCACCCGAGGAAATGGACAACGCCGGGAGGTGTTAACAGCTCTGGGGAGTTCCCCGACCAAGTTGGCACCGCACCGCCTCAACGATCCAGGCCTCACGTCGAGCATCTCTTGCGATTTTTCGGGCGAGGGGAGCAGCGGCTATAGGAGGTGCCTAGCCTCGTGCCTTCTTCACCATCTCTATTAGGCGCAGCGTGTCGGTCTTTGGCTTCTTTTTATCGGATTGAAGACGCGCGCCCGCCGACTTGACTATCAAAACTTTTTCGACGACGACCGTCTGTCCGATTTTCTTGCTCGTCGCCGTGACAAGCCTTCTGAAGGCGCTCCGCGCCTCCTCCACCAGCGGAAACGATCCAACTAAAGTGGTATTCGGCAGCCGCTTAATTTCCCCATTTTCCATGGGAAGCCAAACATCAAACCCGTATTCGCTCGCGAGCTCAAGTAACGCGGGATGCGGATCAGGCGTTGCTTTCTTAATATCATAGCTAACAAAAAAGCGTGGCATCCCATCCTCAGCTATTGCGTGCCCGGAAATATCAGCAGGGGAAATTACGGCTACCCAACCTCTCACGTCAACCGCGGAAGAATAAGCCAAGGGGCTCCGATAATTGGAGAGCGCTTCATCGTGATTCAAAACACGACTCAGCGACATTTCGTGGCTGACCAAGCCCCGCCGGCGAAGATTTTGGCGCATATCGTGGTGAGCCCCAGAGCAAGATCTCTGCAAAACCTGCTGGCCATTTCTATCGAGCCTGTCCATTACGGCTCGGCGCCTGTAAACGGCGGGGCTTGAGCGCGATTACTGCGCGTCAACCACGCGGCATTCAAAAAGAAAGCCGACCCGGGCGAGTAACTGATCGTCAATGTTGCGCGCGCTAACGGGTTTGACGACGCACTGCCACAAGGTACTCGCCGACCTGACAGTAGTTTCCGGCGTCAATCCAGAAGACGCGATCAGAGCAATCCAAGAGGAACTAGCGTTGATTGAAGCCGGCTCGAAGAACTGACGCCTCCGCTCGATTCTGCCAGATAATTTGACCAGGAAGAAGAGCCACTGTGAGACTATTCGCCAGCCCTGATGTTCCACTTGTAGCGTCCTGGTATTTCAGGAGGGCGGCGGCTTCATCTGCCGGCACACTGAACAGGTATGAGCCAGGCGACGGCAGTCCCTAACATGATCGTCAACCCGTACGACATCGAGGCGGGCAAAGCCGTTGTGGTTTGAAATGACCCGAGGGAGGGAAAGCTGCAGTGACGACTTGGTTTTACGCTGATCCGCATTTTTTCCACGCATCGCCGGATAAAGCAGACGGCATTATCCGAATGTGTAACCGGCCGTTCGCGAATGGACGCGAGATGAACGAGGCGATGGCTGCATCGTGGCGCACCGTCGTGCGGCCCGACGACGAGATCATCGTCGTCGGTGACTTTGCTCACCGAGCCGATCCGGTTGAGCTTCGCAAGCTGTTCGACAGCCTACCAGGACGCAAACATTTGGTAGCAGGCAATCACGACGGCGAGGCCACAAAGGGCCTCGGCTGGGAATCGGTCCGCGATGTCGCGTATGAGACGATCGAGAGCACCAAATGCGTAATCTGCCACTATCGATGGGCGAGCTGGCCCGGGTCTCGCAAGCCGACCACATTGATGTTATATGGGCATCATCACGGCAAGATGCCCGGCAACCAGCAGTCCGCTGACATCGGCGTCGATGTCATGGGCATCGCTCCGGTCCGCCTTGCTACCATCAAGGCTTACATGGCGAAACTGCCGCCACGCGTGGATCTGGAGGGCAGAGATATCGAGAACAATGGAGTGGTGCCGTGATCCGCATTAATCCGGTTTCTGACCTGCACGTCGATATCGAGCGCAATGGGCTCGGCAGCATGCCGCGCATCGACGCAGACGTGACCGTAGTCGCAGGCGACGCCGCCGCGCCCGGCACGCTGGCATTGCGGCATGTCCGCGAGCTTTACCCCGATCGCGACCGGCCGCTCATCTACGTCCCCGGAAATCACGACTTTTATTCCTTTCACGACAAGCACCGTCCGGACCTCAAGACCACGTGGGAGGAGCAGCGCGCGCGGATGCCTGAGGTCGCGGAGGAACTCGGGATCATCCTTCTCGATGATGCATCAGTTGAGATCGGCCGCGTCCTTTTTGTCGGCGCTACGCTGTGGACGGATTTCATGACCAGGTCTCCGTACGTGATGTTCGGCGACGCGGTGCGCGCGGCCACGACGCAGATGAACGATTACCGTTTAATAAAGACTGGCGCCGGCCGGTCGAAGGACCGGCTCCGCCCCGGTCAGACGATCGACGCCCACAAGGCCTCAGTCGCGTACATCGAGAAGGCTCTCGCTATGCGTCCGGCGGGCCAGGACGCAGTCGTCATCACGCACATGGCGCCGTCGCCGCGGTCGCTGCTCCACTGGCCGACGATCACGGACCTGGACTGGTGCTACGCCAGCGATGTCGAGCGACTGATGACCGGCGGCGCCCCGCCGGCGCTGTGGCTACACGGTCATGTGCACAGCAGCCGCGACTATTGCGTCGGCGGAACGCGGATTGTTTGCAACCCGCGCGGTTATCCGGCGCCCGGCGGCAAGCGCGAGAATCCAGATTTCGATGCGGGCATGATCGTCGAGGTCGATGGGAGGCCTTCCCTTCAGACCGAGGTCGTGACCGGTAGCCAGCATGTGGCAGACATCGCAGCCAAGCGAACGGCAGACAACGTCAGGCAGGTGCACGCGCAAAACATCAGCGCGGCAGCGGAAATGTAGGCTGCCGCACGAATACACCCTGTCTGGCTTTCTCTTTGAGGAATTTGACCTGCCGCCTGTTGTTGTTCGCTCTTTACGAAGCGCGATTTGGCGCTTCGATGAGGATAAGCTCCGTGCATCCGCGCCTTAGCTGCGCTCATACCCCGCCGCCCGACCTCGCTCCGGCAATCGTTCATAGGCGCGCACGGCTTGGTCCAGCATGGGGTCGAGCGTGCAAGTCTTGACCTGCAATCGCGACAACCGATCCGCGAACCAGTCGAGCCGCCACTCCGGCGTGATGGTGGCCTGCAGCCGCTCCGACAGCGGCAAATCCAGGCGGACTTGTGCATCGATCTCGCGGATGTCGGCAAAGATCTCAAGGTGGTCTCGCGCCCGTGAGAATGCGACATACGCCTCGTTCCTCGTCATCGACGGTCCAGCCCAGACGAAAGCCCGATCGGTGGTCTGACCTTGCGATCCATAGATCGTCGTGCTGTAGGCATGGCCGAGCCGCGCGCGGCCGTGTTCATCAGCAAACTCCGACACCCGAAAGCTCGCCCGACGCCCGCTGATGTCTACGTGAACGGCTGGATCCTGCGTGTCGCGATCGTCAATGCCCGTGATAGTAGCCGTGGTGCCGTTGATGACGGCAAGGCGATCGTGCCGGACCAGAAACCGGATCTCATCGCCAATTGCGAAGGCAAGCGTCTGGCCGTGGCCGGACGGCGTCACCGACGCCACCTCGATATCCTCGTCGATGATGCGCCCGTCGCGCTTCAGCCGGAGGCGGACCTCGTCATTGATGGCGCGCACCTGGACGTTGGTCTTGGCGATCAACAACCTTGATGCGTTCGGCTCCGCGCGCTCTGCGTTCTCCCACGCATCGACAACCCGCGCGACCGTCGCCTTCTCGCCGCGCGCAAATTGCAAGAGGCCACGCTGCTCGAAAGCAGCCAAGCCCTCCGCCGCGCGGCCTTTGGCGAAATCCGTCACAGCTGCTCGCATCCAGGCTTCGCGCTGGCGGACGATGGTGTCGACCCGGGTTGTGCCGGTGACGCCAGCGAGAATGGAAAGTCCTGGGCCTGCCCCCGGGCTCTGGAGCTGCTCACGGTCCCCTACGACGATAATTTTTGCTCCCGCAACCGCTGCCCTCTCGGTGATCGCCAACATTTGGCGTGAGGACAGAAGCCCGGCCTCATCGACAACGAGCACGGTATTGGCATCGAGAAATGGCTCTTTGGTTCGGGCAAGCCACGCGTCAGTGGCCATTGCTTCGATTCCGAGCTTCTGCAACTCCCGGGCGACCTTCCAGGATTGGCTCGTGCCAATGACGCGCCGCGCAGCGCCAGCAAAGGGAAGTCCCGTACCGTTGTCTCGGGCGTACGCCGCCACGATAGCGGCCAAGGTCGTTGACTTTCCCGACCCGGCGGCACCCTCGATGACAGCGATGGCGGCCGAACTCGTCGCCATTTGCGCCGCGTGGGTTTGCTCCGCGGAAAGTCCCCGCTCACGGCAAAGCCGCAGCACGTATTCCGGATCAGGCGCCGCGCGGCGCTCGCGGGTCAGCCGATCGGCCACCGCGACCAGCTCGCGCTCGATAGCGATCTGCTCCGGCGTCGAATAGACCGGCTGCTGGAGGGCGTCCCGTCCGAGCTCGACGATGCGACCTGCCTCTACCAGGCGGTCCACTTCGTGCTCGACGCGCATCGCGGCGGCACCTGTTCCCACCAAGGCTGATGCGACGGCTGCGTAGAGGTGACGCCGCTCAAAAACGCTTTCGTGTTCGGTCAGCTGCGCGGGCACGGCCGCCACGCGCTCGGCGATGAGCTTTTCCTGCTCGGCCTGGCTCAATGTCCTGTTGGTGCGCAGGTTCGTTGCGAGCCGTTCGACGTCCAGGAACGGTGCGGCTTCCTCGGCCCATAGTTCGAAACGATCGGTTGTGCGCGCTTCTTGCTTCGTCGAGCGTGTTCCAAGAGCGATCGCAGCCGCCAGTGTCGGCGCTTCCGCTGTCGACAGTCCTTCAGCCGCGATGGCCTCTTCGATTTCCTTCCGCCGCCCCGAATAGTGGCGCTGCAAGGCCGCAAAACTCTTCGCGAGCGCCACCGATTGGTCACCCGCCTGGGGGACGACCAGCTCGAATACCCCGTTGCGGCCGATTTCTCCGATTTCGAAACCAATTCTCTGCAAATTTGAGGATAGCGCGAGATGGTAGATCGCGCCGGCCGCCATTTTGTGAGCGAACAGATGGCGCGCGTCGAGAGCGCCGACAGTGCCATCCTGACGACGTGAAAAGTTTAATAAAACTGCGTGCGTGTGCAGGTTGGGGTCGGCGTAGACCTTGCCGTCGTCATGCTCGACGGGGCGCGCTTCTCCGTGCTGAAACGCCGCAACGGTGAGCGTGGCGCGTTCGAGACGATGACCATCCTTGCCGCGACGACAAAACGCCGCATTCCTCTCCAGGAATGCGATAGTTGCTTCGCAAGCCTCATGCTGAGCCTTCTCGATGGCGCGACGTGTCTCGACATCGGCGAGCGCAAAAGCAACGGAAACCGATTTCGGGGCCGACAGCGTCAGGTCGATGCCGCCGACGCGCTTTGCGGTGTCGCCGCTGTTCGACAGAAGGGGTTGTCCATCCACATCAAGGGAAGCGTGGAGGCGTTCGAAGAGAGCATTGTCGACTTCGGCACCATGGCTGACGCCGAAATCGTTGGTCGAGGAGATCCAGCGACCGGCAGGCTCCCCGCCGCCGAGATAGTACTCGGATTGCTTGCTGTAATATCGGGCGGTCGTTCCTGCCGCGATCGTCGCTACCACGTCGGCCTCCATCGAAGGAAGCCCGTCAGTAGTTGCGTCTATCGCCTCATGTTGCAGGCCAATTGAAGAAGCCGCGCTCGGAGCGCCGGAATCCGCCCGCGCTGCGATAGAAGATCAAATTCTACTCAAAACTGCGGAGCGCGTTTCGCCGACCTGTAATGCCCGCTGGGTTAATCCGCACTGTCACTTTAGTTGGCAGAGGAAGCGGTATGCTCTTTGGAAGGCCTGATATTTTTGGACATCGCGACAGCGCGCGGATTTACCTGGAACAAGACTATTTGACGAAGGTGTGCGAACAGTACCCGGAAGGTGAAATTCATGTGATTCGCGATCGATACAGCCTCAGCCGGGTCCCGATCGTTTACTACAACGCCAAGTTCGGCGTTCCGCCGCTTCCCAGCAACGCAGGTGTTCTCGCAGAGTGGCGCACGAAAGACTTTCAGGCGGTCACGACATTCCAGCTGCGCACCCGAGGCGTCAAACTCAACGAAACTCAAAGCGCGGCATTCGAGCGCGGGGATTGGATCGCCATCGTTCCGGCGCATGACGACGAAGGTGAAGTAGGCAATCCAGACCAAGGATCGATCACAGCGATCCTAAGGACGGCGCTGCACGCTCAATTTGTGCGAGCGAACCGCGTGCTTCAGATGGCGCAATTTAGAGCCGCGCGGGAAAGACACCCGCATACGCAGTTCAACACAACTGATCGGGATCAGTTGAAGAACTTGGAACTTGCAGAAGTCGAGAACGTCTTTCGAGACGTCAGCGATATATATGATACGCCCGAAGTGCGCGAAGATCGGGAACGCAACGTGACCATGGACCATGTCGAAACGCAAGGACGAGACCACGTCAAGACCTGGTTCAAGCAGATTCCGACCGGCATCAGGGCGCAGGCCAACGTCGAAATTCTTTGCTACGAGCAGATTTACGGTCCCTTCAGCTATCAGGCGGTCGCTGACCGGGAGTTGCCTATCATTAGCGTACTGCGTCGAGCCCATCTGCGGGCACTAACGGTGCATCGTATCGCGCGGGAAACCGCCGAATTTCAGGTGGCGAACGGCGCAGCCGTGAGCCCCGGAATAAAGGCGCGCCTGGACTACGGCGAAGAATTCGATCTTAACCTCTGGGGCTGCTTTATTACGGCGCTCTATGGCGGCATCAACCCGACTGCACTTTATGGTGAATTCGAATCGCTGACCGACCTGTTTGACCTTGCCGCGTGGCTCGGCTATTTCGCCCGCGGCGATTGTGATGAGCTGCCGCCCGAAATCGCTGTGACGTTAATCACTTGCCTCTCATCGAAGCCGAGGTTTGCGGTCATTGAAGATGATATTGAGCATCTCGAAAAGATTTATAGAGAGATCCAATATCTGGTTGATCTGCTCGTCGGAGGAGAAAGTCTCCGAGAGGCAGCACAACAGGCCCTTGCAACGCGAACTTCCGTTCCAGTACGTCCACTATTTTACAACGTCGTCATTACGCCAAGAACGGTAAAACCTGACCATCCAGACGCCAGGATCGATCAGCGTTTCAAGGTCGGAAGAGGCCAAGAAGGCATCAGCCTATCCGTGGACTACGAGAATTTTTCGCAGATGACGAAAGGCGAGAAGCTTCACGTGCGGCGTTTCCGTCCCCTATTGTGGTGAGCGGCCTCATCTGACGGGGCGCAGCCTATATTCAATTGGTCTGCAACATCGCGTCGGCTCATCGGCCATCCTGCTCGCACGACAACACCGGTTGTCGTTAAAGCAGGAGACAACCATGAATTTCCGCGCCATTCGAACTATCTTGCAAAATCGCCTCGCCGAAATCAGTGAAGATCTCGGCAAAAGGCCCTTAGTTCAGGCTGTTCGCAATCTGAGACAGGGACTGTGCCACCGGAACGCCATTGAGGTCGCTGCTGCGATGCTCGCCCGGTATCCGCATTGCTATCTGGTCAAAGCGGACTATCCGAGCCTTCCGCGTATCGAATTGGTCGAATACAGAACGTGCCGTTTTGATGACGTACCGCTGATCCGCGTCAGCGAGAGGGCTGCGCGCGGGCTGATCGGGGGTCGCCAAGCGTACATGACGACTTTCCTAGAGCATGGTGCGACGTTGGTTGAGGGCGATGGCGAAATGCCGTTCGCGACGGGGCGGGACGTGATCCGTTCCCTCGTGAACAACGGTTGGCATTTCTTGACGGTCGATGACGCACGGCACGTTCTCGATGGCCGCGAAATCGCCAACACGGTGGGCGCCTATCTCGCAACGAACGGCTACTGGCTGTCCGATGTGGAGAAGGACGCTGACGCAATCGGGATCACCGGAAGTCTGTTCCCGTTCTGCGAGCAGGTGATCGCGAGCCGGGCTGCGATCCTCGTGATCTACACGCCGGGGCTGCCGAGGCCGCTGAGGCTGTGGCGTCTGAGCCTGAAGTGGATCATGCCGCCTCTTCCGCCGGTCGCCTAGGCCACTTTCGATTGCAGGGGCGCCCGAAAGGACGCCCCTGTTTTCTGCCCTTTGCCAATTTGGATGGCCGGCCGAGAGTTGCGTGGCAAAGCCGGCTTGGGCGTCCAATCGCCCCTCTCGACTTGCGCTCTGCCAACCTGCCTCTCATGGCTTCAGTGCTAAGGGCTCCGCCCTCGCGCGGGCAAGGGTGACGTCCCGGCGACGCCGGGACCGGCCGGGCCGGTCTCCCCGACCTTCCGCGCGGATCACTTTCGGACGAATCCAATTCTCAAGGCCCGCTTGTGCAGGCCGGGTGATCCCCCTCCGCCCCGGCCGCCCTTGCCCTTGCTACCCCGGTCTCGCCGACGGGCAGGGCTGCAGCGCGTGCTGCGCTTGCAACCCATGCCTGAAAGGAAAATGCCCCATGTCTGCCAAGAAATTTCAAACACTTGCCGCAAGCGGCGCAGAAGTCCTGATTCCGCTCAACAAACTCAAGAAGTCGCCGAAAAATGCGCGCAAGACGCCGCACAGCGAAGCGTCCATCGAAGCCTATGCGGCAAGCATCGCCGCAAAAGGCATTCTGCAAAATCTTGTCGTCGAACCGGAATTGGATAGCGAGGGCGCTGCCACCGGCTTTTATTTCGTCACCATCGGCGAAGGCCGCAGGCTTGCCCAACTCTTGCGCGTCAGGCGCAAGGAGATCAAGAAGACCGAGCCGATCCGCTGCGTCATCGACACTGCCAATGATCCCCACGAAATCAGCCTCGATGAAAATGTCACCCGCGAAAGCATGCATCCCGCCGACCAGTTCGAGGCTTTCAAGAAGCTCGCGGACGAACGGGGGTTCGGTGCCGAAGAAATCGCCGCCCGGTTCGGCGTCACGCCGCATCTGGTGCGGCAGCGCCTGCGGCTGAGTAGCGTATCACCGCGCTTGATCGATGCTTACCGCAACGGCGACATCGGTTTTGAGCAGCTAATCGCGTTCGCCCTGATCGACGATCATGACCGGCAGGAGGAAATCTATAGCCGCCTGACCTATAGCCGCGATCCCGCCACGATCCGACGGATGCTGACAGAAACCAATGTCGCGGCGACCGACCGGCGCGCGGTCTTCGTCGGCCATGAGGCCTACCTTGAGGCGGGCGGGACCATCCTGCGTGATCTCTTTACTGAGGATCGCGGCGGTTATTTCGAGGATGCGGTGCTGCTGGACCGGCTTGCGCTGGAAAAGCTGCAACAGGTCGCAGCCATCTTGCAGACGAATGAGGGGTGGAAGTGGGTAGAAGCCAACCTCGATTTTCCGCACGGTCACGGTCTGCGGCGGGTCTATCCCCGGGAAGCCGAACTTTCGCCGGAGGATCAAGCCCTCTATGAGGCCGCACAGGCGGAATTCGACCTCCTCACCAAGCAGCACGAGAGCTTTGAGGAACTGCCCGACGATGTCGATATCCGCTTCGGCGAGCTTGAGGCCGAGATCGAGCGTTTTGAAGTCCTGCGCAAGGCCTACGACGCCGATGACATCGCCTGTGGCGGTGCGTTCGTGGTTCTCAACCATGACGGTGGCGTCCGCATCGAGCGCGGCTTTATTCGCCCCGAAGACGATATCAGGCAGAAGGCTACGGCCAGAGGCGCCGCACAAGACGATGAGGAGGATGCGGCCGAATGCGAAGACGATACGGAAACCGACGCCGGCCTTTCGGACAATCTGGTTGCCGACCTCACGGCGCACCGAACCCTTGGCCTTCGTCTCGCCTTGTCGGAGCAACCCGATATCGCAATGATCGCCGTCACCCATGCGCTGGTGGCGCAGACATTCTACCGGGGCGCCGAGGCCAGCGTCCTTGATCTTCGTCCGGGCAGCTTGTTCCTCGGCTCCCACGCGGACGGAATAGCGGATACCGCAGCGGGCCGGTCTTGGTCCGAGCGTCATGCGCGCTGGGCGGCGCAGTTGCCGCGAGATGTCGCCGATCTCTGGGCGTTCGTCGTTGCCCTCGATTACGACAGTCGCATGGCGATCTTTGCGCATTGCGTGGCTTTGACCGCCAACGCGGTCAAATTGCCGCGCGATCATCGCCCGCGTGCGCTGGCAACCGCCAACAGACTGGCCGAAGTCGTAGCTCTCGACATGACCGGCTATTGGCGACCGACAGTGCGAACCTATCTCGGGCGCATCACCAAAGCGCGCATCCTCGAAGCGGTGCGGGAAGCCGTCGGCGCTGAGGCAGCGGACCGCATGGCCGATATGAAGAAGCCGGATATGGCGGAAGCCGCCGAGCAATTGCTGGCCGCAACGGACTGGCTGCCCGCGTTGCTGCGGACGCCGCAAGCCACGCAGCAGGAGGTGGCACCATCAGCGGCGGATGCTCCCACAGATGGGCGAGCGAACGCCTATGCCAACGCGGCCGAGTGATCGGCAAGGCCGGGACCCTGTTGCGGTCCCGGCCTTCTCACCCGCAACCGCCGAATTTTTCGGCCGCGCGCCCTCGGCGCGCGGCCATCATCACGATACCCATATTCCAACGGGCCGCATTTCGAAAGCAAGGCAAGACAAGGCGCGTCGCGGCACATTGTGGTCCCGCACCCGGAGAAGCAGTGATCGATCGTTCCAGTTGGATCAGCCGCCGTTGCGGAGGTGCCAGATCAACATGGAGCTGCCGTCGTTATAGCCCATTTTGCGAGGTCGACCGTCTGGACGATCGGAGGCTCACGCCGAGATCACATCACGGTCTCGACTCCGCGAGGTCTTCCTCCAGAAGCATCCGAATATGCGCGCACAGATGCAGAGGGCTGTCGGTCCCATGTCGGATCTTTGTCCTCGTTGACCCGCCAGCGAGCGTCCTTGTCCTCAGTGAGGCCCTTTCCTTGTGACGGTCGGATGATCGCAGCCATGATATCTCCATCAGTTCGTTGATGTGCCGGGTCCTCTGCAACCTCGAATGGACGGATCAGTCCCGAGGGACGGCAAGAGCCTCGATCGCCTTCCCGCAACGGCTTCGGCGGCTTTTTTCCCCTGCCGCGAAGTGGCGGCATTCCTCGCGGAAGACAAAAAAGCCGTCTCATGCCGTCCTCCGCTCTGCTGCGGGCCTGACGGCTGCGGGCCGATCGCTCCCCGGGCCAAGGACCGCCATCGAGGCTGCGACGGTCGCGGCCCGACAACAGAACGGAGACACCATGGCTACCATCGGCACCTTCACCGCGTCGAACAACGGCTTCACCGGTTCGGTCAAAACGCTCACGCTCAACGTCAAGGCGACCTTCGTCGCATCCGAAAAGGACAACGACAAGGCGCCGGACTATCGCATCCGGTCGGGTGCGACCGAGTTCGGTGCCGCCTGGAGGAAGACCGCGCGCGAGACCGACCGCGAATATCTCTCGGTCAAGCTGGACGATCCGAGCTTCCCGGCCCCGATCTACGCCTCGCTGGTCAAGGGCGAAGGCGACGACAGCTACACGCTGATCTGGTCCCGCCGCAACGGCGAGTAATCGCCGGGATCGATCCGCCCCGCCTCCTTCCGAGGCGGGGCTTTTCTTCGTGCCCATGGCTCGACGCGCTACAGGAAGACTAAAAGACCTTCGGCAAGAGCCTCGGTCACGCTTTTCACGACGATTGCTAAGGGCTCCGCCCTCGCGCGAGCAAGGGTGAAGCCCCGAAGCCGGTGCCGGCTGGAGCGGTGTCCCCGGTCTTCCGCGCCCATGAATTTCGAGACGGCATGGCCCTTGGGCGCGTGCAGACGCGCGCTTGATGCGCGCCCCTTCAGGCGGGTGATCCCCCTCCACTCCAGCCGCCCTTGCTCTTGCTACCCCGGTCTCGCCGACGGGCAGGGTTGCAGCGCAGCGCTGCGCTTCAACCCAATCCCTTAAGGAGAAAGACCCATGACTATGATTACCTTGGACCGTAACGAGCAGCCGGTTTCCAGCGGATTTCGCGTGGACTTATCGCGCGGCGAGCGCGTCGGCCGCGTGTCTTCGCAGTGGTTTTCCCGCCCCGATGACGAGCGTTATCTCAGCCTGACCGACCTTCATGACGCTGTCCACCGCCGCGCCGATTGCGCCCAAACCCGGACCGTGGAAAGCCGCGCCGTGCGGGTTGAGGCAAGCCGCGACGATGCGGAGCGGCTCGCCTTGATGGTGCCGGGCCGCAGCGAGCCGGTCCTGCCGACGCATTGGAGCTTTGGGCAGTTGTGCAGCCTTGTCGGCGCCCCGACCTCTTACATGCGGCAGCTTCCTGCGCCGCTCGCCGGGATCAACCTGCAACACGGTCTGCTGTCACATCGCGTAGAGCTATTGAAGACATTGGAAGCCGATGATGGGCGGGTCGAGCTTCGCGCGGTGACTGGACCAGACTACGGGCGTATCTGGGATCATGAACTGACGGCCGCTGTGATGAAGATCGCCGGCAACGGGACTGGCGACACGAGGTGGAAGGTCCCGGGGGTGCTGGATTGGGCGACCATGACCCACAATCCGTTCGTCGACATCACCAAGGAGACGACGACGCTTTACGCCAGCGACCGCGACGTCTTCCTGTTTCTGGTGGACGATACCAACCCGATTGAAGCGGGACGGTTACCCGATGGATCGCCGGATTTGTTTTTCCGGGGGTTTTATTGCTGGAATAGCGAGGTCGGCAGCAAGACGCTAGGCATTGCGAGCTTCTATCTTCGCGCGGTCTGCATGAATCGCAATCTCTGGGGTGTCGAGAATTTCGAGCAAATCACCATCCGGCATTCCAAATTTGCGGCGCAGCGCTTTGCGCACGAGGCAACACCGGCGCTGACGAATTTCGCCAACTCCTCGCCCGCTCACTTCGTCGCAGGTATCAAGTCGGCGCGAGAACGGGTCGTTGCTCGCAACGAAGAGGATCGGGATGGTTTCCTCCGCAAGCGCGGCTTCTCCAAGACGGAGACCGCCAAGATCATTGAAACTGTCCTGCATGAAGAAGGCCGGCCGCCGGAAAGCGTTTTCGATTTCGTGCAGGGGATCACGGCGCTGGCCCGCGGCAGGGCGCATCAGGATGCGCGGCTTGAGCTTGAGGGCAAAGCGAAACGATTGTTGGAGCAGGCCGCCTGAGCACCGCAGAAGCCGTGCAGCCGCTCCCTGGCTGCACGGCAGATGCTCCGCCTGGGGAGAATCTCGAATTTTTCCGCCGATCCGGCTGGCCGGACCGGCGGTTGACGCGTAGCCGCGCCCGCTGCTCGCCGGGCCTGACGGCCCGGCTCGCGAGGAAGAATGGCCCGACCCTTAAGGAGGAATTCTCATTTCAAGAACACGAGCACCACTGCCATGAAGTTTCAGCTTGGCGATGCTGCGGCGATCACTCCTGGTCAAGTCGTTCTCGACGACGTTCCTCAGCGCTGCTCGGAGACGATAAGATTCGTCAATCGGGAATCGTTGTGGGCGGTCTTGCGCAAGATCATCGGCCGCTTGGCGTACCGCTTGCTGTTGGGAAACACGATAACATCCGTTGTCGGAACCTGACCGACGCCGTCCTCCGTCATCAGACGCACCGCCTTCGGCTGAAACGCCCGAGAGATATTGCCTGTTTTCTCGTCGGTGGTCTCGACCATGTCCATCAGGGTGAAGTCGCCGATTGACCGCGAGAGGAATTCGCGTTCATCCGGATCGGTGAGCGGCAGATCGGAGTAGGTGGTGAACTCCGCCGTGTTCAGCAGCGTACGGGCGCCCTCCGCACCGTAGACGTCGATAATCTGGCTGCGGCTTTGCCAGAAGGTCCAGAGCCGAAGATTTTGTCCAGGCAGCTCGCCGGCAGCGATCAGGAGTTCCTTGAAGCGGCCAAGCGTCGCCGCCTCGTCGATGAAGCACACGATCGGCTCTCGAGCCCGGCGTCGCCGGACTGCGGTGAAGAGTTCGCATAGCAACCATCGCGTCAGCGGCGTCAGCGTTTCCATGTCCTCCGCCGGCAACGTGACGAACAGGTCTACGTTGCCGGACGTCACGTCCGACATGGAAAAACTGCTTTCATCGGTCAGACGCTGTAATCTTTCATCGGCGCACCAACTGAAGGCCTGGGCCGCGGTCGACAGAATCGAATCCCGCCCTTTCGGCTCCATAGCGAGCACGGCCTTGGCGGCCGCCGCGGCCACTCCTTTCAAAGGCGCAAGCGCGTTTTCGAAGTGAGGAAGGTTCGACAACAGCCATGCGGCACATTTGGGCGTCGGGCGCTTGATGTCATCCGCGACCAGGAACGCCCCCACGATGACGTCGACCGCGCGGTTCTGAAAGTAAACCGCCTCACCCTGCGCCTGCTCTGGTAGGAGGGAGCGAGCGATCCGCTGCAGATGGAGGATGTCCTTGGAATCGACTTCCGCAAGCGGATTCCACGTGTCCGTCCCACCGACAATGTTGATGGGATCGAGGCAATGCACCGTGCGACCGAGCGCGCGCCGACGGGCGGCGACGGCGCGATAAGCCTCACCTTTCGGATCGATGACAACGGCCGGTCCGCACCAGCCCTTATTGTCGGGTACGGCGAGATTGGGAATCAGCAGCCCCGATGTCTTACCCGTGCGCGGCGGCGCGACAGTGATGAGGCTGCTTTCGGTCGAGACGCGGATCGGCCGACGGGTGTCGGGATCGAGGCCCAGCTCGAGGCCGATCCGCATGCGCGCCCGCTCTTTGCGGCTCGCCCACCGGGCATTGCCGTAGGTGCCGCGCGGGTCGCGCCGAGGTCCGTAGTTCGGCACGAAGCACGCGACGAATGCCAGAAGTGGGCCAGCGACGATCCAGGCGAGAGCGGTCCTACCATATGGCCCAAGCGCCTTGGTCTGGCCGAACGCCATGTCACGGTAGGCGAGAAGCGAATCCAGACCCCAGCTGTTTCGCATCGCGGTGAACCAGACAGAAGGAGGCTGGATCGTGTTTGGCCACAGCGAGGCGTCGAGGCCATGCACCGTGAATTCCGCAACGGGAAAGCCGAACAGGAAGGCCATGATGGTGAGCGGCACGAAGATCTTCCAGAACATTTGATTACTCCTTGCGTGCAAGCCGGCCGTAGGCTTCTGCCAACATGATGGCTTCGAGGTGGCCTTCTGCGGGCGACCACACCCGCAGCCGAACGTCTCCAGCTGTAGTCCGGCCCATCACGACAACTGCCGTGTCGGTCGTCAGCCGACGAAGTTCGGTATGCCCATCCGGCAATGTCCAGATGAGGTCGAGGTCTCGGTCGAAATGAACCGTTGCGTAACCGGTGTTGTGGACCGCGAAGCCGCCGATCATCATGGCGGGGATCGAGATCAGGGTGACCACCACCAAGCCCCGCCAATGGTAGCGCGCGTGCCGCAGTCCGGACCGCAAGGTGGCCCCGATCGCTCGAGGAAACCGGATGTGCCGCCGCGGCAACACGTCCGCGAGCGCGTGCTCCAGAACCTGACGGTCGGAGGGAAGCAGCGCCGGATCCTTCAAGCCCGCCAGCCGCGCGGCGGGATCCGGCAATGCCCGAAGTTCAGCGAGCTTGGCTGCGCTCGCCTGACGCACCTCGCGTTTCGACGCGTCGGCGTCTGCCTTCGCGTCGATGAACCGCTTGCGCAAAGTTTGCAGGCGCTTGCTCATGACGCGAGCCACGTCGCAGCGGGCCGAACCGCTTCCATCACCGCGAGGCGGAACGCCTTGAGGTCGCTCACCATGCGCCGTGCCTCGTTGAAGCCGTACTCCTTCTGGAAGTCGGACGCCTTCAACTGCGGGATGGCATAGAGCCCGGTGGCCTGGAGGAAGCCGAGCGTGCGCGGTTCGAACCCGAACTTCGGCAGCACCGTGACATATGCGCCGTCGGCGACCCGCTTCAGCATCGCGGGATCGACATCGCCCCGCAGCTTGTTCTCGACCACGAAGCGGGCCTTGGCCCAACGCTTCGACGCCGCCAACACCTTGGCGCCGTCGGTCAACGCGGCGGCATCGGCCGTTACCACCACGACCAGCGCCATCTCGATCCCGGTGTCGGCGATACCGGTGACGAACTCATCGTCGAACGAAGCAAGCAGCGATGAGGCGGTGTTGGCGCCGACGTCGATGATGGTCGGCAGCTCGGCGCCGACCATGGCGTTGATCGGCCCGTCGAACTCGGCACGGGCGGCCTGGCCGCCGGTACGGTCGATGGATGCCCGGTCGGCACGCACCGGGAAATGCGAGACACGCTTCGGTCCCTTGGTCTTGCCGTGGTCGTATTCCAGGATTCGCGGCGTGGACTCGAGTTCGATGATCGGCGCGTCGGGCACAGCTTCCGCGACCCCGCGGGTGAGCGTGGACTTACCGACACCGCCGGTCTCCTGGGCAACAAGCAAAAGGCGTGGCATGGGAATGCTCCTGAGGCACTGAATGGCGAGCGCAATCCGGTTGCGGTCAGCCAAGTGGGTGAAGCAGGAGGTCTAGCGAGAAAGGCCGCTCCAGTTTGCAGACCAATTGAAAATGGACTGTGAGGCCGGTCAGCGCTTGCCCAGCAGGTGGGCGTGTTTGGCAAGCTCAGCGCGACGGATCTCGTCCTCGCTGATGGTCTGGCTCGGCAGGCTATCGCCGATCGGTCTGCCCATCTCGGGACTGAGAGAAACCGTTTTCCTGTTAGCCCGGCCGTGCTTTTGAAGGCGTTCCGGCAACCCTTTGACCCGATCTTGCACGGTGGCCTTGCCCTTGAGCTTCTCCGCGCGAGTTCTGATGTTGTGCATTAGCGCCGTCAGCCGTCGCCCCGTAATCGGCTGGCCCTCGCCTTGCGTGACGCCCTGAGCGGCCAGACCGCTGGCAATTTCGGTCCAGGTCGCACCGTCCTCACGGTGCAAGCGCT
This sequence comes from Bradyrhizobium sp. CCH5-F6, assembly GCF_001556045.1. Classification (GTDB taxonomy): domain Bacteria; phylum Pseudomonadota; class Alphaproteobacteria; order Rhizobiales; family Xanthobacteraceae; genus Bradyrhizobium. The sequence continues at coordinate 91,278 of NZ_LSIC01000050.1, forward strand.
CAAGCTCGTCGAAATTGCTTCGGATGACCTCGGTCGCGCCTGTCTTGATCTTGCCTATCGGCGAGGCGACGCGAGCAGCTTTGAGCCGCTTCATGTCGCCGCGCAGACGTTTCAGGTCGATATCCATGATGCAGTACGTAGGTGGCGGAAGTTAACGGCGCCACCCGGGGGACACGCAGGGCCACACGTAAGCCGGGATAGGGCCAATTAACCACCAACCGGATCGTGCAAAGTTGAACGATCGCGCGCTTCAAGCTCACGGTCGGCGGGCCCTCTAGGGCCGGCCGGAAGGGCGCCGCCTACGCTTTGCTGAAATCAGTATCCCAGGGGGGAGGAAGCGAGTTGCGGTCCAGCTTGAAGAGCCGGGCCGGGACACCGGTTCTTCAAGCTGGACGGCAGACGGTCGCCACCGTCGTACCAAGATGCTCTTTCTTCGCTTACTCGACGAGGCGGCCTGTCCGATTTCGGGCCCACCCACCTAGCGGGTGGGCCGCGCATGACCACCGAGGTCCGCAGTACGACCACTAACAACCACACGAAGGCCAGAGAAAGTACCATACAGAAGACCACTCAGATTTTGGGCACACCTGTGCATCTCCAACTTCGGAAAAGCCGAATGGGCTCTCAGAAGCCAAGCTGCCTTCAGCCTCGCTGTCAAGCACATGCTTGGACTAAAATGAGATCGACAGGCGGTGGGTGGCGATGACCTCTCCGAGGAGTGCGATTATCGCTTCTGCCGCGTAACGCTTTATTCCGCGCGGTCCGTTGCCAGATAAGCAGTTCGCGTGTCCGATGAAGCATCAGACCAATTGATGCGCCCCGCTCTTGATTTCGACAAACCGCGTCGTCGGGCCGATCACGGCCTCGCAGATGGCCTCCGCGTCGACCGCATCATGCTTGCCGCGCTTGACGTACGTCTTGAACTATCCGCCAGCATCAACCGCACCTCGTGTCCGAGCGCATCAGTTCGCGGCCCAATGATGAGCGGTGCCGCGGGTCTTCACCAACCAATCCGACGGTAACCTTGTCGCGTCAAAACTCGTGAACCTGAAAAACATACCAGGCGAGATCAGTCGATCAGTCCAATGGTCACAGCCGGTGCCGCGGATGGCTTCGTTCAAGCGAATGTGACGAGGCTTTCGGCACATTCGATGCCGGTGACCGCCGCCACCACACCCATCACTGTGGATGGGTCCGCATGGCGGACCTTTTCTGACGTTGCGGCATTCGGTCGTTGCGGCCACCTGTCCGCCTTTGCTCACAGCCTCGTACTGATGGCTGTGCCTCCCAATGGTCCTGTAACCAACATTTCTTGACGTTGGACAGAACCAAGCCGAGGCGCGCCCCAACACCGAGCGCACCTCGCCGTGACTTCTAAGCACTACTTAGGTCAGACCTCATTGACGAGGTCGCGACTTAGGCATCAATGCCCATGCCCACCGCCATGCCCGTGACCACCATCATGTCCATGACCACCATCATGTCCATGGCCGCCGTCATGCCCATGGCCGCCATCATGCCCGTGTCCATGGCCATGCAAAAGGCTGAAGAACTGGTCGTGCACGTCGTCTGCGGAGGCGGTAGTCGGAGCAAGCGCGGCGCCCCCAATCAAGCTTAAAGCTAGAAAAGCGATGATAGTCTTGCGTGACATGAGACATCTCCAGAGTTTCGATTTGATGACCGACATCGTAAGGGAGAAGGCGTCTTCACCACCGTTCTTCCAGCTTGGCCGATGTCGATTTCAACCTAGTGCAGCTCATCGTTCGCCGCTGTGATGAGCATCACACATGGTCTTTTTTGCAAAAGAACGGTCGCTATCCAATCCGGGATGGCGACGGCTGGTTAAAGTAGCCGCGTGACTGCCAAATCGAGAGATGCCGTGGGATGCCGTGCGCGCTTTGAGATTGCGCACGGACGCCTCACCATTCTTCGATCAGTCGTCCGTCGAAACGTCCACATGATGATCGCCAATGGCACGTGTCCGAACGGTGAGCCATCGGATTTCCCGGGCTGCGATCGCCCTCTGTCCTCACGTCGCGGATAAGATTTTCAGCGGCCGCCCAGCGAGCCGATACTCCTGTTGATCGGCCAAACCGACACCCCCCACCTCCTGGCCCATGCGAGACATGGACGCGCGGGAAAAGGCGAGGGCAGCCGTCCGATTGCGATTGTACAAATGCTGGGGGCCGCAGTCCTTCGGCTGGTCGCCATGGCGTACCCAAAAGATGCCATTGAGCACACGACGGTCAATGCCACGCCGGACGCCGCGCAGCTTTTCGGCAGCATCGATTTAATGGCGGTCTAATCGTAATTGCTGTACGGAGCGCACAATACAAGGCTCCCGTTTCGGAGCTTGGAACACCCTCGGGAAGAGCCGGGTGCGGGAAAGCCGCCCACCCGGCGCTGTAGGGTAAAGCCGAATGGCCAAGCTACTCGAACATGGTCATAGGCTTTTGGAAAAAAGTGCGCCTCGGTAGGCCGGCGACTGAAGCCGGATCAGGGATGCACTGGCCGGCAGTCGTGACGCAACAGTGCAACGATCGATACCTCGATCGTCCTCGTGGAGCCTGCATCGCCCAGTACAATCAGCGAAATGTCGGTCGCTCACGAGGTCTTCTGACAAGCAAGAATTCATGCGGTGGCGAACAGCAATGGCCTGCCGGTGTATCGCGCACTCTCGCCCCCAAAAGAGGCGCGACAATCGTTTCCCGGTTCTTCACAACACTTTGCTTCCCCAAACGATGTTACTCGCAGATCACGGATATGGCGCGATTCGATCAGGGAGTTCGCTTGCGGACAAGGCACGTGGTGCAATACTCCGCGTCGACGGAATCGCAAAAACCCGACCCGCTTCAGCCCGCTTCCATTGCGCTCGCAACTTGATCGGACAAAATTAGGAATTCGACGTGCCGCGACCAGTTACGACAAGCTCGTTGCCAGTTATCGGGCGTTCATCAAACTAGCACCAGCGACGGATTTGGCTGCCTGCAAAGAGATCTAATCTGGAGAGATTCTAAGTCCCTGATTTGATCGATTCAAATCTGACAAGAAGCGTGATCGCATTGACCGATTTCGTCCCGCTCGATACGAGGAGCGTAGGGTTGCTCCCATGCGGACGATCAAAGGGAATATGCGGGGCGTAAGATGGGAACAGCGAAGGCTCCGCGGTCATTGCGTTTGACTGCGGCGGGTAGCAATGTTGGCGCAGCTTTCGAGGTCGAATCCGGCAAGCCAGTCTCGGCCGTCGCCGGCCTAATTGCGATGGCCTCGCTCTCAAGCGGAGCACACGCGCAACAAACCAGCTTACCGCCCGTCACCGTGGACGCCCCCGTCGAACGGCCGCGACCCACGGCAAGCAAACCTTCGCCGGAACAGGTTCGCGCGCGTAATGCGCTCCGGCATGCCGCTCAGCGCCAGCAGACAGTGCAAGCACCGGTACCGTTTCCCAATGCCGGCGGCCTTGCCGCGGACCGCAATCCCTATGCCGATCCAATCGCCCCCTACAAGATCGACCGAGTCCAGGCGTCCGGCAAATTTCCAGAACCCATCCTCAACACGCCAAAGACGGTGACGGTGCTGAGCAAGGAAGTGCTGGAGGACAAGAACGCCACCACGCTGAAGCAAGCGATCCTGAGCACGGCTGGCGTGACGCTCGGCACGGGCGAGGGCGGCAACGCCTTCGGGGATCGTTTCTTCATCCGCGGCTTCGATGCGCGCAACGACATCTTCATCGACGGTGTGCGTGACCCTGGCGTCAGCGTGCGCGAAAACTTCTTCACCGAGCAGGTCGAGATTCTGCGCGGACCCGGCTCGTCCTTTGCCGGCCGCGGTACGACGGGCGGCGCGATCAACATCGTCACCAAGCAGGCGACGACGGAGAATAGCTTCTACAACATGGAAACCACGTTTGGCACCGACAAGACCAAGCGGGTGGTGCTCGACGTCAACCAGGTGATCAGCCCGACCCTCGCCGTGCGAGCCGGCGGCCTGTTCCAGGATGCCGGCGTCGCCGGCCGAGATTTCGTCAGCGATGACAGGGGCGGTGGCTTCGTGACTGGCAAATGGACGCCAACCGATGCCGTGAAAGTCACGGCGGGCTACATCCACACCGACCTGCACGGATTGCCCGACTTCGGCGTGCCCTATTATCGGCCGAGCACGGCCAGCACCGCAGGCGGGCCCTTCCCAGACTTCGGGGTCAACCGCAACAACTGGTACGGTTTCGTCAATCGCGACTTCTTCCAGGTCAAGCAGGACATCGCAACCATCAACACGGAGGTGCAGGTTACGCCCGATCTGCAGGTCAGCAACAAGACGAGGGAGTCGCAGTCGCTGCTGAACTACATCGGCACCCTGCCGGAGGCGCCGCTGATCGCCAATCCGCTGTCGGCCTCGACGCTGACGGCCAATCCGCAAAGCCGGTATCAGGTCACCAATGTGTTGGCCAATCAGACCGAGGCTACCTACAAGTTTGCGACCGAAGGCTGGCACCACACGGCGCTTGCGGGCGTCGAGGTTTCGCAGGAAACCGCCAAGATCGACAAATATACGGGATTGAGCTCTGAAGCGCTGGGCGGTGCGCCAGCGAGCGGTTCGGTCCCGGGTGTGAGCGTCTTCAATCCTCAATACACGTTTCTGCCATTCGGTACTCCGTCATTGGCCGGTTTCCCAACCAAGCTCGGCATCGACACGACGAGCGCGTACCTGCTCGACACGGCGAACTTCAACGATCTTGTCATTCTTAACGGCGGCATTCGCTACGATGACTACAAAATCAAGGTGAACGGCTACGGGACCGTCAACGGCGTTTCAAACGTCTTTGGGCAGCAGGAACAGCACTATGGACTGCCGAACTTCAATCTTGGCATGGTGCTCAAGCCGATGCCGGTCGCCAGCGTATATGCGGCCTACGCGACTTCATCAAATCCGGTCGGTGCCGAATTCGACGGGACGAGCGCCCAATATGGCGGCCTGGCGCCGACGCTGAACGGCAATGCCAACCAGATCTTCGGACCGGAGAAGAACAAGGCGATCGAAATTGGTACCAAATGGGAGTTGTTTGACCGGCATCTGCTTCTGACCGCGGCAGTATTCCAGACCGAGAAGGAAAACGCGCGCGAGTCGCGTAACATCACGCCTGCGACCGCGACCGCAAGCTGTCCTTATCCGACCGGTTCGACCGGCACGGTGTCCTGCATCAGCGCCGGGGCGGCTTATCGGATCCGCGGCGTCGATCTGGAAGCCGGCGGTAAAATCACGGACAAATGGAGCGTGTTCGGCGGTCTCGTGCTGATGCAGTCGGAGGTGACGAAGTCATTGATCCCGCCGGCAAACACGACACTCTACGCAAGCAATGTCGGTTTGCCGCTTGCCAACGTCGCGCACCAATCCTTCAGTCTGCTGACCAAATATCAGCTCACGGATATCTGGGAGCTCGGCGGACAGGCAGTGTACCGCTCGAAGATCTACGGCGGCACGTTCCTTGCCGCGAACCAGGGTGCCTCGCTGCCGAGCTATTGGCGGTTCGATGCCTTTGCCGAGGCGAAGGTGAACAAGAATTGGACGGTGAAGCTATTCGTGAACAATATCTTCGACAAGCGCTACTATGACGCTCTGTACCAGAGCGCGGCGCCTTTTGTCCTGGAAGCACCTGGGCGTGCCGCCTACCTGGTCGTCTCCGCGCGATACTAATTTGATCGTTGGGGCAATATGCCGCGGGGAGGTGCATTTACCGAAAATTAACCATGCAGTCGGCAAATTCTGCCTACCCTTGGAGAATTGCCGATGGCAATCAGTGACATCTCGACGCTCTCCGTGCTCCGCACGAAAATGCAATGGCATCAAGAACGCCAACGCGTGTTGGCCCAGAACGTCGCAAATTCGGATACGCCGCGGTTCAAGCCTCTGGATCTCGTTGAGCCAAAATTCGACGGTGCTGGCCGTCCTTCTGGCGTTTCCGGGGCCTCTCTCCTGATGGTACAAACCAGCCCGGGCCATCTGGCATCGAGCTCCACGTCGTCGTCAAGCCCCAGTGCCAGAGCGGGATATCAAACTCGTCCAGCCGGGAACGCGGTCAGCCTTGAGGAAGAAATGATGAAATCTTCCCAAAATCAGATGGACTACGCGGCGGCAACCTCATTGTATACCAAAAACTTGAATCTCCTTAAGACTGCGATAGGGAAACGCTAAGGGGGATCGAGCTTTTCGCCTACTGCTTATCCCTTTCAAGTTTTGCGCCGTGGCTTGGACGGATCCCGGCGAGGATCGAGTATTGCTCGGCAGAAGGTCTGCTTCCTTTAGGTCTGTGTCGATAAAAGCTAATTTAGTCCGAGAGAACTGGATGAAGGTCCCGGCGCGTCATCGCCACGGGATGCAAGAAGCGCCGAATGGAGGAAGCAATATCAAATCGAAATCAGATTTTCAGCGTAAGGTTGGCTGAGCCGCGCGATGGAAGCGCGATAGCGGCGCTCAAGTATGCATTGCAGGTTGAAGAGGGCAACAGGCATACTATTGCGCCGAATGCTGAACTATGGATCGAGCGCTTGTTCGGACCTGATCGGCAATTTGAAGCGCTGGTCGCGGAGCACAACTCTCGCATGGTCGGCACCCTCCTCTTTAGTTTGAAATACTACACCGGCTGGCCAGAGCCTGCGGTGTACGTGCAAGACCTGTTTGTTGAATCGGCGTTTCGGAGAAGGGGCATCGCACTTCAGCTGCTCTGTCATCTGGCAGCTTACGCCAAACGTCAAAATGTCGCGCACATTGAGTTGGTTGTTCACCCGCAAAATCCGGCACGGCACCTGTACGAATATGCAGGCTTTGTCGGCGTCGAAGAAGCGCTCACATATGTGGGTGGGCGAGCAATGATCTCTGAATTGGCTGAGCGAAGAACTGACGATAGCGCTGAAAGCACGGACCGCGCAACCCATGCCGGATGAGCGCGAACAGGCTTTCTTCGGCAAGCACCGTCCGCTGCGCTCTGTAGCTCGTCCGCATCTGGGCGGCGGAGCGCAGTCTGGTCAGCCCGGCTCGCGGTCAGAGTTACGAATTACGCTCGAGGTCGCCGATCATTGAAGGACGCCGTTCCTCAGGAGGGCGTGAGGACGGGCTAAAAAAGTTGGTGACGGCATCAGGGGTCAGGCGGCTATCGTGGGTGCTGGTTCGACTCCATTTCTCCACCGCAGGAGTGGTACCCCGAACACTAGTGTTTTCTAACTCTCCCAGCCAGGAGCTTTGCCGCTCCGCTGATCGATTTCCTGCGCGCTGGTGCATGGCGGCTTCTCGCAACGCCGTCGAGTTCATCTCTCGTTTTGATGCAGTGAGGGATGGGAAACTTGCCGACGAGCGGGCCACGTGGCGCGGCATGCGTACCGCGCCGGCGCGAACAACAATCCAGAGCGGCACCGGGACGGCCAAGGGGCCAAGGTGACTCGGGCGAAGACACGCGATCATGGAGCGGCTACTGATGCGGGCAAATCCGATCCAGCTCGGCAGCCTGCCGCTGTGGCAACTCGCTACCAATCCCCATTAATCACCGAAGGCTCTGCTCGGCAATTATAGCGCACCCCGGCAATTATGTCCGGGATCACCGATCGTCCTTGTTCATGTAGGCCAATGATTTGTCTACGCTATCTGCATTGGCACGATGTTTGCGAAGCTCCATTTGATAGGCGGCGAACATATATCGGATGCCGCCGAGCCCGAATGTGGAGACGACGTTGATCGCAGCGCGCGAAAGAGGCAGTACCAACGGGACCGACAGGGCGATCGGAGCGACATCTCGAAGCTGCAAAGGAAGTCGATCGGGAGCTGACCGACTGCGAGCATCTCCTCAGGTGCGCGTTGATCGTGATCCAGCACGCCTATTCCGGCAACACCAAAGTGATCACTACGACGAATTTGATGGCGATGTATCTCCTGACCACCCTGCGCCGATCTTTCGCGCGCAACGTAACCGAAGGCGGGAACTGATATGGGTTTGAGTTCGTCCCTCGCCAGTGCGATGAGCGGCCTGCGTGCCAACCAGGCCGCGCTGTCGATCGTCTCGTCTAACGTCGCCAATTCGCAGACGCCGGGCTACGTCGCCCAGTCGCCCAACCAGATCGAGGTCACCACCGGCACCTTCGGCTCGACGGTCATGACGACCGGCGTCAGCCGCGACCTCGACACTTACGTTCTGGGCCAGCTGCGCACCGAGACGGGCGGTGCCGGCTATGCCGACCAGATGGCCAACATTCTGAAGCAGCTCCAGAACGTCTACGGCAATCCGGGCGGCAGCGGCACGCTCGAAACCGCGCTGAACAATTTCACGAGCTCGTTGCAGGCGCTGTCGACGAGCGCGGGTGCGTCCTCGGCGCAGACCGTCGCCGTCGCGGCGGCGCGGGCGCTGGCGCAGCAACTCAACGTCACCACCAAGGGCATCCAGTCGCTGCGCAGCAACGCCGAGCAGGATCTCGGCACCTCGGCGCAGCAGGCGAACGCGGCGATGCAGCAGATCGCGGACATCAACACCAAGCTGCAGGGGCTGGCCGCAAGCGACCCGTCGGCGGCAACGCTGATGGACCAGCGCGACCAGGCCATCAACACGCTGTCCAAATATGTCGACGTCCGCGTCACCACCGACGGATCGAACCAGGCGAACGTCTACACCAATACCGGCATCCAGCTCGTCGGCGCGGGGCTCGCCTCGAAGTTCTCCTACGCATCGGCCGGCGCGCTGACGGCGCAGTCGCTTTATGATTCCAATCCGGCCAAGTCAGGCGTCGGCGCCTTCAACATCAACATGCCGAACGGCTCCTCGATCGACGTCGTCGCTAACAACGCGGTCTCTTCCGGCCAGATCGCGGCCGACCTCAAGCTGCGCGACCAGACCCTGGTGCAGGCGCAAACCCAGGTCGACCAGCTCGCCGCGTCGATGGCGAGCGCATTGTCCGACAAGACCACCGCGGGCACCGCGATCGCGGGTCCGCCGTCCGGCTTCGCGGTCGATATATCGGGCGCGCAGCCCGGCAATTCGGTCAACCTGACCTACACCGACACCGCGACCAATGCCCAGCGCGAGATCACCATCGTCAACGTGACCGATCCGGCAGCGCTGCCGCTGCAGAACACCACCAATGCAAATCCGTTCAAGGTCGGCGTGGACTTCTCCGCGCCGATGGCTTCGATCCTATCGACCCTCAACACCGCCCTCGGCAGCAGCGCCAGCCTCACCTTCTCCGGCAGCGGCTCGACGCTGCGGGTCACCGACAACGGCATTGGCGCGAGCAAAGTCAATGCTGCCTCGGTGACCAAGACGATCTCATCGCTGCAGTCGGGCAACCCGCAGATGGCATTGTTCACCGACGGCAGCGCGCTCTATACCGGCGCTATCACATCGTCGGGATTGCAGATGACCGGCCTTGCCGGCCGTATCGGGGTGAACGGGGCTGTGGTCACGAACCCGAGCAAGATCTCGGTCTACAACACCTCGCCGGCGACGCCGGCAGGCGACACCACGCGCTCGGATTTCCTGTATTCGCAACTCACTACGTCGGTGTTTTCTTATTCCCCGACGACGGGACTGGGCTCGGCGAGCCAGCCGTTCACCGGAACGGTGTCAAACTATCTACAGCAGTTCCTGAGCATCCAGAGTAACGCGTCGACCCAGGCCACGCAATTACAGCAGGGCCAGAGCGTCGTCGTCTCGACGCTGCAGGCGAAATTCAATTCGACCTCCAGCGTCAACCTCGACGCTGAAATGTCGAATTTGATCCAACTCCAGAATGCATACGCCGCCAACGCGCGCATCATGTCTGCGGTGCAAAGCATGATGGATACCTTGATCAAAGCTCAAACGTAAGCGGAACTAGACGAGTGCTCCGTTTGACCGCCGAATATCAGCTCAAACTGCCGCGCGTCGTGGTCCTTTCGCCCGCCGGGTCGGTCGAGGCAAGATGGCTCCCCAAGGCACCCGATGTATGCCGCCTGGCGGACGATTAAACCAAGTATAGCCTAGATCGGCCCTGGATGGTTGAAGTTCGCCGACGCGTTCCGCCGAGCCCTGATCGCCATCTTCGGTGCGCAACACTTTGATCTAGTCGCCCGATTCATTCAGAGTGATGGGTAGAGATGCTTGAGTTTGATACGGGCATTTGGGGTTGAGAATTGCCAATTGGCCTTGGTGTGGTTGGCATTGCGGTCGTGCTCCCATGCGGAGATTTCCTCGACGAGGGTCTGTTTATCGACAATCCGACGGTCGAGGCACTGGGATGTGAGGACGCCGAGTTCGGACTCTGCCAGATCAAGCCAACTACCGTGCTTTGGAGTGTAGTGCCATTCGAAGCGCTCGACCAGTCGCCTGGCCTCGGCGGCTGGAAACGCTTCGTAGAGTGACCCCTTGCCGTGGATGTTGAGATTATCCTGGACCAGTACGACGGTCTTGGCGTTGGCGAAGTAGCGATCGGCCAATTCTTTCAAGACGTGAGCGTAGTCCACGGCGGTATGGCGATCGGTGACCTTGACGTGGCGCCAGCCTTCGAGCGGCGCAAACATCATGAAGATGTTGGCGGTGCCGTTGCGCTCGTACTCGTAATCGCAGCGGGCCGGGCGTCCCCGCTTCATCGGGATCGGCAGGCGCGTCTCGGCAAGGAACTGCTTGGAGGTCTCGTCCAGGCACACCAGAGGGTAATCGGGATCGCGTGGCCGCGTGTAGACCGCCAGCACATCTTCCATGGCGGCTACGAACGCGCCGTTGGCCTTCGGCGGGATGACCCAGCACTGCTGGCGATGGGGCTGGAGAATGTTTTTTTTAGTGCCCGCCCAATCGTCGAGTCGCTGGCGCGATCGACAATTTGCAGTTCCACGACCTTTTTCTCCAACAGCCGCAAGGTCCAGCGCGCGCGTCCCTTGGGAGGTTTGGAACAAGCCAGCGCAATCAGTTTGGCTTCTTTCTCGCCGTCAAAAATCCGTGCAACCGCCGGTGTCGCCCGTTGCTTGCGGCTCAACACAGCCTCGAAGCCTTCTTCCACCAGTTGCTTCCGGACCCGGTAAACCATCGATGCGCTGGTCTCCAGCGCCTTGATGATCCGGTTGTCGCTCCAGCCTTCGCCGGCTTCGGAAATGTCAGCCTTCAACAATATCCGCGCCTTCAGCAAGCGCTGCGCCGCGCTCTTGCCTTTGCTAATCAGCGTCTCGAGTTGCTCGCGTTCCTCACCGCTCAGCCGCACAACATACTTCTTTACCGAAATCTCCTTGGCAGCCATGATCCGCTCCGTCGCTTGCCTCGCGACCGAATCGAATCATAAAACCCTCGTCCTTGCAAATTGATTGAAGCGAGCGACTAGATCAAAGGTCGCGTCGGATTCGCGTCGACAATGTCAGAATGAAGCTGTTGACCGAAGAGCGTTCGGGTGAAAACACCTCCACCGCTAAGCCGCCCCGTTGCGAGGAGGCACGGCGGACGATCGAGGAGTATGCCGACGATCTGCGGGAGATCATCAAGAAGCTTCGCAGAAAGATGAACTGACCCCGCGTGAGGACGCGCCCAGAAGAAGCGCCACGATTCTTTCGCAACCTACAATTCTAATAGGGCCTCTCGCCAGCTTCCAAGGTGTCCGGGTCTTTCGGGTCGGAGGCAAGAAGATGTCAATCCGTTTCAGGTGCTTTGCTTGGCTCGGACCATGCCGCAGCTCCGCTTACGCGTTTTTTGCTGGAGGTTGCCGCTCACATCGGCCCGTGCGAGCATCCGGTCGGCATCCGCTTCGACCAGCACTGGCCCGGCGTAGCGGCCAGCATGCTCGAAGGCCTCGACGAAATCCTGGCTGTCGTCCGGTTGAAGCTGCGAAGGAGCTTCGTCGATCGCTCGCCTGTACCAACATCGACCAGAACATGATGGGCCCCATCGCCCCGTCACGCGCACCGTCAAACGCTGGCGGGATGCAGGTATGGCCTTGCGATGGGTGGCGGCCAACAAGGGCTTCCGAGGTTGAAGGCGCCGCACAAGTAATTGTCGCTTCTGCGTGCGGTCCTTCAAGCTCGCTACAATCGCACGACGATCAAGCACGTTGGTAAGCGCTAAGCCGGTACCCTCGGTTCGACGTTAGATTAGACGTGCGAAGAAGCCTCCGGATTGAAACGGAGGCCTAGGATGGGATTGGACGGCAAAAAGGACGTCCATTTAGACAGCTCGTCAATTGGAGCGGTCAGCCGGCTTGAGGTGCTTGAGGGCCCGTCCGGACGTCGTGTGCGTTCGGAGGCCGAGCGGGCTCGGATCATTGCGGAAAGCCTGCTGCCCGGTGCTCAGGTGGCGGAGGTGGCTCGCAGGCACGGCGCGACTCGTTGGCAGATTTACGATTGGCGGCGACGCTTTCGGCAGCGAGGCGAATTGCCGTCGTGCGAGGCTTCGCGGCCGCAGTTCGCGCCGCTGGTTGTGGAAGCGCCAATAGAGGAGCGTCGCGTTTCGGCGGGCGAGCTTGAGATTACGATTGGCGACGTCGTTGTGCGGACGGAAGCGGCCATTGACGGTGAGCAACTGTCTCGGTTGATCCGCGCGGTGCGAGCGTCACGATGATCACGGCCGGTGCTGATCTGAAGATCTACATCGCGACGCGGCCCGTCGACTTCCGCTGTGGGCATAATGGGCTTGCTGCGAAGGTCCAGGAGATGCTTGGCCTCGATCCGTTCTTATGTGTCGGACGAGATTATGTGGCGGAGGCGCCGTAACGCCAGCCAGGGCCGGCCACGGCTAGATTCCTCCGCCACATAATATTTCGTGCCTCTCGTGCGGATGCGGGATCCCCCTGCGCCGTAACGCCGGAGGGGCACAATGCTCGAGTTCTATTTTTCGTACCGCGGGGTGCTTAGGCGCCTTCGTAGCGGGGTGCTTGGCGCCGAGATGGATCGCATCGCGGGGCACGCACATTGCGGTTCAGGACCGATCGGCGAAGCTATCGTCGATAGCTGTCTATGCACATTCACCACTGACTCACCGCGGATTGCGGCAGTGTCTGCGCTCCAACACGAGCGACGGGTGGCGCCCGAACGATTCATTGCTTCGACGCCCATTGTAGTCGATGATCCGGACGCTCCGCTTTTGAGCTCCTTTTCTGACTATCTGAGCAGGGTACGAGGCCTTGAGCCAAGGTCCCGCGATGGCGTTCTCTTGGGCGCACGGCGCTTTCTGGATTGGCTCCGCCATCGCCATCCTGGCCAAGACCTCGAGACGTTGACGGCGGAGCATGTCCTTGCCGCCGTCGAGTATCGGCTGTCGCTCTCGGCGAGCTCCGGCACTCGCACGGCGGCGACTTCTCAAATCCGAACGTTTCTCCGCTTTCTGCATTGGGGTGGCCACCACGAGCAGGATCTGGCTCTCCTCGCCATCGCGGCTGAGCGCGCCTTCCTCGACGGAGGCGTGGCATGAGTGAACACCTCCTGCTGGCGCCACTCCTGGAGTCGTACTTTCGTCGCCGGTTGACCAAGCAGCGCAACGCCACCTCCGCGACCTTGGCCAGCTATCGCGACGGCTTGCGCATGCTGATCCTCTTTGCCGCCGCCCGTAGGGGGAAGAAGCCGGCGGCGCTCGCCCTTGAGGATCTCGATCGGGACCTTGTTCTCGCCTTTCTCGATGAGAAGCGGAACAACTCCGTCGCAACGCGCAAGGCCCGGCTTGCCGCGATCCGATCCTTCTTCCATCACGTCGCCGCCGCCGATCCCGCCTCCTTCGGCGTCGCCCAACAGGTTCTGACGATCCCCACTAAACGGGCGCACATCCGTGATCACTTCCAGCCGGCGCGCCGTCACGTCCGACTTAAGCGTATGGTCAAGCATAGACACAAGCCGATCCCTTCAAAGAGATCGTGAAACTCGCCTATCCCATGTGCCGCGAGAAGGTGGGAGCGGAACGACGCTTACCTTTAAATTGCGGCTTATTGTCAAGCTTTACATTTCTGAACTTGCCCATGGCACAGTGGTAGCGCTCGTGTCCCAAGGATGCCTCCGGCACACAATTGGCTTCGTCTCAGCAAAGTTGGTCCCAGATCCAGAGGTGACGCCTGATCCGATCAGGCCAGCGAGTAGCGGCGCAATTGAGATCGAGTTTTGCTCTTGGAGCTCGTATGCGGATCACGGCGCAGTCAATGCGTGAACAGTGAAGGCGGCTATCGCGGCCTTGGCGGACGGACGAACGCGATGATCCCGCTTCCCAGCGGCGCAGGGTCTGGATCGCAATCGGCCACAGGGACATGCGCCGCGGCATGCAAAGCCTGGTGCTGGCAGTTCAGGAGAACCTCAAGCGCGATCCTCATGCTAAATCTCAACATCTTCCGCGGTCGCCGCGGCGATCCGGTCAAGATCCTTCGGCATGACGGCTTGCGGGCCTGAATCGTGACAAGCTCGTAAGGCCTTCGACGTCGGACAGTGTGGTATCGATCTCACTGGCGTAGATAGCTCACATGACTCGAGGGCATCGTCAGCTCCCCGATCTTGGCGTGCAGCGCTTTCACGTCCACGGCAGGCTCGCTCATTCTGTTGCCTCCGCCAGAACCGAACACATCGGCAGCCTTGCTTTCAAGCTGAGCCTTCCACGCCGCGATCTAATTGGGGTGGACGTCGAACTGCTCGGCAGGCTGAGCCAGCGTTCGATCGCCCTTCACGGCGGCCAGCGCCACCTTCGCCTTGAAGGCCGGTGCGTGGTTCCGGCGCGTTCTTCTGCCCATTGCCGCTCCCGATTCGCAGGCATAGCGTGCCCGCTGTCAGGCAGAAACTCCACTTATCGCCCCTGTGCAGAATTATAGCTCCTGCATGCCTCAATCCATTGTATCACGCGCTGAATTTTTGGGAATGTCGTTATCGTAAAACAGCTTTCGCTGATTCGCATCCCGATGTTCCTGCGAGGAGATATGCCGGCTAAGGTTCAACGCGATAACAAGCCCAATAGGGCACGTGCTGGCCGACGATGGTCGCCTGACGAGGAGGCGCGTCTCGTTGCTTTGGCCGAGAAGGGCTATAACTCGGCAGCTATCGCTGCGATCTTAACGAGAACTTTTTCCAGCGTGCAAAATCGGCTCAGACAACTCGGGCGCTCAACCGCTGAACCTGATGATCCAAAGGAGCCAAAACGAGATCAACGGCCAATGGACCTCAGCTGCGGCGCGGTCTCTAACGGGGGGCGCGCAGTAGTCGAATCGATTTGGGGGGCAATTCGGGATGATAGCGCCATTGTCAACCGGCGCGAGCCTTCGCGACTGAGTAGCGAGGTTCAGTCCGTCATCGGTGCAATAGTGCGGGAGGCGATCATCAGCACAGATGCTAAGAATGGATTGGCCAGAGTCGCTATCTCGCGTGTGCGCGCCGAGACGGTCGGCGTCGGATCCGGCGTATTCCGTAATTTACTGCAGGCTCTAGAACGACAACGCTTCCTGCAAAGGTCCCTCGGCTATCCTGACACCCTTAAGATCGATAGTGCGCTTGCAAAAAATGGAAGGGTGAGCTTTCTGCGAGCAATGCCGAGGTTGTTGGAACTTTGCGCTCGCTTCGATATACGGACGGACAATATTGCCACACATTTTCCCTCGCTTGGTCAACCGTTTCGCTGCGCTTAATTCCTTTTCGAGTTCAAGCTCATGCCTCTATCCCGCGGACCCTTTCACTCCCAAAAATTCGGATCGACGACTTTTGCCCCAATTGGGGAGGACGGGTCGGAATAACTCAGCGTTCCGTGATATTTACGCAACATTTGCCCGCAAAATGCTAGCCGACGTCCAGTGACACGCTGTCTACTGTTGCGCGATCATCAACCTTCGTCTCTTATCAATTTGCGACGGAGGGGGGCATCCCAAGGTCGTCCCGTTTTAGGTGGTTCGCTTAAGTCCCTCGCGTTCATGCGGGTGTGTCCGAAGGCGCGAAGCGACTAAGCGGTGAGTTAAGGGACAAGGGA
>NZ_LSIC01000051.1 GCF_001556045.1 Bradyrhizobium sp. CCH5-F6
TCGAGATGGAGCTAAAAGCCGCTTAACCCGTCCACTTTATCGGGGGAAGATCAATGCTTTGGTACGCCGATGATCCCGGTTCCGACGGGCGCGCGAGTATGGCTCGCGACGGGCTACACGGACATGCGGCGAGGCTTTCCGTCGTTAGCACTCCAAGTGCAGGAGGTGCTGCGCAAGGACCCGCTCAGCGGTCATCTGTTCGTCTTCCGCGGTCGCCGAAGCGATCTTGTGAAGGTGATCTGGCACGATGGCCAAGGAGCATGCCTGTTCACCAAAAGACTCGAGAGAGGAAAGTTCATCTGGCCATCGGTTGCGGGCGAAGCCGTAACGATCTCACCGGCGCAGATGAGCTACCTGTTGTCCGGAATCGATTGGCGCAACCCTCAAGAAACCCAACGTCCGACGCGGGTCGGATAGCGTTTTGCGTTTGAATCTGGCGCTTGATCTGATTCAATGGCTTCATGATAGCGAAGCCGGACGATCTTCCATCGGACCTTGCGAGTGCCCTGGCGGCGCTGCAGGCCGAGCGTGAGGCGCGGCTGCGAGCCGAGGCGGTGGCTGCCAGTGCGCGGGCGGAGCTGTCGGACAACGCGGCGCTGATCGCGCATCTCGAGCTGCGGATCGAGAAGCTCAAACGCGAACTGTACGGGCAGCGCTCCGAGCGCACGGCGCGTCTAATCGAGCAGTTGGAATTGGAGCTCGAAGAACTTGCCACCACGGCGAGCGAGGATGAGCTTGCCGCGCAGGCCGCGGCGGCGAAGACGCAGAACGTCCGCCCCTTCACGCGCAAGCGACCAGTGCGCAAGCCCTGGCCGGACGATATCGAACACGAGCGCGTCGTCATTGACGCTCCGACGAGCTGCGCCTGCTGCGGCGGATCGCGACTGGCGAAGATCGGCGAGGATGTGACCGAGACGCTGGAGGAGATCCCGCGTCGCTTCAAGGTCATCGAGACAGTGCGCGAGAAGTTCACCTGCCGCGATTGCGAGAAGATCAGCCAGCCGCCGGCGCCGTTCCATGCCACGCCGCGCGGCTTCATCGGCCCGCAATTGCTGGCGACGATCCTGTTCGACAAGTTCGGTATGCACATCCCGCTCAATCGCCAGAGTGCGCGCTTTAAGGCCGAGAGGATCGACGCTGGCGGATCAGGTCGGCCACGGGACCTTCGCCGTCATGCCGCTCTTCCACCTGATCGAGCGTCATGTGCTCGCTGCCGAGCGTCTGCATGGCGACGACACCACCATCCGCATCCTGGCCAAGAGCAAGTGCACGACCGGGCGGATCTGGACCTATCTATGGACGGTCCCCGCTTTGCAAGGCCATTTGCTTTGTTTTGGCTAACGATCGTTTGCAGCTATCTATCCGGCTTTATGGCATGCCACGAGCCTTGATGAGATCCGCGGATCGGCGCCCAATTACGTTGGCGAGCTCTGAAGCTCGATAGGTCCAACGGGCTTAGCCGACCCCGGTCCGACTGGTTGCCATCACTCTGCTTTGCCCTCGCAAACGGAGCCACGCTCGATTTATACTTGCGCGGTATTCTTCACCATTGGCCATGATCGCCCAAGCGATCCGTGCAGTTTTGTGAGCGAGCGCCACCGTCACGACATTGAAGGGACGCCTGCCGAGCAGCTCTGTTATCCAGGTATTGGTGACCTGATGGATACGGACGCGATGAACGGCCGCTCGGGCGCCATGTATTAGCAACTTACGAATGTAGCCGTCGCCGCGCTTGCTGATACCGCCCAAACGCTCCCTTCCCCCGGTCGAATGCTGCTTCGGTACTAATCCAAGCCAGGCGGCGAAATGCCTTGCCGAAGCGAACTGTTGTGGATGATCGACAGACGCCGCCAGGGCGGTGGCGTCAAATGGGCCGATGCCCGCCACCTTCATGAGACGCCGACAGACTTCATTGTCTTTGGCAGTTGCAAGGATCATTTTCTCGTGGCTTTCAATGTGTAGCTCAAGGTCTTCGATCTGATCGACAAGGATTGAAAGAGCGCTACGCGCGCTCTGTGGGATGCGCTCGTCAACGTCCACGAGTGCCATGAGCTCTCTCGCGTTTGCTTTTCCCTTCCCGGTCACGATTCCCAACTCGCCCAAATGACCACGCAGAGCATTTATCGCGCCTGTGCGCTGTCGAATAAGCAAATCTCGCGTGCGATGTAGCATTAAAATTCCCTGCTGTTCGACGGTTTTTACAGGGACAAAGCGCATGCCAGGCCGTTGGACGGCTTCCCAGCACGCCTCCGCATCAGCAGCATCATGCTTGTTTGTCTTCACGTAGGCTCGGACGTAGCGGGCCGGCATAAGACGTGCTTTGTGTCCAAGCTTTATTAGTTCACGAGCCCAATGATGAGCGCTGCCGCAAAGCCTCAAGACCAACGAGACAACTTGGAAGCCGTGAAAAGAAATCGAGAACCTTCCCGCGGGCGAGCTTCTTGCGGATAATTTCTCCATCCGCCGTAATCCAGTGGATTTGAAACCAGCTCTTCGAGATATCAAGCCCGATTGTCACCATAGCTTGTCCTCCTTCTTGGGTGCCCTTTCGCAGCTTATCAGGGCGGGGACCGTCCATCTCATTATGTGCGCGACGATCGGCCGTTCGGCGGACGGGCGCCGCCGGGTGCGCTCTATTACGCCTCGCGCGACCGGCGGCAGGAGCATCCCACACGGCATCTCCAAAGCTTCTCTGGCATCCTGCAGGCCGATGCCTATAGCGGCTACAATGAGCTATATGACGCCTCGCGCGCGCAGGGACCGATCACGCCTGCACTCTGTTGGGCCCACGCCCGCCGGCAGTTTTTTGAGCTGGCGGACATCGCCGCCAATGCGAGGGCCGGCAAGAACGCCGCGGCGATCTCGCCGATTGCCCTAGAGGCGGTCAAGCGCATCGATGCACTGTTCGATATTGAGCGCGGCATCAACGGCCAAAGCGCCGAAGAGCGGCTGCGGGTGCGCAAAGAACAAAGCGCCCCGCTTTTAACGGCATTGGAAGCTTGGCTGCGCGAGCAGCGTGCCCGGCTGTCGAACTCGTCCGCGGTCGCCAAGCCAATCGATTACATGCTGCGCCGCTGGGAACGGTTTGCTCGCTTCACCGATGACGGGCGGATCTGCCTGACAAACAATGCGGCGGAGCGCGCGCTGCGCGGCTTTGCCTTGGGCCGCAAGTCCTGGCTGTTCGCCGGCTCGGAACGTGGTGCCGACCGCGCCGCTATCATGGCGACGCTGATCATGACGGCAAAGCTCAACGACGTCGATCCGCAAGCCTGGCTGGCGGACGTCTTGGCCCGCATCAACGATCACGCTGTCCACAGGTTCGAGGAACTCCTGCCATGGAGCTGGGCCTCCGAGATAGAGCGCCGTAAACTGGCGGTATGACCGTCGGAATCGCTCGCCTCAAGATTACGCTCGATGACGTCAAGCCGGTGGTTCTGCGCCGGGTCGATGTGCCATTCGACATCAAGCTCGACCGCCTGCACCTGACCATCCGAGCGGCCATGGGTTGGACCAACAGCCATCTCTACGAGCTGCGCGCCGGCGACGTCGGGTGGAGCACGCCTTACCCGGATGCAGATTGGGGCGTCGGCGAGTTCCTCGATGCCCGCAAGGCTCGGCTTACCGATATCCTCGAAGATGTCGGAACAAAGAAGCTCACATACCTCTATGACTTCGGTGACGGCTGGGAGCACTCGATCAAGGTCGAGCGCCTCATCGATCCCGAGCCAGGCGTGCTCTATCCGCGTCTGATCGAAGTCAGCGGCCGCTGTCCTCCCGAGGATTGTGGCGGTCCCTGGGGCTATGCCGAACTCCTCGAAGCCATCAAGGACCCCACCCACGAACGCCACGCCGAACTCACCGAATGGATCGGCGACGACTTCGATCCTGACATCGACGAGGCCGAGTGGCTCACCACGGAAGTTGAGGCCCTCGCCAAAAAATGGTCACGCAAACCCGAAGGCAAGCGCGCCAAACGCAGCTAACCCGCGGCCTTCACCGGCTTTCAATTACCCACATTTCCGGCCGCTCCGATTTCGGCGCCGAGTTCGATATCAGTGAGTCTGGAGAGTCCGCGCCAGATGACAACATTTCCGGGTGGCGGATCGGCGGCCCTGGCCAGGTAGCCACCCAATCGTGCAAGTTTGGTCAAGTAGAATGCAAGGGTTCCAGGGCGACATCGTCGATGGCTGGCGCCGCTGATGAGTCGATCGAGCAACGCGATCTCGGTGTCCGTCAACGCGAGTTTCGGTGACGCGTCTGGGGCGATGCGATTGAGCATGGTGAGCCAGAGGACGCGCCAGCTAAGAATGCAGAAGACCGCCATTAGATTGGCAAGTCGCTCCGCCGTCCGGAGTTTTGAGTCTTCCGCCTTGCAACCCGATTTCAGGATCTTATGGAACACCTCGATTTTCCATCGCATGGCGTACCAGTTGATCTTCTCGATTGCTTCGGAGCGACTGCGGACGGCTAGGTCCGTGATGAGCTTCCATTCAATTGGTTTACGGCCCTTTGGCGTACCGCGCTCGGTGGCATGGATTATCGTCAGGTCGAGGGCTGGATAACGTTTCTGCTTCCCGATGGGAGGCAAGACTGCGATCCGCTTGAACTTGATTTCCAGCGCGGCCTTCGTCGTCTCACCCTTGTCGTTGCGCACGTCTATGTAATGCAAGCCTTTGACGCTGGTCTCTTCCATCTCGGTTGCAATCGTATGACCGCCGTCGCCTGCCAGCCGATCGACGCAGGCGCGGACAAGGAAGTGAGCGCCAAGCTCTTGCGTCAGGCAATACAATTCGTAGATGTCGCTTTCGCGGTCGCCAATATGAATGCAACGCGCCGGCTGTCCGAGCCGCTCGATCGATTGCCTGAGATTGTCGAGCCAGCGAACGCTTTCCTTCTTCTCGATGGGAACGCGGGTCGGGTTGATCTTCTTCTTGAGCTGCGCGGTGTCTTTGAACTTTTTCCGTGTCCAGAACTTCACCGCCGCCAATCCCAGCGGTAGGCCCTCGACAGTTACGGCGAGACTGGAATGCATCAGCATTCCGCAGACCGTGTGATGACGCCAACGGCCATCCTTGTCCCGGCCGCTATTGACGCTCTTGGTCAGGCCGATGGCGCTCGTATTCGCACGTTGGTAGGAGAATTCCGTCGTGTCCTGAATGAGGAGAATTGGGCCCGTACAATCGTCGTAGCGCGTGCGTGTGGCGGCGAAGTGGCCGCTGAGGATGTCAGCTTCCTCCACGCGTTCGTTGGCGAAGAAGCGGTAGGCCGCCTTCGTGCTCGCCCAGTCCTGGCATGCGAGCGGTATGCTTCCGCCCATGCCGTCACCAATTTGCTTCAACAGCTCCCCAAATCGCTGACCCAGACGGGCATCTTTGAAAGCTGCTTTGTCGATCTCCCGCTCCGTCCAATGTTCGACGGCGCTTTCAGCACCATCATCCGGGCTGGCCGACCAACGACACGTCGTTCCGCTTGAACGCATCAAGGCACCTCGCCGCCGCGATTCAGGTGCTCGACAATGAATCACAAGCGATTCATCCGATTCAAGATTTTTCGATCGGGGCTATCGCAATAGAATCAAGCATTTGTGGGTAATTGAAAGCTTCACCGGAGGGTTACGGCCTACGCACCGGTCGCTTGCGCGTGAAGGCGCGCACGGTCTGGGCCTTCGCCGCCGCGGCCTGCGCGGCAAGCTCATCCTCGCTCGCGGTGGTGACGAGTTCTTCGAGCTCCAATTCCAACTCTCGATCAGCCGCACCGTGCGCTCGGAGCGCTGCCCGTACAGTTCGTGTTTGAGCTTCTCGATCCGCAGCTCGAGATGCGCGATCAGCGCCTCGTTGTCCGACAGCTCCGCCCGCGCGTTGGCGGCATCTGCGACGGCCACATCGCGTTCAGCCTGCAACGCCTCACGCTCGGCCAGCAGCGCCATGTAGGCACTCGCGAGGTCCGAAGGAAGAGCGCCCGGCTTCGATGTCATGAAGCCATTGAATCAGATCAGGCTGCAGATTCAATCGTAAAAAGGCTATCCAACTCGCGTTGGACGCCGTGTTTCTTGAGGGTTGCGCCAGTCGATTCCAGATAAGAGATAACTCAACTGCGCCGGAGAGATCGTCACTGCTTCGCCCGCAACCGAAGGCCAGATGAATCTTCCTCTCTCAAGTCTTTTTGTAAACAGGCATGCCCCCTGACCATCATGCCAAATCACCTTCAAAAGATCGCCGCGTTTTCCCCTGAAGCAGAAAAGACCACCGCCCATGGGGTTGTGCTTGAGCACTTCCTGTACGCGGAGAGCCAGGCTCGGAAAGCCGCACCGCATGTCCGTGTGGCCCGTGGCAATCCAGACCCTGACGCCGCTTGGAATCGGGATCATCGCCGCCTCAGAAGCTCAAGGACGCGCTGCAGCGCTTCACCGTCGACGTCCCGGTCAACCCGAACGCGACAGCCTCCGCCAAGTTCGATCTCGATGATTCCAGTCCTCGCACGCTGCGCAGGCGGCGAAGACGCCGGTTGCGGCGCGCTGATCGATATCGGAGCCGGCGCCGGAGTGATTTCGACAGGAACGAGAACTGACACCGCGTCACCGCCCAGGCGGCCCTGTCGCGCCTGCCGACGCCAGGTGAACAGCAGGCTCGGAGCCACCCCATGCCGGCGCGCGATCCCGCAGACCGTCTCACAAGCTTGCAAGGTCTCCTCAACAAGTCGGACCTTCTCGTCGTAACGCCATCGGCGCCGGCGCTCGGCGCCCAATACCTTCACCTGCATAGCGGCATGACCTTAAGGCTAGACTTAAGGTCACATCCTCAGAAAGACGCCCAAACTTCACAAGACGGCCGCCGCCGGAGGGATACTCTCATCATGGCCTGGCTGCAACAGCAGTCCACTCGCGAGAGGCCGGATACATTTATGCAACTGGAATCGTCGTCGGCGATGTCGCGAACCCTTGCACGGACGGGGCGGACCATACATTCTTTCCCAAGAGGTTCTTCAAGGCCGCGTTGTCCAGCATGGCGTCGGCCAGCAGCCGTTTCAGCCGCGTGTTCTCGTCCTCCAGCGTCTTCAGCCGCTTGGCCTCCGAGACCTCCATCCCAGCGAACTTGGCTTTCCATTTGTAGATGCTGGCGTCGCTAACGCCATGCTTGCGGCACAGATCGGCGACCGACACGCCGGCCTCATGCTCCTTCAAAATCCCGATGATCTGTTCTTCCGAAAAGCGGCTGCGCTTCATGCTCTGGTCCTTGTCGTGGGCCAGAGCGAACTTCAAACTGGATTAAGTCCGTGGGGCAAGGTCACGTGCGCAAGCGATCCTGAGTGGTTTTCTGCTCCAATCCAATCTTGTCGTCCGCGAGCCGCTCTGAGGCGAAACAGCCAAGATCATCACGGCTTCGAAGCCGAAAGGGGACGATGCGCTCGGCTGCGACTAAAACCAGGAGCGAAGCCCCACAACGAACTTCGTTGAGCCGCTGTCCTTGCCCGAAGCCTTTGCGTACTCAGCCGTATTCCCTAGTTTCTGATCGTACGAAATGCCAATATAGGGAGCAAATTCCCGGCGGAATTCATATCGCAGGCGCAGTCCCAACTCGGAGTTGGAGAGGCCGGCTCCAACTCCAATGTCCTGCGAATTCTGAGCAGCGAAATTCAGTTCGGCGCGGGGTTGCAGGACCAACTGCTGAGTTAAGAGCAGATCGTAAGAGCCTTCGAGCCGGCCGAGCAGTTCTCCTCTGTTCGAAACAAAGAGAGCTCCGTCGAACTCGAACCAATAGGGAAACAGTTGCTGCACGCCGAACGTGAGATAGGCCCGCGTCGGATCCGGCTTGAAGTCGTAGCGAATACCTGCCTGGAGGTCTGTATAGGGAGCCACGGCTCGCGAATAGAGCAACTGGACTTCAGCGCTGTCGAGACCCTCGCGACGGCTCCCATCGCCCTGGCTCTTGACAACGAACCGGTTGATGTCGCCGCCGAGCCAAGCCTGCCCGTCCCAGCGGTAGCCGCCCGGCTGGCCCAATTGGAATTCAGCTATATTGAAAAATACCTTCGAATAGATCCCTCCGCCTTGCTCTTGGCGAAGTTCGCGGCGCGCCTCGGCCATCTGCGCTGGATCGTAATAATAGTCGGCAGCGTGATATGCCGGAGGCGGAGGAGGCGGTGAGTATGGAATGGGGGCCGCGGCGGGAGCGGTTTTTCCTCCTGCCGGCTTCATTCCTGGCATTTGCATGCCCGGCATCGACATATCCTGAGCGGATTGCGAAGCCGGCGACTTCTTTGCAGCTGCCGGTGCCCTTCGATCCCCAGGCTTTTTCTGCGGCTTAGCCGCATTCGGCTGGCTCGCCGGCATGTTCATGCCAGGCATATTCCCACTCATTTGAGCTGCCGCCGGAACGCTGCAAGTCCCGATGCCGGCTGCCGCTAGGATCAGCACAGACCTGTTCATGCGTTGTCACCTGAGAGTGGCCGCACACTGAACACCTGAAACATGCCGGCGTGCATGTGGTAGAGCATGTGACAATGAAAGGCCCAGTCTCCGGGTTCGGCAGTGATGTCGAAGCTCACCTTTCCACCGGGCAAGACGTTGACCGTATGCTTACGTGGTTTGTGGCTTTCGGGAGCTCCATTCACCACCTCGAAAAAATGGCCATGCAGGTGGATGGGATGGAGCATCATGGAGTCGTTGATCAGCGTCACACGCACACGCTCGCGTTTTCTGAACGTGTAGGGCTTTGTGGTTTCGCTGAATTTCTCTCCATCAAAGCCCCACATGAACCTTTCCATGTTGCCCGTGAGATGAATGTCAAGGGCACGGGTGGGGGTGCGAGCGTCGGGATTGCGCTCCAAGGCGATCAAATCTCTGTATGTCAGCACTCGATGCCCTACGCTTTCAAGCCCCATCCCCGGATCGCCTGTTCGATCCTGCGGCATGGGCGCGATCGTCTGGACACCCGGTCCCATCTTTACGCCCGGAGCATTTTTTGGATCACGCATGTCCATTTCCGGTCCGCTCATCACGTCAGAACCGCGCGGCTTGGGAGGAGCCATTCCGGGCGGCGTGGATGATGACATCGAACTCATGCCCGGCTTGCCGGACATCCCGGGCATTCCTTGCATGCCGGCTGACTGCTGCATCCCTTTTCGAGCTCGACCGGAAATCTGGGCGCCACCAGGCATGCTCGACATACCCGACATTCCGTTGTTGGATGCTGCCGATGGCTTCATGTCGCTCATCTTCATGGCGGACATGTCCATGCCCATGTCTTTCATCGTCGCCAGCGGCCGCTCGCGGAGTGGCGGCACCGGCGCCGTCATTCCCATCCGTGGAGCGAGCGTAGCTCGCCCCATGCCGGAACGGTCGACGGCTTCGGACACGATCGTATAGGCTTTATCTTCCCGAGGCTGAACGATGACATCATAGGTTTCGGCGTTGCCGATTTGGAATTCATCCACCTGGACCGGCCGCACCATCTGTCCGTCCGCGGCAACGACAGTCATATGCAGACCGGGTATCCGCACGTTGAACACCATCTGCGCGCCCGCGTTGATGAATCTTAAGCGGATGCGCTCGCCTGGCTTGAACAGACCCGTCCAGTTATCTTCCGGTCCATGCCCGTTGATCAGGAATGTATATACCGCACCTGTGACATCGGAAATATCGGTCGGGTCCATCAGCATCTTGGCCCACTGCAGCCTCTCGGCCAGTGTTTGGTCGCGGCCGGCGAGCAGACTGGCGACAGTTTGCCGTTGATAGTTAAACACGCCGCCTTCCTGCTTCAATCGTTGGATGATCAGCTCCGGAGACAGGAAACTGAAGTCCGAGAGCATCACCACATACTCCCGATCATAGCGAACAGGATCAGCGCCTTTTGGATCGATGATAATGGGCCCGTACAGCCCGACCTGCTCCTGAAAGCCAGAGTGGCTGTGGTACCAATACGTTCCGTTTTGAATGACAGGAAACTCGTAGACGAACGTGCTGCGCGCAGGGATCCCCGGAAATGTCACGCCGGGCACGCCGTCCATGCGAAACGGGACCAGCATGCCGTGCCAATGTATGGAGGCGGTCTCGTCCATACGGTTCGTGACAGCTATCCGTACCCTTTGTCCCTCTTTCAGGTGCAGTATCGGACCTGGAACCGTGCCGTTGATTGTTATCGCCGAGCCTGCCTTTCCATCGACCGGCCAAACCGCTCTGTCGAGCGTCAGCTCAATGTTACTCCCGGAAACTTCCGAAAGCCGGCTTGGTGGATGTAAAGGGCTGCTTTGCGCCCAGCTCGGGAGTGCTGACGAGGCCAAGCCAGCAGCACCGGACAGGGAGGCGAGACGGAGCAATTGGCGGCGGCTGAGCTCGTTCAATGTCCAATCTCCTACACGGTTCGGCGCCGAAGTTCGGCAGAGGCGATCGAGAGTACCCGCACGGGGAGCTGCAGTCTCAATAACATGCAGCAAGAAGCGTAAGAGCGGCGCCTCGGCAAAGATATTCTGTCTGAATGTGACCGCCTGGCCACACTAACTGGCGGCTTTTGGCATTCAAGGAACCGCGGAACCTTCGGAGTTGTGCTCGCAAGCCCTTCCGGTCCACTCTTGGCGCTATTGCTAGATACTTGATATTTTGATGGCGACGATGGGCCCCATAACTGTGCGCAGACGATGCCCTGGACGGTGATCTTCTTCGGCATCCTCGTCATTCCCTAGGGGGCCATCAGATCAGCATCAGTTCGTCATCATCCACCCTATCGTGATCGGTCTTGGAGCAGGTCTGCACTCGTTGCGGCGCTTGCAGGCTCATGATCATCCCGCTCAGACTGGAAGAAGTCGCCGCGATGCCAGTTCTTGTACTGACCCGCTGCCGCGGAAAGCCCCTCATTCGCACGTTCTTTCGAGGTGATGCAGTCGATGGGGGGCAGACGATCAATCGGATGGGCTCTCGAGCTGGAGCGCGTTCTGGACTGATTCAACACGAGGCATCTCTTTGCCCCGAAATCCCGCTTCCTGCATGCCGCATCGGCGTGTTTCTGATGTTCATATGGCTCGCCTTCGGGATGAGGAATGCGATGGCCAACAATGACCAGCACTGACGCTCTCAGTTGCAATTGTCGCGACCGCTGACGTGACGCGGATGCTGCAGCTAGTGGTCGTCATCTTCGGCGTGTGGCTCATTGCAAGCGTCGTGGGCGTCGAGCGGCAACGGTAGCGGCGTTCCTGGAGCAGCGTGGTCTCAGGTCTCGGATTGACCATTCTCAGTCCGCCGCTTGGCAAGCGAACCCGTGAACATTACCCTGGCTGGGATCGCTCCGTCACCAAGGACTACCCGAAAGGCGATTGAAATCTCTGCGCCTGATGTCCAAGGCAGCGGTTGTGCCTCGGGCAGAGCGAAGATGTCTTTCTGTAAGAAGCGCGTCAATCCGACCCTCGCGCTTATTGCTCGCGAAAGGCGCGAGTAAGCTGATCGCTGATAGGTTTTGCGAAATACGAAAGGGCTGTCCTGGAAGCCGTTTGGACGAAGGCTTCAACGGGCATTCCGGGCACGAGCTTCTCGTGTTTCAGTCGGTCCAAATCTTCTGGCGACGGTGTGATTTGAACCTTGAAGTACGACTTGCCGCTCTTCTCATCATTGATTTCATCGGCGCCCACCAGCGTCACAGTGCCCCCGACTTCGGGCGTCGTGCGCTGATTAAAGGCCGTGAAGCGGAGGATCGCTGGCTGTCGCAGTCTGATCTCGTCAATGTCCTTTGGCGCAATTCTCGCCTCGACTACAAGAACATCGGCTTGAGGCACGATGAGCATCAGCTGCTCGCCTGGGCTGATAACTCCTCCGATCGTGTGCACCGAGAGCTGATGAACAATGCCGCTTTGCGGCGATCGAATGTCTATTCGATTTAGCTGATCCTGAGCTGCAACGCGTTTCTCAACGAGTTCTCCGATCTTGCCTTCCGTTTCACGAAGCTCCTTTGCAACCTCACTTCTAAGATCTTGGTCGACTTGGATGATCTGCAACTGGATTTCGGAAACCTTTCCCTTGGCTTCCGCGGTCGAAGCCATCAGCTGGCCGTGCTCTCCCTTGATGCGTGCTGCGTCACGTTCCAGCGCGGTCATGCGCTGGATCGGAATGAGGCTTTTGGCCCAGAGCTCGCGCACGCCGACGAGCTCCCGGTTGATCAGCTCGACCTCTTGCTTTTTGCCGGCAATTTGCTCGTTCAAGCCCTGGATCTGCTCTGTGATTTGTCCGATCTTCTCGCGAAGCTGGGCTTTTTGTCCCGCGCGCGAGGCTTGCCGCAGCTCGAACAATCTTCGCTCGCCAGCGAGCACCTTGGCGGCTCTGGCCTCATCCGAAAAGTCACGCAAGGAGGACGGTTGCTCGACTGTGTCGGCAGCATCGCGTTCGGCAATTAGCCTCGCCTGCCGCACGTAAAGTTCAATCAGGCTATTTTCGACCGCGGCCAGATTTGCGCGCGTTACGGTTTCGTCAAGCCGGATCAGGACGTCTCCCGCGCTTACGACGTCTCCTTCATGAGCACGTAGCTCTCCGACGACGCCGCCCGTCGGATGCTGGACTTTCTTGACACTGGAGCGGACGACCAAGGATCCTGATGCGACGACCGCGCCGGCGAGCTCGGCGGTTGTAGCCCAGCCACCAAAGCCGCCCAGCAGCAGCGCAGCTCCCACCAAGCTCAATAGCAAGTGGCGACGAACCGACCGATGGAGGTCTGCGGAGCCGGTCATCATGTGCCCACTCGAGTGATCCGCAACGATGCACCCGATTGCGGGGTAAGGGCTCGCGTGCCTTGGGGCAGATGCTCAGCTTTGTCAGAAGGATCTGCCTGTCTCAAAGCCTTCAGCACCTCGTCTCTTGCGCCGAACGCCCGCATTTGGCCGGCTCCGAGAACAAGGATGAGATCCACGACCGCGAGGACGGTTTGTCGATGGGCCATAATGACGAACGCGATCCCTTTTTCGCGCCCGCGCCGGATTGCCTCCAGCAGCGCAGCCTCGCCGTCCGCGTCCAAACTGGAATTTGGTTCATCCAACACGACCAGAAAAGGATCGCCGAAAAGCGCGCGCGCCAGTGCGATGCGCTGGCGTTGGCCGGCCGACAATGACGTCCCACGCGGTCCGATCTCGGTATCGTATCCATCAGGCAGAGAGCATATCAAGTCGTGGACGCCGGCAGCCGCAGCAGCCGAGATCACCGACCCTGAGGGCGCATCAGGCAAAAAGCGTGAGATATTCTGGGCAACGCTGCCTTCGAACAGCTCAACGTCCTGAGGCAGGTAACCTATGTGACGGCCGAGCTGCTCGGGCAACCATTGATCCAGCGGTGCGCCATCGAGCCTGATCCTGCCCCTTATTGCCTCCCAAACTCCCACAAGCGCGCGCGCGAGTGACGACTTGCCCGCGCCCGATGGTCCCACGACCGCCAAGACCTGTCCGGCAGAGAGGGAGAAATTAACGTCGCGTAGCAACAAGCGCTCCCCCCCGGGAGCCGCCAAGCTGACCGATTCGACACTGATCTGGCGAGATGGCGGGGGCAGCATGACGGTCGGATGTTTCTGAGGCGAGCGCAGCAGGAAGGCACGCAAGCGGCTCCAGCTTTGGCGTGCCGCAACAAAGCCCTTCCAATTGGCGATCGCAAGCTCAACCGGCGCGAGTGCGCGGGCCAACAGGATGGAGCTCGCAATCATGATGCCGCCGGTTGCTTCGCCTTGGACCACCAGCCAGGCCCCTGTAGCCAGTACGCCCGACTGGAGGCCTAAACGGATGACCTTGGTGATGGCTCCTAATCCGCCGGCCACGTCGGCCACGCGCGCGTAATTGCCGCCGTGAGCATCGCGCCGTTGCTCCCAAAGATCGGCCATGCGCGGCACCATACCAAGGGCTCGGAGCACTTCAGCATTTCTTAGCGTGGCTCCCGCCAAGTCCATGGCTGCTGCTGCAGCGCTCGCCGAACGCTGTGTTGGTCGCCGTGACAACAGCTCGGTCGCCAGTGTCAAGGCAAGGAGCAAGATAGCGCCAATCGAGGCGACCATCCCGATCCAGAAGTGGAAGGCGAAGCATAGCAGGACATAGACTGGCACCCACGGGAGATCAAACAGAGTGGCCGGTCCGGGGCTCGACAAGAAGGATCGAATCTGATCGAGATCCCGCAAGGGCTGAAGCCCTTCGCCCCGCGAAGCCCGTCTCAAAGGCGCCTGCACCACCGCTTCATAGACCTTTCGGCGAAGAGCCAGGTCCACAACCGCGGCCAGTCGGACAAGAAGCCGAGAACGCATCAAGTCGAAAAATCCCTGAAATATATAGAGCCCCGCAACAATAGCGCTCAAGCCAATCAAGGTGGGAATGCTACGGCTCGGCAAGACTCGATCATAGACTTCGAGCATATAGAGCGAGCCGGTCAGGTAAAGGACGCTAACAAGCGCGCTTAGAAAGGCGATCCCGACAAGCGCAGGCCCGAGCTGTGGCCGGCTTGTCTCCTTGTCGTCGCTGCGCCCTGAGGCCAAAGAAGAATCCTGCGCACTCATCTGTCTCTCAAAAAAACCCTCGTGATGCAGAGCCATGATGGCTCGCACCACGAGAGACGTGAGGGGAGGAGAACAGCCTCACGCCATGGGCCAATCGGGATGCCCGTTCTGAAACAGCATTCGGCTTCCCTCGGTGCTGATTTGGGAATCGGGCACGAAGGCCCCGCCTTCCACGGCGTTGAACATGAAGTCATCCTGAGCCATCTGGCTCTTGGCGAGCCCCTCCAGGAATATCGACCCATCGCCCCAAGCAACCAGCACGCCTGTATGGGCATCCCCGTGGTTCGAAGCGGAATCCGCCACGGTGACTTCGTTCGGCATGATGTCAGTGAATGCGATGTGATCGAACGCCCCGGGACCTGGATCGAAGCCCCCGATGACCACATCGTTGCCGCTGCCGTGCGCGACAATGAACGCGTCAGCGCCGGCACCGCCATTGTAGATGTCGTTGCCCATGCCCCCATCGAGCATGTCGTGCCCTGCACCTCCGCTCAGGTAATCGTTGCCTGCCCCGCCCATCAAGCTGTCGCCCATGGCGCCGCCGTAAAGCTTGTCATTCCCATCACCGCCACGCAGGTCGTCTTGTCCAGGTCCTCCGACAAGGGAATCATTGCCGGCTCCGCCGTCGAGGTGATTGTCGCCGGCTCCGCCGGAAAGATAATCGTTGCCGGCCAAGCCAAAGTAGAAGTCGTTCTTGGCGGTGCCTAGAAGCGTGTCATTTTGAGCATCGCTTCCGAATTTTACATTGTTGTCATCGAAAGCGCTGTTGAATGATGGACTGGTTGTAGCACCTGTCGGACCGGGGCCAGCTTCATTACCACCCGTCGTTCCCAGATGTTCAGCAGTGACACGATGTGCGTTTTCGTCAACCGGATTGAGCAGGTGACGCTCGTCGGTAAACATGAAGTCATCTTGGGCCAGGTCATTTTTGTAGACGCCTTCGAGCAGAACAGAGCCGTCTCCTTTGCTGGTATCCCAACTGATCAGCACGCCCCCCTTGGTGTCTTCGAAACGCAGTTGCTCGGGTTCGAGATTCATGACTGCGATATGATCGAACATTCCAGGGCCAGCGCGAAAATCCTTTATGATATCATTGCCGCTGTCTGGCGAAATGACGAAAGCATCGGCACCCAAGCCGCCCGTCAGGATGTCGTTGCCCGGCCCCCCTTCCAAATCGCCGTGACCGGGCCCTTCGTTCAGGATATCGTTGCCCGGACCGCCCATCAGCATGTCAGCTTGGTCCCCACCCATCAATCGGTCGTTGCCTGCGCCGCCGACGAGGTGATCGGCGCCCATGCCTCCCGTGAGGAAATCGTTGCCGGCTCCCCCGATCAGGTCGTCGTCCTTCGAAGAGCCCGACAATTGATCGTTGCCACCCCGCCCAAACGCGACGTTCATATCACTGCTCGAACCGGAGTAACGGTTGGAACCGCCATCCCCGATATAGAGCTGATAGTCATCGATGCTCCGATTCAGCGCATCGTCATCGCCGCGGTGCTCGTGTTTATGGTCCACTCTGCTCATGCCGGTACTCCAATTGACGCCCCTGGAGCTTGCGGCGCACCGCCGCATCCTCTGCTCCGAGCCTGCAAACGGCGGTTATCTTCAAACGTTCCAAACGGCGGACGGCATGGGTAGAGACTTTGTTGGGAGAGTAGAGCAATTCCGAAGCCCCTAACCTGCTCCCCTCTCCTGGTGGCTGGTCGACCGGGCTGCCGAGCCGCCTGGAGCAGAAAGAGCGGCGAACAGGGACGGGATAGGGTAACCCCGGAGTTACCGAGAGGATTGCCGCTGGCTGCGCAGCCGTCGAGCGCCGCGATTGGCTTTCCAGTAACGGGCGCCTTCGCGCGCAGTTCACCAGGCAATGACGGCCCGGAATTCTTCCCCCAAAGGCTAATGAGCGCCAGCGTCCTGATTGTCGCTGCGTCCGGCCTTGCTCGATGCGGCCACCGCTGGGTGACCGTAGCTGGGAGGTCGTCTGGCCTGTAACTGGCGTGGCTCGCTTGGTCAGGAACCAGGGCCATATAGGATCGTTCACGCGGGTGTCGAAATCTAAACACCAAAACGAGGAACTTAGGATGAAAAAGCTTGGTCAGTTTGCATTTGCCGCGACATTGCTGGTCGTGGGGAGCCTCCCGGCGGTCGCACAGCAGGCGCAAACCACGCCGTCCGGCGGATCCATGCAGGGCATGTCGGACAAGAATATGAACCCATTTCAGAAAGACGCTATGTCTGCAATGGACAAGATGAACAAGTCCATGATGCAGGGGATGATGGACGCCGACCCTGAGATGGCATGGATGAAGGGCATGGCCGCGCATCATCAGGGCGCGATTGACATGTCTGAGGCCCTTCTCAAGAACACAAAGGACGGTGAAACCGCCAAAGAGGCGCGCAAGACAATCCAGCAGAATGAGAAGGATCTGAAAGAGCTTCAGGCGAAAATGAAAAAGGAAGACAAAAAAGAGGACAAAAAAGGCTAGGCAGTAGGATCTCAGCTCGAATGACTCTTGGTTCGAACGAGAGCCTTGGCCATGGGCTGAAACGCGGTGCAAGCGACTAGCCTCGCTTGCACCGCTGCGTAGTCAGTGTTGGTGCCCAGCCGGCTTGTTTGCCTCGGAAGATGATTTGGGCGTGTTTTGCTGACGCATGTTGGGCATGTTCTCCATGTCATCGTCGGGCGGAGCTTTCGCGATGATCTCCTGGTATTGAGCGCTGGACATGCCCTTCAGTTTAACCACGAAGGCGACGATGTTCCAGATCGTGGCGTCATCATGGGAGCGTCCCCAGGCAGGCATCCCCGTCATCTTGATTCCATGTTTTGTCACCCAAAATATCGCTTTTGCATCCAGACTCGTTTCGGACAGGCTGGGCGGTTTAGGATAGAGCCCTTCTCCTAACTCTGTATCAGGCTTGCCGGGCTCCGAATGACAGTTCGCGCACATTGCGGCATACTGTCCGGCACCCTTGAGTATTCCTTGCTCGTCGGAAAGATCAGGTGAGGTCAGAGAGGCGGTGCGAGCCGCGATGGAGCGCTCGCGCGTGAGCTCCATGATCTGCCGCGTCAGCGCCCAGTGAGGTGTGTCGGCTCCGATGTCATATGTCCCTGACGTGATGAACACGATCGCTCCTATTGCAATGCCGCTGACAAGCAGAGCCGCCGCGAGTAAGAGTTTTCTCACTATATCAATCCTTATCTTTGGGTTCTCTTTTGGGGTCTCTTATTGATTTAGAGCCAGGACGCTTGCGACTGGCCACCACGACCGAAATCCTGCCCGCGACGATCGAAAACGACCGGTCCGGCGCCAGTGCTCGCAACCCGGCCAGCGACAGGCAGCTGCGCCAGGTGTCATCAAAATGCGGTGCAACAGCTTCAGTTCCCCAGAGCACCGCCGCAAAGCCGAGCATCTTGGCTTCTCGGCTCGCAGCTGGCCGGACCAACTCGACGACGTGGAGACGACCGCCCTGGCGCAAAAGAGGTGTAAGGCCCCGCAGCAGCGCAATTTTATTTACCGGCACCAGGCTATGCAGGGCGAAATTGCAGACGATCGTATCGAATGCCTCGTCCGTGAATGGAAGCTCCGCGTTCGCGGGCACTTCAATAAGGTTGACATTGTTGAGGTCTCGGCGCCGCGCAGAGCGCGCGTACCGTCGACTTTCGTGCGGCTCGACTGCAACAAAGCAGACATCTGGGTGGCGCCTTGCGAAGGACAATGCCGCCGCAAAGCTCTGCGGCCCGACGATCAGCACCTGCTCGCCAAAATCGGAATCAAGCAAGGGGTATAGGCGAGAGCACCACTCAACATCGGTCACCATGGACAGAAGTATGCGGTTGTATATCAAGCGCGCGGCGCCGACGCGCACCCGAAAAACTGCGCTCTTCAGCCATCCTGAGATCGAGGCTCCGATTGTCCGCCTTCCTGCGGCATGTTCCGTCATTGTCGTCTTGCGTCGGCGCTGGAAGGATCCGGACCTGAAGGGTTCCGCGAATCCTTGGGCGACCATGATCTCAGCCAGGCGACTGCAATGAGAATCGCGATACCGCCGATGCTCACAGCGAGCTGCATAGGCAAAGAATCGGAGATCAGTTCGAGCAGGAAATGGCCGACGAACGACAGGAAGATACCGACACAGAAGACCTCGAGCGAATGGCGCCCGCAGAGCAGCATGGGACGCAGGACTGGACTGCCAAGCCAGCGGCTGCGGCGAGGTACGAGGTGAACAGTCAGGATGGCCAAGGCCATAAAATGCAGAAGACGTGAGGGAGCAAGATTGGTTTTGTCGTCTATGGCCAAGCCATTCGACACCGAGGCGAGCGCGGATGATTGCATCCCCAAATTTTGCGGCAGCGCCACGATCAGTGCGAAGACCAGGTAAAGGATACAGACGCCCAGCGCCGCCGGAGAGGTTAACAACCAGCCCGCTTGCGTCGCTCCCCCAAGAGCGCTCCACGCGCCAAGCACGAACAGGAGCTGCCAGGCGAAAGGATTGAAATACCAGACGCCCTCGGGCCAAGCGGGCAGATTCCAGCCAAGCAAGGGTGCAAGAAAATACAGGCCAAGCGAGCAGAGGAGCGTGGCGTTGGGCAACGCCAATATCGCGCGCAGCACTACGGGAAAAAATGCCATCAAGACGATATAGAGCGGCAACACGTCCATGTTCAACGGCTTGAACTTGAGCAGCAGCCCCGCGGTGAGATACCCAATCGGGTTGGCGATGAGCCCGGCAACATTGAATTCGTCCAAAAGGTGCGAGTGACGATAGGTTTGCGCGACCCAGCCGATCGCCGCGACGTAGACAACGAACAGGAGAATGTGCGCCACATAGATTTGCCAGACGCGCCGCATTAACTTGACTGCACCTGCCCAAAAGCCATCGCGGCGCATGGGTTTGGAGTAAGCCAGGGCTGCCGTGTAGCCGGAGATGAAGACAAACAGGTCGGCAGCATCGCTAAAGCCGTAATTCCTGGTCGTCAGCCATGCCACTGCATTGTTCGGGATGTGATCGAGAAAGATCGCCCAGTTGGCAAGCCCTCGAAAAAGGTCGAGCCTCAAGTCACGGCCGTCCCTCGCGGGCGTCTTGGTAGCAGGCCCATGGTCCTCCGGTGTCGTGATCTTCGTCATGTAATTCATCGTGGCGCGTGGAATCCGGACCAGGTCCCGGGGCGACGTCCGCAGCAGGCGTTCATGACTTCGGTCGCATTGCCGTGAGCGGATTGATCGTTGGCTCCCCGCATTGGATCGCGATCACCTGACAGCGTCCTGAGCAAAACCGACCAGCTTCGACGCATTCCTCCATTTTGCTGGCGCATTGCAATTCCTTTCCGCTGCTCGGAGCAAAGTCGCAGCGCACTCTTCGGGAACGCGCGCGGGGATAAGGCGATCTATGGCGCATGAGCGTGCGGCGATGCGGCACATCTGCGCGCAAGCCATCAAGAGGTGAACTTGCGTCGCCTTGCCTGCGCTCACCTTTGGAGCCAGGCCAGGCTGCGATACTGTTCGGGTACCTCCGATAACAGCGCAGGCCATCGCCGATGCACGTCGGCATGTCCTGTTCCGTCGACTTGATTTGACGGTTAGTCATTGGCCTATCGCACGTCGAGAACCAGCGTCGATCCGCCGCCGCCATGCTGTTCCACATTGTTGTTGGCGGTATGATGCGGGATATGACAATGAACGAGCCATTTGCCCGGCCGCCTTGCCGTCCAGACCACGTCGTAACGTTGACCCGGACCAACATTCACCGTGTCGGCCTGATAGCGAGCGCTATCTTTGAGGTTGACGCCGTCGACCGCCACGACTTCGAACGGTCCGCCGTGGACATGCATCGGATGCACGAAGTTGTTGTTCGTACCGATGAAGCGAAGCTTGATCGTCTCACCCACTTTCATGGTGATCGTGTCAGTGGAGGGATAAGCCTTGCCGTTGATCGTGAAGTAATTCGGTAGCGCTCCCTCCATCAGCATGGCCGGATAGGTCAGCCATTCCCGCTTCAGCCATTCTTGCAGCTGTATGGTGTAATCTTGGTCAGCTTCCACTTCCATCGAAGGATCTTTTGGCGAGATGAGTAGCGCACCGTAGAGGCCCAACGCCTGTTGCCGGTCCGGATGATCGTGGCTATGGTAGAAATATGTACCGCTCTGCCCAACCTCGAACTCGTAGGTGAACGAGCAGCCAGGCGGCACCGGATCTTGAGTGATTTTTGCCGGCCCGTCCATTTCGTTCGGGACGATCAGCCCGTGACAATGGATCGTCGTGCCCTCCGGAAGCAAGTTGCGGACATTGATCCGCACGTGGTCGCCCTCAGTCAACTGCAGGCGCGGTCCCGGGACCTGCCGGTTATACGCGTAGGCCTCAGCCGCAACCTCGGGAAGAATATTCCAGCGAATGACGGATGCTTCGATGTCGAAGACCTTGATGCCATTTTCCACACGCGGCTGAAGGAGTTGATCTCCTTTGGCGTCCTTCGAGGCGACGTAGGTCACTTGCGAAGGCTTGACGGCAGCCATTTCTCTCATTGCTTCCCCGGAAAGATCGAACGTGTCGATCATACCGGGAGGCATGATGGAGCCGTTGACGTCGCGCGCGCTGAGCCGAAGATTGACCGAGAAACCGGGGATAACCATTCCTGAAATAAGAACGCTGTGACGCCTGCGAGCGCTGCCAGTTGAGGTGTCGTGGCCTCGCTGGCCATCTGGTGTCCAGCGCCTTGCTGCCCATGTCCGGCCGATGGCGCCGCTGCCCCTCCGTGCCCTTCATGACGCTGACCGCTGCCCTGCCGGCCGTCATCCCGCTCGGTCATCAGGCCGTGCTTGATCTTTTTCTTTACCATCCAGACGTTGAAAGGATAGGCCGTCGCAAATCCGACCATGACGCCAAGCGACATCACGGCCCAGAAGATCAATTCGAGGGGGTCCATCGCGCGCATGTCCCGGCCCATCATCAGCAGGCTCATCGTCGGCGCCATGCCGGCCATCATGGCGTTCATGCTGATGAATTCGGGCATGAAACTCTTGCGGACGTTGTCCCAGTAGGTGCCCCCCATCATTTTCTTCATGAAGAGCGATTGGAAAATGAACAGGCCGAAGGAGAAGCCGGCGAGGTACTCGACGATCAGGTCGATCCACATCGGCAGTCCCATAGATGCCGTGATGGCGGCCGCCAGAATGATACCGGTCGCATCGCCAGCTACGCAGTGGATCGTACTGCCGACGCCTTGCTTCCACAGCGGCGAAGTGAAGTGCTCGTGCTCGCCCGGACGCGGCTCCTTGTCCGCAAGCACGTAGAGCACCAGTCCAAACGGACCCATATAGAGCGTGACCAGGATGAAACCCCACTTCATCACCGTCGGCTCGGGATTGCCGTTGAATTGATCGAAGGCGACGAACGCGGTGGACGCAAACGAGAGCGCGAACCAAGCGATCAGGAAGTAGTCGTAGGGAAGAGCGATCACGCGTGATCCTCGTTTTGGAAAAAGGGCACATTAGGGAGAGCGCGTAGCGGTAGCTTCATGAGCAAACTTCCGCCCTCGTGGGGCAAATCGACATGCCACGGAATCGGCGCGCGGCCACGTTGGCGAAAGCCAAACCTGCGGTAGAATGCGACGGCACCTTCGTTGTCCGCCCAGACGTGAAGCGTCAAAGAGGCGTGCTTCTCACGTCTCGCATCGCGAACGACCGCGTTCAGCAAGGCGGTTCCCACGCCCGCTCGTCGACAATCCCTCAGAACGCTGATGTTGTTGAGGAGATAGCTCGACCAATCGTTCAGTTCGAACCGGGGTTGGAGCAGCAAGTCGCGGCTGGTCGGATTAGGAACGGGGTATTCGTTACGAAGCAGACTCGCCGGAAACGCGTTCGCCATTCCCACAACGGTGCTTCCGGAGAGTGCGACCACGCATCGTTCGAACGAGAAGATGCCGCCGGGCTCGCACACCATCTGGCGGTAAACATTCAGCGCGGCCGATCTCTGACCCAAGCCTCCCAGAATGAATTCAATCACGTCCCCGCTGGCCGCATGAGCCAGCTGCGCGATGGCTGAACAGTCAGAAATATGCGCCCTCCGCACGAAAATAGCGCTGCCTGGCCCTGCAATACCGGCGCATTGTGGCTGCGAACGGGTGTCGTCCGGCTTGGTCATTTGGATGTCCACCTCGCCGATAGCAGCCTTTCGCGCCAGCGTTTGCTGGCCGTGGCGAAGACGTTGTATCCGACCCAAGGATGCTTCTTGATTCGTGCGAGACCGTCGAGCTCTTCAAGCTGCATGAAAACGCCATTCTCCTCATCGAATATGTAGCGCTTGAGCGAGGTCTCTTCTGCGAGATAGCGCGAAACCGCATGCGTCCGATCGGAGCCATGCTCTTCGCAAATCACGACACAATCAGTTTTGAGCAGACCTTGCCCGCCGCGCAAAGCCTCGATCTCGACGCCTTCGACGTCCAGCTTGATGACAAGCGGCCCTGAGGCATCGATCAGCCCTGCCTCGGCTAACCCATCGAGCGACACAGTCTCAACGCACCCTGGCTCTGATTGCGTGAGCGGAACGGTTGCAAACTTTTCGTGCTTGGCGCCCGCGACACGCACAATCTCGCCGCTTCGGCCGCCGAGGGCGGCATGCAGATAGCGAAAGCGATTCCCATTGAGCTCGGCGTTGCGTTTCAAACGCTCGGCATTCGAGCTGGATGCCTCGATGGCAATCGCCTGCTGAGCGCCGAACGGGCGGCTCGTGGCAAGAACGGACCAGTAACCAAAATTGGCGCCGCAATCCAGCAAGGTGTAGTGATCCTGACAAGCGGCACTCAGAAACGCCTCGATCTCTCGTTCATAATCGTAGCTGCAATTGAGCAGTCTGCTCCAGTATGCGTCGCAGAAAGGCATTGCAAAAAGCGCATCCTCGTTCAATCGCACGAGGAGTTCGCGGGGTGCCATGACCGATCCGACAACTCGGCACCCGACGCCATACCCGCGGTGCCCCATCGCCTTCGTCGCAGCCGATCCGGCCTGCAACGCGCTGACCGCAGCACGAACAAGCGGGCTTGCGCCCGTCAGTTGGCCGCTGGCACGATCAAATACGAGTGGCGGCGCCTGTTGCGCAAGCTTTGCTAAACCGTTGGACGGAGGCGGCACAGTTGCTCCTTGCGAGAGGGAGATAGTCGCGCATGCGTGCAACCGATACCGGTGCCGCATCCGTTTAGGCGCGGCACCGGCAGACGTTCATTTAGCTTTCTGCATCTTGGTGATGGTAATGCCACCTGACGCCCGTTCAGCTTCAAACTGGACCTTGTCACCGACCTTCACCTGCTTGAGCATCGATGAATCCTTGACACGGAAGACCATCGTCATCCCGTCATCGTCCATATCGAGGTTCTTGATTGGACCATGCTTGAGAGTGATCTTCCCCGCGGCCTCATCAATCTTCTTGACTTCGCCGTTGACCATCGCGGTCTGCGCAAGCGCGCCAGTTGACGACCATGCGAGTGACAGTGCAAGGGCGGTGATTGCGAACTTGTTTGGCTTCATTTTCAACTCCTTCGTTCGGTTTGCTCTGCATTCACGTTTGACGCGTCCGGTCGTTTCACGTCTCCTCAGCGCCAGAGTTGCCTATTTCGACTTGTGCATCTTCGTGATCGTCACTCCCTGCTGGCCACGTTCGGCTTCGAATTTGACTTTGTCGCCAATCTTCAAATTCTTCAACATGCCGGGATCGCTGACGCGCAGCACCATCGTCATTGCGTCCATTTCGAGGTTCTTGATCGCCCCGTGCTTGAGCGTGATCTTTCCCGCGGCTTCATCGATATTTTTCACCTCGCCCTTGACCATCGCGTTCTGGGCGAATGCAGCCTTGGACGCGACAATCGAGGCGAAGATGACGGCGATTTGCAAAAGTTTCATTTTTTCGACTTTGATGAGGTCCATTACTTCACGGTCACAGTGCCGACCATGCCGGACTCCCGATGCCCAGGAATCAGGCAGGAATATTCGAACTCGCCCGATTTGGTGAACTTCCAAACCATCTCGTCGGCCTTCTTCGGCGCGAGCCGCTTCGCGTTCGGATCGTCGTGCTCCATGTCGGGAGTCTTTTTCATGGCTTCGGCGTGCTTGAGGTTTTCGGCCGTCGTCGCAAGCACGAGTTCGTGGTCCAGCTCTCCGTTATTGCGCAGGACGAACTTGAGTTGTTCGCCTTTCTTGACTTCGATCTTCATCGGCATGAACATCATTTTCCCGTCCGTTTCACCCATCGTGATCTGCACGACGCGCGCCGGCTTCTGGGGGTCGCCCGGTTCGCCGGCCGAAAACGAATCGTCGTGGCTGTGGCCCTTGGGGCCTGCGCCGGCCCAAGCGATGGTGGAGATGGATGTCAATGCAGCAAAAGCGATCAGAGAGAGCGTGGTGTGTTTCATGATCTTGTTCCTCTAGTGTGGGTCGAAGCGGCCGTCGTTTCCTGAAGACTACATGCCTTTCATTCCCTTCATGCCTTTCATTGCCTTCATG
The DNA here is from genome assembly GCF_001556045.1 of Bradyrhizobium sp. CCH5-F6. Taxonomy (GTDB): domain Bacteria; phylum Pseudomonadota; class Alphaproteobacteria; order Rhizobiales; family Xanthobacteraceae; genus Bradyrhizobium. The sequence continues at coordinate 24,988 of NZ_LSIC01000051.1, forward strand.
TCGCCCTCCTTCGCAGCCCCCGCCGGTTTGTCCCTGCGCACAGGTTGCTGCGATGGTGCGTCGACCTCATAGGAAACGGTGCCCGCAGGATATTTGTAGGGGCCCGGGTCGGCGTAATCATCTCGCGCCAGGTCTTCGCGGATCTTCATGACAGTGAACATGCCGCCCATCTCGATCGGGCCGAATTGGCCAGAGCCGGTCATCATCATCAGGGTATTATCGGGCATAGGCATCTCCATTTCGCCCATTGCCATGCCGGTCGATCCCATCACCATTGCATCGGGAGCGAGCTTTCCGACGGCTCTTGCGAGTTCCTTTTTCGATACGCCGATCAAATTGCGCACATCGTGCCCCATCGCGTTCATGGTGTGATGCGATTTGTGGCAGTGAAATGCCCAGTCGCCAGGATTGTCAGCGACAACATCGAACGCGCGGATGGCACCGACCGGTACATCGATGGTGGTTTCAGGCCACTGCGCGCTTTCGGGCACCCAGCCGCCATCCGTGCAGCTCACGGAGAAACTATGCCCGTGAAGGTGAATGGGATGGTTCGTCATGGTGAGGTTGCCGATTCGAACCCGCACCTTGTCGTTGAGCCGCACGGCCAGCGGATCGATGCCCGGAAACACCCGACTGTTCCATGTCCACATATTGAAGTCGGTCATTTCCGTGATCTTCGGCAGGTAGGTGCCGGGATCGACGAGATAGGTGCTCATGATGAACACAAAGTCGCGGTCGACGGGACGGAAGCTGAGATCGCGCGGATGCACCACGATCATTCCCATCATGCCCATCGCCATCTGGACCATTTCGTCCGAATGCGGATGATACATGAACGTCCCGCTGTGCTTCATCTGGAACTCGTACACGAAGGTCTTGCCCGGGGGAATGTGGGGCTGATTGAGTCCACCAACGCCGTCCATGCCGTTGGGCAGAAGCACACCGTGCCAATGGATGGTCGTCTGTTCCGGCAGTTTGTTCGTGACGAAAATGCGCAGCTTGTCGCCTTCGACGGCCTCAATGGTGGGGCCCGGCGATTGACCGTTATAGCCCCATAAGTGGACCTTCATTCCCTCGGCAAATTCACGGACGACCGGCTCGGCGACCAGATGAAATTCCTTCCAGTCGCCGTTCATGCGCCAAGGCAAAGTCCAGCCGTTGAGAGTGACGACGGGATTATAGTCGGGCCCAGTCGAGGGACGCAGCGGCGGCTGCATCACCGCCTTGTCCATGATCGGCGCCTCGGGGATGCTCGCGGCTTGAACTCGCCCGCTGATAGCGCTGGCGCTGATCGCGGCGCTCGCCGTCAAAAGACCTCTTCGGGATAGCATGACCTTGTCTCCACTCAGTTGGTAGCTGCGTTCGCTTGCGTGATGGAAGGACGAGTCTGCCGACGCGCCTCTCCACCGCCCCCACCATTGACGACCGTCTGTAGTTCGGCCTTTGCCAGCCAAAACTCGCGTTTGGCTTCGATCGCGGCCCGCATTGCGACCAGGCGCTGGCGCGCCTCTTGCAGAACCGTGAAAATATCGACTTGCATGCTCGAGAAGCGGAGCTGCATCTCATCTGAGATGATGTTCCGGAGCGGCAAGACCTCGCGCTGATAATGGCCGGCGATATCGTAGCTCGACCGGTAGATACGATAGGCTTCTCGTGCTTCGGAGCGGACATTGACGGCTCTTTCCGTCAACAGATTGAACGCTTCATTGTACGTCGCGAGCGCACGTCGAACACGCACCTCGCCGCCGTCGAAGATCGGAATTTGGAACTGAACGTCAAAGCCACGTTCCCGGAACGGAGTTCCCTCGGGATCACGCGTCTTACGGTCGATGCCTGCAGCATCAAGAACCGTGATGAAACGTGACGCATTCGTCAGCGCAAGAGATTTTGCCAAAGCCGCCAGTTCAATCCGTGCAATCTGAAGATCGAGGCGATGCGTGACGGCATCAACTTCGATAAACGGCAGGGAGAAGGGTCGCGCTGGTAAGATAGGCAGCTTACCCGGCAAGTGAAAGCCCAGATCGCCGTTCCACAATCCTAATAGCCGCGCCAAGCGTTCGCGCGATGATATCGCCTCTTGGCGAAGGGTTGCCAGCTCTGCCGCAGTTTCGGCATAGAACGCCTGTTCGCGGGCCTGGTCGAGCTTGTTCATCGCCCCTGTCTCGCCAAGCTTAAGCGCGAGCTGTGCGGTTGCTTCAGCCGTGGATTTTGCATCGGTGAACAAACCGACAAGCTCGTTTGCAGCGAGCGCCCGATAATAGGCCCGTCTGACTTCCGCCGCGAGCCGCAGCGTTTCTTCGGCGGCTCGCAGTTGTGCAGCCTGAAAACGTTGGCGTGCGATTTCGGAGCGGAACGGCAATGTCGCAAGCGCTAAAATGTCGCCGACGATTTGTCGCTCGATTTCGACTGCTCCATCGCCAGCGATCCGGCTAATCGAGAACGTGGGATTAGGAGGCAGGCTGTCCTGAACAAGATCCGCCTCTGCGATCGCGAGCTCATTATAGGCCGCCTGCAATCCACGATTGTTCAACAAGGCGATTTGAACGGCGCTGTCCACGGTGAGGCCGCGCCGCAACAGCCGGCGGACGGCGTTATTTGCCCATTCTGCGTCTTCCGCCGAGCGGATCGCAACGACGTCTTTCTTGATGGTCTGCTGCGCCACATCTGCGACGACGGACATGCCGGCATCCGGCGAAAAGGCGGCACATCCGGAAAGCAGCAGCGCGCCGGCAACCGCGGAAAGGATCGGCATCGCACGACGAACATGCATCGGATTTGATCGGGTCAACATCGCTTCTCCTATTGAGCCCGCTTCGGCGTTGGCGCGACTTGTTGGTTCTGCTCCTGCCAGCCCTTTGGAGCGGCCGGCCGAAGGTGCGTGTAAGGCGCGACCGTCGAGCGGTAGCCCGTCCCAGCCACTGGAACAGCAGGATCGGCCGGGTCAGAACCGGCGAGCAAATAAGGCGGTGGCGTACATCCCCCCAGAACAGCAAGGCTTAGAACCAGGCTTGCGGCCGCGATTCGATTGCCCGTCACTTTGCTCGCGCTCCTGCTTGGCCAGGCGGCGCGGCCTATCCCCCCATTACGCATCTTTTTCCCTCGTTGCCTCGCTTGAATTCCACCATGCATGTTGTGCTCTGGCTTTGCCTTTGAACGGCTGCGTCCTGTGCTGAAGCCAGCATGGCTCGGTGATCGGGCGATATCAGCCCCTCCTGCGAACCAAACCCTTCGCGCAACGGAACGGCGCACCCGGAAAGGCCAGCACCGATCAGCATCATTTGCGCAGACATGAGCACGAATTTACGTAAGCGAGCCGCATTCGCCATTCCGGCGAACGGCGCACCTGATCCGGCGGCCATATGATTCTCCTGAACTGATGATGCGCGACTGCGGCGCGAGCCCTATGGGCTCGCTTCGCGAGTTTCGGACCTTCAGTTCAGGCGATTGGCGGGCGGTAGAGCGGCTTGGAAGCCGCAGTTCCCAAAACTTGCACAAGCAGAGATTGATGCTGCGCAGGGGGAATAGCGGGCTGACCGATTTCGGCCAAGGCCGCAGGCAGGGCACTCACGCATGACACGCCACAGCACTGATTGCTGTGATGTTTGTGGGTATCACCCGAGCCGTGCGCGGCCCCCGATGCTTCGCCCGCCACCTCCGACGAAGCAGCTTTCAACCCAACGCCGGCCCGCTGCGCAATATCGCTCTCCGCATCAACGTGATGCACACTTGCGGATTGAACGGAATGGATGTGAGAGGCGCCAGAATGCTGATCTTCGTCGACGAGGCAAGCGATGTTTCGTCCTGCGTCCATAGCGACCGCAAGAGCTGGCGACAGGACGCAAATCACATAGAAAATCGCGAGCAGCCAAGCTGCTCTTGCGCGAAAAGATTTGGTCACAAGCGTCAGCATTAAGGCCGATTCGTCTGCAAGACGGTTCTCTGAGACTACCCAGCGGGGATATTTGCACCAAATTATAGTTCATGCCAAGCCGGACGAATTGGAAAACGCGAAGTTTAGCCTCGGTGTGGCTTATTGGTTTAAACCGCCTGGCGGCACGTCTGCGGACGGCTTCTCTCAATTGTTCCGGGCGCGAGGCGTCCTGCCAGTCAAGGCTTTTGAGGTTTTTGCGTATCTACAACCGTTGAGGGGACCAATTGTCCGCAAAACGTCTTCTGCTCCTCGCCTCGACGGCGCTTGATCGTGATCCCTCCCAACCGTGGCCTTTTAGGAGCGTGCGCCTCTCGTTCGCATCGGGAAGCTCTTGAAGAGAGGGGGCAAGGATTATACCCTTCTGGGGTACAGGGGGGCAAAGCTGAGCGCCTCGAAAGGCGTTCAAGCTGGGAAAAGGTGAGATGGTCGGTTCGGCGAACTTCAGCAGAAACGCCTCCTGCTGAAGCGGGGGTCCCAACCCCGGATCATGGTGGGTGACGGCACAGGACCGCCCGAAGTCGTGGCCGCGCCCACCATGATCGAGTTCGAGAATCCTTCTTGCTGATTGGATGCCGCGTGGTCGCACTGAAAGAAGAGCAAGATCGAGCGCTTGGTGATGATCACTGCAATGCAAGGCGGAGATTTCACGTAACGGCGATGTCTTCGTATGTCTGCGCTGATCGGCCGCGATACTTCGGCCTGGCGCGGCCGAGATTGTCACGGACAGTCTCAAAAAGTCCTCGCGCAATATGACGGGCCCCGTGCTTGATTGCATCATCATCGGTGGTGGTCCTGCGGGGCTGACTGCTGCACTCTATCTGGCCCGATTTCGGCGTAAGGTCTGCGTGATTGACGCCGGCGAAAGCCGAGCTGCCTGGATACCGGTTTCGCACAACCAACCGCTTTTCCCCGCCGGCATAACCGGCACAGAGATCCTGGGGCGCATGCGACAGCACCTCACCAAGTTGGCCACTGAAATTCTCACCGAAAAGGCGATCGCTGTTGCGCGGATCCACGAGGGATTTCTGGTCGACTTCGCCGAAGAAACGGCAGCCGCGCGAACGCTTCTTCTGGCGACGGGCGTTGTCAATCACCGGCCCGACATGAGTGCACAGGTCCACCGTGATGCCGTCGCAGCCGGCCTTATCCGCTATTGTCCCGTTTGCGACGGCTTTGAAGCCAAAGGCCAAAAGATTGTCGTCTTGGGCAAGGGTCCTCATGGCGTACGCGAGGCTGTGTTTCTGCGCACGTACAGCCAGGATGTGACCCTTATATCTGCTTCAGCGATGAATGAATGCAGTTCAAGACAGCTTGCAGCCGCGGGCGTCTCGCTGATCGAACAGCCGATCGCCCGCTTGACAATCGACCAAGGAAAATTTTGATCGAAACCGCCTCAGCTGCGCGCCTTTCATTCGACACTCTCTATCCGGCCTTGGGCTCCAGCAGCAACACGGATTTGCTGCGATCTTTGGGAGCTTCGCTCTCCAGTCAGGGATGCATCCTCGTCGATTCGCATCAAATGACTGATGTGAGCGGCCTCTATGCGGCTGGAGACGTCGTACAGGGGCTTGATCAGATCAGCGTCGCTTGCGGGCAGGCTGCGATCGCCGCGACCGCCATCCATAATAGGCTGCGCAAACTTGATGGCTTGGGCGATCCTTAGGATCTTGGAGATTTGTGGTTCTTCGCGCTTCTAATTTAGGGTCCATCACTCCGGTCCAGAACGAAAGCGAACGCCGATGCGCTTTGCTTTACGCCAGATCAAGCGGCAATGATAATGCTCTTCCTCCCGATCCAGGATCAGCTTGAACTCGTCGGGTATGTCGAGCGAACTTTCGACGTCAAGCGCAGCCCCTCGCGGGGACAAGTTGCGAATGACACAACTGATGACCCCGCCGTTGCCAAAACTGATGGTTGCGGCCTTCAAAACGCGGGATCTGAATTCGTCGCGCTTTTCGTCCATCTGTTGACGCCTGTCTTGATTGAAAGTCGTTTCCTGGACTAGCTAGAAGCAAACTTCATGTTGCGGTGCAAAATCTATGAGGCCAGCTTCCTGATCGATGTTTCTTTCCTGTAGCAAAGGAACCCGGGGCGGCCTCCATTGCTTACAGTTCAATCGTCGTCGTTGAGGAGATCCTGATCATGTCCGTGTTTCGCAAATCATCGCAGCTTATGGTTATTGCCGGCCTTTTCGCCACGACGATGGCTACCTCGGCATCAGCAGCTCCTTTAGTGGCGAATCCACTGGCCGCTCATCCTGTAAGTCCTGCCGCGAACGAATATAAGCAGACTGTCCATCTTGTCTGCGACAATTACGGCAGATGCTATCGCTCACGCCGCGTTGTTCGTGCCCCCTATTATGACAACGGTTACTATCCTGGTAGCTATGGTTATGGACCTAGCGTCGTCTTCGGTTTCGGAGGACACCATTATGACGGTGGGCACGGGTTCGGTGGGCATGGATTTGGCGGGCATGGTTTCGGCGGGCATGGGTTTGGAGGACACGGCGGCGGTCACCACGAATGATGATACAAGCGAGGTGAACTCACCCGGAGTGCAGCGCAGAGAAAGTGAAGGAACAAGCGCGGTAGCACGATCAGGGATCTCAAGGCCGCAAGGTGCTGCTCACTCCGGCACGTTCCCGAGCTTGTTCAGATCGTTAGCGTCCTGGGAATCTTTCAACAGTCTTCCCACCATCTCATAGGAACGGGTAATTTCAGCCAATCGGATCATTTCCCGCGTGGTTTCTACGTTAGACTTCTCAAGGTATCCGCTGGCGAGGCTAACCTGACCACGGCCAAGATCGATGGGCGGTTGGTCAGTCTCAAGCAAACTTTCGCCGGCGGGTCGCAGGCGCGCTCGATCTGAAAATCCAACCAAACGGAGCTGTCCGAGAATGGCGCGTTTGGTGCTCACAGTTCCGTCGCTCGCGACACTGATATCGCGATCGTCAGCAGGAACCTGGAGAGGACCATTCCTGCCCAAAATCGGTTCGCCAGAAAGGGTCACGATCTGGCCTGAAGCGCTAATCGTCAATGCGCCGGCTCGGGTGTAGCGATCTCCCTGGCCGGTTCGAACAACAAAATATCCTTCGCCCTGAATGGCCAAATCGAGCGGATTGCCGGTCGATTGGAGCGCCCCCTGACTTTCGTTACTGAATTGGAATCGCGGATCGACCAGGGAGAGGGGGCGCTCCTTCTTCCCCGCTTCATCCAACCCTTTCTCTGGCTTGAGATATTCCTGGAAAGACAGGTCGCGCGCACGAAATCCTGTGCTGCTTGAATTGGCGACGTTGTGGGCCACGACGTCAAGCTTGCGTTCGAGCGCGATCAGACGTGAAAGGTGAATTAGCGTAGTTTCGCCCATGTTCATCGCCCCACTACGAATCACCGCAAGCGCTCGATCCTACAACAGTGTGACGCCTCGCGGATCGAAATTGCCCCGCGCAGCGGTCGCTGCAGCTTGCAGGACCGTGTCACGAGCTCAGCTCTCATACAGGTTCAAGAGCCTGATCAGCCTTCAAAATGGAAGACATTAACATTTCGTTAACCATTTCATACGAAACTGGCGCAGCTTAACCCTTTTTTGGGAGTTCGAATGACGGGCCCGGAAGTGATGGCCTCGGCCGAGGAAGCCCTCTTCACCGTCGTCCTGGTATCTGCGCCCCTGATGGTTGTGGGAACCATCACCGGTGTCCTCGTGTCGCTGCTCCAAGCCTTGACACAGATACAGGAGCAGACGCTCATTTACGTCCCGAAGATTGTTGCAACCTTTCTCACGCTGGTCGTCGCGCTGCCGTTTATGGCCGATCTGTCGCATCAGCACTTTCTGCGCATGACAGCCCGCATCTTGGCTCCGTAACATCTGACCGGGTCCCTCGAGCGAAACTCGGGAGACGAGCCATCCTGACCGCTTCTGTCCCTCCTTTTTCCGCGACAGAACGAGGAGCGAAGGACACAAGGGGCGCGCAACCTCAAGTGTCCTTCTCAAGGTCCGTCGATACCCCGACGTAAACCGCCACGGCTTAATGGCGAGTGTCCGGCCGATCTGGATTGTGGTCGGAGCGGTGATCGCTGCCCCGGCCGCCGTGGTCGCCTTGGATTACAACAGCCGCGCCGTCATGACCTTGACCATGGGTTTGAACGCCGTGGTCGTTATCCCCATGGACAACGGCCGCGCCATGTCCATGCCCGTCGTTGTCGTGGTGAGGACCCACCGTGATTCCGCCAGGCCCCACCTCTACCTGGGCAAAGGAACTTGTAGGAGAAAATGACAATAGCGCTGCGAAAGCAAGAGGCGTCAGGAAGCGGTTTGTTTTAGCCATAGGTCATCCTTATACGTTCAGGTTGCGCGAGATGCGGGCCGACACAGCAGGAACACTGAAGAAGAAGATCGATCGGTCTTCTAACCGGGATTACATCCCCTTCATGCCCTTCATCTTGCCATGGTCGCCGCTCATCCCGGGCATCTTGTCGTTATCACCCATACCGCTCATGCCGCTCTTGTGCTCTGACATCCCGGACATCTTATGTCCCGTCATCTTATGTCCCTTCATTCCGGACATGTGATGCATTTTCTTTTTTTTTTGATCTGCGTGACCTCTGCTCCGCTTTTGAGAACTCGGGCGGGCGCCGGCGTCATCGCTTGCGTCGAGACGACGGAGGCCAAGAACATAGCCGCGGTCGCGATTGCTACTCGCTTCATTGTCAAACTCCGATTTGTTGACCTTTTATTCCAAGAGGCAAACATCCCTGAAAAATTTTGGTTCCACAGCGTTGCTCGTTTAGGCCGCCGCGCCGACAGATCTCCTCTAGGACGACGGCCGGGAGTGGACACCCAAGCTCAACGCGCATCGGTTTTTGAACGCCTGTTGCGAAGGCAAAAAGCATCTGGCGGTGCACAAAACAAATAACAGCCATCTCGCTGCATCGCACGGAGAGCATCTTTACTGCGCAAAGCCTCCTGACGCGCGCTTCTGCCCTTCAGGACGCAAAGGAAGCGCCAAGCAGGGCCCATGAGCAGGCTCGGAATCGGCTGATGCGTTGCGACGATGGCGTAGAAATTGCGCGCGAACCTGCTCGCAAAAAGAACATATGCGCCTTGAGATGTCAGAGGGCGCGAGATCAAACCAAGACCGTCTTCGCTCCGCATCGCGTTGGCTCTATCAGCAGTTTGCCTGTCGGACGCGGCAATTGCTTTCGTGGCCCGACGAGAATCAGCCGCCTCATCATAAGGCTGCCAAATCAGCGGCTCCAGCCCGCCATCCGGCGGCATGGACCATGAGGCGCTCCTTACGTGAGCAATGGTGCTGATAGATGGCGCGTTCAGGAGGGAAAGGAGGTTGAATGCCATAAATCAGCTGGGCCGGTCATCGCGAACACAGGAATTTGGAAAGGAATTCGGTATGATCGGCGCGCTCGCCCGCAAGTTTGTTTCGGCTCCGCTAATGACCGGTGGATCAAGGCGTACCCAGTCCCGCGTCGATGCCGTCAATGCGACGGAGAGATAACCCTCCGACGTAGTCAATCCCCTAAGAGGCCTCCTGTGGCGAAATCTGCAGCCGAGACAGCCCATGTTTTCCGAACCAGTCACCATACCACGGAAGAACGCCCTGTAGTCAGACAGGCTCCTGCGCAAAGCGATTCAGCGCGAGCTTTCATTGACAACCGTGCATTTTTGACCGTCTTTGCCTGTCAGTAGCGCGCTGAAACAACGAGATAAGCCGCGCGCCCTGGAGCTTGCAGCGCGAAAGGTGCAGCGCTTTGGTACAGGGCGTCGTAGTAGCGCTTATCGAAGATGTTGTTCACGAACAGCTTCACGGTCCAGTTCTTGTTCACCTTGGCTTCCGCGAAGGCGTCGAACCGCCAATAGCTCGGCAGCGACGTGCCCTGGTTCGCGGCGAGGAATGTGCCGCCGTAGATCTTGGAGCGGTACACCGCCTGCCCGCCGAGCTCCCATACATCCGTCAGCTGGTATTTGGTCAGCAGGCTGAAGGACTGATGCGCGACATTGGCCAGCGGCAACCCGACATTGCTCGCGTAGAGAATCGTGTTGCCTGGCGGGATCAATGATTTCGTCACCTCCGACTGCATCAGCACGAGACCACCGAACACGCTCCATTTGTCCGTGATCTTGCCGCCTGCTTCCAGATCGATGCCGCGGATGCGGTAGGCCGCGCCGGCGCTGATGCACGACACGGCGCCGGTCGAACCGGTTGGGTACGGACAGCTTGTAGTCGCAGTCGCAGGCGTGATGTTGCGCGACTCGCGCGCGTTTTCCTTCTCGGTCTGGAACACCGCAGCGGTCAGCAGCAGGTGGCGGTCGAACAGCTCCCACTTCGTGCCGATCTCGATCGCCCTGTTTTTCTCGGGTCCGAAGATCTGGTTGGCGTTGCCGTTCAGGGTCGGCGCCAGGCCACCATACTGAGCGCTCGTCCCATCGAACTCTGAGCCGACCGGGTTCGACGAGGTCGCATAGGCGGCGTAGACGCTCGCGATCGGCATGGGTTTGAGCACCATGCCAAGGTTGAAGTTCGGCAGACCGTAGCGCTGCTCCTGTTGCCCGAAGACGTTGGCAACGCCGTTGACAGTGCCGTAGCCGTTCACCTTGATATTGTAATCATCGTAGCGAACGCCGCCGTTGAGAATGACAAGGTCGTTGAAGTTCGCGGTGTCGAGCAGATACGCGCTCGTCGTGTCGATTCCCAGCCTGGTTGGGAATCCGGCCAATGACGGCGTACCAAACGGCAAGAAGGTGTATTGCGGATTGAAGACGCTGACACCCGGGACCGAACCGCTCGCGGGCGCACCGCCCAGCGCTTCAGAGCTCAATCCTGTATACTTGTCGATCTTGGCTGTTTCCTGCGACACCTCCACACCCGCCAGCGCCGTGTGATGCCAGCCCTCGGTTGCAAACTTGTAGGTGGCCTCGGTCTGATTGACCAGAACGTTGGTGACCTGATAGCGGCTCTGCGGATTTGCCGTCAGCGTCGAGGCTGACAGCGGATTCGCGATCACCGGGGCCTCCGGCAGGGTGCCGATGTAATTGAGCAGCGACTGCGACGCCCTCGTCTTGTTGCTGACCAGCAGATCCGGCGCGACCTGCACCTCCGTGTTGATGCTGGCGATGTCCTGCTTGACCTGGAAGAAGTCGCGGTTGACGAACCCGTACCAGTTGTTGCGATTGGAGCCAAAATCAGGGAACGGTCCGCCGGCGGTACTCGCCGTGCTCGGCCGATAATAGGGCACGCCGAAGTCGGGCAACCCGTGCAGGTCGGTGTGGATATAGCCGGCAGTGACCTTCACGGCATCAGTCGGCGTCCATTTGGCGGCGACAAAGCCGCCGCCCCTGTCATCACTGACGAAATCGCGCCCCGCAACGCCCGCGTCCTGGAACAAGCCGCCTGCGCGCACCGCAAAGCTCGGGCTGATTACCTGGTTGACGTCGAGCACCACACGCTTGGTCTTGTCGGTGCCAAACGTGGTGTCCATGTTGTAGAAGCTCTTCTCGGTGGTGGCCTGCTTGGTCACGATGTTGATGGCGCCGCCCGTGGTGCCGCGGCCGGCAAAGGACGAGCCGGGACCACGCAGGATCTCGACCTGCTCGGTGAAGAAATTCTCGCGCACGCTCACGCCGGGATCGCGCACGCCGTCGATGAAGATGTCGTTGCGCGCATCAAAACCGCGGATGAAGAAGCGATCGCCGAAGGCATTGCCGCCCTCGCCCGTACCGAGGGTCACGCCAGCCGTGCTCAGGATTGCCTGCTTCAAGGTGGTCGCGTTCTTGTCCTCGAGCACCTCCTTGCTGAGCACGGTGACGGTCTTCGGCGTATTGAGCAGCGGCTCTGGAAACTTGCCGGACGCCTGCAGCCGATCGACCTTGTAGGGTGCGATCGGGTCGGCATAGGGGTTGCGGTCCGGTGCCAAACCGCCGGCGTTCGGGAAGGGCAGCGGAGCGGCCGCGGGCTGGTTGCGCTGCGCGGCGCGCCGTAAGGCATTGCGGGCGCGGACCTGCTCGGGCGAGGGCTTGGACGCGAGCGCTCGTGGCCGCTCGACAGGTGCGTCCACCGTGACTGGCGGAAGGCTGGTTTGCTGCGCTTCCGCGCTGCCTGAGAAGGAGGCCACTGCGATCAAACCGGCGACTGCGGAGACCCTTTTGCCGGAATTGTTGTCGCTTGGCCCATCGATCGGATGCACCGCCGCGATCGCGCGCAATGACCTCGGTGCCTTTGTCCCGCCCATACTTCGTCCCCCACAGATCGCTCATGCGCATCAATTGCGATGAACGATGCCGGCGTTGGTATCGGCGACAAAATTGCGGGTCAATGCGAATAGCGCGAAGCGATTTTTGAATCGGTCTAGATCAAAACAATTCTAAACTTTTTGGTGCGGAGTGATCAAATCCTGGCTCTGGCCTATTTCAATTCAACAAAAAAGCTCAACGGCTTTGCTAATCGCGTCATCTTCCCTCGCCGGGTCGCCTCATCTTGGCGAGCCGGACGATACTGCGTGCCGCAAATGTGAACTCAGTGAGCACACATCTGCGCCGGCCAAAACGGTTTACTCATAAACGTGCAGGATCCGCCGGCTGCGTGGGTCAACGATGACGCGTCGATCGTTGACAATACCATACTGATAAGCGTGCGCGCCTGGTACTTGGGTCACAAATCGATCCGGCAGCGGGTGGAGACTAACCGAGCCCGGCAAGTGTCCCCCCGCCTCGGCGTGGAAGCCCGGCTCATGCACGGAATCAAAGTGCTGGCTGCTGGCGTGCTCGTGCAGAATGGCCCCGTGCTCAGGGGCAAAGCTCAAGGTCCCGTGTGTGGCGCGGTCGTGCGATGGCGCCCCATGTACGTCTTGGGCCGCAACGCTCCCGGCCAAGCTCAGCGAGAGCAGTCCGGCAGCCGCTGCCAAGAGTTTAGGTTTCAAAGATTGCATGCCAACTCTCAGTCAATGTGTCTTTTATCAAGCGCGTCCCAAGCTTTGCGCACCGAGCGCTACATCAGCAGCGGCTCAATGATCCCGCGGCGCAGGATTGTCGCGATGATCACCGTGGCCCGCTTGATCGTGGGGCGCTGCAGCGTGGGTATCGACCCCGGCACCGTGGTTGTCAACATGGGCTCCGACAGTTGAGTGGTCGGTGTTGACGTGGATGTCTGGCCCGTTCGCGTGCGTACCGTGGCCGTCATCATGATGTTCATCTATACGCACGGGATGATCCTCTGCATATGCAACGGACCCGAGCGCCAGAACGGCGGCGCACAGAATGGCTGTCATAGTTTTCATATTTGTCCTCCTTAACAAGCATACCGCCCTCAACGAGGTACATCGCCGCTTGTTCCGCGGAGCCGCCCGCAGCGTCGTTCCTGCCCGCTTTACTGGAGTTCCGCGGCCTCTCGGCCAGGTAGGACCAGATAGTAGCTTCAATAAGGCATCAAATATTTGCAGGCGCCAGTCAGCGATCCCAGAGCAAATCGATAGGAGAGAACTAACTCGTAGACTGCGCACATCCGATACGGCTTCTCTCTGTATCAGAAGTGCAATTGTCGTCCAAATCATCTGATTGAGCGTCAAGCCACGGCTCCATTTTTCCGGACTGGCTTTCACAGCAAGGTTACCGGAGCGCTTACCTAGGGGCGTGCTCGTGGACGCACTCGCTGGTTAGAAGAGGACATGCGGGCTTCGGCAAGCGCGCGCTTGCACGCCGTGGCGTCGCCCCTTGTATCCGCCGACCGAGCGCGCGCGAGTGCCAAGCGGTCATGGCGCTCGTCCGCCCTCGCCTGCCGCCATCCCCTTGACACGGAACGTGGTGTAGGTTGGCGATGTCGCTGGGCCGCAATGCTCTGGTGCGCGGTCTTCTCAGGGCTGCTGGCGGCGAGGGCGTCAAGAGCGGCTTGCATCTTCAGGATTTCTCTCGTGCACGGGCCTGCCGGGGCAGCGTCTACGACGGCCAACAAAAGAAACAAGCTGACAATAGCTGTGACAACAGGCTGCAAACCTCCGCGGGGTCGATCAGAGGCCGATGCGATTGCGTGACGGATCAGGCTGTGAGGGTCCATCTTTTGTCTCCGTTTGCCGCTCGTCAGGCACACACGTTATCCGTTTCAGAGCTCGTGCGACCGCGACATGCCAAGTCCTTCGGGCTAACCGGCGCCTGGTTCCCGAAGCTCAGACGATATACCTGTCCCAAGATGCGTAATGCTCGCGGCTCCTCACTCCACGCGGCAGGCTTGTCATTATCAGCGCAATACCAAAAGCCACGTCCACGATAGCGCTGTGCCATGTCGCGCCGCGAAGCAGCCAAGGCGCAGCGATCAGCCAACAGCCGAACAGGATGTTGACGAAGCGCAGCGGACGCGCCACTTCGGCCGTTGCAATGATCGCTATGGTCAAAACAAGAGCGCCGATCAGATGGTCGCTGTTGGCCGCCGAGCCGCTGGCGCCAAACAACAACCTGCTCAGCATCAACAGGCCTCCTATTCCCATTGCGCAAACCAGATTCCAGGGCGCTGTTGTGCCTTTGATGGTATCGCTCCAGAATGCTCTCACGCTGGACAAAGTGTCGTGGTCATCCTCGGCGCCGCGCTCGATCGCGTCGCCCTGAAGAAACGTACGCAAGACCGGTTTGCCCTGGCAGAACGCCCAGTAGAGGAACTGGCCCATCGCGATCACTTCATCGAGCGCGAACGGGATCATGATGAGCATGGCCAAAGCAGCAATCAGGGCCGGCGTGCTCCAGGTTCCGATGACGATTGGCTGGATGATGATGAAGTAGATACTGATGACGCCCAGCGGGATCACCAGGATTCCAAAGAACGTCACCATCCATGGCATGGTGCGCCAGCGGTCGCGGCCACCCATGACGGCCATCACAATCTCCAAGGTGTAGCTTACAGCCCCAAGTCCCGCATCGGGTATCGGCCAGGCCTTTGAGACAGAAGATGTGATGATCTCCTCAGTCCCGTTCCGCGGATCGGCCAAGTCGCCGCTAAAGAACGGCTCCCAGACGTGGTCAACATGACCAAGCTGGTAGGCGGTGAGCATACGCGCAATCAAGAGGCCAGTCAGGCCCATCGCGGCAATCGGCAGGCGCTGTGCGCCGGTCGACGGGCAGTAAGTCCAGCCGGGCGGCACGACCTTGCGATCCATCATCGCTGCCATGCTCATCCCGGGCATCATAGGCACCAGCACTGCAAACGCGATGACCAGGGTGCCCACGAGCATATCGTTGTTATATTGCGCCGCGCTAGGGCTCCAGAACAACAGCGGAGCAAACAGAAGCCAGATGCCAACGAGCGTGTTGGCCCATTGCGCAAACCAGGCCGTTTTCCGCGAAAGCGACAGCGCGCCGAAGATTGCAATCAGAAGTCCGCTCACGACGTCGCTTGTCATGAGCATGTCTGCGCGCCATTCGACCGGCGGCAAGCGACGCTCCAATGTGACCTCAAACACCCTTGGACCGACGGAGTTGTTGGCGAGGGCATCATAGACCGCGGGGCTCGCAGCCAACCAAAAGCCAAGACCGACATTGGCGAAGTGCGCCCAGCGCGTGCGTCTGGCGTCTTCTTCCATCATCTGCATATGATCAGCATGGTGCCCACGGGAGGCCTCAGTCGTCCGCGAGCCGTTTTGTGTGCAATGACCAACGTGGCCCTGGCGCCGTGATGGTGACGAAGTCTGCTGCGGCTCGGCGGGGCCGGAGATGTCCTCAGCAGGCGAGCCGGTCCCACTACCGTACCAGGCAACCCGCGCAGCATCGAGCTTGTTGCTCTTGTACCAGGAAGTCGGATTGCTCTTGAGTGAAGCGACGATTTTTGGCAGCGTACGCCGCAAAGAATGGTGTGGCTCCCATTCGAGCAATTTGTGAGCTCGCGTGGTATCGAGCGGATAATGCGCGTTTGCCTGCGCAATCATCCAAGGTCTTATAAACTCTTTTTCGCCGAGGACGTTGTCCGCAAGCCATGCGCCGATGCTGGCCATTTCCTGGGGCATTCGCAACGTGGTCCAGTGTTCCTTGTGCAACACCTGCCCCACGATGTTCTGCACCTCGGCATAGCCTAACGCCTCGGTCTCGCCGACGAGGAGCGGTAGCTCTCGTGGCAATCGGTTGCGATGGGCAATCAGCCGCGCCACGGCTTCTGTCAAATCATCGACGTGCACGAACGATTGGCCGGCGCACAACATTCCGGGGTAGACATGCGCGCTCAGCCTGTGCTCGTAGATGCGCGAAATCTGTTCGGCAAGGAAAGGATTATGGGCCAAGTCGTCATAGACACCGGCAATCCTGAGCAGCACGACTGGGATCTTTCCATGCTCTTTTCGGAGCAGATCCTCGGTGCGCACCTTCGATTCCGGGTAAGCCCATGACGGCTTAATTGGCGAATCCTCGTTGATCGTTTTCTCAGGACTATCGGTCGCCTCGTGCACGAGCATCGAGCTCGCAAAAATGAATTGCCCAACTTCGAACTCCTGCAGGGCCTCGATCAGCCGTCGCGTGCCCTCAACCGTGATTCGGTCATACAATGGGCTCGGCTCGCCCGACAGGTCGAAATAGGCAGCCAGGTGCAGAACGGAAGCGATCTGTCTACCGAAGCGAGACCTTACACTTGCAAGCGCGGTTTTGACCTGTTCGCTCGAGCTAACATCAAAATCGATGGCGTGAGCCGGGCACGGCGGATCGGGCGGTCCAGCCCGGTCGAGACCGATCAGGCGATAGTCGTCCGCAAGGCGGCGGACCACCGCCTTTCCAATGAAGCCGCTTGCTCCTGTGATCAGGACGAGCGGCTTCGACTGTCCTTTTTCGCGCTGGGGGGCAGATGGCATCTCAATCTCGCATGCTTAAAAATCTTGAGCCCTTCTTCTCGGGTCAGGCGCCGCTAAACCGCGAAGTTGCGCGCTTAACCTCGCCGGCACGGACCCCGTGGTTGGCAAGGAAGGCTTCAGCCGCGGGCGCAAGGATCTCGATCTTGGCATCGTTTAACGCGCCACAGGCTTGCTGCACGAGGCGAACGGCCTCCGCCTGATCGCTCACATTGGCGTACCAGATCTCCTGGTCATGGTGGCCCTCGCGGAAATCCGGCCAGGTTACGAGGATTTCGTAGCCGTCGGCCGGTCTCTCAAATCGGGGCGTGATCGCATCTGAATTTTTGCGCTGCATTTATCCTCGCATTCGTTCACCTAAGTCCTGCCAACGGACCAATGCACCCGGGCTAATCCCTGGCTAGTTGACCAGTTCCTTGGTGGCCCCAGGGGCCCGGCCGACATTGGAACGTCCTACGTGAGCCCAAGTTCTCCGCACTCCAGATAAGGAGAGCACCTATGAACAAGCGCGCAATCGCGGCAGTTCTTGCCGCAACTATGGTGGTTGGCAATATGAGCTCGGCGTTGGCGCAGGGCGGCGGAGGCG
>NZ_LSIC01000052.1 GCF_001556045.1 Bradyrhizobium sp. CCH5-F6
TCTCCATGAAGCTTGCGACCACGCGCGGATTGACGATCGAGATCTCGGCCACCGCATGCGCCTTGGCGAACGCGGCTTCCGTTGCCGCCTTGTCGCCGATCGAGACGTCGAACAGCACGTTGCCGGCCTTGTCGGGCCAGACCTGCGGCGCGCCCTTCTTCACGGCGTTGACGACGCCGGTCACCGCCGGCAGCGGGCTCCATTTGACGTCGATCGCCTCGATCGCGTCGCGGGCCTGATCGATGGTCTCGGCGACGACGAAGGCGACGGCGTCGCCGACATGACGCACCTCGTCCTTGGCGAGGATCGGGTAAGGCGGGCCGGTGAACGGATCGGTCTCGAGATTGAACAGGCAGGGCAGATTGCCGAGATCCTTGACGTCCTCGGCGGTCAGGATCAGCGCGACGCCGGGAAGCCCGCGGGCGCGGCTCACATCGATGGTGTATTTGGCATGCGCATGCGGCGAGCGCAGCATCAGGCAGCGGAGCGCAGACTGCGGCGCGTAATCGTCGGTATAGCGGCCCTTGCCGCGGATGAGCGCGTCATCCTCCTTGCGCAGCACGCTTTGGCCAACGCCGAACTTGATGGGAGCCGCCATTTTGTTTTCCCGTTCTCATGGTTGTTTTGCGGGCCATATTGCCGTGGAAAAAGTGGCAAGGCAAATGGGTTTAGCCATGCGCTTGGGCCGCAGGCCGGGAAAAGCACCGCTCACCTTCATGACGCCCGCCGTTCGAACGCTTCGAGGCTGACCTATTCCGAAGTTCTGCGGCGACCTGACATTGGCGGACGGAGTTCAGCCAAGGCTGCTATCCGTCGTAGTGGCGAAAAATCGACTTTCCAAAGATCGAGTTCAAACAGTTCCCCGCGCTGGTCCATGTTCAGCGCGACCGAGACCGGCACTCCATCTGCATCATCAAATTCCGCTTCCCCAATACACTTGCCCAAACTCCGGTCTGCGCTGCCCACAAAGCGCAGGCTGCCCATTCCACCGTCGTTCATGTCTTCGACGAGATTAAAATCGCCATGCGAAGATGAAGATTGCCCTAGAATGTAGACAACCAAGTCACGCTCTTTGGGGGTCAGTGGACGTGGCATTTTTTCTCGTAGCGATAACGCGCATCGGCTATATCATGC
This sequence comes from Bradyrhizobium sp. CCH5-F6, assembly GCF_001556045.1. Classification (GTDB taxonomy): domain Bacteria; phylum Pseudomonadota; class Alphaproteobacteria; order Rhizobiales; family Xanthobacteraceae; genus Bradyrhizobium. The sequence goes on from NZ_LSIC01000052.1 coordinate 1,135, forward strand.
CGCACTCGCGATGTCGGCCTATGATCCGCGGTTGAAGTTCACTGAGGTTTGCTGCAGCGCGTCTAACCTCGCACCAGCGAGACCAGCCAGCGGCGGCCGAACAGCACCAGAATCGCGAGCGCATAGACGACCGTGCCTCCGACCGCGAGCAGGACCAGCGTCACTTCGTCCCGGAAGTGCATCGCGCCCAACAAAGGACCACTGAAGCGCGCGATCAGCCAGAACGCGGCGGCCAGGATGAGGCCGGTCAGCAGGAATTTGGCGAGCGACATCAGCCAGGCGCGGTCCAGCACGAGGAAGCCTCGCCGCACGGCGAAGAACAGCACCAGCAAGAGATTGGTCCAGACGCCGACGGCGGTTGCGAGCGCGAGGCCGATCTGGGCCAGCGATCCCATCAAGGCGACCTTCAGCGCGACGTTGACGGCGATGCCAGTCAGCGACGCGCGAACCGGCGTCGCCGTATCCTTGCGCGCATAGAAGGTCGCGACCGCACTGCGGATCAGCACGAAGGGAATCAGGCCGATGGCATAGGCCGCGAGGGTGCCGCCGGCGGCCACCGCGTCGGCCTTGGAGAACGCGCCGCGGGCGAACAGCGCGCGCATGATCTCGTCGGGCACGGTGAGGAAGGCCGCCACGAACGGGATCGAGAACAGCAGCGTGAAATCGAAGGCGCGGCGCTGCGCCTTCATCGCGCCGTCGTGGTCGTTGGCCGTGATCCGTTTCGACATCTCCGGCAGCAGCACGGTGCCGATGGCGATGCCGATCACGCCGATCGGGAGTTGGTTGAGGCGGTCGGCATAGTAGAGCGCCGACAGCGCGCCCGCGGGCAGGAAGGTCGCGATGATGGTGTCGGCGAACAGCGCGACCTGCGTGCCCATCGAGCCCAGCGTCGCAGGTCCCAACGCCTTGAAGAAGCTGCGGACGTCTTCGTCGAGCTTCAGCGGCGCAAAGCGCGGCAGTCCGCCATGGCGGGCGAGATCGCCCGCGAGCAGGAAGTATTGCATGAAGCCGGAGATGAGCACGCCCCAGGCTGCGGCGTGGCCCGCGGTTGGAAACCAGGCGGCGAGCGCCAGCGTCATCATCATCGCGACGTTGAGGAAGATCGACGCCGCCGCAGCGCTGGCGAAACGCTGCATCACGTTGAGCATGCCGCCATAGAGCGTCACCAGCGTGATCAGCAGCAGATAGGGAAAGGTGATCCGCGTCAGCTCGATCGCGAGCTTGCGCTGCTCGGCGTCGTCACTGAAGCCCGGTGCGAGGATGCTCATGGCCTGCGGCATGAACAGCCAGGCGACGATCAGCAGCACCACCTGCGAGGCCAGCAGCAGCGTGAAGATGCGGTCGGCGAACAGGCTTGCCGCCGCCTCGCCCTTCTCGCCATGGACATGGGCATAGGCAGGCACCCAGGCCGCGTTGAAGGCGCCCTCGGCGAAGATCGCCCGGAAATGATTGGGCAGCCGCAGCGCCACGAAAAAGGCGTCGGCCACGGGGCCGGCGCCGAGAATCGCCGCGAGCATGATGTCGCGGGCAAATCCCGTCACCCGCGAGAGCAGCGTAAAGCCGCCAACCGTGAAGATGCGTCCGAGCATGCGTCTGTTTTAGAGCATGGCGAGATCAGGTCTAGGTGCAAACCGCGATGGAGCTGCGCTCCCTCCCCCGCTTGCGGGGAGGGCTGGGGACAGGGTGTCTCCGCAATCAAGACTCCCCAAGAGGAGAGAGCCCTCACCCGCGCCTTCGGCGCGACCTCTCCC
>NZ_LSIC01000053.1 GCF_001556045.1 Bradyrhizobium sp. CCH5-F6
CGTCAGATGTGTATAAGAGACAGTTCTTGAAGGTCGAGCCGCCGGTCTTTTCCCGGATCGGCTGCGCAGTCTCGCGATGCGTTTGCACCTCCGCCATGCGCGCGCGGATTGCCTCGGCATCCCTGATCTCGCCGCGAAAGCGCGCGGAGGTGAAGATGATGGAGGGATCGACGCCGCTGTTGCGGTAGACGAACTTCATCTCGGCGTTGGAGAAGACATGCTGCGTGCCGTCGCGCCCCACACCCCTCGCCTCGATCAGCACGTCCTTGGTCTCACCGCCATTGGCGCCCGCATTCATGCGCAGCGCGCCGCCGATCGTGCCGGGAATGCCGAAGTAGAATTCGAGCCCGCCGATATTGGCGCTTGCCGCAACCTCCGCCACGCGCTTGTCGAGCGCGGCCGCGCCGGCAGTGACGACATCGCCGCTCGCGCTGGCATCGCCGAAGGCGCGCGGCGCAAGGCGGATCACGACGCCCGCAATGCCGCCGTCGCGCACGATCAGGTTGGAGCCGACGCCGACGACGTAGACCGGAATGTCGCTGGCGAGATGCGCGAGGAAATAAGCGAGATCGTCCTCGTCCGCGGGCGTGAACAGCACCTGCGCCGGACCGCCGACACGAAACCAGGTGAGCTCGGCGAGCGACTGGTTGGCGAGCAGCCGGCCGCGCAGCTCCGGCATCGCGGCTTTGAGGGCGGGCGTGATGTCCGGAAATCCCACAGCCCTACCCCAACGCCTTCAATTCGCCCGGCAACGCGTAGGCCCATTGCGTGATGTTGCCGGCCCCGAGGCACACGACGAGATCGCCTGATTTCGCGAGCCCTTTGACGATACCCGCGAGCTCCGGGGCCGCCGGCAGCGGGATCACCTCGCGATGGCCGTGCGCGCGCAAGCCTTCCACGAAATGGTCGCGGTCGATGCCGTCGATCGGCGCTTCGCCCGCGGCATAGACGTCGGCGACGATCACGGCATCGGCATCGTTGAAGCAGGTGCAGAATTCCTCGAACAGCGACTGCAGGCGGGTGTAGCGATGCGGCTGCACCACGGCGATCACCTTGCCGGTGTAGGAATCGCGCGCCGCTTTCAGCACCGCCGCAATCTCCACGGGGTGATGGCCGTAATCGTCGATGACGGTGATGCCATTCCATTCGCCGGTCTTGGTGAAGCGCCGCTTGACGCCGCCGAAGCCTGCCATCGCCTTGCGGATCGCCTCGTCCGACACACCGAGCGTGTGCGCAACCGCGATTGCGGCGGTCGCATTCGAGGCGTTGTGCCGGCCCGGCATCGGCAGCGCGAGGTCCGCGATCTCGTGCACGGCACCGGTCTTGCGGTCGCGGATCACGACCTTGAACTTCGAGCCGCCGCCGCCCGCGGTGAGATCGACCAGGCGCGCATCGGCCTGTGGATTCTCGCCGTAGGTGATGATGCGGCGGTCCTCGATCTTGCCGACGAGGCTCTGCACCACGGGATGATCGATGCACATCACGGCAAAGCCGTAGAACGGCAGGTTTTCGACGAAATGGCGAAACGCGTCCTGCACCGCCTCGAACGTCTTGAAGTGATCGAGATGCTCGGGATCGACGTTGGTGATGATCGCGACATCCGTCGGCAGCTTCAGGAAGGTGCCGTCGCTCTCATCGGCCTCCACTACCATCCAGTCGCCGGCCCCGAGCCGTGCGTTGGAGCCGTAGGCATTGATGATGCCGCCGTTGATCACGGTGGGATCGAGGCCGCCGGCATCGAGCAGCGTTGCGACCATCGTGGTGGTCGTGGTCTTGCCGTGGGTGCCGGCGATGGCGACGCAGCTCTTCAGGCGCATCAGCTCGGCCAGCATTTCGGCACGGCGCACCACGGGAATGCGCCTTTCGCGCGCCGCCATCAATTCCGGATTGTCGCGCTTGATCGCGGAGGACACGACCACGACCTCGGCACCGTCGACATTCTCGGCCTTGTGGCCGACCGAAACCTTCGCGCCCTTCTTGCGCAGACGGTCGAGATTGTAATTGTCGGAGGCATCCGAGCCCTGCACGGCATAGCCGAGATTGACCAGCACCTCGGCGATTCCGCTCATGCCGATCCCGCCGATCCCGACGAAGTGGATGGGTCCGATCTCGCGCGGCAATCTCATGGCTGTGTCTCTGTCTATTCCGGCTGCGGCCGCGGCATTACGCCTGTCGTGGCCGGCAACCGGCGAATCTCCTCCACTTCATGCAAGACCGGACGGATCGGGACAAGCCCGGTACGGCCTCCAGATGAGGTAATTTCCGGTTGAATGCCCCATTTTGGCCCGTTTCGCGGACCGCGAGGCCCGCGCTCCGATCACGGGGACCATGTCGCCGCTGACGTCAGACGGAGCCGGTTCGCGCGGCTGCCTCATCCTGGAGATCGAGCACGCGAAGATAGTTGCGCAGGCGATTGGCCTCGAGCGCGCCAATGAGCTTGTTCTGGTGATACGGCAACAGGAGATCGGCGAGCGGCGCGCTCCAGGGCGCGTCCAGATCGAAGATCACGCCGAGCCCGAATACGGCCGGGATCTCGGCAAAGCCGAGCTCGCGGCCGCCCCTGAGCGCGTCGGCCAGAAAGTCGTCGACCGCCGTCATCACGCCATTGCGCGCGCCGCCGGAGACCTCGGCAAACGCGAACTGGCCCATGCCGCGGAAGCCACGCCCCTCGACGAGGGCTGCCTGACCGGGAACCGCACCGGCATCGAAGCTGTAGGCATGGCGATACTCAGGTGGAATACGCTCGGGCGCATAGTAGAAATCGCGCCGACCACACGGCCAGCCGATGTCGTGCACAAAGACCAGAAGCGGCTTGCCGGCGCGACGGCTGATCGCATCGATGTAGCCGAGCTCGTTGTAGACCGTGTACCAGTTGTGATCGCCATCGACGACCCAGGCATCTGCCGCCGCAACATCGGCGAACGCCTCCAGGCTCGTCTTTGCGAGATGGCGAACGTCCGGGTTGATCTTCAGCCACTCCATGAATTCGTGCTTCGGCGCGGGATCGATGGCGGTGAGGTGTCCGGCGCGCCCACGACAATGCTCGGCAAGGAAAGGCGACATGCCGCCATATTCCGAGCCGATCTCGACGATCTCGCGCGCATCGGCGAGCCTGAGTGCCTCGAGGACCAGATCGGAAAACTCCGCGAGGGAGTGAATCAGCAGGCCCGCCACCAACAAATCCTCCGCCAGGTGTACCTGAACGCGCCGCGCGTGCGACTTCGAGCCGAGCGACCCATCTGCAAGCTTGAACGGCGCGGACGCTAAATTCCGGCGGTCTTCACCACGAGGTCCGCGAGCCTTTCGGCCGCGTCGAGCCGGCCGGCGCCGCGGGCAGCCTCCGCCATCCGAGCGAGGCGCGCGGGCTCGGCCGCGAAGGCGGAGATTTCGGCGGCGAGACGATCGGAGGTGAACTCGGCCTGCGGGATGCGGATCGCGCCGTCGACCTTGACCAGCACGCCGGCATTGGCGAACTGGTCCTGGTCGATCGAGCCGGGCAGCGGCACCAGGATGGAGGGTCGGCCGATCGCCGCGAGCTCGGCGACGGTGCCCGCGCCGGAGCGCGACACCACCAGATGGTTCGAGGCGAGCCGCGCCGGCAAATCCGTGAAGAACGGGGCGAGCTCAACCTTGATCTTGAGCTTGTCGTAGATCGCGCGCACGCGGATCATGTCCTCTTCGCGCACCTGCTGGGTGAGGACGAGGCGGCTCCATAACGCAGGCTCGAGCCGCTCGATCGCGCCCGGCACGATATCGGCCATGATGCGCGCGCCCTGGCTGCCGCCGACGACGAGAAGGCGCAGCGGACCATTCACCTCGGGAGGACTATATTTCACGGCAGCGGCGGCGAGGACCGCCGGCCGCATCGGCGTGCCGACGGTCGTTGTCTTGGCTGCCAGCGCCGGATCGCGATCGAGCACGCCGGGCAAGGACGTCGCGATGGCGCGGACGCGGCTCGACAGAAACCGGTTGGCGCGGCCCAGCACGGCGTTGGCGTCGTGGATGATGCTCGGCACGCCGGCGAATTTCGCGGCCACCAGCGGCGGCAGCGTCGGATAGCCGCCGAATCCGACGACGGCGACGGGCTTCAACCGCCTGATCAGACGATACGCGGAGAGCGTGCCCGCGGCGAGCGTCAGGCCGGCATAGGCGAGCTGGAGCGGATTGCGGCCGCGCGCGGTCTCGCTTGCCACGACGTCGATCATGTCCTTGCTGAACAGCCCGCTATAGCGCAGCGCGCGCTCGTCGGTGACGAGGCGGACGCGAAAGCCGCGCCGGATCAGCTCGACGCCGAGCGCCTCGGCCGGAAACAGATGGCCGCCGGTACCGCCCGCGGCGAGAAGAATCAGGGGGGACGTCTCCATGGTCGGAGGTTTTACAGCCTATCCTCCGTCATTGCGAGCGTAGCGAAGCAATCCAGAATCCCTCCGCGGAGACAGCCTGGATTGCTTCGTCGCTTCGCTCCTCGCAATGACAATGCCTACGCGTAGCTGCGCATCGCCTCGGCGTGGCCGCTCGCTTCGACTTCGGTGCGCGGGCGCAGCCGCGTCAGCGCCAGCATCATGCCGACACCATAGGCCAGCGACACGATCGAGGAGCCGCCATAGGAGATGAAGGGCAGCGTCATGCCCTTGGCGGGAATGAGCTGGAGGTTGACCGACATGTTGATCGCTGCCTGCACGCCGAACAGGATCGCGAGCCCGGACGCCGCGAAGCGCGAGAACATGTCCTCATTGGCATAGGCGCGCGACAGCGTGCGGATGACGACGAAGGCGAACAGGGCCAGCATCACAAGGCACAGGATGATGCCGAACTCCTCGGCCGCAACCGCGAACACGAAGTCGGTGTGGCTGTCCGGGAGGCTGCGCTTGGCGATGCCCTCGCCCGGCCCGAGCCCGAACCAGCCGCCGTTGTAGAAGGCTTCCATGGCGGTATCGACCTGGAAGGTGTCGCCGGAGGCCGGATTCATGAAGCGCCTGATGCGGCCGGCGACATGCGGGACGAACAGATAGGCGCTGAACAGGCCGGCGGCGCCGAGACCTGCGAGACCGAGCACCCAGATCATGCGCATGCCTGCGATGAAGAAGAGCGAGCCCCACACCATCAGGATCAGCATGGTCTGGCCGAAGTCGGGTTCCATCACCAGCAGGGCCACCAGCATCAGCAGCAGCACCACTGCGATCGAGGTTGCCGGCATCTCCGGCCGCCTCGTCGATTCCGCGAACAGCCATGCCGCGATCACGACGAACGACGGTTTTGCGATTTCGGAGGCCTGGATATTGACGCCGAGCAGCGTGATCCAGCGTCGCGAGCCCTTCACCTCCGGGCCGATGGCGAGCGTGAGCACGATCAGGATGATGCTCGCCGCGAAGATGATCAGCGCGGAGCGGCGGATCGCGCGCGGCGACAGGAACGAGACCCCGAGCAGCACGATGCAGGACGGCACCAGGAACAGCACGTGGCGGCTGAAGAAATGGAAGGAATCAAGGCCAATGCGGGTTGCAACCGGCGGGCTCGCCGCCAGCGACAGGATCACGCCGGTCAGCATCAAGGCCAGGATGGCGCCCATCAGCGGCTTGTCGACGGTCCACCACCACTCGGAAAAGGGGGTGCGTTCTTCACGGGAGAGCATGGGCGGCCGCTTTCGGACGGAGGTCGGTCCATTGGTCGCCGAGGTTGGTTACCGGGGGGTTAAGGGAATGGATGAAGTTTTCGGAGTGCGTGCCCCGGACGCAGCGCAGCGCCCTTGCGGTGCGCAGCAGAGTCGGGGGCACGAGAGCCCTACTCGTAATTGATCGTGACGTCCCCCGCGCGCTGATCGCGCTTGTAGACCTGGACCGTCCCGGGAATGAACCCGATCCTGACCGCGCGCTCACTGCTCCACGCGACGACAACATCAAGGTGCTCGCGCACGCTGAGAAAGGTCGGCGTGCTCTCGGGCGAGAACGTCCGGCCGCGCGCGATGATGCTGGCTTGCGTGCTGTCGGGCACCGTCGCGCCGCATGACTTCCAGACCACGACGACCAACTGGCTACCGTTTGGCGAAGCGAATGCGCGCTGGCGAACGACGCGGCATGCACCGAATCCGCTCATGATGTTGTCAATGACGACAACAAAGAGGAAGCCCGCAACGACGGGAACGGCAAGCACAACGGCGCCAATCCCGATCCAGCGTCGCCGCGACATCCTCACACCACCGGCTTCACGCCCGGCAGCGCCTGCACCAGTTCGCGGAACCTGGTGCCGCGGATCTCGAAGTTGCGGTACTGGTCGAAGGAGGCACAGGCGGGGGACAGCAGCACGACGGCGTCAGCGAGACCGGAGTCCTCCGCATCGCGCGCAGCGTGCTCGACCGCGACATCGAGGGTCTGGCTGATCTCGTGCGCAACCTGCGTGCCCAACGTGCCGGAAAACTCCTGCGCGGCCTCGCCGATCAGATAGGCCTTGCGGATGCGCGGAAAGAAACCAGTCAAACTGGTGATGCCGCCCGCCTTGGGCTTGCCGCCGGCGATCCAGAAGATGTCCGAAAAGGACGACAGCGCATGCGCGGTGGCGTCGGCGTTGGTGCCCTTGGAATCGTTGACGAACAGCACGTTGCCGCGGCGGCCGACCTGCTCCATGCGGTGCGCAAGGCCGGGAAAGCTGCGCAGGCCGTTCTGGAGCACGTCGAGGCTGATGCCCATCGCGAGCGCAGCGGCGGCGGCGCAGGCCGCGTTCTGCGCGTTGTGCAGACCGCGCAGCGAGCCGATACCGCCGAGCGCAGCGACTTCGCTGCGGGCGCCGCCCGAAGCGCTCACGATATTGCCATGCTCGACATAAATGCCGGAGGCGAGCGGATTCTTGACGGAGATGCGCACCACGTTCTTGCCGGCACGGTCGAGCCTGTCGGCGACATCGCGGCAATAGCCGTCGTCAACACCGACGATCGAGGTGCCCCCGGCTTGCACGCCGGCGACGAGGCGCTCCTTCACCGCGGCGTAGTGCTCGATGGTACCGTGACGGTCGATATGGTCCTCGCTGACATTGAGCAGGATGCCGACAGAGGGATCGAGCGAAGGCGTGAGGTCGATCTGGTAGGACGACATCTCGATGACGTGGACGCGTCCCATGCGCGGCGGCTCCAGCGACAGGATCGCGGTGCCGATATTGCCGCCCATCTGGGTGTCGTATCCGGCGACCTTCGTCAGGTGCGCGATGAGTGCGGTCGTGGTCGACTTGCCGTTGGTGCCGGTGATGGCGACGAACGGTGCGTCAGGTGCGTGCCGCCGCCGCTCGCGGCAGAACAGCTCGATATCGCCGATCACCTCGACCCCGGCCTCGCGCGCCTTCAGCACGCTCCAGTGCGGCACCGGATGGGTGAGCGGCACGCCGGGCGCGAGCACGAGCGCGGCGAAATTCGCCCACGAGACGTTGCGCAGATCCGCGGTGATGAAGCCGGCCTGCGCGGCCTTGGCGACGTTCTCGGCATTGTCGTCGGCGGCGATCACTTCGGCGCCGCCCGCCTTCAGCGCGTGGCAGGAGGCGAGCCCCGAGCCGCCGAGGCCGAACACTGCGACCGTCTTGCCGGCAAAGGATGTGACCGGGATCATCGTGTGACCGTCACCGCAGCTTCAGGGTGGACAGACCGGCGAGGGCCAGCATCACCGAGATGATCCAGAACCGGATCACGATCTGCGGCTCGGTCCAGCCGAGTTGCTCGAAATGGTGATGGATCGGCGCCATCCGGAAGATGCGCTTGCCCGTGAGCTTGAACGACACCACCTGCACGATGACGGAGACCGCCTCCAGCACGAACAGGCCGCCGATCACCGCCAGCACGATCTCGTGCTTCACCGCGACCGCGATCGCGCCGAGCATGCCGCCGAGCGCGAGCGAGCCGGTGTCGCCCATGAAGATCGAGGCCGGCGGCGCGTTGAACCAGAGGAAGCCGAGACCGGCGCCCAGCAATGCGCCGCAGAGCACCGCGAGCTCGCCGGTGCCGGCGACATATTTGATCTGGAGATATTCGGCGAACACGGCGTTGCCGGCAAGATAAGCGATCATCGCAAAGCTCGCGGTCGCGATCATCACCGGCACGATGGCGAGGCCGTCGAGACCGTCGGTGAGGTTCACCGCGTTGCCCGAGCCGACGATGACGAAGGCGCCGAAGATGACGAAGAACCAGCCGAAATGCAGCACGGTGTCCTTGAGGAAGGGGATCGTCAGCGCGGTCGAGGCCGGATCGCGGTTCAGCCGCACCAGCGCGTAGCAGGCGACCAGCGCGATGACCGCCTCGATCAGCAGGCGAAGCTTGCTGCCGAACCCGGTCGTGGTCTGCTTGGTCACCTTGAGGTAATCGTCATAGAAGCCGACAAAGCCGAAGCCGAGCGTCACCGCCAGCACGATCCAGACATAGGGGTTGAGCGGATTGGCCCACAGGACCGTCCCGACCGTGAGGCCGGACAGGATCATCAGCCCGCCCATGGTGGGCGTGCCCTTCTTGGCGAGATGCGATTGCGGACCGTCGGAGCGGATCGGCTGCCCCTTGCCCTGACGGATGCGCAGATGATCGATGATCCAGGGCCCGAACAGGAACACGAACAGCGCGCCGGTCACCACCGCGCCGCCGGTGCGGAAGGTGATGTAGCGGAAGACGTTCAGGAAGGTGCGAACGGCACCGAAGCCCGGAAATGTGTTGGAGAGCTCGATCAGCCAGTAAAACATTCAGACGATCCTATGGCGCCTTTGCACACGCAGCCCTGGCCTTGTTCGTGGCCATTATCTTGGCCTCAACGTACCTCACGCGCGTTCGCTGGTCTTCATCATCGGGTCGGGCACGACCGCAGGGGAAACCGACGGCTTCGTGCCGCAAAAGGTGGATTCGGGAACAGCGCCTTCCAAGCAGTTTATGCCTTTGCCTGCAAGGCGGCCACAAGGCCCGGCACAAACTTGTTGACCCAGAACATCTTCTTGCTGCCCTTGACAACCACGACGTCGCCTGCCTTCAGCAGGCTCGCGACCTCGCTCGGCTTCAGCGTGGCGGGATCGTCATGCCAGCCGAGGCCCTTGCCTGATGGCAGCACGTCGAACAGGTGGCGCATCAGGGGCCCGACGCAATAGATGCCGTCGATGCCGTCGAGATGCCCGGCGAGGCCGGTGTGATAGCTCGGTGCATCCTCGCCCAGCTCGAGCATGTCGCCGAGAACCGCAATGCGGCGCCCGCCGCTCACGTTGCGCGCCTGCAGGCTTTGCAGCGCAGCCGCGACGCTGGCCGGATTGCCGTTGAAGCTGTCGTCGATCACGGTGACGCCGCCCACCGCCTGTTCGACGCCGCGGCCCGTCATGATGCCGACGCGGTCGAGCTTGATCGCCAGCGTCGCGACGTCGAGATGCGCAGCATGGATGGCGGCCAGCGCGGCCAGCGCGTTGTGGACCCGGTGCGGCGCGCCCGGGGTGAGGCTGAAGGCGATCTCCTTCTTCCCGATCGCAGCCACGACCTGCCAGCTCTCGCCGTGGGGCGCGTGTGCGACCTCGTGCACCTCGGCATGCTCGCCCCCGAAGCGCACGACCTTGCCCTTCCACTCGGGCGCCTTGATCGCGGAGGGCAGCACCAGCACGCCGTCCTCGGGCAGACCGAGCGCGACCGACACTTTCTCGCGCCGGATGGCTTCGAGCGAGCCGAGCTTTTCCAGATGCACCGGCTGGACGTTGACGACGAGGGCGACCGTCGGCCGGGTCAACTCGCTGAGCCGCGCGATCTCGCCCTGCTGGTTCATGCCCATCTCGACGACCCAGAGGCTCGCATCTCGCCTGGCATTGCACAGCGTCAGCGGCACGCCCCAGAAATTGTTGAAGCTCGACGGGCTCGCATAGGCGTTCGGATAGGCGGCGAGAAATTCCTTGGTGCTGGTCTTGCCCGCGCTGCCGGTGAGCCCGATCACCGGTCCGTTGAAGCGGGCGCGGGCGGCGCGCGCGAGGCCCCAGAGGCCGTCGATCAGCGTGTCCTTCACGACGATCTGGGGAACGCGGATGCCGGCGATCTCGTGCGGCACGATCATCGCGACCGCGCCGGAGGCTTCCGCCTTGTCCGCGAACTCCCAGCCGTCACGCGCGCTGGCGAAGGCCGAGACGAAGCCGCCGCTCGGCGTGCCGCTCAGCGCGACGAACAGGCTGCCCGGCTTCACGAGGCGGCTGTCCTGGGTGACGAAATCGATCGGCGTATCCGGGAATGATCCGGCAACACCAAGCGCACGCGCGACCTCGGCAACCGTCCATATTGGCGCGCTCATGCAACCCTCGATGCTAGTGCGGCGGCAATCGCCTCGTGATCACTGAAGGGCAGCACCTCGCTGCCGACGATCTGGCCGGTTTCATGGCCCTTGCCGGCGACGAGCAGCGCGTCCCCCTCCTGCAAGTCCTCGATCGCCGCGCGGATCGCGGCGGCGCGGTCGCCGATTTCGCGGGCGCCCTTTGCCGTGGCGAGGATCGCGGCGCGGATGGCTTCCGGCTTCTCGCTGCGCGGATTGTCGTCGGTGACGATGATGCCGTCGGCGTTCTCGGCCGCGATCTCGCCCATGATCGGACGCTTGCCGGCATCGCGGTCGCCGCCGGCGCCGAACACGACCACCAGCCTGCGCTTCGCATAAGGCCTCAGCGCCTGGAGCGCCTTCGCCAACGCATCGGGCTTGTGCGCGTAGTCGACGAAGATCGGCGCGCCATTGCGCTCGCCGACGCGCTCGAGCCGGCCCTTGGCGCCTTCGAGATGTTCGAGACTTGCGAACACATCTGCCGCATCGCTGCCGGTGCCGATCGCAAGGCCGGCCGACACCAGCGCGTTCTCGATCTGGAACTCGCCGACCAGCGGCAGCCGGATCGAGTAGCGCTTGCCGCGATGTTCGAGCGTCAGCTTTTGCGAGAAACCTTCGACGGCGGCCTCCGCGAGGCGGATGCCCTCGCCTGCTCCATCGCCGTTGCGACCCAGCGCCATGACGCGCAGGCCGCGCGACTTCGCCGCCTCGATCGCTTCGGTCGAGCAATCATGATCGGCCGAGATCGCTGCGGCCCCGCCCGGCGGCACCAGCTCGCGGAACAGGCGGAGCTTCGCCGCGAGATAATGCGCTACGGTCGGATGATAATCCATGTGGTCGCGCGAGAGATTGGTGAAGCCGCCCGCGGAGACGCGCACGCCGTCGAGGCGATACTGGTCGAGCCCGTGCGATGAGGCCTCGAAGGCGAGATGCGTGACGCCCTCGCGCGCGATCTCGTCGATCTGCCGGTGCAGCGCGATCGGATCGGGCGTCGTCAGCGAGCCATAAACGGTGCGTTTGGGCGAGACCAGACCGATGGTGCCGATGCTGGCGGAGGCATGTCCCAGCCGCTCCCAGATCTGACGCGTGAAGGCGGCAACCGAGGTCTTGCCGCTGGTTCCGGTCACGGCTGCGATCGTGGCGGGCTGCGCGGGAAAGAATCTTGCCGCGGCCAGCGCCAGCATGCGGCGCGGATTGGCAACGGCGATGAACGGCACCTTGCAGGCAGCCGGCGCCTGGTCGCCGACCACGGCGACTGCGCCAGCCGCAATCGCAGCATCGATGAAGCGCGCGCCATCGGTCTTGCTGCCCGCGATGGCAAAGAAGAGATCGCCCGGCTTGACCATGCGGCTGTCGAGCGCAACGCCGCTCACGTCGAGCGCCGCAACAGCGGGTTCGATCGCGGCATCGTTGCCCAGGAGGTCGCGCAGCTTCATGGTCTTCCAGTCGACATGCCGGAAAGCCCGATCCCCGGGAAAATCCCGACTCAGCACCGGCAATGGCCTACCCGGTTGATTACTGGGTTGTCCTGGATGCTGCAAGAATAAGGCGCTCGGACGGCGGCAGGTCAAACCGCGGCTCGATGCCCAGCAGCGGCGCGATCCGCTCGATCACCTTGCCGCCGGTCGGCACCGCGTTCCAGCCCGAGGTGATGAAACCATGCGTTTCAGGCAGCGCCTGCGGCTCATCCAGCATGATCAGGACGTGATATTTGGGATCGTCGCAGGGCAGGACGGCGGTGAAGGAGTTGAGCACGCGCTTCTTGGCATAACGTCCGTTGACGACCTTCTCGGACGTGCCGGTCTTGCCGCCGACGTAATAACCTTTGACGTCCGCCTTTCTCGCCGAACCGACTTCGGCATTGAGCCGCATCAGGAACCGCATCTTGTCGCTGGTGTCCGCCTTGATCACGCGCTTGGCCATCGCCATGGCTTCGGATTCGCTGCGCTTCATGAATGTCGGCGGAATCAGATAGCCGCCGTTCACCAGCGCGTTGATGCCCATCACGGCCTGCAGCGGTGCCACCGACAGGCCCTGGCCGAACGCTGCGGTGACCGTATTCAGTTCGCTCCAGCGCCGCGGCAGCAGCGGCGCCGCGCTCTCCGGCAATTCGGTACGCAGCCGCGTCATCTGGCCCATCTTGGCGAGGAACGCCTTGTGCGCCTCGACGCCCTGGTTGAGCGCGATGCGCGCCGCGCCGATGTTGGACGAGTAGGTGAACACTTCCTTGGTGTTGATGAAGCGGCCGAGCGGATGACTGTCGTGGATCGTGAACTTGCCGTAGTGCAAGTTTCCGCGCGCGTCCCACATCGAGTTCAGGTTGATCTTGCCGGAATCGAGCCCCATCGCCAGCGTGAACGCCTTGAAGGTCGAGCCCATCTCGTAGACGCCGGTGGTCAGGCGGTTGATGCGATCGGGATCGTGCGCTTCCTTCGGATTGTTCGGATCGAAATCCGGCAGCGAGACCATCGCCACGATCTCGCCCGTCTTGACGTTGGAGACAATGCCGGAAGCGGCCTTGGCGTGGAACTTGTCCTTGGCCTTCAAGAGCTCGTCTCGCAGCGCGTGCTCGACGCGCAGATCGATCGAGAGCTCGATCGGCTTCTGCAGTCGATCGGTTGCAAAGCCGGCGCGGTGGAGATCGGCGAGCCCCTGGTTGTCCAGCCACTTCTCGAGGCCGGCGATGCCCTGGTTGTCGATGTTGACGAGACCGATGATGTGGGCGACCTCGTTGCCGGTCGGATAGACGCGCTTGTTCTCGCGCAGAAAGCCGATGCCGGGAATGCCGAGCTTGTGGATGGCCTGCTGTTGCGCGGGCGTGACCTCGCGCTTGAGCCAGGCGAAGCCCTTGCGCGACTTCAGGCGCTCGCGCACCTCGGCCTCGTCGAGGTCGGGAATGGTCGCGGTCAGCAGCTCGATCGCCTCGTCCTTGTCGATGATGCGGCGCGGCTCGCTGAACAGGCTCGCCGCCTTGACGTCGGTCGCAAGGATCGCGCCGTTGCGGTCGACGATGTCGGGCCGCGCGGTGGCCACCACCTCCTGCGAGGCCGCCCGCCGCGCGCTGTGGGCGTCGGCGCCGATCGCGAACATCACGAGGCGGCCGCCGATCAGGGCGTAGACCGCTCCGAAGGCGAGCATCGCAAGGCCAACGCGCGCGCGCGCCTTCGCGGCGCGATCGACGTTGCGCCCGTAGAGCAGGCTGCGGATCAGCCGCTGCCGCCATGGTTCCGCTGGTTTGGCCGGAGTCGCAGTGCTCATTGCTTGTCCTCGGGCTGAGGCACGGAGCCCGTTACGGTATCGGGATCGCTCGCGGCTTCGATGGCATTGAGCATGGCGCCGATGGGATCGGGCTCGCCCGGCCTGAACATCCGCGGCGGACGCTCCGGCAGGTTCTTCAGCGTGTCATATTGTGTGCCGTTGACCGGCCTCAGCGACAGATGCCGGTCGGAGAGGCCTTGCAAGCGATGCGGGGCGTCGAGCTTGGCCCACTCGGCCCGCAGTGCCGCGATCGCGTCGCGCTGCTCGCGGATCTCCGCACGCAGCCGCAGCACCTTCTCGGTGCGCGCGGTGGAGTCCATCTTGATCCGGTAGACATGGGCCGCCGCGAAGATGAGCGCACCGATGACGAGGAGGTGGATGAAACGCATGCCTAGCCACCCCTCATCACGTCGGAGAGCTTCGGCCAGGACGGCGGCGCGTCGCCTTGATGTACCGGCGCCGCGGTGCGCTCGGCAGCACGCAGCTTTGCGGAACGCGCGCGCGGATTGTTCGCGACCTCTTCCTCGCCGGCGACCACCGGCCGCCGCGTCAGAAGCTGAAAGCTCGGAGCGGCTTGCGCCGTTTCCGGCAGGTGACGCGAGCCGCCGCCGGTCTTGGCGCGCTCGGCGAGGAAAGTCTTGACGATGCGGTCTTCCAGCGAATGGAACGAGACGACGACGAGGCGGCCGCCGGGCTTGAGCACGCGCTCGGCCGCCGCGAGTGCGGTCTGGAGCTCGTCGAGCTCCTCGTTGACGAAGATGCGCAGCGCCTGGAACGTCCGCGTCGCCGGGTGAATGTCGCCTGGTTTGGAGCGCACGACCCTGCCGACGAGATCGGCCAGCGCGCGCGTGGTCGTGAACGGCGTGTCCTTGCGGTCCGCGACGATGGCGCGCGCGATGCGTCGCGAATGTCGCTCCTCGCCGAACAGATAGATGATGTCGGCGAGATCGCCTTCCGACGCACGCGCGACCACGTCGGCCGCGGTCGGGCCCGTCTGCCCCATTCGCATGTCGAGCGGACCGTCGAGGCGGAAGGAGAAGCCACGGCCGGCCTGATCGAGCTGCATCGAGGACACGCCGACATCCATCACGACGCCGTCCACGGCGTCGATGCCCTGCGCCGCGCAGACCTCGGCGAGGTTGGAGAAGCGGTCCTCGACCAGCGTGAGCCGGCCCTCGGAGCGTTCGACCAGCTCGACGCCGCCGGCAATCGCGGTGCGGTCGCGGTCGATGGCGATGACACGGGTTCCCGGCACCTCCAGGATCGCGCGGCTATAGCCGCCGGCACCAAAAGTGGCGTCGACATAGACGCCGCCCTCGCGCGGGGCGAGATGGGCGATGGCCTCCCGACCGAGAACGGGAATGTGCGGAACCGAGCTCATGCGCAACGCCTGCCGACCGACCAGCCTGACATCCAAGCGAGATCGGGGTCGAACAAGCCCATGGCGCCTCGAATCATTCCGCGTCGCGGCGGTTCCACGACAAAGCCCTCGTCCATCATGGTTACCGAGCCCATTCGTCCCGGGCCACAAACCCAGTGTTCCCAGTGGAATTTGTCGGGCAGCCATGGGATTTCGAGCCAAAATACGCTTTGGCCGCCTCCGGACGCGGGTCGGCTCTTCATCCCTCAGTAACGGCCCTTAGCGTTAAGAAAGCGTTGCTCGACTCGATACAAGTCGTAAAGGTGACGAATGGGGTGATGCCTCATCCACACACATCGCCGAAATGCATCCGTTAACCGCGCCACGCGATTGCGTACGGTGGACGGTAAAGGAATAGTAAAGAGAAGGGCTTGCCCCACTCTCCGTTCGTTTGAGCTGCTCATGCCCTCCGGTTCGTCCACACCATCGGGATCCGATTCGAAGCGTCAACGTGTTATCCCGGTTCCCAAGTCCGTGGCGAGCCTGCGGACGTTCGAGCCCGATTCCTCGACCGTCTCGGACATCATCCCCTCGCCCAATTACGGCGAGCGCAACAAGGGACGGCAGCCGGACATGATCGTGCTGCACTACACCGGCATGCCCGATGTCGAGGGCGCGCTGGCGCGGCTGTGCACGGCCGGCACCGAAGTGTCGGCGCATTATGTCGTGCTGGAGGACGGTCGCATCGTGCAATGCGTGCCCGAGGCCAAGCGCGCCTGGCACGCGGGCGTCTCCTCCTGGGCCGGAGAGGACGACATCAACTCCTGCTCGATCGGCATCGAGATCATCAATCGCGGCCATGACTGGGGCTATCCGGAATTCCCGCTGCGCCAGATCGCGGCCGTGATCGCGCTGTGCCGCGGCATCATGCTCCGCCGCAAGGTGCCGGCCCACCGGGTGCTCGGCCATTCCGACGTCGCGCCCGCGCGCAAGAAGGATCCCGGCGAAAAATTTCCGTGGCATTCGCTGGCCAATTCCGGCGTCGGCCACTGGGTCACGCCCGCCCCGATCGTGCGCGGCGAGACTCTGATGCTCGGCACCATCAGCGACGCCGTGCTGAGCATGCAGCAGGCGCTCGCCAGGTACGGCTACGGCGTGCCGCTGACCGGCAAATACGACGCCGCGACGATGGAAGTCGTCACCGCCTTCCAGCGCCACTTCCGCCCGGCGCGGCTCGATGGCGTCGCCGATCATTCGACGCTGTCGACCTTGCAGGCGCTGCTGGCGAGCCTGCCGGCGGAAGGGACACCGGCCGCGTCGAAGTGACGGAGCAAGCTCTATCCTCCGTCATTGCGAGGAGCTGTTGCGACGAAGCAATCCAGAATCCCTCCGCGGCGACAGCCTGGATTGCTTCGCTTCGCTCGCAATGACGGGTTGATAGAGCCTACCCGATCTCCCTCATCCGTCGCGCATACAAACGCCGCAACGGCTCCAGCTGTGTCGCCGCAGACGCTGCCTGATACGCCTCGTACGCTTCATCCTTGCGCCCCAACCGCCGCAGCAGATCCGCGCGCACTGCGGGCAGCAGCTCATAGCCGCGGAGCCCGCCGCGGGCGCTGATCGCATCGACGAGATCGAGGGCACGTGCCGGCCCGTCGACCATCGACACGGCGGCAGCGTGGTTGAGCTCGACCACCGGAGAGGGACAGATGCGCAGCAGCACCTCGTAGAGCCCGGCGATCTGAGGCCAGTCGGTCTGTTCAAAGCTCGTCGCACGTGCATGCAGCGCGGCGATCGCGGCCTGCACGGCATAAGGCTGCGGCCGGCCGGGCAGGCGCAGCGCATCGTCGACGAGGCGCAGGCCCTCCTCGATCTGCGCGCGATCCCACAGCGTGCGGTCCTGCTCCTCGAGCAGCACGATGTCGCCGGCCGGCGTCTCGCGCCCGGCGCGGCGGGCGTCGTGCAGCAGCATCAGGGCCAGCAGGCCCTTGATGCCGGTGCGATCCGGAATCAGCCGGTCGAGCAAGCGGCCGAGCCGGATCGCCTCAGCCGCAAGGTCGGGCCGCATCAGGTCCGCGCCCTCGGTCGCGACGTAGCCCTCCGTGAAGACGAGATAGATCACGGCGAGCACGCCGTCGAGCCGCGGCGCCAGCGCATCGTGCTCAGGCACCTCGTAGGGGATTCCGGCGAGCCTGATCTTCTGCTTGGCGCGGACGAGGCGCTGCGCCATCGCCTCCTCGCTGACGAGAAAGGCGCGCGCGACCTGGGCGGCCGACAGCCCGCAGACGGTGCGCAGCGTCAGCGCGACCTGGACTTCCGGCGCGAACGCCGGATGGCAACAGGTGAAGATCAGTCGCAGCACGTCGTCGTCGAGTATCAAGGGCGGCTCGTCGGCCTTTTGCGCGTTCAACTCGATCTCGTGCACGAGCGCCTGCTGCTTGCCGCGGAAGACCGCCTGGCGGCGAACCCGGTCGATCGCCTTGTTCCTGGCGACATTGACCAGCCAGGCGCGCGGATTGTCGGGCAGACCGCACGCCGCCCAGCGTTCCACCGCGACGGCAAAAGCGTCTTGAAGCGCGTCCTCGGCCAGATCGAAATCGCCGACGAGGCGGATCAGCGTGGCCAGCGCCCGCCCCGCCTCGTCGCGAAAGATCTTGTCGATCTCCGAAAGGGTCATGCGTCGACGCGCGGCCCGGCCGTCACTTGTCGTGCATCCAGATCGGTCGCACCTCGATTGACCCGAATCGCGCCCCCGGAATGCGGGCCGCGATCTCGATGGCCGCGTCGAGATCCCTCGCCTCGATCAGATAATAGCCGCTGAGCTGCTCGCGCGTTTCAGCGAACGGACCATCAGTCGTCAAGGCCTTGCCGTCGCGTACCCGCACGGTGGTGGCGGTCGTCGTCGGCCGCAGCCGGTCGCCGGCCTTGAAGTGGCCGCTCTGAATGATGTCTCGCGTGAAGGTCTGGTATTCGGCCATGATCTTCTCGTCGGTTGCCGGGGCGATCTTGGCGTACTCGACTTCGTTCAGATAGATCATCAGCAGATATTGCATTGCTTCACTCCTGTTGTTCGGCTGGATCGCCGACATCCAGTCGAACGGGGCACGCTCCAAACGACATCGCAGGATAAATTGTTTTCGGCCGACGGTGTGCGTCGCGATATCGGCTTGACGAAACCGTCACAAATGGCCCATGCGTAGGCCGTCAGTCGGCCGGACGGCCGCTCCGGCAGGGGCCGAAAGGCCGCCGGGGAGGAAAGTCCGGGCTCCCTTGACATGCGGTGCCGGATAACGTCCGGCGGGGGTGACCCCAGGGAAAGTGCCACAGAGAACGAACCGCCCGCCGTCGCCCCTTACGGGGCTATGGCGTGACAAGCCCTCGGGCTCGCCACGCCGAAGCTGCGCAAGCAGCGCAGGCGGGTAAGGGTGAAAAGGTGCGGTAAGAGCGCACCGCGGTTCCGGCAACGGAGCCGGCATGGCAAACCCCACCGGGAGCAAAACCGAATAGGGGCGGCATAGCGGGCCGTTCGCGAAAGCGATAACGCCGGGGGGCGATGTCAGGCCCGCCGTCCGGGTAGGTTGCTCGAGGCCGTGTGCAAACACGATCCCAGAGGAATGGCCGTCACGTATCGGTCGCGCAGGCGAACGGTGCCCTACAGAACCCGGCTTACAGGCCGGCTGATATCTTCAACGAGGGGTTCGATGCTGATCGCATCGAGCCCCTCACCATTTTGGGCCGAGCGCGCAGCTATTCACCAGTGTCATTCCGGGGCTCGCGAAGCGAGAGCCCGGAATCCATCGGGCGGCAGAGAGGGTGGAGAGATGGATTCCGGGTTCGCGACGTCGTCGCGCCCCGGAATGACGAGCGAGAGTCAGGCGACGAATTTCTCCAGCACGCCCATCAACGCCTCCGGCGTCGTGACATTCGGCGCATGACTCGCATCGAGCTCGATGTAGCGCCAGCCGTCCTCGCTCCTGGTACGTCTCGCAAACTGCCCGAACACATCGCCCGGCGGAATGCGCGTGCAATAGATGTAGCTGCGCGGCACGGACGGCTCGCCGTGCTCGAGCCTCAAGCGCGTCTCGAAGCACTTGATCGGCATCGGGACTCGGCGGGCATTGAGCCAATCGAGATCGGCTTGGGGCGTGTCGGGTGGCGGCGGATTCGGCGGGATGCGATAGCCGTCGCCGGCAGCGGCCGCCTTGCGCATCGGCTCGCGCCCGGACTCGTTGAGATCGAACAGCGATTGGCCATCGCGGGGAACGAAGGCGTCCAGATAGATCAGCTGCGTCACGCGCTCGCGCGCGCGATCAGCAACGCCGGTCGCGACCATGCCACCATAGCTGTGGCCAAGCAGCACGATGTCGCTGAGATCCTCGAAGGCGATGACGTTGAGGATGTCCTGGATGTGCGTTTCCAGATCGATCGCAGGGCTTGCCAGATGCGCGCGCTCGCCGAGCCCGGTATAAGTCGGCGCCACCAGGCGGTGGCCGGCCTGCGCCATCAGCGGATGCATCTTCTTCCAGGCCCATCCGCCGGACCAGGCGCCATGACAGAGCAGGAAGGTCTTCGCGCGTGCGGCCATCGGCGTTTCCATCGTTCTTGTTGGTACGACGGAGTGTAGCGGCCGGACGCGCGGTGTAAACGCCGCTCAGGCTGCGCGCGTGTCCACCTTCACCAGCACCGGCGCAAGCTCACCGGCCTCGCGCCGCAGCTTGCTCGCCTCGAAACCGTGCATGCCGAGCTGCCATTGCAGGCCGACGATGGCGCCCTTGGTCGGTTGCAGCAATGCGAGCGAGGCGAACAGCGTCACCGGCAGCCACACCGCGAGTTGCAACCACTCCGGCGGCGCATAGGCAGTCTCGACGGCGAGGATCGCGGGAACCACGAGATGGCCGACCACGACCATCACGAGATAGGCGGGAAAGTCGTCCGCGCGCTGGTGGAACAGCTCCTCGCCACAATGGTCGCAGGCGTCGGCCACTTTGAGGAAGCGGCCGAACATGTGCCCTTCCCCGCAATTCGGACATTTGCCGCTGAAACCGCGCCACATCGCTTTTGCCAGAGAGACCGTCGCCATGACCCCACCTCTTCCTTTTCAACGATCCATACAATAATATCTTGCATCCATACATTCAAAGGATATGGGGCTAAATTGCATGGATTGGACCCCTACAATCTCGGAGCTGAGCGGTCCGCGCTATCAGCGCATCGTCGAGGCGATGGAGGCCGACATTGCTGCCGGCCGCCTCGTGCGCGGCCAGCAATTGCCGACGCAGCGCGCGCTCGCGAAAGCGCTCGGCATCGACCTGACCACGGTGACGCGCGCCTACACCGAGGCGAGGCGCCGCGGCATCATGGAAGCCCGGGTCGGACAGGGCTCGTTCGTGTCGGAGACCAGCGCGCGCCGCGCGGTCGACCTGCCGCATCCCGTCGCGATCGATCTTTCGATGAACGTGCCGCCGCATCCGCTGGAGGCGCAGCTCGACGAGCGCATCATCGCCGGGCTGGAAGCCATCCGCGCGCAATCGGGCCTCACGGCGTATCTCAACTATCAGCCGCCCGGCGGCAGCACGCATGAGCGCGAGGTCGCGGCGCGCTGGATGCGCGCACGCGTTGCGCATGCGCAGGCCGACAAGCTCCTGATCTTCCCCGGCGCGCAAACCATCCTGTTCAACCTGCTCGCCCATCTTGCGCGGCCCGGCGACATCGTGCTGACGGAAGCGCTCACTTTTCCGGGCATCAAGGCCGCCGCAGCACGGCTCGGCGTCAAGCTTGTCGGCGTCGCCATGGATGACGGCGGCATCCTGCCCGATGCGCTGGCGAAGGCGTGCCGCGCGCACCGACCCAAGGCCGTCTATCTCATTCCGACGCTGCACAATCCGACCACCGCGACGTTGTCCGCCGAGCGGCGCAGTGCCATCGCAAGGATCATTCGCGATGCCGACACGGTCTTGATCGAGGACGACGCCTACGGCCCGCTCGACCGCTCGGCATCGCCGATCGCGAGCCTCATTCCGGAGCGGACTTATCTCGCGACCACACTGTCAAAATGCATCGCGCCCGCGCTGCGCGTCGCCTACCTGCTGACGCCCGACAGCGGCGCGCAACGGGACATGCGCACGTACTTGCAAGCGACCGTGCAGATGCCGGCGCCATTGATGGTCGCGCTGGTGACGCATTGGATCGAAAGCGGCATTGCCGATCGCATCATCGCCGCCATCCGCAGCGAGGCGGTCGGCCGCCAGCAGCTCGCGCAGCGCACGCTGAGGGGTTTTCAATTCCTGGCCAGGCCCGCCGCCCATCATCTGTGGTTGCGGCTGCCTGAGGGCCGGCCGGATGTCGCGGCACATCTCCTGCGGAATGGACTGGCGGTCGTCGCCGCCGATGCTTTCACGGTCGACGGGACACCGCCTCACGCGGCGCGTGTCTCGCTGGGGGCGGCGCGGAACAGATCGGAATTGACGGAAGCACTGCGCATCCTGATCGGCGCGCTGCAGAAGCCTGCCGACACCAGGCAGATCGTCTAGGTCATCGACGGTGACGTCGATGGCCGGAGCGCACCGCCGGCACCCCAGCTGACGGATAGGCCTGCGCTGCGTAAGCATCACTCGGCATTGCCTGCTGACCGAGAGCCGCACGCGCCGCAGGCGTGAGCTGCCCGCCATTCAGAACGTCGCGGTCAGGATGAGCGGCCTGATAGGCGGCGGGCTCGGAAAACTGGGCCTGGGCCATCGTCGGCGTCAATGCGACCGCCAGCAGCGCGGCTGCAACGGCAATTTCGGTGCGGGTCATGGTCAGTCTCCATCATAGCGTTCAGGACTGCCCCATTCGAGCGAACGATCGCGCCGGGCAGCCCCCAGGATTGAAGTACGGCCATCATCTAGGCGTGTCTTCCGCAAAAGCCCGACACCGCAGATCACGCCTGTGTGCAGTATGGATTGACCTGCCCGGCAGCAGGCATGTTATCCGGGCAATGGCGATCAATAATTCGGGATCGTCCCTTGCGACAAGGATGATCCGTTGGACACGCATACCTACGTCCTGCTGCTGTTCGGCGCGCTGGCCGGTGGCTTCGTCTCGGGACTGGCCGGGTTCGGCACGGCGTTGATGGCGCTCGGCATCTGGCTCTACGTGCTGCCGCCCTCGCTCGCGGTGCCGCTGGTGCTGATTTGCTCGGTAATCGCACAGACCTCGACGCTGCCCTCGATGTGGAAGAGCTTCGATCTGTCGCTGGTGTGGCCGTTCCTGATCGGTGGACTGATCGGCGTGCCGCTGGGAACCATGATGGTCGCCTCGGCGGATCCCAAAGTGTTCAAGCTGAGCGTCGGTGTGCTGCTCCTGATCTTTTCGAGCGCGCTGTACCTCAACAAGAGGCCGCTCGCGATCAAGTTCGGCGGCAGGATCGCCGACGGCGCGATCGGCTTTGCGGGCGGCATTCTGGGCGGCCTCGCCGGACTCTCGGGCCCGCTGCCGATCCTGTGGGCCAACATCCGCGGCTGGAACAAGCACGAGCGTCGCGGCATCTTCCAGCTCTTCAACTTCACGGTGCTCGCGACTGCGCTGGCGTTGCAAACCGCATCCGGCCTCGTCGCCTTCAAGGTGGTCTGGCTCGCACTGGTCGCGTTTCCGGGCACGCTGATCGGCGCATGGGCCGGTGCCCGGGTCTATCACGCCCTGAGCGACAAGCATTTCGGCGATGTCGTGCTCGGCCTGTTGTTCCTGTCGGGCCTTGGCCTGGTCTGGAACAGTCTCGGCGCGCTCTAAAGCATAATAGAGTCAGGCTCAACCGGCGCAGGCGATTACCTCTCCCCGACGGGGAGAGGTAATCGGAGTTCTCCGCACGCATCGATTCAATCAAACACATTCCGCCTTAGCCCTTCCGTCCTCCCAGCAAGGAACAAGTTGTCGTCACACAGGCTCGCGGGCGAGAGGCGCGATGGGTTCGGGGCTCTCCTGCTCTGGGGCCTTCTCCTCCTTCGGCGCCAACGTCAGGCGCTTGTTGAACTCGCGGCGCAGCAGCCACAGGCTCAAGCCGGCCTGCAACGTGGTCGTCGCGACCGACAGGTACCAGACGTGCTCCATGCGAAAGCCCGGCCGCGTCGAGAGCCAGATCGCCGGCAGCGAATAGGTGAACACGCGCGTCGCCGAGGTCAGGAGCACCGGCTTGGTGTTGCCGAGGGCCTGGAACATGCTCGAGCAGGTGAAGATCAGCCCCTGCGCGACAATGTTGAGCGAAATGATCCGCAGGAACAGGTAAGCGATCTCCATGGTCTCGCGGTCGTTCGAGAATCCGCCGAGCAGCAACTCCGGCTTCAACTGCGCAAGGATCATGAAGCCGGCCATCACGAGCGTGACGATCAAAGCGGCCTTGACGAAAGTTTCCCGCACGCGGGCAGCGTTGGCTGCGCCGACGTTCTGGCCGGCGATCGGCCCGGCCGCCAGCCCGACCGCAAGCGCAGGCATGTTGATCAGGCCGAGCACGCGCTGCCCGATGCCGAATCCCGCCTGCGCCGCCGCGCCGAAATCGCGCAGCACGTAATAGACCACCGCCATGAAGATGAACATCATCGCGAACTCGCCGCCGGCCGGCAGGCCGACATTGAGGATGCGCTTCAAATGGCGCGGCTGCGGCCGCCACTGCGCGGCGTTGAAAGCGACATAGCGCTCGACCTTGCAGAAATAGACCAGCAGCATCAGCGCGCCGACGGCGACCGCGATCGAACTCGCAAGCCCTGCGCCGGCAACGCCCAGCGCATAGCCGGTGCCCCATCCAGAGATCAGCACCGGCGCCAGCGCGATATTGATGGCCACGGCAAGCGTCTGCACCAGCATGACGGGACGAACGATACCGGTGGCGCGCAGCGCCGATCCCATCACCTGGGTCGCGAACTGCAGCGCGAGCGCCGGCATGAACCACAACAGATAAGTGGTCCCCGCCTCGATCGTGGCTTGGTCCGCCGCGATCGCACGCATATAGGCGCGCGACAGCGCGGCACCTGCGACCAGGGTCAACAAGCCGAACAGCACCGACAGCACCATCGCCTGGTTGAAGATCAGGTTTGCATCCGCCCGGTCCTTGCGTCCTACGGCATGCGCGATCAGCGCCACCGCGCCGACGCCAAGCACCTGCATCAGCCCGTTGACGAGGAAGCCGGCATTGCCGGCCGCGGCAACGCCCGCGACCGCGGCGTCGCCCAGGCCCGACACGAAATAGAGGTCGACCAGCTGGCAGATCATGATCGTGACCATGCCGACCATGATCGGAGGGGCCATGGCCAGGATGTGTCTCACGATGGAGCCGTTCGTCAGGTCTTTCATGTCGTTCCATCCTTGACGCATTCCTCGGCGGCGTGACAGCGGAGCCCCCGCCGCCCCGCACCGTTCATTCCGCGGCCGCGATATACCCGAGCTCCACCACCTGGCGCTCGAACAGGCCGCGATAGACGCCGTCTTGCTTGGCTGCGAGCATCGCATGCGTGCCTTGCTCGACGATCTCCCCGCGGTCGAACACCAGGATGCGATCGAGGCTCCTCACCGTCGACAGGCGATGCGCGATCACGATCGAGGTACGGCCCTTCATCAGGCGCTCCATCGCCTGCTGGATCAGCGCCTCCGATTCCGAATCGAGGCTCGACGTCGCCTCGTCCAGGATCAGCACCGGCGCGTCCGCCAGGAAAGCGCGCGCCAGCGCCACGCGCTGCCGTTCGCCGCCCGACAGTTTCACGCCGCGCTCGCCGACCAGCGTGCCGTAGCCCTTCGGCAGGCGCAGGATGAAATCATGCGCGTTGGCAAGCCGCGCCGCCTGCTCGATCGCTTCGAGGCTGGCTCCGGGCCGGCCATAGGCGATGTTCTCCGCGAGCGTGCGGTGGAACAGGATCGGCTCCTGCTGCACGATCGCGATCTGGCTGCGCAGCGATTGCTGCGTGGCGTGCGCGATGTCCTGCCCGTCGATCAGCACGCGGCCGCCGGTGACGTCGTAGAGCCGCTGCACCAGCTTGACGAAGGTGGTCTTGCCGGAGCCGGAGCGGCCGACCAGGCCGACGCGTTCGCCGGCACGGATCGTCAGCGACAGCCCATCGTACAACGGCGCGC
Source organism: Bradyrhizobium sp. CCH5-F6 (assembly GCF_001556045.1). Lineage (GTDB taxonomy): Bacteria > Pseudomonadota > Alphaproteobacteria > Rhizobiales > Xanthobacteraceae > Bradyrhizobium. Next base: position 25,000 of record NZ_LSIC01000053.1, read on the forward strand.
GGTGGCCGCCATACTGGAACGTGACGTCGTCGAACACGATCTGGCCGCCCTCGATCATGATCGGCCGCGCGTCGGGCGCATCCGCGATGCCGATCGGCTCGTCATGGATCGCCACCAGCTCGTCCATGTCGTTGACCGAGCGCTGCAGATTGTTGATGTGCATGCCGACGTCGCGCAGATAGGCGTGGATGACGTAGTAGCTCGTCAGCACATAGGTGACGTCGCCGGGCGAGGCATGACCCGACATCCACAGCAGCACCGATCCGCCAATCACGGACGCGCGCAGGCACAGCAGCAAGGACAACTGCGACATCGCCGTGTAATTGTAGCGATACCAGGTCCGGCGCACGCGCACGCGCCAGCGGTTGATGACGCGGGCGAGCCGCATGTCCTCGCGCGCCTCCGCGCCGAACGACTTCACCACGGCATTGCAGGTCAGCGCGTCCGCCAGCGTGCCTCCGACCTTGGTGTCCCAAGCATTGGAGACGCGCGCCGCCGGCGCGATGTAGCGCGTCGAGAACACCACCGTGATCGCGACGTAGACGATCGCCCCGACCGCGATCACGAGGCCGAGCGAGGTCCAGTGCGCGCCGATCAGGATCATCGAGCCGACCAGCACCAGCAGCGAGGGCGCCAGCGCCATCAGGATGGTGTCGTTCAGCAGGTCGAGCGCCCACATGCCGCGCGTGATCTTTCGCACCGTGGAGCCCGCAAAGGAGTTCGCGTGCCAATCGGTTGAGAAGCGCTGCACGCGCGTGAACGCGTCCTGCGCGACATCGGACATGATCTTCAGCGTGAACGGCACGATCGCCTGAAGGCCGACGAGGCGCAGCACCATCGAGGCCGCGCCCAGCGCCACGATGGCGCCGAATGCCACCAGCGCCGCATGACGCGCATCTGGATCGGTCGGGCCGCGCGTCAACGCATCGACCAGGTGGCCCGAAAACACCGGCATGAACAGGTCGGCGACGGTCGCACCCAGCAGGCCGCCGGCCACGACGAGGCCGCGCCCGGGCTGCTTCAGCCAGTGCCGGAATACGAAGGGCAGCACCACGCGAATGGCTGCGGGTTTCTTGGACAGAGCGGTCATGACATCATCCGGCCGCACGCGCGGGCCGGCTCCATCGATGGACGCAGGCCAGCCACGAAGGCCGGAACGGCGTCACTCAAAACTGACTTTGACTTGGGAAGCGGAGCGATCGGGACGCTGGGTCGAAACCTTGGCCCAATCGAAGCTGGCGGAAGAGGCCTCTAGCAGGCCGCGTACATGCCGAGCCGGGAGATCATCGAGCGCGGGCGTACGATCTGCGAATGCGACGAAATCATGCAAATCTCTCCCCGGTTCGAATGAATGAGGTGCGCTTTATAGATGTGTCTTTAGCGATCTGCAACGGGGCTCGCGCGAGATCACGAACGAGTGTTGCATTTTTGGTTCGACCCCGCTTCGTGCGGGGCATCCCGTCCTTGCGGGCGAGGACACCGAGCGCGCCGCGCTAATGCGCGTCGCCGCCGGCACCGAACGGCGAAGGCGGCTTTTTCAGCAGCGCGACCAGCAGGCTGAGGCCGAGATAGAACAGCGCCAGGACGAAGAAGGCATCGCCGAAGCTCATCACCACGGCCTGGCGATGCACCAGCTGGGAGAGCTGCTTCATCGCCATCAGCGTGGCATCGCCGAGGCCCTGAAACTTCTGCATGAACATGCTCAGGGTTTCGGTCGCGGTCGCGTTGCCCCAGGTCACCCGCTCCTGGAGGCGCGCGATGTGAAGATCCGTGCGACTGTTGAGCACCGTATTGATCACGGCGAGTCCGACTGCACCGCCGAGATTGCGCATCAGGTTGAACAGGCCCGAGGCATTCTTGACCAATTCCGGCGCCAGCGTGCCGAGCGCGATGTTGTTGGTCGGGACCATCGCGAACATCATGCCGACGCCGCGCAGGATCTGCGGCACCAGCAACTCGTAGAAATCATAGTCGCGCGTGATCCAGGTCATCTGGTAGGAGCCGAGCGCGAACACGATCAGCCCGAACGCGATCATGTAGCGCATGTCGACCTTCGCCATGAGCCGCCCGACCAGCGGCGCGACCAGGAACATGGTGATGCCGGAGACGAACATGGTCTCCCCGATCATCAACGCGCTGTAGCCGCGCACCTCGGCGAGATAGCGCGGATAGACGTAGGTCAGGCCGTAGAGGCCGATGCCGATGCAGAATTGCAGCGTGCACCCGACGGCGAAATTGCGGTCGGAGAAGGTGCGCAAATTGACGATCGGCTCGGCCACGGTGAAGACGCGCCAGAAGAAGGCGATCGCCGAGATCCCGCAGATCCAGGCGCAGATCGCGACGGACGTGTCCTGCATCCACTCGTATTGCGGACCCTCCTCCAGCACGTATTCGAGCGTGCCGAGAAAGCTGGCCATGAAGATCAGGCCCCACCAGTCGAAGCGGTCGAGCAGCTCGAGATGCGGCTCGTCGAAATCGACCAGCGCCAGCACGCCGAGGGTGATGCCGATGCCCGGCACGACGTTGATGAAGAACAGCCAGTGCCACGACATTGCGTCGGTGATGTAGCCTCCGACCGTCGGCCCGATGGTCGGCGCCAGCGTCGCGACCAGCCCGATGATGGGGCCGACGATGTGGAATTTGGAGCGGGGGAATACGGTATAGGCCGAGGCGAACACCGTCGGGATCATGCCCGCGCCGAGAAAGCCCTGCAGCGCGCGCCAGAGCACCATCTCCTCGATGGTGCTGGCGAAGCCGCAGAGCAGGCTCGCGGCCGTGAAGCCCGCCGCCGAGATCGCGAACAGCATCCGCGTGCCGAAGGCGCGCGACAGAAAACCCGACAGCGGGATCGCGATGACTTCGGCGATCAGATAGGCGGTCTGGACCCAGGAGACTTCGCTGGAGCTCGCCGACAAGCCGGCCTGGATCTCGCTGAGGGACGCCGAGACGATCTGGATATCCAGGATCGACATGAACATCCCGAACACCATGATGATGAACGCGAACAGCCGCTTCGGCGCGATGCGCTCCGAAGCCGGATCGACCATTGTGGCAGGTGAAGCGGTGGTGGCGTCGGCCATATGTCAGCTCTGACTGGAGCAGGCTGCGAGTTGGGTACACCTCTCCCGCTTGCGGGAGAGGTCGCCGCGCTCAAAGAGCGCGGCGGGTGAGGGCTCTATCCTCTTGGGGAATCTCCCTGGCGGAGACACCCTCTCCCCAACCCTCCCCCGCAGGCGTGGGAGGGAGCGCACCTGCGCTCGGGGTAAGAGTGCGTCGAGGCTCATGTCACCGCGCTTACTGCGGATGGACCGCGGGATCGTCGAGATCGACTTCACTGTCGGCGTCGGCCGCGCCCTTGTTGGTGTCGACGGTGGCATAGACCGACATGCCGGCGCGGAGCAGGTTCTGCTTCGCCACCGATTTCGGCACGCGAATGCGGACCGGCACGCGCTGCACGATCTTGGTGAAATTGCCGGTGGCGTTGTCCGGCGGCAGCAGCGTGAACACCGAGCCCGCGCCGGCCGCGATGCTGTCGACGACGCCGGAGAACTTGCGCATGCCGTAGGCGTCGACCTTGATCGTCACAGGCTGGCCGGGGCGAATCCGCTTGAGCTGGGTCTCCTTGAAGTTCGCGTCGATATAGACGTCGTCCAGCGGCACGATGTTGCCGAGGCGCTGGCCGACCGCGACGAAATCGCCGGTGTTGACCAGGCGATTGGAGAACGTGCCGTTGACGGGCGCGCGCACCGCGGTGAAGGCGAGGTCGCGCTCGGCCTTGGCGAGCGCGGTCTTGAGCTCGGCGAGCTGGGCCTGGGCTTCGGACTGCTGCGCCTTGGCGACATCGACATTGCTGACGGCAACGTTGTAGGCCGCCTGCGCGGCCTTGACCGCGGCGGCGCCCTGATCGCGTCCGGCTTCCGAGCTCTCGAAGGTGGCGCGGGAGGCAAAGCCCTTGCTGCTCAGCGCCTGCTGGCGCTCATAATCGAGATCGGCGCGCTTGAGGCCTGCCTCCGCGGAGACGAGTTGCGCCTTGGCCTGCGCGACCTGGCTGTCGAGCGCGGCGACCTGGCGGCCGATGCGATCGATCGTGGCCTGCTGGGTCGCGATCTTGGTCGCGGCGGCTTCAACGGCGATCTTGTAGTCGCCGTCGTCGATGCGGAAGACGATATCGCCGGCACGCACCGGCGTGTTGTCGCCGGCGAGGATCGAGGCAATGTGGCCGGCAACGCGCGCGCCAAGCATCGTGTTGTTGGCGCGGACATAGGCGTCGTCGGTGGAGATATAGAAGCGGCCGACCAGCGTGTAGTAGCCGGCATAGCTCGCGGCCGCGAGCGCCAGCACGAGACCCAGGCCCATCAGGACGAATTTGCGCTTGCCGGACTTGGGGGCAGCTGACTTGGGCGCGCCGGCGGCGGACGCGTCCGGCGCGGGGGCTGCCGGCTTGTCGTTCACCGGTTTCTGCGGCGCCTCCGGTGTCGGACGCCTCGTTTCCTCGGCCACATGAGGGCGCAACTGCTCGGCAACGGGTGCGGCTGTCTCGGACACCGCATCACCGCCCGCCTGGTCCTCAACCGCTTCCTGGCGGAGGACGCGAGCCGTCTGGTCTCTCGATATGGCCATGAAAGGCCTCCCCAAAATCGCGACCAAGGACGACCGCTGCGCAGCCGGCTTCCTCTCGCTAATTCCAGATATCATTGACCGAACCGTTCGGTCAATATAGACAAATATGCCCGAGAGGACTGTACTGCCGCGAATCCTTTATTCGGGTTTCATGGTCATCATCCGATCCTAAAACCTTTCGAGACCCTAAACCAATGGTTGTAGCTGCCGGCGAACATCTACACGTCGTCCAGGAGGAAGACAGCTCCAAGCGCCGCCAGATTCTGGAGGGTGCCCGCAAGGTGTTCATGGATCTGGGTTTCGATGGCGCCAGCATGGGCGAGATCGCGCGCGCCGCGCAGGTCTCCAAGGGCACGCTCTATGTCTACTTCGCGGACAAATTTGCGCTGTTCGAAGCCATCCTCGAACAGGAGGCGCGCCAGCACGGCCAGGTCGTGTTCAATTTCGATCCTGCGCGGGATGCCGAGACCACGCTGATGGAGTTCGGCCGGGCCTACATCCATCTGCTCTGCCGGCCCGGCGGCGGATCGGCGATCCGCACCGTGATGGCGATCGCCGAGCGCATGCCCGATGTCGGCCGCCGCTATTATGCGCGCGTGCTGGACAAGACCATCAACCGCCTGTCCGATTATCTGAAAGCCCATGTCGCCTCCGGCGATCTCGAGATCGGCGATTGCGATCTGGCGGCCTCGCAGTTCATGGAATTGTGCAAAGCCTCGCTCTTCATGCCCTTCGTGTTCCAGGCCGCGCCCGCGCCGTCGGAACAGCGCATCACCGAGGTGGTGGACAGCGCGACGCGGATGTTTCTGGCGGCGTATCGGGCGAAGTAGCAGCGCGTTGCGCACACGGGGCGAGCGGCATTATATATCGGGACCATGTCTCGTGATCTTCGCCCGCCGGTCGACATCCTCCACTACGAGATCGTCCAGGAACAGGCCTCGGCGCTTGGACGAATGGGCCGCGCACTCGAGCAGGCGCTGGCGCGTTTGCGTGAGTTCGACGCGGCCCATGCAGCGGCGGAGGTGCCGGCCTCAATGCAACCGGCGAGGCGCAAGCTGGTGATGGAAGCCGGCCATGCGCTCTGGATGTTCGTGGTCCAGCGCGAGGCCTCGGGTCTGCGCGACAGCCGCCATATCATGCGGACCTACAACGTCCCGGGCGAGGTGCAGCGCTGCATGGGGCTGCCTCCCGCGCCGTCGAAGCGAGACTCGTCTTGACTATGGCGGCGCGCGCTCGTCGCTCACCTGCTTCCTCAGCGCCGCGAGATCATTGACGACCATCTTGGTCGCACCGGTCGAGATGATGCCCTCGTCCTGGAGACGGTTGAGGATCAGGCTGATCGACTGGCGCGTCGCGCCGATCATGCGCGCGAGATTGGCCTGCGTGATGCGGCCGAGCGAGATCGGGCCGTTCTCGTCCTGCGCCGCGTTCTCGCATAGTTTCACCAGCAGCAGCACCAGCCGTTCCGCCGCCTTCTGCCCCGCCAGCGTCTGCGCCAGCATCGAATAGGTCTCGCCCTTGAAACCGAGACACTCGATCAGCGCGACTGCGAACGAGGGCGACTGCGCGATCAGCCGGCGGATCGCATCCTGGTCGAGATGCAGCGCCTCGACCCGGCCGAGCGCGCGCGCCGACCAGCTATGCCGGTGATCGCCGAGAATGTAGGGGGCGCCGACGAAGTCACCGGCCTCCCAGGTCGCCAGCATCAACTCGCGCCCTTGCGTGCCGGCATGGGTGCTTTCGACGATCCCGCTCAGAATGACGTGGATGCCGTTGGCGGGCTCGCCTTCCCGCAGCAGGTACTCGCGGTTCTGGTAGGTGGCCAACCTGCCGGTCCGCATCACCAGGTCCAGATCGGGCTTGTCCAACGCCTTCAGCACGTAACGTCCGGTCCCGGACCTTTGCACCTCCGCGCACGGCTCGGGATCGCCGACCTCATGCGCATGACCGCGCCCCACGATCCGTCTCCCTTGAAGTGACGGCCCGAAGGCTAGGAGGTCTCCGGTCGGAATGCAACGCGGCGCAACCGCTCAAGGCACGGCCGCCGCAGCCGTGAACGCACAGGCGAGGTCGGCGAGCAGGCGCTCCCGACCGGCCGGCGCCAGGAACGTGACGCCGTACGGCACGCCGGCGCTGGTGATCGCATTCGGGACTGCGATCGCGGCAAGCCCGAGCGGATTGGCGTAGTTGGTGTAGTAGCCATTGTTGAAGTTGGCCGTCAGCGGATCGCGCGCCACATCCTCAATGCTGAGGATGGTGCCGACGGTCGGCACGACCAGCGCATCGTGCGCGTCCCAGAAATCGCGAAGCCTGCGCTGGACGTCCTTGACCTCATAGAATGCGCGGTAGGCATCAGCGGCGGAGAACTTCCGACTGCCGAGGACGAGATCGCGGACGATCTTGACGCCGGCATCGGGATGGGCGTCGAGGAACGCACCGACCGAGACGTCACGCTCGGCAAGGAACGGACCGAAGAACATCAGATCGTTGATCGAGGTGAACGGCGCGAAATCGACCGGCGCGATCGGCAGATCGAGTTGTCGCAGCCTGTGCAGCGCATCTGCGAACAGCCTCTCCGTCTCCGGATTGCCGAAGAACTCGAGCTGGTCGACGCGTGGCGTTGCGATCTTCAGCGGCCGCGCGGGGGACGCCTGCTCTGTCCAGCCGGCGAAATTCTCCGGCGAGAAGCAGTCCTCGGGATCGCGCCGCGCCAGCACACGATAGACGTCGTAGCCGTCACCGGGATATCGCGTGTAGAGCGAAATGGTGTCGAAGCTCCGGCACGCGTAGACCATACCGCGCTGGCTGAAGGCACCCGGCGCCGGCTTGAAGCCGGTAACGCCGCAATAGGACGCGGGCACCCTGCCCGATCCGCCGGTGTCGGTGCCGAACGCGAAGGACGACGTGCCGGTTGCCACCGACACCGCCGCGCCCGAACTGGAGCCGCCGGGAATGTAGTCCGGATTGTGCGGATTGCGTGCGATACCGTAAGGCGAACGGACGCCGACGAGTCCCGTCGCGAACTGGTCCATGTTGGTCTTGCCAACATAGATCGCGCCGGCCGCGATGGCGTCAGCCACCGCCGGGCTCGTATCCTTCGCGACATAGGCAAATTCCGGGCAGGCCGACGTGGTTTGCTCGCCCGCGACATCGATGCAGTCCTTGACCGAAAAGACGAGCCCGTAGAGCGGCAGGCCGTCGATCTCGCCGATGCGCGCATCGAGCGCGCGCGCCGCGGCCATGACGTTCTCGGGCTCTGCCGTCGATATCCAGACGCCGCTCTGGTCGGCATCCGTCAGGCGCGACAGCACGTGTGCGGCGACGTCTGACGGCTTGAGCGCGCCGTTGCGATAGGCGGCGCGGAGATGGCGAGGCGAGATATCCATATGGGTCACGTGCTCATGGAAACCGGAGATGCCGGCGGGACGAGCCCGCCGGCAAGGGCCTCAGCGGCCGACCACCTTCTCGATATAGGACGGCTGGATGAAGGCCTCGAAGTCGGCGCGCGGCAACAGCTTCGGCAGGCGCTCCTGCTTCACCAGAAAGTCGGCGGTCGAAACCAGCGTGTCGACAAACTTGCCCTTCTTCGCGGTTGTGCCGAGATACTCCTCCGTGAGCTGCTGGTTGCAAGGAACCATGCCGGTGCCCTTCATCATCCGCGTCGCGTCGGGTAGCGGCAGCGACAGCTCCTCTGCAATGATCTCGGCCGTCTTCTCCGGGTTCTTCAGCCAGAAGTCGATCCCCTCGCATTCGGCCTTGATGAACTTCTCGACGTAGGACGGATACTTCTCTGCGAACGCGTTCATGACGACGCCGATGTCCCAGGTCGGATAGCCGCGCTTGGTCATCTCGCCCGACGTGATGAGGATCTTGCCGCCGTTCTTCACGGCCTTGTCCAAATTCGGCTCCCAGAACCATGCAGCGTCGATGTCCCCGCGAAGCCAGGCGGCCGCGATGTCCGACGGCGCGAGATCGATGATCTTCATCGAGGCGGGATCGACGCCTTCGTCCTTCAATGCCTGCAACAGCAGATAATGTGTCGTCGATCCGAACGGCGCGGCAACCGTCTTGCCCTTGAGGTCCTTGAGCGAGGAGATGTTCTTGTCGCTGCGAACCACCAACGACTCGACATAGTCGAGCAGATTGATCACCAATATGCCCTTGATCGGCAGCGCCCGGGTCGCACCGATCGCCGTCGGGGGATTGCCGAGGCCGCCGAAATCGACGTCTTTGCCGGCGATCGCGCGCAGCATGTCGCCGCCGCCGCCGACCTTGACGTATTTGATGTCGACACCCGGCATCTCCTTGGCGAGCAGGCCGAGATGCTTGGTGACGAGCTGCGCGTTCACCAGATTCAGGTAGCCGACGGTCACCTTGGCCGGCTTGTCCTCGGCGCGAGCGGTGGCCGTGAGTGCCAACGTAGCAAGTGCGAGCGTGGCAACAAGTTTCTTCATCATGTCGATCTCTCCTCGATCAGGACTAGGTTCGGGCCCACGGCATCAATAATTTGGCGATTCCGCGCATCGTCAGGTCGAGCACGACGCCGGTCAGGCCAAGCACGATCAGGCCCATGATCACCACGTCGGACAGCAGGAATTTTGCGGCATCCCAGATCATCCAGCCGATGCCGGCCGAGGCCGCCACGATCTCGGCGGCGACGAGGACGGTGTAGGTGAAGCCGAGCGAGATACGCATGCCCGCGAGGATCAGTGGTCCCGCTGCGGGCAGATAGACGTGAAAGAGCAGGTGGCGCCGCGTCGCGCCGAGGGATTGCGCGGCACGCACATAGACGGGATCGACGCTGGTGACGGCCTGGATCGTCGAGATCACGATGCCCGGCAAACCTGCAAGGAACAGCAGCGACAGCTTGGAGCTCTCGCCGATGCCGAGCCACATCACGAGGAGCGTGTAGAGCCCGAGTGGCGGCAACGGGCGATAAAACTCGATCAGCGGATTGAGCAGCGCACGTGCATTCCTGGATACGCCCATGAAAACGCCGAGCGGAATGCCGACGAGGCAGGCCAGTGCGAAGGCCAGCAGGATGCGGTAGAGGCTGGCGCCGAGATGCTGAAGCAGGGTGGCGCCCTGATAGCCCTTCGTCATGGTCTTGACGAATGCGGCCCACACCGCCTGCGGCTTCGGCAGAAACAGCTCGTTGGCCCAGCCGATCTGCGTGACGATGGCCCAGGCGACCAGCAACACGGCGACGGTGAGCGTCGAGAGCAGCAGCGATCGCGAGACCGTCGGCAGTTGCAGACTGCCTCGCCGCGTGCGATCGGCCTGGATCGGAATGGCCATCGGACCTGCCTCGACGCTCATGTGCGCACTCCCAGAATCTGCATGATGGTCAGCGCGTAGATCCGCGTCGCCGTCACCGATTTGGTGATCGAGATGTTCTCGTTGTCGACAGCCCAGCCGTCCTCGCCCGGACCGAAGGTCACCGCGTTGATGCCGGCTTCGCGGAAGCGGATGGTGTCGTTGAAGGCATTCTTGCGATTGACGCCGGGCTCGCGGCCCATCAGGCGCCGGTAGACCGCGCGAAGCGAGCGGCATGGCTCTTCCTCGACCGGCACGGGCTCGGTCGCGTTGACGAACAGGGAGCCTGGCACCTGGCGCACCCCGACCTTGACGTCGTTGACGCCGGCAAACGTCTGCTGCCCCAGGCGCTCGATGTCGGAGATCACGCTGGCGAGCGTCATGCCCGGCACGATGCCGACCACCGCGAGTGTGATGGTGCAGGCATCCGGTGAGAATTGCATCTCACCAGGCAGGCCGCCGCGGATCCGCACCACCGAGCAGCAGGGCGGCGTATGCCCCATGAATTGGCTCGGCACGTGCGTGAACGTCATCTGCTGGAGTTTCGGCAGCAGCTTTGCCGCTTCCATGATGGCGTTCACGCTGATGTCGGGCCGCCAGATATGCGACTTGATCCCCTGGACCGTGACCTCGATCAGGCAATGTCCGGAATTGGCCACCGAAAGGTTCATGCCCCAGTCTTGACTGACATCACCCCAGGCGGTCGGCTCGGCTGTGATCTCGTAGTCGGCCGTGAGGCCGACTTTGTCGAGCATGTAGATCGAGCCTTCGGTGCCGTTGCGCTCCTCGTCGACGGTGTAGCAGCAGATCAAGGTGCCATCGAACTTCACGCCCTCTTCGATCAGGGCCTGCACCGCGAGCAGCGATGCGGCGAGATTGCCCCGCGTGTCGGAGGTCCCGCGCGCGTAGAGCAGATCGCCATGGCGCGTCGCCTTGAACGGATCGAAATCCGTCATGTGCCATTTCTCGGGCTCGACCACCGGATAGGTGTCGAGATGATCGTTGAGGATCAGCGACGGCGCGCCCTCTCGTCCTTTCAGCACGCCGAGCACGTTGGGCCGGTGCGGCTGCGCACTGTGCTTGGTGACCTCCATGCCGAGGGCTTCAAGCTTGCCCGCGACCAGCATTGAGATGGCCTCCTCCTCGGCGGGCGGCAGGTCGGGATCGAGCGGATTGCCGGAACGCGGCTGGCCGGTGCGGATCAGTTCCGATGCAAGGTCGAGCCAGCGTTGCTCCGTGACGCGCGACAGCACGCGCTGCTCGAGATCGGAGTAAGGCGGGGTGACAGGCATCTGCATGGTAGGTTCCGCTGGCTCACGGCGCCGGCCGCGCCGCTTCGTTGCAGAACCTTCATTGCAGCGACTGTGCCAACGGCCGGGCAAGCCCGTCCGGTCGCGGATTGCGACTGCAGTTCAATGGCTTGGACGGAAACCGCGACCGCGCAAATTTTTGCGCGTCAACAGCGCTTTGCCAACGATAGAGCGCTGGCTGAACAGACCAGCCGCACCGGGAGGACGGCCGCCCCTGTTCCGGCGCACGCGCCTATTCGTCGATGTACTCGTCCTCTTCGCGCTTGCGCGTCATGCTCTTGCGCGCCCCCAGCGAACCGGTGACGGACGGCTCGCGCGCATTGGCGTAGGGCCTGCGCGACTGCGCCCGCGCGGCGACCTCGTCGCCGGAGACCGCGGCCGGCTGGCAGATCAGGCGACGGCTGGCGCGGCGCATCAGATCGACGTGGATATGGTCGTAATGGAAGACGTTGGACCCCGGCGCGAGCACCGTGGTGAAATGCGCGCACGCACCCGCCTGCACGTCGCGCAGGAAGCCCTGCTCCTCCGGCACTCCGCGCCAACCGTCCTTCACGGTGACGCGTCGCCCATCGGCGAGCACGAAGGCGGAGATGTCGAGCGCATTGCCGAAGGCGTGCTCGGAGATATGGGCGCGCGAGTTGCCGTTCATGCCGCGGCAGGAATAGGCGGAGATCTGCTTGATCTCGGCGACGCGGACGCCGAACCAGCGCATCGCCGAGGGCTGCACGGTGTCCGCGAGCCAGCGGTCGAGCTCGGACACGATCGGACAGGCAAGCGTCGCGGTCGGCTTGATGGCGACGGGACCGACGGCGGTGACGGGATTGCCCTGCGCCGGACCAAGACGCGGCAGCGGCTGCTGCGCGGGCGCCTGCGAGTAAGGGGCGGGACCGGCCTGCCGCGCCGGATAGCTCGGCGCATTCATGTAGCGCGAGGCACCCGCGGCATCGGTGCCCTCGGGCGGCAGATCGATCTCGTCTTCCTGCGGCGCTACACCGGGCGCATTCAGCGGCATCGGTCCGGTAGAGGTGCCATAGCCTGACGGTTGGCGCACCGCGCTCTCAGGGTAGTTCGACCGCGCCGGATAGGACGATGCCGGATAATTCTGGCCCTGCGGATAGTTCGACCGGGGCTGCGTCACCGGCCAACGCGGCTGGTTGCCGATGCTGCCGGGCGGCCGCAATTGCTCGTCCGCAAAGCCATAGGTGCCGGAGGCCTCGCCGATGGCGGCGACCTTGAGTGGAAATTCGGCGCCGCACTGGCCGGGTCCGGAAATCGGGTCGATGCGAACGATGTCCGCACTCTCCTTGACCGCACCGGATTTCAGGCATGCCGCTTCCGCCTCGGTCCGCCACGCTTCACGTTCGGCCTGAAAGAAGCCGCGACCGCAACCAGCTAGCGAAACAAGGACGATGGAGCCGACGAGATACAAACGAACTCCGCGCGTCATGCACGCACGTTCGGTGAATTTACTTAAAGACTCTTCAACGTGTCGATTTCAGCCTTCCTTAACCATGCTGGCCGCGCTCGCTGGCCGCTGCCAGCGATGAGCGACAGCAAGACTCACTTTTCCGCGAGGAGACTCTCTGTTAACCATAACGGTTGCGGCAAAGCGCGCGACAAGCGGGAGCGACTTCATGACGTTCGCCGGTAAACTGAGCGTTGTCACCGCCTACCTCGCCATGGCCTTCGTCGGCGCCATCGTGCTCGGCATGATCTAGCGGCTCATCCAACGCAAGCTGTTCTGCCTTCTCCCATTGCAGGAGACGTGGCCCGCGAAGCTCGGCGGACGAGGAATTATGCCCTCGCACGCTCGCCATCGGTGCGATCGAGCCAAGTCGCAATGTGCGCTGCCTCACCCGGGACCATGGCGGTCGTTGTGACGCCCATCACAGAACGCCTGATCGCCCTGGCGTAGGGTCGGACCACGCTTCATCCACCAGCGACCAGTCCATATCGGGACCACGCAATTCGGAGGTTGTCATGAACAGGCTCTCCATCGCCGCCACCGCGCTCTTCCTCGCGTCGACCGCTTTCGCGCATGCCGGCAATTCAATCTCGTTCCAGATCGAAGGCCAGCGCATCCGCATCGAGACACCACGCAACTGCGCCTCACTCAATTGCGTAACCATCGTCGCGCCGGGCCTGTCGGACAAGCCGATCAAGCTGAACGACATCAACCTCAAGGGCCTTGGCGGCTCCAAGGACGACGACGCCGACACCACCCCGGCTCCCGCGCCCACGACGGCGCAGCCCGTGCCGGCTCCAGCGCAGCAGCAGCCCGTGCCGCAGGCGCCGGTCCAGGCAGCCGCTCCCGCCGCCGCGACCGTCGCCGCCGCTCCGTCGGCCGGCGTCGACAACACCCAGCCTGCGCCCGTTGCTGCGCCTGCTCCGGTTGCCTCGCCTGCTCCCGTCGCTGCTGCTCCCGCGCCGTCCCCGGCTCCGGTTGCCGCAGCGCCCGTGGCGGCGCCGAACTCACCGATCGGCCTGTGGGCAACCGAAGGCAACAAGGGCAATGTCCGCGTCGAGCAGTGCGGTGCCAATCTGTGCGGTTACGCCGAGAAGACCAACGCGCGCATCCTGATCAACATGAAGCCCGACGGCTCGAAGTGGAGCGGGCGCATCCACGATCCCGACTCCGGGCGCAAGTACGACTCGACCATCGCGATGAAGGGCCCGAACGCGATGCGCGTGCAGGGTTGCGCCTTCGGCGGCATGTTCTGTGGCGGCCAGACCTGGAAGCGCGTGAGCTGACGCACGACGCGCATCACTCCGCGAGGAATGCACAAATCTTCGCCATGCCCGGGCTCGTCCCGGGCACGACGTTATGGAGATGCCTCAGCGTGGCGTCTGAACGTTCGCACCTCCCGCCCGCACATGTTCATGCGCCATTCAGCTGCGCCCGGCTGAAATCCGCAGCTCTCGCCTCGCGTTCTTCTCTGGGACCTCCTCGTGACTTCATTGGTGGCTTGGCGCCGCTTCGCGTTCGCGCTCGCCCTGCTGGCCTTGCCGCTGGCAGGCAGCAGCGTGGCTTGTGCATCCGAGGTCATCGAACTCGCCCAGGCACAGCCGCAGCCACAGCCGATACCCGCCCCCTCCCCGACGCCCTCGGCCTCACCGACACCGTCTGCAGAGGCACAGCCCGCCGCCGTCGAGCCGATCGGCAACGTCGCGACGGTGACGGGGATTGCGACCGTGATCCGCGACAAGAACTCGTATCCGCTGCGCGTGCGCGACGACATCTATCTCAACGACGTGGTCCAGACCTCGTCGAACTCCTCGCTCGGCATCACCTTCGACGACGCCACCACGTTCAATCTCTCGGCCAGCGCCAGGATCACGATCGACAGCTACGTCTACGAGGACGGCGGCAAGCAGAACGCCGCGATCTTCGACGTCGGCAAGGGAACGGTTGCCTTCGTGGCGGCGGCGGTGGCGAAGACCGGCGACATGAAGATCACGACGCCGACCGCGACGCTTGGCATCCGCGGCACAACGGGAGTCGTCGAGGTGCCGGAAGGCGCGGCGGCGAGCAGGGCCAGCAACGTCAACATCAAGCTCTATCCCGACGCCGACGGCCGGGTCGGCCACATCGACGTCGACGACCGCAGCAGCGGCGCGCGGCTCGGCGCGCTGACGCAGGCGTCCAGCGGCTTTGCGATCAGGCCGGGTGCGGGCGCAGCTGGCGTCATGCGCTTTGCAGCAGTGCCGATCGTCATTCCGCCGCAGCAGATCGCGCGCGACCGCGGCTTCGTCGGCCAGGTCCATCTGGCGCAGACCGCGGGCCGGCAGATCGTCATCGAGCAGCGCGACTTCCGCCGCGCCAATCCCGGCGCGCTCAGCCGTATTCCGCGGCCGGTCCAGCCGCAGCAGCAGCAATTGCGGCCGAATACGCCGCCGGGACAACAGCGACCGAACGGCCAGCCCGGTCAGAACATCCGTCCGGGTCAGCAGCAGCCGGGTACGCCGAACCGGCAGGGCGCGCGGCCGCCGCAGCGGCAGGGCCAAGGCGGCGCGGTGCAGCCGGACACGCCGCGCGCGGGTCGGGATCAGCAACGACAGCAGGGCCAGCGACAGGACCCGCGGCAAGGCGCGGAACGTCCGGCAGGCGCCGCGCGTGCCGGGCAAGGCCTGCGGCCGGGCGGCGTGCAGCAGACGCAGCCGCAACGCGGCCAGACTCCGCAGCAGCCTGGAGCAGTCACACCGCTTCAGCCGGGCACTGCGCCGCCAGCACCGCGTACGGGATTGCAGCCCGGCCAGCCAGCGCAGCCACCAGCGGCGCAACCGCCGGGCATCCAACGCCAGGGCGGATTCCAGCAGCGCATCCCCGCCGTGCAACGCCCTGCGGCCCCGCGCAGACCTGGACGCGCAGAAGGGAATAAAGAGCGGCGGTAACGCTCCTCCTTCTTCCGTTGCATGAGAAGGTGCGCCAGCGCGGCTTGGCACGCGCTCACGCAGCGCCGCGCAGCCAGGCCCTCACCTTCTGCAACAGGCCGCCCTGTCTCAGTTCGTCGACCGAGGCGGCTTCGGCCGGCATCAAGCCATTCAAGGCCGCATCGACTTGCTCGGCCGCCAGCGGCGGCGTCTGCTCGGGAGCAGGCGCGGGAGCCAGCCCTGCCGCCGCGAGCGCGATGGGACCAACCTGCGTGAGGAACGCGCGCTCATATTCGCGGGAGAGGCGCCCGATCGCATCGTCCAGCGTCAGCCAGTCGACCGCCTTGATGTCGTTCATCAGCTTGCGGACCGGCCCGCCGTCAGCCTCCATCCGCCAGAAATGCACGACCTTGGCGCGCGCCCCGGACTGATAGACGAGCGTGCCCAGGAATTCGTGCACGGCAACCGCGTGGCCGGTCTCCTCCAGCACCTCGCGATGCGCGGCTTCCTTCGGCGTCTCGCCGTCGTCGAGCTTGCCCTTGGGCAAGACCCATTCGTTGCGCTTGCGCTGGCGCACGACCGCGATCAGCGGCGCAGAGTCACGCCGCAGCACAATACCACCCGCGGCCATGACCGGCGCCCGCGCCATCGCTCACATCCAATATCGTCGTCCCCGACAGACGGTATAGCCAGCAGCGACGGCGGATTGAAGGCTATTTTCTTCCGAGCAGCGCCTGGCCTGCGCGAATGCGCGTGCCCTCGGCGATACCGTCGCAGAAGTTGAAATCGCCGGGCGCGAGGATGATGATGGTGGAGCCGTGCTCGAACCAGCCGAGCTCCTCGCCCTTGGCGACCTTCACGTCGCAAGGGAAATTGACCGGCCCCTTCGTCTGCGCGTTCAGCACCATGTCGAGGAAGTGAAGGCGGATGCTCGCGACCAGGATCGCCGCGACGGGCACCAGTGTCACCGCTTCGCCGGTCGACAGGTGGGTGCGGATCACCGCGCGCTCGTTCTTGCAGAACAGACGCTCGACGCGCTTGAGCGCGATCGGGTTGACGTTCCAGACGTCGCCATGGATCAGCGTGACGCGTTCGATATGCGCATCATAGGGCGCGTGGAAGCGGTGATACATGCTCGAGGTCAGCCGCAGCGTGACGAAGGAGCCGTTGCGGTGCTGATCGACCAGCGCGGAATCGCCGAGCAGATCGAGCAGCGAATAGGGCGCGCCCTTGACCTGGAACAGCTCGGTGTCGGCGATCTTGCCGTGGGCTCCGACGATGCCGTCGGACGGGCTTGCGACCACCGAAGGATCCGGATCGAACGGCCGCAAGCCCGGCTTGAGCTCCCGGGTGAAGCAGTCGTGCAGGCTCTTGAAATGAGTCTTGCGCGCCTCCGACAGGTCGAGGTCCGAGAACAGCTTCCACAACGCGATCGAGAAGTCCCGGACGAGCGGATTCTCGATCTTGGAGAACCAGCCCATGAAGCGGGTCAGGGCCGCGCGGGGAATGCGGTTGGTCAACAGGAAGTTGAGGTCTTCCTGCTGGGTGAAAGAGGCGATGAGGGCTTTGACTGTCATGAATCTGTCAGCTCGCAGGGTTAGCGCTTGTTGTCATGGAAACGACACTCCCGATTCTCTCGATGTCCGTGGCCGCCGCAGCGTCCGCTGCCGCCGTCTTCCCGAAGCTGAAGGCGCGCATCGCACTGTCCCGCGCCAAGCACCGGTCGCTCGCCGGGCACTCCAAGATGTCGCGCCGGGTGGCGCGGCTGCTGCCGTTCTACGAGTTCGGCGAAGACGATTACTTCTCCTGCGACGGCGCGCCGGCGAACATCACCGCGCAACGCAAGGACGGATTCTTCCGCCTCGCCCGCCTCTATGCCGAGCGCTATCCGAAGGGTCGCGCGATGACGAAGGAGGCGGCGGAAAAGATCTCCGACCTGAACTTCACCGAGAGCTACCGCGTGCCGTTCCAGTTCTCGCGTCTCGTGCGCGAGCACCTGGGCACCTCGACCTTCATGGAGTCCTCGCGCGGCGTCACCGTCACCGACGTCGACGGCAACACCTTCTACGACCTCACCGGCTCCTACGGAGTCAACATCTTCGGCAACGACTTCTACAAGGAGTGCATCGAAGGCGCCGAGAAGCGGGCGCATGCGCTGGGTCCCGTGCTCGGCCCCTACCATCCCGTCATCCTCGACAACGTGGCGCGGCTGTGCCGGATCTCGGGCCTCGACGAAGTCTCCTTCCACATGTCCGGCACCGAAGCCGTGATGCAGGCGGTCCGGCTGGCGCGCTATCACACCAAACGAACGCATCTCGTTCGCTTCGCCGGCGCCTATCACGGCTGGTGGGGCGACGTGCAGCCCGGCGTCGGCAATCCGATCCCTGCGCACGAGACCTACACCCTCGCCGAGATGTCGGAGAAGACGCTGCACGTGTTGCGTACGCGCCGCGACATCGCCTGCGTGCTGGTCAATCCGCTCCAGGGCCTGCATCCGAACGCCAACGCGCCCGGCGATTCCTCGCTGGTCGATTCCTCGCGCGGCGGCAATTTCGACCGCGCGGCCTACACCGAGTGGCTCAAGAAGCTCCGCGAGGTCTGCACCGAGCGCGGCATCGTTCTGATCTTCGACGAGGTGTTCGTCGGCTTCCGCCTCGCCGCCGGCGGCGCCCAGGAATATTTCGGCGTGCGCGCCGACATGGTGACCTACGGCAAGAGCCTTGCCGGCGGCCTGCCGGTCGGCGTGGTGTGCGGCAGACGCGAATTGATGCGCCGCTTCCGCGACGACCGGCCCGCCGACATCTGCTTTGCCCGCGGCACCTTCAACTCGCACCCCTACGTCATGACGGCGATGGACGAGTTCCTGAGCCGCCTCGCCAGCCCGAACTTCCGCGCGGTCTATGACGGCCTCGAGGAGACCTGGAACGGCCGAGTCGAAAAGCTCAACCGGATGATGAGCGATGCCGAGCTGCCGGTGAGGTTCGCCAATTTCTCCTCGATCTGGACGGTGAAATACACCACGCCGTCCCGCTACAACTGGATGCTGCAATATTACCTGCGGGCCGAGGGCCTCGCCTTGAGCTGGGTCGGCACCGGCCGGCTGATCTTCAGCCTCAACTACACCGACGCCGACTTCACCGAGATCGCCGAACGGTTCGTCCGCGCCGCCGGGAAGATGAAGGCCGACGGCTTCTGGTGGCACGACGGCGTGCTCACCAACAAGAACATCAAGCGGCAGATCCTCAAGGAAATGGTCGCCAAGCGCTTCGGGCGTTGAGGCCACACTGCTTGGGCTTGCTCGGCCTCTCCCGCTTGCGGGAGAGGCCGACGCGCCCCGGGCGATGCGAAAGCATCGTCCCGCGCGCGGCGGGTGAGGGCTCTCACCGCTCGGGGACATCCTCAGTGGTCTGCTGCAATCCCGACGCGGAGACACCCCCACCCCAGCCCTCCCCCGCAAGCGGGAGAGGGAGCCCACTGCCGATGCCGCTGAATTGTGTGCACCATGTGCGATTGTTTGACCGCACACGGGGAAAGGCGAAGAAGCCCCCAAGACGTGGATGCCCGGGACGAGCCCGGGCATGACGCAACCTTCAGACATCGGAGTGTATCGTGCGAGCGGCGCGCTCAGGCGTGCTGCTCTTCGAGCGTGGGTTCGCCGATCAGGCCCAGCGTGTGCTCGGGGTTGAGGTGCAGGCCGGGGTCCATCAGCTCGCCGCGCATCAGCGCGAGCGGGGCCTTGCGATAGAGCATCAGGTCGTGGAACGGATCGGTCAGGATCTTGGTCATCCAGACGAGGCCGGTCTCGACGTCGCGGATGAAGAACAGGTGCACGGTGCGGAACAGAAGACCGCCGCCGCCGACCACGAGCCAGATCTTCGCCACCTGACGCATGAAGTCGGTCGCGTTCGCCCAGGGCGTGAACAGGCCGAACAACGTGGGATCTGCGACCAGCACCAGGGGCGAGAGCGCCCAGATCGCCATCAGCACCACCTTGCGCTGCAGGTTGTAGCCGACCTTGATCTCTTCCTTGTACTCGTGCGTCGCATGGTTGATGTGATCGTAATCGTGCGGCTCGAAGAAGAAGTGGCCAGCCTGGCGCGTGGTCATCGAGACCAGCCAGCCGACCAGCGCGGAGACCACGGGGTCGATGAACAGCCAGACATAGGCGAAGAGGAAGCTCAGCGCGCTGACGAAGTGCAGGCTCTGATTGATGCGGCTGTGGTGATAGTAGCGATGGTCGTCCCAGCGCTGGATCCGCAGCTGCTCGAGATAATTCTTGATCATGCTCTCCCCCAAAATGCTTTCGGGTACGGGATTACAGGGATTCGATGTAGGCCGTGTGACAACATCATTGTGTCATGTGACGATGCGCAGCGGCGCGATGACGCACGAGTTACGCTCTATCGCTTCACCATGAGGAGCAGCAGTTACGCCGCCTTGGCGACATCGACCTTGCGGAAGCGCACCAGCGAGAAGTGACCGAGCGGCGGAATCAGGCGGCGCTCGGCGAGCTCGATGCCGTTCGCGCCGGCGAGCCACTTCGCATAGCGCGACCAGGCGAACTCGGCGGTGCGGAAGCCGAGCGGACGCACCACGGGCTGAAGCTTCTGTTCGATGAAGCGGCGCATGCCGGTGTCGGCGGAGACGCGGGTGAGGATGATCAGCTCGCCCCCCGGGCGCAGCACGCGGGCGAATTCGTCGAGCGCCTTTTCCGGATTGGGCACGGCGGTGACGACATACTGCGCCATCACGACGTCGAAGGAATTGTCGGGAAATTCGAGCTTCTCGGCGTCCATCACCGCGAGGCCCTCGACGTTCTTCAGCTTCTGCTCCTTCACCCGGCGGCGCGCCTTGTCCAACATCGCTTCCGAGATGTCGGTGCCGAAGATGCGCAGGTTCGGGGCATAGAGCGGCAGCGAGATGCCGGTGCCGACGCCGACCTCGAGCACACGGCCGCCGATCTTGTTGGTGGCCGTAATCGCGGCCTGCCGCCCCTTGGCGAACACGCCGCCGAACACGAGGTCGTAGACCGGCGCCCAGCGATCATAGGCCTGCTCGACCGTGCCGCGGGTGAGGTCGAGTTGCTGCGTGCCGTCAAGGTTCATGATCTTAGCCATCGATGAGGTTCTCGCTGTGGGTCAAAGGGTCGATCAGCCGCGTACCGGCCGCCGCGCCATGCGAGGCGAGGCACGCAAGGCGCGGCTGGGCTGAAGTGAGGTGAGATTGCCGACGAACTGGCGCGCGCTGTTTTCCCAGGAGCGTTCCAGCGCGAAATTGCGGCAGGTCTCGCGCGACATGGTGAGCGCACGCAGGCACGCGGCGCGCAGATCGTGGTCGATCGCGCCGATCGGGTGATCGGCGATGACGTCCTTCGGGCCCGTCACCGGAAACGCCGCAACCGGCGTGCCGCAGGCGAGCGCCTCGAGCTGCACCACGCCAAAGGTGTCGGTCAGGCTGGGAAACACGAAGACGTCGGCGGCGGCCAGATGCGCGGTCAGATCCGCGCCCTTCTTCTCGCCGAGAAAGACCGCGTCGGGATATTTCCTCTCGAGCGCCGCCTTCTGCGGGCCGTCGCCGACGACGACCTTGGTGCCGGGCAGGTCGAGCGAGAGGAAGGCTTCGAGATTCTTCTCCACCGCAACGCGGCCCATGGTCATGAAGATCGGCCGCGGCAGATCGAGCCTGGCCGGAGAATCGGGGTGGAAGAGTTCGGTGTCGACCCCGCGCGTCCAGAAGCCGAGCCGTTTGAAGCCGCGCTCGGACAGCTCCTGCCGCAGCGACGGCGTCGCCACCATGGTCATCGCGGCCGCGTCGTGGAAGTGGCGCAGCACGGCATAGCCGACGCTCGCGGGGATGCCGGTCCGCACCGAGACATATTCCGGAAAGCGCGTCGTGTAGGAGGTGGTGAAGGCGAGCCGGTTGCGGCGGCAATAGGCCCGCGCGGCCCAGCCGATCGGCCCCTCGGTCGCGATGTGCAGCGCGTCCGGCGCCGCCTTCTCGATCCGCCGCGCGATCTCCTTCGCCGACGGCAGCGCGAAGCGCAGGCCGGGATAGGTCGGCAGCGGCCAGGACCGAAAGCCCTCCGGGGTGAGGAAGTCGATCTCGACGTCGAGGGCCTTGGCCGCATGTGCCAGCGAGGTCAGCGTCCGCACCACGCCGTTGACCTGCGGATGCCAGGCGTCAGTCGCGATTAATACCCGCATGGGAAAATCCCGAGAGTTTGATGATTCTCAGGCATCGACCATCAACGAAGGATATTTCAGGCGTGTGACGTCACAGAAGTGTCGGCGGGCTGTTTTGTTCGCGAAGGGGCTCGCGCAGCCACGAAACTGTCATGAAACAATTCTTGCCGCCATGAAACCGTTTTCGGTTTTCCGCGCAAATGTCCCGAAACGTTTTGCCGTTAGTGATCTACGCAACGGAGCACCGAAACGGTGCCGCGGTGATTAACACCGAGCAAACAGGGGCGATCAATGTTCAATCTGGACACCTTCAAGGCCTATTCGCGCGCCGCTGCGTTCGGTGCAGTGACGATCTCCGCAATCGCGTTCGCAGGTGCAGCCAACGCCGCGCCGGTGCAGATCTTCCCGTTCTTCCAGCCGCTGCCGCCGATGGCCGCGCCGCAGCCGTTCGAGCCCTATCAGCCGTATCAGCCGGCGCCCTACCAGGCCGCGCCGTCCGAGGATCAGGATTCGGTCAAGTTGCCGGCCCGGTTCCGCCGCCAGACTGTTTCCTACGCGACGCGCGAAGCGCCCGGCACCATCATCATCGATACGCCCAACACCTATCTCTATTACGTGCTCGGCAACGGCCAGGCGCTTCGTTACGGCATCGGCGTCGGCCGCGAAGGCTTCACCTGGTCCGGCATCCAGTCGGTCAGCCGCAAGGCCGAGTGGCCGGCCTGGACCCCGCCGCCGGAAATGATCGCCCGCCAGCCCTATCTGCCGCGTCACATGGCCGGCGGCCCCGGCAATCCGCTGGGCGCACGCGCCATGTACCTCGGCGGCACCATCTACCGCATCCACGGCACCAACGCGCCTGACACCATCGGCAAACGCGTCTCCTCCGGCTGCATCCGCATGACCAACGAGGACGTCACCGACCTCTATTCCCGCGTCAACGTCGGCACCAAGGTGATCGTGCTGCCGATGACCGAGCGCAGGGCCGATCTCGGCGCTGCGACGCGGTAAAGCGACAGGACATTGTGACGCGAACGGCCCCGGAACCCGCCGGGGCCGTATCCGTTTGTCCTCCACGTGCCGACGCGCGCTGCTGCGGTGCGATCCACGATGGAGGGCGCAGATGCAACCCCACCTGCAATTCCCGGCAAGTTCGCGGTTGCGCACGATCATCGGCGCCGGAGCGCTGACGCTGCTCTTGTCCGCTCCCTCCGCGCTCGCACAGCAGCCGGCGAGCGATGAAGCTGCTCATCAGGCCTTCAACAATTCCTGCCGCACCTGTCACTCCATGAAAGAGGGCGACAATCGTCTCGGTCCGAATCTCAACAAGATCGTCGGACGCAAAGCCGGCTCGCTGCCGAACTACACCTACTCGTCGTCGATGAAGGAAGCCGGCTTCGTCTGGGATCAGGACAAGCTCACCCGCTTCATGATCAAGCCTGATGAGGTCGTGTCGGGCCACAAGATGCAGCCTTACGGCGGCGTTTCGGCAGAAGAAGCGGCCAAGGTGGTTGCGTATCTGCAGGCGGCGGGCAGCCAATAGGACGCCCCGCAGCCCTACGCATCCGTCGGCTCGTATCGTCGCTCGACCTGGAATGATTTCGCCGTGATCAGCCAGGCGTCATCGATGCGATGGTACGCGAGGTAGTCGACGTACTGAAGCAGATCGATACGAACGCGAACCTTCACCAGCGCCTGCGCCGGCGAGGCCATGTCGATCAGCAATATCTCCCGAAGGCGCGGGGCGTCCTTGGATTTGGGCGACGGGGTCGATGCCAGCAGCGCCCTGTAGTCGCGAACCGGCAATAGCCGCAATTCGGCGTCGCGAATTCCGTGGAGCTGCGCCGTCGGCGCAAAGACTCGGTCGAACTGCGAAACGTCGTTGTCGTACATCAGCGTGAAGTAACGCTCGACAGCCTCGAGCAGGGGCGCAAGGGTTTGACGTTCGGTCATGGTTCACTCCATCAGCGGCGGGGTCGGAGCAATCCATCCCATGGAAAGCCGAGGCATGTCCTTGCGAACTAGGCTAGTCTCGACGGCTCCGGCGCAACATTGCGCCCTTCTTGATCCAACGGGATGCGGTTCATGCCAAAATGCGAGCTGGATGCGATCGACCGGCGCATCGTCACCGAACTCCAAGCCAATGCGCGATTGAGCAATATCGAGCTTGCCGACCGGGTCGGCTTGTCGCCATCGCCCTGCCTGCGGCGGGACGGTTATATCGACGGTTACCGCGCCTCCTTGCGGCGCAGCCGCCTCGGGCTCGGCTTCTCCGCCTTCCTCGGCGTCAAGATCAATGGCCATGCCAACGAGCAGGCGCTGAGCTTCGAGCGGACTGTCGTGGACATGCCCGAGGTCGTTGCCTGCCATCTCGTCTCCGGCGAAGCCGACTATCTGCTCGAAATCGTGGTACCCGAGCTCGAGGACTACCAGCGCTTCCTCGTCGACAAGCTGCTCAACCTGCCCATTGTGAGGGAGGTCCGCAGCAGCATCGCACTCCAAACGCTCAAGGCGGGCGCGCCCCTGCCACTGGCGCACCTGGCATCGCCATGATCCGATTGCTGACACCCGCCGACGCCGCAATCTACCGCTCCGTCCGGCTAGAAGCGCTCGCGACCAATCCCGAGGCATTTGCCAGCACGTACGAACGCGAGCAGGACAAGCCGCTGTCCTGGTTCGAGGAGCGGCTCGCGATGTCGGACGTGTTCGGCGCTTTCATCGCAGACGAGCTGGCGGGTACCGCCGGCTTCTGGCGGGAGGACAGTGCGAAGACCGCGCACAAGGCCGTGCTCTGGGGCATGTACGTGCGGCCACAGGCGCGGAAGTCGGGCATGGGAAGGCTGCTCATCGACGCAGTCGTGGCGCACGCCGCACAACGCGTCGAGCAGCTTCACCTCGCCGTCGTCAGCGAGAACGAGGCGGCCTTGCAGCTCTACAAGGCTGCCGGATTCGTCGAGTACGGCCGCGAAATCAGGGCACTGAAATTGGGCGACAGATACTACGATGAGACCCTGATGGCCTTGTTCTTCGACAGAGGTGACACGACACGGTGAGGGGGCTGGCGTCTTACCGACAGACCGCAGCCCGCCGCTCCGCAATCAGCCTCAGCCACGCGGCGGCATGAAACGCACTCATCAAAAGATACATCGGCACCATCCCCCCGAGCAGAAAGCCCTGCCCGGCGCCGCAGAGCATGTCCGCTGGACCACCGCCGATCATGGCCGTCAACACGGCCATGATCGCAAAGGTCGGCGTGGCGGCCAGAGCAAGCCATCCGGCGAGGCGGCGCGCGGCCGCGACGCCGTCGAGCCTGCGGACCGCTCCGACCGGACCAATCATGTCCGCTCCCCCGCCGCCTCCTCGCGAAAGGCCTTCTCGCCGGCGTCCGAGATCTCGACCCATTTCTTGTCGGGCGCGGCGCCTTCGGTGTAGCTGTCGTGCCAGTTCCACCATTTGTAGGTCGGCGTCTGCGGATAGCCCCCCGGCGAATCCTCCCACACCTCCTGCCGGCCGAGCGGCGTGATGTCGAGATAGTTCCAGGTGCCGCCCATCTGCTCGTCGCCGCGGCTCTTGACGAAATAGGTGCGGAAGATGCGCGTCCCGTCGCGGAAGAACACGTTGGTCCCGTGCCATTCGTCCACGCCGAAATCGGCATCGAAGCTGTCGGTGATGGTGACCCATGGCATGGTCCAACCCATGCGCTGCTTCAGCCTGATGATGTCCGCCTGCGGCGCGCGCGAGGCGAACACGAGCGTGGTATCGCGGGCATTGAGGTGCGCGACATGGGCGACCTGGTCGGCGACCATCGAGCAGCCCCGGCAGGCATGATCGGGCCAGCCGAACACGCCCGGCTCGAAGAATGCGCGGTAGACGATCAGCTGCCGCCGGCCCTGGAACAGGTCGACCAGACTGAGCTTGCCGCCGGGGCCCTCGAACGCATAGGTTTTGTCCACCGCCATCCACGGCATGCGCCGCCGCTCGGCGGCCAGGGCGTCGCGGGCACGGGTATGGGCTTTCTCCTTCACGAGCAGCTGCAGGCGGGCGGCCTCCCAGTCCTGCGGCGACACCACCGGCGGCGTCTGCATGGGGGGCTGTCCGTTCGTCCCGGCGTTTTGAACTGATGTCATGATGGCCCTCCAAATCTCTTGCTTCGGCCGTCATTCCGCGCCGCGCTCTGACGGACGCGGAACCGCCCGCCCCTCACCGCACATCGTCGGCCGTCAACGATTTCTGGCATCTGGCGGTTGCGCGGCGGGAGTAACAAGTGTGGCGGGATTGACATGGAGTCGCTGATCACCGCCGCTGCGCGCGCGCTCGAGGCCGGTGATCCGCTCGGCGCGCTGAATCGTGTTGCGCTGCGCAACGATGCGCCGTCGCTGGCGCTACGCGGCATCGCGATGGCGCAGCTCGGCGATCTCGCGAAAGCGAAAGCTCTGCTGCGCAGCGCCGTACGTGGCTTCGGTCCACGGGAAGCGGTCGCACGCGCGAGATGCGTGGTGGCCGAGGCCGAGATCGCGCTCGTCTCGCGCGATTTGAACTGGCCGCCGAAGACGCTCGCGGCGGCACGCGCGACGCTCGAACGCCACGGCGATCTCGCCAATGCCGCCCATGCAGGTCACATCGAGGCGCGCCGTCTTCTCCTCCTCGGACGTCTCGACGAAGCCGAGCGGACGCTGGCCGGCCTCATCACCTCCCCACTCCCGCCGGCATCGCAAGCCGTCCGCGAGCTCGTCAGCGCCGGCATCGCCATCAGGCGGCTGAAAACGAAGCACGCGCGCGCAGCCCTCGACCGAGCCGCACGTGCAGCGCGCCTCGCCGGCATTCCTGCGCTGGCGGCGGAGGTCGAAAGCGCCAGTCTCGTGCTCGACACCCCGGCAGCGCGCCTGATCGCGCGCGGCAGGGAGCATCCGCTGCTGCTCGGACAGGTCGAAGCACTGGCGGCATCCACGGCGCTCGTCGTCGACGCGTTCCATCACACCGTTCGCAAGGGAGGCGTGGTCGTTTCGCTCGGAACGCGGCCGGTGCTGTTCGCGCTCGCCCGCCCCCTGGCGCAGGCATGGCCCGCGGATGTGTCCCGGGAGACGCTGATGGCCGCAGCGTTTGGCGCCAGACACGTCGATGATTCGCATCGCGCACGGCTGCGGGTCGAGATCGGGCGGCTGCGCGCCAAGCTGAAGCCTCTGGCGGATGTCAGCGCGACGAAGCAGGGTTTTGCGCTGGTGCCGCGCAAGACGCGAGAGGTCGTGGTGCTGGCGCGGCCCGTCGAGGAAAAGCACGCCTCCGTCCTAGCCCTTCTCTCGGACGGTGAGCCGTGGTCGAGCTCGGCGCTGGCGCTGGCACTGGGAACGAGTGCGCGCACCGTGCAGCGCGCGCTCGACGAGCTGGCGCGATCGAACAAGGTGCAGTCGTTCGGACACGGCCGCGCGCGGCGCTGGATGACCCCGCCCGTTCCGGGTTTCCCGACAGGCTTGTTACTCCCGCCGCCGCTCCCGAAGACGTAAGGTGACGTCACATCAAAGGGACCAAGCACATGAAGCGTTCAGCCGCCGAGATCATCAGGGAGTACGGACCTTTCGCGGGCGTCGAGACGGTGCATGGCGTCACCTATGACGGCGAGCATGTCTGGTTCGCATCCGGCGACAAGTTGAACGCCGTCGATCCGGCCAGCGGCAGGATCGCGCGCTCCATCGACGTGGCCGCGCATGCGGGAACGGCGTTCGACGGCCGGCACCTGTTCCAGATCGCGGAGGACCGCATCCAGAAGATCGATGCCGCTTCGGGCAAGGTGCTCAGCACCATTCCGGCACCCGGCGGCGGCGGCGATTCCGGCCTTGCCTGGGCCGAGGGCTCGCTCTGGGTCGGACAATATCGCGAGCGCAAGATCCATCAGGTCGATCCCGAAACGGGAAAGGTTCTCCGCACCATCGAGAGCAAGCGCTTCGTGACCGGCGTGACCTGGGTCGACGGCGAGCTCTGGCATGGCACCTGGGAGAACGAAGAGAGCGATTTGCGGCGGATCGCCCCTGATACGGGCAAGGTGCTGGAGCAGCTCGACCTGCCCGCCGGGACGGTGGTGTCGGGGCTGGAATCCGACGGCGGCGACCGCTTCTTCTGCGGCGGCGGCACGCGCGGCAATGTGAGAGCGGTCCGCCGTCCTCGGCGCGGCTAGCCTCGTCGCGATGCATTGAACACGGGGTAACGCCGCGCTCGCAGTCGTTAACCTGTTCGCCCCAATTCCACCCCACCGGTGCGCTCTAGCGCCCTCCTCGCCCGCCCTGTAAAATCCTTGCCGGGGCGGCTTGGGGGATTGATGCGACTTACGTTGAATCTGAAGACGGTTCTGATCGGGGTCGCGGTGCTCGCGGCGTCGTTCTTCATCAGCCTGAAGGCGATGGACCTCCTGTCGCCGCGCGCGCCGAACTCGGCGCCGCCGGTCACACAATTGCCGCCGCTGCCGCCGGCGTCGAAGAGCTCCATCGTCGTTGCACCGGTCGCGATCGCGCTGTCGGCGATCCGCGAGCAGGCCGAGAAAGCCGCGCCGCGCAATTTCGCAGGGAAGGCCGACAACCCGATCTCGCAGATCCTGGAGAACGCCGATATCGGCTGGTCCGCCGTGCGCGGGCCGATGGCGGCTGCCGGCGACAAGGACGTCCTGACGATCTCGACGCCGCTCAGCGGCAGGCTGAACGTGACGGGCTCGCTGTCGTCGAAAGCCACGGGCGCGCTTGGCGATGCGCTCGGCAGCGTGCTCGGGGGGGACGCGGCAAAACGGATCGGAGCGGTCAACATCAAGAACCTGAACGCGAGCGCCGAGATCAAGGGCAACGTGATCGTCACCTCGCGCCCGAAGCTTGCGGCCGCCTGGCACCTGGAGCCCAATCTCGGCGCCCAGGTCAATCTCGGCGACACCAACCTCAACGTCGCCGGCGCCAAGGTCAACGTGCCGGCGCAGGTGAAGCCGCTGATCGACAAGACCGTCGGCGAGCAGATCAACGCGGTCTCCGAACGGATCCGCAACGATCCTTCGCTGCGGGACAATGCCAGGGTGCAATGGGCCAAGGCGTGTCGCTCGATTCCGCTGCAAGGCACGGGCTCCTCGGCCGCGCTGCCGCCGCTCTGGCTCGAGATGAAGCCGGTCCGCGCGATCGCGGCACAGCCACGCGTCGATGCACAGGCCGTAACGCTGCTGCTCGGCCTCGAAGCCGAGACACGCGTGACCTCGACCTCGACCAAGCCGGACTGTCCTTTCCCCGACAAGATCTCGATCGTACCGCCGACCGGCACCGGCGTGAACATCGGCGTGCCGATCGACGTGCCCTTCACCGAGATCAACAAGCTGATCGCCGCGCAGATGGTCGGCCGCACCTACCCCGAGGACGGCTCCGGTCCGGTCGACGTCACCGTCAAGAGTGCTAATGTGGTCCCCTCGGGTGACCGGCTGCTGATCTCGCTTCTGGTGCGCGCCAAGGAGAAGAAGAGCTGGTTCGGCCTCGGCGCCGAGGCGACGGTGCACATCTGGGGCCGGCCGGTGCTCGACCAGGCGCGGCAGACGCTGCGGCTCGCTGACATCGAGCTCGCGGTGGAATCCGAGGCGGCCTTCGGTCTGCTGGGCGCAGCCGCGCGCGCGGCGGTACCGCAGATGCAGCAGGCGCTGTTGCAGAAGGCGACGCTCGATCTCAAGCCGATCGCTGCGAACGCCCGCGAGAAGATCGCGGCCGCAATCGCCGACTACCAGAAGAGCGAGGACGGCCTCAGGGTCGAGGCCAGGATCGACAGCCTGACCCTCGCCGACATCGCTTTCGATTCCAAGACGCTGCGTGTCGTCGCGGAAGCCGGCGGCTCGCTGAATGTATATGTGACGAAGCTGTCAGGGATGTAGCGCACCGCAATCGCGGGCGACAAAGACACGAAAGCGCGCCCGGGGAAAGCCGGGCGCGCTTCGTTTAGACAATTCCGCTAGCCGAGTTACTCTGCGTACTTGAACTCGGGCATGTTCTTCAGCTCGTCCTTGCTGGCGTTGAACACGGCGTGGTCCGGATACCATTTCGACGTGGACGACGTCGTGGTCGCAGCGGGCTTGTCCGTGCCGGTTGCAGCGCCCGTGGTGGTCGTGGTGGTGGTCGCGCCCGGCTTGGCGCCCGTGTAGGCGACGGCCTCGTTGACGAACTTCAGCTTCTCATAGGGCACGGCGACCAGATGCTCGCCCACGCCGAGGAAGCCGCCGACGCCGATCACGGCGATCTTGATGGCGCCGCTCTTGTCCATCAGGAGATCATTGATCGTGCCGATGTTCTCATTGGCCTCGTTGTAGACCTTCAGGCCGTCCATCTTCGAGGTACGCCACTGGCCGGATGCGGTCGTGGACACCGTCGTGGCGGTGGCCGCGGTCGGCGCCTTGTCGGTGGTGGCGGTCGGCGATTGCGCAAACGCGGCGGTCGCAAGCAGGGCTGTGCCGGCAAGGCCGGCGACGATCGACTTCATCATTTTGTCCTCTCCTTCAAAAGAAACTCGTGCGGAGAGAACAGCGCTGACCACGCGCAGTTCCGTGCGCGCCGCAATTTCGTCGCGCAATGCGCGAGAAGATGGAATCGAGAGGATTGTTCCTGCGTCACCCAGGAACCTTTCGCGATGCACGGTTCCTCGCCGACGATCATGCGCCCTGGGTGAAGCACGACCGCGGCGAGGACCGCACCGACCTGGCGTCGCTCAGGTCAGCTCTCGTAGTCGATCAGCAGCGCGGAGAAATTCGAATTGCCGGACGAGCTGCCATTGGCACCGTAGGACGATGCCGACGATTGCGACTGTTGCAACGCTTGAAGAAACTGCTGGAGGATCTCCGCGGTCGTCGCATCGGTCGACGTGCTGCTGGTCGAGTCCGTCGTCGACGACGTATCCGACGAGCTGTCGTCCGGCGGCGGTCCGGGCGGCGGGCCGCCTGCTCCACCGGGTCCACCCGCGCCGCCGGGACCGCTCGCGAAGGCGGACTGAAACACGCTTTTCAGCTCCTCGGCCTGGTCGGAGGTCAGCGTCCCGTTCGACACTTCGTTCGAGATGAGGTCGTCGATCTTCGACTGCATGTCCTCCTTGGAGGGACGCGTGCCGCTCGACCGGTCGCTCCCGCGGCTCTGCTGAAGCGCCGTGTCGATGTCGGTCAACGCCGTCGAGAGTGCGGTCTCGTCCGACGACGAGATCGTGCCGGCGGAGACTTGCGATTGCAATTCCTGCTGTAGTCGCTGCAGCGGCGACTGGTAGCTGCCGGCGGAGGCCGCCGAAATCGAGGTCATGATGGCTCCGTGGTCGTTGCGGGGTTTCGTCGCGGACCACGCCACGGTATGGTTAACGGCCTTAACGAGACCTTGCCGCTCCGACGCGCGTCGATTGCCGCCTGTTGCGCGCAGCCGGATAGAAACAATCCGAAACAAAAATCTCCGCCATTTGGCCCGAATCTTGGACAAACAAAGCGCATGGCCATTCCCAGTCCCAACATCCTGGTCGTCGAGGACGACCGCGAGACCCGGACGTTGATTGCGAAGTACCTGCGCAACAACGCCTGCAACGTCACCGCCGTGAGCGACGGCCGCGAGATGTCTCGCGCCATGTCCGATCACCGCATCGACCTCATCATTCTCGACGTCATGCTGCCGGGCGAGGACGGCCTCAGCCTGTGCCGCAAGGTGCGCGCGGAATCGCAGACGCCGATCATCATGCTGACCGCGCGCGGCGAGGACGTCGATCGCATCGTCGGCCTGGAGATGGGCGCGGACGACTATCTGCCCAAGCCGTTCAACCCGCGCGAGCTGCTCGCGCGCATCAACGCGGTGCTGCGCCGCCAGGCGGCCGCGCGGGCAGCGAGCTCGATCGAGGGCGCCTCCGCGCTCGCCTTCGAAGGCTGGCGCATCGACCTGCGCCTGCGCGAATTGCGCAATCCCGAAGGCGCGCGCGTCGCGGTGACCAGCGCCGAGTTCGATCTCTTGCGCACGTTCTGCGAACGGCCCGGTCGCGTGCTGTCGCGCGACAGCCTGCTCGACCTCACGCAGGGGCGCAACACCGGCTCGTTCGAGCGCTCCATCGACGTGCTGGTCAGCCGCATCCGCCGCAAGATCGAGCCCAACCCGGCCGATCCCACCCTCATCAAGACGGTGCGCTCCGGCGGCTATCTGTTCACGCCGAGAACCGAAGTTGCCGGCAACGAAGCGGTCGCTGCGCCCCTGAGCAGCTGAGGGACCGGCCGTCATGACGCCGTTCCGCTTCTTCCATCTCAAGAGCATCGGCGGGCAGATCGCCGCGCTCGTGGTGGCGTCGATTCTGGCGCTGCACCTGATCCTCACCGTCACCTTCCTGTTCGGCCGGCCCGACCGCGGCGATCGGCCGCCCGACAGCGCACATCAGCTCGCCGACGCAGCCCTGCTGCTCGGCGCCGCCGATGCGGGCGAGCGGCCCCGCATTCTCGCCGATATCGCGCGCGCATTTCCGAACGCCGGGATCGAGCTCCTCGCGCCGCAAGCGGCGGCTCTCCTCGCCCACGGCGAGGACCAGCACGTGCGCGACGTGCGCCGCCATCTCGGCGAGCAGTACGAGGTGCTCCCGCTCGCCTCGCAGGACGGTGCGCATCGGGTCGCGGTCAGGCTGCCCGACGGCACCACGATCGCCGGCCGGGTCGAACAGCCGCCGCATCCGCCGCGCTTCTGGGGCGGGCCATGGATGATCACGCTGCTGTTCGTGCTGATCTGCGTCACCACGCTTGGCCTCTGGGCCGCCTATGCGCTCGCCGCGCCGCTGTCGTCCTTCGCGAGGGCGGCCGAGAATTTCAGTCTCGACGCCTCCGAGCCCCTGCCCGAGCGCGGCCCGGAGGAGATCCGCTCGGTCGCGCGCGCGCTCAACCGCATGCACGAGCGGATCGCGCGGCTGATGTCGGATCGCACGCGGATGCTGGCCGCGATCAGCCACGATCTGCGCACGCCGATCACGCGGCTGCGCCTGCGTGCCGAGTTCATCGAGGACGAGGGCACCCGCAAGCGCATGCTGATCGATCTCGACCAGATGCGCTCGATGCTGGAATCGGTGCTGTCGCTCTTGCGCGACGACCGCAAGGTCGAGGCGGTGACGCTGGTGGACATCGCCAGCACGCTCCAGCTCGTCGCCGACCAGTTCGGCGACATGGGCCATGTCGTGCATTACCAGGGGCCGGCGTCAGCGACCGCCGCCGCGCGGCCCGACGATCTGCACCGCGGCGTCACCAACCTCGTCGAGAACGCGGTGCGCTTCGGCGCCGAGGTGACGATCCGCCTCGACGTCTCGGACACCGCGTTCGTCATCGACGTCGAGGACGACGGCCCCGGCATTTCGGATGCGCGCAAGCAGGAGATGCTGGAGCCGTTCGTGCGCGGCGACGACGCGCGCACCATGGACGAATCCACCGGCTTCGGGCTCGGCCTGTCGATCGCGCGCGCGATTGCGCTCGCCCATGGCGGCGAGCTGTCGCTGCACGACCGCAAGCCGCACGGGCTGATCGTGCGGATGCAATTGCCGTTGTGTCAGGCGCCGCGGCTGGCGGCGTAGGCCCTTGCTTCACCTCTCCCGGCGGGGAGCGGTGAAGGGATCGCGACCTGCGCCTTCCATCAGGCCGCGAGCGGCGGGTGCTCGATGGCCTCAGGCCCGAAGATCGCCACCGCCTCGAAGCGATAATTGCAGGCGCGGCAGGTCCAGAGGTAGGAGACGCGCCCCTTGCCCGGCTCGATCCAGTCGGGCCGCGCGATCGGCGTGCCGCACTGGGCGCAAGGGTTATGTCTGGGAATGTCGCCGGTGTGTGCAGTGACCAGGCCGGCTTTTGTCATGGCACCTCTCCCGATTTGCAGCGCTTGCATGCTCGCTTTCGCGAGCCGGCGCGAATAGACAGGCGTGCTGTCGCGAGCGGGCCTCGTCCGCGCCGGCAGCCCAATTGCGCCAGCTTTGAGTCATAACGGCGGCACGGCACCGCAACAACGTTAACGGCGGCGTTTGGTCACATCATCGCCGCGTTCGGGTTGCCTAACAGCAGCCGGGCGCAGGCAAGTCGGGATTAACTGATGAAAATTTTACGCGTTGCCGCGCTGCTCGCGGCCGGATTGACGTTGCCGCAAGCCGCATTCGCAGGCGAAGCCGAATATGCCGAGATGGTCGCGGCTCATGCCCGCGCCAATGGCGTGCCGGAGGCGCTGGTGCATCGCGTCATCATGCGCGAGAGCCGCTACCAGCCGCACCTCGTCGGCCGTGGCGGCACCATCGGGCTGATGCAGATCAAGCTCGCGACCGCCCGCGGGGTCGGCTACACCGGCGACGCCGCCGGCCTGCGCGATCCCAACACCAACCTCACCTATGCGGTCAAATATCTCGCCGGCGCCTATCGGGCCGCCAACGGCGATCATGCCCGAGCCGTGCGTTATTTTGCGGGCGGCTATTACTACGCTGCAAAGCGCCAGCGGCAGGAGGCCGTGCAGGTCGCCAATATGGGCCAGAGCAACATGGGCCAAGGCAATATGGGCGAGATGTGGCTGGAGCCGAACGGCAATCCGCAGCCGATGTTCGGCACCGCGCCGCCCCGCAAGCTCGCCCAGCGCGTCCGCAATGCGCGGGCGCAGGTTCCGGCTCGATGATTGACGTCATGGCCGGGCTTGTCCCGGCCATCCACGCCTAAGCGTCCGCACCGAACCACGTGGATGCCCGGGCCTTCGCCGCGCCGAAGCGGCTTCGGCCGCGCAGGCGGGAC
>NZ_LSIC01000054.1 GCF_001556045.1 Bradyrhizobium sp. CCH5-F6
TTAGGCAAATTTGCTTGTTTGCTTAAGGAGCGATTGAGGAGGCGTGGTAACGTGTCGTCAAAATGATCCTGCGCGTGCTGCAGCTCGATCAGCACCGGAAAGGAGCGCTTGCGGGACCGGCTCATAACCGAGAGAAATCCGATCTTTTCGTCCCATGTGGTGCGGATGTCGGCGGATATAAACGGAACGTGCTCGCCCGAAAAGCCGAGCAGGCCAAGAAGCCTCAATCTTCCGCGCTTCAGGATCGCCTTCAAGGAAATTCTGGTTCATTGCGCACCACTTTCCGCTGCAGCTTGTTCTGGCCGGAAAGCCATCCTTGGAGCAGTTCTTCAGCCACCGCGACACGTTCGTTTTCTGACGAATCGCCCGGTCTTGGCATCTTCGATCACCGCTTTCTTGATGATGACCGTGCGCGGACGCTTGTCGGCGGGCGGGGGCCGCGCTGCTCTTGGGCATCGCGGGCTCCGTCTTCCTGGGCATTTCGTCTCCAATTCGCTGCGCTTACCGACGTGACCGCTCAGACCCGCTCTCGCAAGAGCCGCCCAACCACGCGTCCAAGAAGAACTCCCCCGGAGGTAGCCGAGCCGTCGGAATGTCTGGCCAGAAACACCCTACCGTCGGCGCCGCAGAAGGCGAACTCGCCGGCGGCCGTCCAATCGCGACAGGAAGTATCCACGAACACGCGATCGCCTTGCGCCATACCTTCGATTGGTCTGTCGAGCGCCACAATGACCGTTTCGGAAGGCGACGCATCAAACAGAGTCTGCAGCAGACCCTTCGGCAGCTTCCACGTCCTCAGCCGGCGTGCCGCGCGAAGAGCTTGAACGATACTTGCCGGCTCGACCTCATAGATCTCGTCCTCCTCGGAGCTACCGGGTGCGCGGCGTATTTTGGAGGCGCTTAAGAGTTCCTTTACCTTATCGAAGTCGGGAGACGGAGCAGCTTCGGCGATGCGAGCCAAATAGGCCGGGTCGATCTCGGCCAAAGACTTGACAGAGCCGATCAACCGATCCGCGGCTTCACCGAGGCCGGACGGAAAATCGCCGCGGGCGAGCCATGATGGCGATAACGTTAGAGCCTCGGCATAGGCCTCCATCATCCGCTCGTTGACAGGATTGTTGCCGGCTTCGTGACTGGCCAATGTCGACGGCACGAAGCCGAAAGCGCTGCCAAAATCATACGAACTGACGAAGCCGCGCACTTTGCGGGCGAGCTTGAGACGCGCACCCACGGCGACGTGACTTCTCCCGACCGGGATTTCGTCAGCCGCGAATGGCGAACTCTCGCGCAATCTCTCCATCTCGGCCCTGGCAGCATCGCCGCTGCGAAAAGCGTCGCCGGAGATCCCGAACGCGGAAGCATACTTCTCTGCGTCCTTCAGGCCGATCCTCCGCGTCGCACTCTCGTGCGCACGCATCAGCGGTTCGGACCATCCGAAGTGAATCGCGGCAGCTTTGGCTGAAGTGAAACCGGCCAGCATCCTTGCAAGCCGCAACAGCTGCCCCGCCTCCCGGATTCCGAAGCTTTGAGACGCCTTTTCCATCGCTCCACCAAAAAAGATCGCGTATTCATTAAAATTGTCGTATCAGATACAGGTAACTTGGTAACCGTTACAAAATAGGGTGATGCGCATCGCAGGTCAAGAGGCAGGAGAGCCCGATGTTCGAGTTGAAGGTCGCCCATGATAAACCCTGGGAGGAAGCCCGCTTTGCGCTCTACGGGCGTGTTTCGACGCCGGACCAGTCCGCCGCGTTGGACGCTCAATTGAGCTTCCTTCGGAACGAGGTGACCTCGAAAAAGGGTCATATCGTTGCGGAGCATTGCGACGTCGGGACGGGCAGGCGATCGAAGCAGCGCACCGGCTATCAGCAGATGCTGAAGCTCATCGAGCAGCGGGCGATCGACTACCTTTTCGTCCGCGATCTGAGCCGACTTTCCCGAAAGTTCGGTACTCTGGATGATCTGTGGCATTTCTCGCGTCAGAACGGCGTCGTCCTTGTCGACGGGCAGATCGGCGTCATCGATGGCCTGATCTGCTGGGCGCTGGGTCTGGTCGCTCAGGTGATGCCCGCCGTCGGCGGCGAACAGGTCAGGACCTCGCTGGCCGTGAAGGCCCGGAAGGGATTGCATCTCGGACGTCCGCCGCTTGGCTACGAATGCGTCGAGAAGGACGGCGAAAAGGGCCACCTTGAGATCGTCGAGGAAGACGCCAGGATCGTCAGGCGGATCTTCAAGCGGGCTTTGGCCGGCGTGTCGTTGCGCGGCCAGGCGCAGATCCTGAACTTCAAGGATAAGGTCCCGTCCCCGCGAGACTCGTTGTGGACGTCGGAGACGGTCCGGTACATCCTGACCAATCCGGTCTATCGAAAGGACATCGTTTGGGGGAGGACCCGAAACTTCTTCCACGCGATGACCGAAGCCTTCAAGCGTGACTATCCGCCCGAGGCCGAGTGGATCCGGGCGCTGGGAACTCACGAGCCGCTCGTTTCCGAGGCGGACTTCGATCGCGTTCAGGAAATCCTGGGTCGCAACGAGAACGGCAAGAAGAGCAAGAAGGCCGGTCCTCCCGCCTTCCTCTCGAGCCTGATCAAATGTCCGGATTGCAGCCGGATCGACGACGAGGGCAACGTTCAAGGCGGCTCGATGTCCGTCGTGGGCGGCGACGGCCGTCGGCTAAGGATGCGCTGCATCAACGCGAATACGGGCAAGTGCAACAACCGCCGCACCTTCTACCGCGACCATATCCTCCAAGCGGTCCTTGGCGGTCTACTGGATCATCTCAAATCGCCCGGGGCGATGCAGATCTTCCTGCAGGAGCACAATGCCGCGTCCGAGAGGCGTCTGGCCGAAGTCGGCCCGTCGCGGGGCAAAGCCGAGAAGCGCATCAAGGTCTTGGAAACCGAGATCAAGCGGCTCGTCGACCAACTCGCCAAGGGCATCAACGCCGACGAATTGCAAGGGGGCATTACCCTTCGCAAGGAAGAGAAGCTCAAGTTGACCGCGCAGCTCGAAGACATCGAAAATTCGTCGGTGATCTTCGCGTTGAATCCTCCGTCGCTGGCGGATTACGCCTCGATGGCCGAGCGGATGATGGTTAATCTTTCGGGCAGCGGCCAGGAGCCCGAAGACATCGAGCTCCGCGAGCATCTCGAAGCTCTCGTCAAGCACGTCTACGTGCATCCTCTCGTGGAAAACGGCAAGAAGACCTTCGAGGTCGAGGTGTTCGGCAAGCTGGCGACCTTGGTTACCGGCGCCGTGTCCTACCGCGCCCAACATCGTAAGGATATGGTTGGTAAGGATATCCTTATCCGAGAAACCCTTACGACGTCGCGCGCGGCTGCGAATCTCGTGATGCCGTTTGCCCGGCGCCGCGGGCCGGGCCACAAACCCCCGCGAAAGCGCGCTCCGCGGCGAGAGGAACCGGAGTTGAGACTTCTCTTGTCCCGATCCGGTGTCCCGCTCACGGCTAGGGCTATCGCCGGAAAGCTTGCCGACGTGGGCGTGCACCGCACCGTTACCAGCGTGCATAACGCCCTCGATCGCCGGCCAGAACTCTTCGTGCGCATCCGGAAGAACGGCTTCATGCTCCGTTCGCGGTGGGAGAAGCAGCCGCTCAGGTACTTCCAATCCACGGCGGAAATTGTGGAGATGGCGCGCGAGGTCCTGGACCTAAGCGGCAAGCCAATGCGCCCCCTCGAACTCATTGAGCAGTTTCACGTAAAGGGTCGCAAGATCTTCGGCCACGAGGTCAGCGTGCTCCAAACGGTGTTAACCAAGCACGCCGATGACTTCCAGGCGAAGGGCCGCAACTGCGCTCGCTGGATTCTGCGAGCGCTGCCGGTCGCCACCATCCCGATCTTTCTCGCCGCGTGAGCGCACTCTAGGAATTAGCTTCCGGTAGCATGAAGGAAAAGGAAGCAACCGGCGGTAGATAAACGACGTCAGCGACGACACCCTTGGTCAACGCCGCGCTTTGAGCCTCGCCAGAAGGGCCCGGTAAGCGTGTTCTTCAGGCACCGCCAGGATCTCCGGCCTCTGGTCGATGATCGCGGCCAGTTCCACTGTCACGGCATCCAAAAGGGCCAAAAGAAGGGAGTCCCCCACGCTTCGGATTTCGGACAGATCTTCGAAGAGACCAGCCGTCTCGCCGTGCGCGATCTTGTTGCGGCCTTCGCGGTAAACCTTGGTTACGGCGTCTTCGATGGTCAGGTGGCCGGGCGGCACAGGTTTAGCTTGCGGGTTGAGAGCCGCCTCGGCGAAGGTCGTCATGGCTTTCGCCTCACCGCCGGCTCCGGATAGACCGTCAGCAGCGCAGCCGTAATCGACGACCGCCATGAAGTCCGACGCCTCGCGCCTGGCTTCGCCCACCCAGTACAATGCGTTGGCCCAGCGTTCCACGAGGTGAGGGGCACGACCGGTCTGCCGGCCTCTCATGTAGGCCTCAAGCAACTTGCCTGCCGCATCTAGGAATGGCTTCGCCGCCGCCATCTCGGCCGCAAGAGCGCCAGGCGCGGACCCCAGTCCCGGCCGCTGGGTGCTCCAGCCTGTGAGAAATGTGCCGTCCGGCAGGGTGGCCAGCCGGTCTTCCGAGAAGAGATGCTGGCGCCCGGCTTTGGTGAACCGCCGCGCGTCTTCGACCCGAAAGCGGAGCCCAATCGCGTCGATGGCGAGGCCGCCGACGACCACGGCCTTGTGGTGCGATCGGCCGAGTTCGTGGCCGTCGATCCTGACCGTCGCAACCCATTCGAAGCCGTCGAGCGTACTCAGCACCTCCCAAGCGGTCCGGAGATCTGCGTCGCTGCCGGTCGCCAAAGCCCGGTCACGAAGGTCGGCATACCGCAGTTGCCCGCTTTCGACCGATCGGATGTGGTCCCGCGCGCCCGTGCTCTTCACGTAGCGCGCGATCCAGTCCGCCCGCGGCAGGAACGCGACCGGGCCGACGGCAAACGGCTGGACGCCCTGATCGGTGTCGAACAGGTTGCACGGGATGTGGCGGTCCGTCGTCTGCAGGATCGTCGCGGCGAGGCGATCGAGATTCTTCCGGTAGTCGGCGACAACGGCGGTGAAGAAGCCTTCTGGCAGCGGATCCTGGCCGCGGGTTTGTGCGTCGGGCGGCAGGTGGGATGGACTGCTCGTCAGCGCCTCGCCGATGGCTCGAAAGGAAATCCTATCGAAGGCGCTCCGTTCGATCGTCTGGCGGAATTCGGACCTTTCGTTCCACGTCTGCGCCGTAAGCCGATGGGCGGCGTCCACGCCGGCCTGCGTGACGTTATACGCACGACCCGCATCCGCCGGGATGGTCATCGGAATCATCGGAAACCGATTCTGCGACAACCAGTCCTCGAAAGGCATGGCAGCAGTCTTCAGGACATCGTCAACGATGGTTTCGATCAGGCTCTCCGCCGAATCCTTCGGCGCGGCAGTCTTCAATTTGCTGGACCTGGCCAATGTCGATCTCTGTTAAACGCGGTAGAACGCAGATAGGCATGTGGCCGAACCGCCGCAAATAGGTCGTCTCGCGAAGGATTCGCAAGAGACGCATAGACGGTTCGCGGCGGCTGTCCGAAGGGGTGCAGGGCCGGCTTACCGCAGATTCCAACACCCGCTCTTGAGAGCGTCGCTCAATTCTCCTGGAATGGATTCGAGCTCGGAAAGCGCGCGTTGGATCGTCGTCCAAGGTGCGGCTGCGTATCTGCCATCGCCGCGCCGGCGCGCGCCGATGTCATCTTCGATGACGCGACGGGCCGCCTCCTGGAACAGGTGGGGGCTCTCGAAGTACATCAATCGGCGCGACAGGCGCCTCAAACGCCCGTCGGCGAAGCGGGGGATGAGTTCTGCTCTGGCCTCCCACGGAAGCGTATGGAATAGCCGGCACAGTTCGGTGTCGGCGTCGGAGAAGAAGTTGCCGCCGTAGATCTGCTCCTCCACGTGCTCCGAGGGCGGATAAGTGGGCTCGAGCGATGCGGCCGCGCGCGTCAGCGCCTCCATGAAGTCGGGATCGGCACGAACCGAAACGGATCGTCGCGAGCACTCGTCCTCGGTCAGATCGACGAAGTGAACGCTGTCTATGTCCCACAATGGATAGAGCAGCGGCGAGGCGTTCACCTTCAGCCGCCGGATCGGCCGTGGCTCTTGCGTCATCCTGGTCGCGAGTTCCGTCTCCTCGAGCTTGCGCAGAGCGTCTATGTCGCATGCAAGATCCAGGCAGTAATGCACATTCGCGTCTTTCGGGCTGATGCCGACCCTGGTCAGGAAGTGCATGACCTGCGGGCGGCCAAAGTAGTCGAAGTAAGCGAACGCTGCCTCGTCCCGAACAAAATCGAGCACCGCCGCTTTCGCCGAGAAGCGCAGAAAAGTGGACCAGAGGTCGGGCGCGCCGGCGCGCACCAGCCTGCAAAGACCGAGCATGGCATCGACGTCGGCCGCCGCGTCATGGACCGCCCGCGACACGATGCCGTTTGCCGCGGCGAGGGCGCCGAGACGGTGGGTAGGGCGCCCGTCCGGCTCAAGTCCGGCATGCACCACCGACGGATGCAGAGTCGTCGCGGCCCGCATCAGATTGAGCACATCGGCGCGGGCATTGCCGTTGGTGTTGGTCAGGAAGACCGGATGCAGGCACTGATAGAATGCTTGCCTCAGGAATTCCTCGTCGAAGCGGATAGAATTGTAACCGAGGAACGCCGCCGGGCACCACGAAGCGAGCGTGTTCGCAACTTCGCAGATCATGGAATAGTGCGACTGTCTCGACGGTGCGTTCACGTCGTCGAGGGTATGCCCGGTGACGTGCAGCGCCTGAGGCGAGGGTACGATGTGAGGCATCAGGCGCGACTTCGTCTCGAATCTGTGGGTCTCGACGAGGTCCGCGTCGGTCCTGACGGCGGCAAATTGGAGGATCTGATCGAAGCGCTTGTGAAGCCCAGAAGTTTCGAGATCGTACAGGATGAAGGCCACGATAGACCTGGCCTATAGCCGTCCAAGTCTGAACTGCAATGCAGCGAGACTGACGCGGAAGCGGCTCGCTATGCTGATCAGATAGTCGTCATCCTGAATGTCGCGAGACGACTCCGAAAGCATATTTTGGACGAGCCGTTCCGGCATGAGCAGTTCCGACGCGAACGCGTTGGCTTGCATTTCGAGCCGGTCGATCCCCTCGGCGGATACCGAGTCGCGCGGTAGGAAATTCCGGCCCTTGTCGATCAGTACCGTGGCCTCGAGCTTCGATCGATGGAGCACCACGTGCGCCAGTTCGTGTGCGATGGTGAAGCGCTGTCGGTTTGGATGATGGTTTGAATTGACACCGATAACGGGCTTGCCGTCACGGACAAACGCCATGCCCGAGAGTTCGTCGTCGAAGGGCGTGTACTCCACGCGCGCCCCCAATGCCTTCGCGAGCTTCTCGACGGGGACTGGGGGCGCCTTCAATCCCAGTTTGTTGACCAGGGCACGTGCGCTCTCTCGCGCTTCCTCCAGGTCGTTCATTTCCGGCCCCCGCCCGTTCTTCTCACATATTGTTCTATCTGAGCCCGCTGCATCTCGTTCACGTCGCTGCCCTCGATTGCCAGCGGACCGCTCGTCTGCTCGAACGAGTATTTGCTCGGCACGAGATCAGTGATCGATCCGACCTCAAGCGCGCTCGCGAGACGGTAGATCTGATGAAGCATGACTTTTTGGCGCCCGCGCTCGATGTTTGCCAGCGAGGCCCTCGTAAGACCGATCCGATCGGCAACTTCCGACTGCCTAAGGCGCAGCTCCCTGCGCCGCGCCGCGAGACCCGCGCCCACGATCCTATACAGATCCAAATCAGCCATGCGGGAAGAGAATCGCAATTCGATTCTCGCGTCAACGACGCAAACAAAAACGTGCTTAATACAAACATTACAAATGTTTAATGTTTTTAATACTCAAGCCTGCCCAGAATCGAGGTAAGATTCTGACCTAGTTTGGGGGTGACCGATTCCGGCGCCCAGGCAGAAGGGATCGATCATGCACGATCACGGGA
Organism: Bradyrhizobium sp. CCH5-F6; assembly: GCF_001556045.1. GTDB lineage: Bacteria > Pseudomonadota > Alphaproteobacteria > Rhizobiales > Xanthobacteraceae > Bradyrhizobium. The sequence continues at coordinate 8,000 of NZ_LSIC01000054.1, forward strand.
ATAAGGACGCCGACCGGCTGGAGCGCGAGGCGAAGGAACTGGAGCGCGAAGCCGGACAGCTAGAGGAGACCGCCCACAAGATCGAGGAGCACGCCCATGACCTGGAGCGTCGTGCGCACGAACTCGAGGAAGTAGCCCGCCGCGAGGGGAACGACCACGACCACGGCCACAACCACGACAATGGTGACGGGCACGGCGGGCACCATGATGACGACGATCACGGTCATCACCACGGCCATGTCGTCAAGATCACCATGGTGGTCAACGGCCAGCCCGTGACCATCAAGGCGACCGAACAGGAAAAGCTCTCCGAGGTCCGGCAGCGCGCCCTGACCGAGACCGAGAACGTGGCGCAGCCGCCGGAGAACTGGGAGATCAAGGACGAGGCGGGCGCGGTGCTCGATCCCGACAAGCGCGTCGGCGACTACCACTTCGGCAAGGAGGTCACGCTCTTCCTCAGCCTCAAGGCGGGAGCCGCGGGTGCCGACGCCGCAGGTCGTTGATCCGGCGGTCTCGCGCGCCAAGTTCGATCGCGAGATCGCGGCATACCGGAAGATGGAGGCCGCCTACCGCAGGCGGGGGTGGCTTCTTCTCGACGCCGCATTTCCAGAGGTCTGCATCGCCTTCGGGATCCCGAAGCTGCGTCCCTTTCCGATTGTCGCCGCGGTCGTGATCGACTTCACCGACTACGACCTGCGGCCCTTGTCGGTCCGCTTCGTGGACCCGTTCACCCGCGAGCCCTTGATCGCGCGCAACCTCCACTTCACCATGTGGCGGCGTCAGAGCATGCCGGACGAGGCGTTCGCAGCGATGCTTCAGCAAGGTACCGTGCCGGTCGCCAATATCGTGCAGTTCAATGGTCCGGACGACTATCCCTTCATATGCCTGCCGGGCGTGCGCGAATATCACGACAATCCAGCCCATACCGGTGATTCATGGCTTCTGCATCGCGCTTCTGGCGAAGGCTCCTTGGCGTTCATCCTGGACAAGATCTGGATCTACGGCGTCGAGCCGCTGTCGACGTTCCAGATCCAGGTGCAGGCCACGACGCTCGCGATGGGAGCCAATCCGCAGGCGTTCCGGGAATGATGCGGCTTGCCGATGTCCGCTCGGTCCAAGTACCGCGCCGCTGCGCCGACACCGTCCACGCCCACATGCGCAAAGTCGGCCGCGACGGCTTCGAAGGACTCGGATTGTGGGCCGGGCGCCAGTCCGGCGACATCTTCACGGTGGAGGAGGCCATCATCCCGGCCCAGAAGCACATACGTACCGAGGACGGCGTCTGCGTCATCACCGGCGCCGAGGAACTGCATCGGTTGAACGTCTGGCTCTACCGCAAGGGCCTGTCGCTGATCGCACAGATCCATAGCCACCCCGGCCGGGCCTATCATTCCGACACCGACGACCGCTATGCGGTCGCGACCACCGTCGGCTGCTTTTCGCTGGTCATGCCCGATTTCGCACGCGGCCCTTTCCAGATCGAGCGCCTCGCCTCCTATCGGCTGGACGCATCCGGCGCCTGGCGAGCCATCGGCGCGTCGCAGGCCGCCCGCATGATTGCGATCGTGGAGTAGCCATGGCCTTCGCCAACTTCTTCGGCAGGAGCGCCACGGCCGCCTCGCAGGTGCTCGCAAACTTCCAGCTGGAAGATTTCAAGGCCCGTCTGTCGGCGCACGTCGTCGCGTTGTCCTTCGATGATGCCGCGGTCAACTCTGCGGAAGGTCGCGCCAGCCTCGATCTTGCGGTGAGACTGCTCGCGCGCCTCTATCCTGCGCTCGCCGCCCATCCGGTGGGATCCACAGCAGGCGAATATGCCGCTCGTCTCGGCGAACTCGCCCGCAGCATCAACGACCAGATCGAACTGCAGGACGGGCTCGCCAACGCCGACATCGTCGTCAATGTCGGCGCGACGGCGGTGGCTGCCGCCGACGTGATCAACATCGGTTCCGACGGATGGCGCGCGCTGCTGTCGCGCCAGCGTCCCGTCGGCTCTGGCTCGACGAAGAATCCGTTCGGGGCCGGCGCAGCCGCATGCTTCGGAGCCGCCAACGTTTTCAGGAGGATGTTCGCTGACCAACTTCCCCGCGGCGATCTCGACGACCTGATCGATCTGTCGCTGTCGACCTATCTTCAGGGGGCCGGGGCCGGATCGGAGTTGCCGGAACGATGCGACTTGGGCGATGCCTATCTCGTCGGCCTCGGCGCAATCGGCAACGGCGCCGTCTGGGCATTGTCGCGCGTTCCAGGCCTCGCCGGCGTTCTGCATCTCGTCGATCACGAGAACGCCGACCTTTCGAACCTGCAGCGTTATGTCCTGACCACGCAGGACGACATCGGCCGCAGCAAAGTGAAACTCGCTCGAACGATGTTCACCCAGGATGGGCTCAAGGTCCGGGCGCATCCGAAGCGGTGGGCCGACTACGTCCACGGTCGTAGCAAGTGGACCTTCGAACGGGTCGCGGTTGCGCTCGACACCGCCGAAGACCGCATCGCGCTCCAAGCGTCGCTGCCCAAATGGATCGTGAATGCCTGGACCCAGGACGTCGATCTAGGTGTCTCCCGGCACAATTTCGCCGACGGTGGTGCATGCCTCGCCTGCCTCTACCTGCCGACCGGCGCGGTTAAGAACGAACATGAAAGAGTGTCGGAGGAGCTGAGGATTCCTGACGCTCATATGGAAATCCGCAACCTGTTGCAGACGGATCAGCCGGTGTCAGAGCCGTTCGTCCGCCGCGTCGCCACCGCGTTCGGCGTTCCGTTCGAGGAGCTTGAAATGTTCGTCGGCCAGCCGGTACGGACCTTCTATCGGAAGGCTGTCTGCGGCGGGCTTATGGTCAATCTGACCGGCGGCAACAGCGCGGGCACCGCCGTCGTGCCCATGGCGTTCCAGTCGGTGCTCGCCGGCATCATGCTCGCGGCCGATCTCGTCAAGCACGCCATCGGAATGCCGACCGCGCCAACCACGGCCACGCGGGTCAATCTTCTGCGACCGCTGGCGCCGGTCCTGGCTGATCCGCGGGCAAAGGATCCTAGCGGCCGCTGCATTTGCGACGACCGCGACTTCCTCGAGGCATACCGGCGCAAATACGCCGCTCGGAGGTGAGCCCCGGGCGGCCGCGCTCGATGCCAGCGGGAAGGACAACGTGACGGCGATCGATATCGGTCCAAGGTCGATCCGCGCTCGGTCGCCCGCGGGGCTAGGATTTTGGCTTCGGTTTAGGGGTGTAGGCCCGCTTCAGCTTTACTCCTTCTCCGCTCCGCAGGCTTGCGAACGTGAACTCCACGCCACATTCTTCTTCGAAATGCTTTTGCAGATTTCTTAGTACTTCCAGTCGCTTAGGATGAGCCGGTGGCGAGTCGTCGGCCTCGATCAACGAAATCGTCTTCCGAGAAATTCCCGACGACTCGGCGAGTCCGACCTGGTCCATATGAAGTAGGGCTCTGGCGGCCCGAATGAGTGAAGGGGTGAGGATCTCGGCCATCGCAACGATCGGTTCGAGCGCCTGATGTTGCGCTTCGTCTGACATTGCACGGGATGGCCTAATCTGTCGTTAACCAAATCTCCAGCCGTCCGTAGCTTTATGCTACCATTCTCCCGCGCGGCGTGCTATGTGACTTATCACATCAACGAAAGCGCGCCGTTCGCCAGGCCATGGAGGCCGGCCGGAACGTCGCGGAAAGGCTTGAAGGATCAGTCATGCGTCGCGACGACGACAGCGGCCCGGCCGGCGAGAGCGATACCGAGCGCGCTCTAAACTATTGGCGCACGCTGTCGGCGCTGGACTTCGGGCAAGCCGAGATCGCGGAGGTCGAAACCTGCGTCGGATCGATCTCTTCGACGGTCAAGGATTGGCGAGACGCGGTCCACGGTGACGCGGCGGCGGCGATACGACTGGTGCTGGCCCAAAAACCGCCGGAGCGCATCACGCTGAAGGTCGATCTCGCGATGACCGTGCTGTTGTGCCGCGCGTTCGACAATGCGGCGGCGGCGCTTACGCTCTCCCTCAGGCTGAGGTCGATGCCGCTGGACGGATCTCACCGCAATCGGCTCGCGACCTCTTGGCTCGTCAGGAATTTATACCTTGCGCGCGATTATTCCGCATCCCGGCCGCCGCGGGCCCGCCAGATGCGGGGAGGGCGCAAGTCGTGATCCTGCAGCCTTTTTCGGACGCTCACTCGGACTGCGCAGGCTTCGGCGGTTTTCCGCGGTTAATAGAGGGCGTCGACGCCATCGTGGTCGCGGGCGATACCCGCCAAGGACTCGCCGCCTCGCTCACCGAACTGCGCGCCGCCTATCCGCATCCCGTCGAGATCCTGATGGTCGCCGGCAATCACGAGTTCTGGGGATCTGTGTGGTCGCGCGAGGTCGACGAGGGACGTCGCGTTGCCGAGAAATTGGGCATCCGTTTCATGGAGGACCAGGCGGTCACGCTGGGACGTCTGCGCGTGCTGGGATGCACGCTCTGGACGAGCTACGACGCCTACGGCGAGTCCTTGAGGCCCGCCGCGATGCGGAGCGCGCGCGAAGAGATGCGCGACCACAAGCGCATCAAGTGGAGCAGCGATCCGTGGATGAGGTTCCGGCCGGAAGAAGCGCGCATGCTGCACATGCGCTCGCGCGCGTTCATGGAAGAAGAGCTTTCGAAACCGCATGACGGTCCTACCCTGGTGATCACGCACGCGGCGGTCTCGATCGAATGCATCCAGCCGAGCAAGCAAAAGAGCATCGTATCGGCAGCATATTTCTCGGAAATGCTGCCGCTAATCGACCGCCATCAACCGGACCTCTGGGTCTTCGGCCACACTCACCACCGTACGGACTTTCGTCGCGGCAAGACTCGAATCCTGTCGAATCCAATCGGCTACGCGGACGAGCGTACCGGTTTCGATCCGATGCTGACCATCGCGATCGACGGAAAGTAGCAAATGATAAGTCCGCCGCGTCCCGCCGCCACCGCGCCAAACCGAAAGCGCCGAGCCGCTTCCAAATCGGAATCCGCGATCGACGATACCGGACCGTATCCTACTCCCGGGAAGCGCACGCTGCCGCATGCGAGCCCTTCGCCCGGGTCACCGGCCCCTCCTGCCCGCCTCGGGAGCCTTGAGCGGAAGGCGTACAAGGAAGACTGGTTGGAGTCGTGGCGCTTTCGGAGCGGCGTCCGTGCGGCCGAAGCCGAACGCGACCAAACCGAGCGGTCGACGGCGCAGGTCCCCGTCAAAACGGCGGTAGTCGAACGCAACGCCGGCACGGGGAAGGGGAAGACCGGCGGCGGCTTCGGCGCTCTGAGACTGGCGGCACAGCGAAGCGCCTTCGAGGAAGGCGACGACGCTGATCGCGCCGAAACCGTTGCCGCCGGCGAACGGCGGCAGTTTCCCGTATATCCGGTCACACCGGCCAGGGTCGCCGCGAGGCTTATCCTCGCCCGTTTGGTCGATGCGCGGCCCGACTTGAAGGAAATTCTCCGAAGCCGCTCGCCGGTGGTGGCGATCGACGTTCCGGATCCCGAGATGCTCGACCGCGTGCTCGACACCTGGCAGCGCACCATCCTCGACGACCTCACGCGCGTGCACAAGGTGAACAACAACGTCGGCAAGCGGCAAGACAGCGATCTGCTTCTCATCGTCGCCAAGGAGCCGAGCAAGGGAAAAGCGGAGTTCGAGCGCGAGCGGGAAGCGCTCGCGGCGGTTTCCTTGGCGCTGCCGATCGTGGCCATCTCGCCGGCGGCCGAGACCCACCTGCCGAAGAGCCTTCTGAAGGCGAACCCGACGCGGATCGCCTTTCCGCCTATCGACGCGACCACGATCGCGCGCTGCATCCGGATCGTGACTGGGCGGACGTGCAAGGATTATCTGGACGAAAATTCGGCCGCGCTCATGACCGCGAGCGATTTGATCGTCGCGATCCGCTTCGATCGCACGCCCGCCGAGTGCATGCATGAACTGCGCCGGCTCGTAGCAGCGAAGCAAAATCTCAAGTCCGGTCGCGACATCGCCATGGACGATCTGCATGGCATGGACGAGGCAGTCAGGTGGGCACGCGAGCTGAGGGTGGATCTCGACGCCTGGCGCCGAGGAGACCTATCCTGGTCATCTCTGAGTGCTGGCGTGTGTCTCGTCGGGCCCCCCGGCACCGGCAAGACCCTCTTCGCGCAGACGCTCAGTACCTTCCTGTCGAGCGGATCATATAGCGTTCCGCTGATCGAATGTTCGCTGTCGCAGTGGCAGGGTGCAGATGAAGCGCATCTCGGCCATTTGTTGCGCGCCATGCGCCGAGACTTTGAGCAGGCGCGCGCAAAAGCGCCGAGCGTCCTCTTCATAGACGAGATCGATAGCTTTGCCGACCGATCGAAAGTCAAACACGCGCATGCGGACTATGTCGTTGAGGTCGTCAACGGCCTGCTTGCGCAGCTCGACGGCGCGGCATCTCGCGAAGGAATCGTTTGCGTCGGGGCTTCCAACGACATCGGCCGCTGCGATCCGGCGATTCTGAGGCCAGGTCGTCTCGGCAAGATCATCCGCATCAGCCTTCCGACCGAACGGGAATTGGAGCGCATGTTCCGGGTACGCCTGAACGGGCGGCTTGAGAAGACGGACCTGTCCGAGATTTGTATGCTGGCCCTCGGCTCAACAGGCGCCGAGGTCGAGCGGATCACGAATGATGCGCTAAGGTCCGCCCGTCACGGCGGCCGCGACCTCGCTCTCTCCGATCTACGTGCGGCAATCGTCGGAAACGACGACCGCGCCGCCGTCGATCTGGAGATTGCCGCTATCCATGAGGCCGGTCATCTGGTTTCCGAGATCGAACTATTCGGAAACGAAGCCGACGTCCACGCCAATATCGCCGCGGTCGGAATCAGAGGAGGATGCACGACCCGAACGAAAGCGCCGCCCTTCTCCGGCACCTATCACGACTACGCACGTCGTCTTCAGGTGCTTCTCGCAGGCCGCACGGCCGAGGAGCTTCTACTTTCCGCAGCTTCCCATGGTGCGGGCGGGCGACAAGGCTCCGATCTGCAGGTCGCGGCCTCGATGGCCGCGGGGATGTGTGCATCCTTGGGCATCGCCGGAAAGTCCAAGCTGCTCTACCTCGGCGACGTCGGCCGCACCGACGAACTTCTTTCGTACCCCGAAGTCCGGGAGGCGGCGAACCGCGAACTTGCGAAGGCGGAGAAAGCCGTGCGAGCCTTACTATTGCAGCGCAAACCGGCGCTGCGGGCGATCGCGTCCAAGCTGTTGAAGGACAAACGCCTAGATGGATCGACGGCCGGGGCCATAATTCGCAGGACCGTGGCCGCCAAGAAAGGACGAAGGGCTTGACCGGTCCCGATCCGTGGACGGTTTCCGCGGGTGATCGCGAGGCGTGCGCTGCTCGCCATTTAACACGACGGTATTATGTCGAGCGCGCCCGGATCGGTACAAAATCCGCCGGAACGAGCCAGGGCCGTCGGGTCGAAAGCGGCCCAGCCTTTCTGCATGACCCAACTACGGCAGGTCGTTTCTCGATCCGAAGTTGGGCGGAAATGTCATTGACCACCTTGTATCCGACGATTGCGTCCAGTGCGCGTTTGCCATGCAAGCCACGGCCGACAAACGATTCCTCGCGATCACTGAACGTTCAAGACCAGCATCAAGCCGCCGCCGCCGTCCTGCTCGACGTTGTTGTTCGCCGTGTGGTGGGGAATATGGCAGTGCACCAGCCATTTGCCGGCTTTGCGGGCGGTCCAGATCACGTCGTACCTTTGGCCGGGACCCACGTTGACGGTATCGGCTTGGTAACGAGCGCTTTCGGAAAGCGTGATGCCGTCCACCGCGACCACCTGGAATGGTCCGCCGTGCACGTGCATCGGATGGACGAAGTTGTTGTTGGTCCCGATGAATCTCAGCTTTATCGTCTGACCAATCTTCATCGGAACGGTGTCGGTAGCCGGATAGGCCTTCCCGTTGATCGTGAAGTAGTTGGGCAGTTCTCCCTCCATCAGCATCGCGGGATAAGTGAGCCACTCCCGCTTCAGCCATTCCTGGAGCTGTATCGCATACTCGTGATCCGCCTTGACCTCAGCCGACGGATCCTTCGGTTGGATGATGAGGGCGCCGTACAGGCCGAGCGCCTGTTGCCGATCGGGGTGGTCGTGGCTGTGATAGAAATAGGTCCCGTGCTGCCCGACCGTGTATTCGTAGCTGTAGGAGCCGCCGGGCGGGATCGGTGCCTGCGTGACCTTCGCCGGGCCGTCCATCTCGTTCGGGAGGATCAGTCCGTGCCAATGCACGGTCGTGCTTTCGGGAAGCGTGTTGCGCACGTTTATTCTCACACGGTCGCCTTCGGTCAATTCCAGCCGGGGACCGGGTATCTGACGATTGTAGGCATAGGCCTGCACGGTTACGTCGGGAAGGATGTTCCAGCGGATCACCGACGCTTCGATGTCGAACACCTTGACGCCGTTGTCCAGCCGTGGCTGCAGCACCTGGTCGCCGCGCGCCGTGTTCGGAGCTTCGTAACCGACTTGTCGCGGCTTCACCGCCGCCATTTCCCGCATGGCGGCGGCCGGCAGCTCGAAGGTGTTGATCATGCCCGGCGGCATGATCGCACCGTCCACGTCGCGCGCACTGAGGCTCAGGTTCACGTGGAAGCCCGGCCAGACCATGCCGGACACGAGGAGAAATCCCGTGACGCCCGCCAACGCGGCGAGTTGCGGGACCGTCGCCTCGCTCTTCAATCCACTCCCGCCATGCTCGCCATGTTGTCGGCCGCCTCCATCGTGCCCGCCGGATCGTTTCGTGCCTGCCGAGCGCCTCTCCGTCATGAGCCCGTGCTTGACGCCGGCTCCCGCCATCCAGACGTTGAACGGATATGCTGTCGCAAACCCGACGATGACGCCGAGCGACATCACACCCCAGAACACCAGTTCGAGAGGGTCCATGGCCCGCATGTCGCGTCCCATCATCAGGAGGCTCATCGTCGGAGCCATGCCCGCCATCATGGAATTCATGCTGATGAATTCCGGCATGAAGCTCATCTTCACGTTCTGCCAGTACGAGCCGCCCATCATCTTCTTCATGAACAGCGACTGAAAGATGAAGAGGCCGAACGAGAATCCGGCGAGATATTCCACGATGAGATCGATCCACATCGGCAACCCAAGCAGCGCGGTCGTGGCTGCGGCCAGGATGATGCCGGTGGCGTCGCCGGCCACGCAGTGGATGGTGCTGCCTACTCCCTGCTTCCAGAGAGGAGAGGTAAAGCGTTCGTGCTCTCCTGGCCGCGGCTCCTTGTCGGCAAGAACATAGAGCAGCAGCCCGAAAGGCCCCATGTAGAGCGTGACGAGGACGAACGCCCACTTCATCACCGTGGGCTCGGGGTTTCCCGCAAACTGATCGTAGGCTACATAGGCCGCCGAGCTCAGCGCGATGGCGAACCAGGCGAGCAGGAAATAATCGTATGGGAAGGCAATCACAGCTGCTCCGACGGATCGTTTGTCTCGCAACCGTTGCGCGGTGTCATTGTTCCTGTTCTGATGCCGCTCCGGCAAAGCAGAAACGGCTACCGCCAACTGTAATATTCGCGACCGGCGGACGTCGCAGCGCGCGTCGACTTGCGGCACGGTGTTGATGTCAAAGGGGGCAGGATTGACCGATCTGCTGCGCGTGTTGATCGAACGGTGGCGCGAGGACCCGGGATCGACCTATCGCACATGGTTCTTGTGGGACGAGCGGCTCAAGAATTTCCGCTCCATTCGACGCGGGATCGAGCAGGTCGTCGAGGAGATCGAGGCGGGCACGTTCGGCAACGTCTACAAGGGTTCTTCCCTCGAAACAATCGTCGGGTCGATCGCGGAGCAGAGGCAGATATTCAAAGGGGCCGACCACGCCTTCCTGTGGAAGCCGAAGCTCCGGATACCGGACATCTACGAAAACTCCGGCAATCAGCGGGCGTTCGGCAGACTTCTCCATCACTGCTCCTGCTGCAGCACCGAGCAGGAGCTTGTGGACGGAATCGAGACGATCGATCGCCTGGCGATCAAGGGTCTCGGACCTGCGGTCGCCAATCTCCTGTACTTTTTGCACCCGACCTTGATGCCACCGTTCAATACGGCCATCGTAAACGGCTTCAACGCGGTCACCGGCTCGAAGGTGAAGCTGGGTCGTTGGGATCAGTACCTCGCCATGCGTCGGGGAATCCTGGAGCTGAACCGGAGCTACCGCGATCTCCTGTCCAACGACCTCGGCGCAATCGCAGGATTTCTTTTCGATGTCGGCACCGGACGCTTTACCGCGCCTCCCGCGGGCACCAGCGATTCCGCCAAGGACGCATGGTTGTCCGAGCTGTCGAAGGCCAGGGAATCCGCAAAGCGCCTCGAGGCGCCGATCGCCGTCGCGCGCGAGAACGACCTCACCCACACGGAGGTTCAAGCCTGGCTCCGGGACTTGGGCCTGGCCCTCGGTTACCGAGTCTGGATCGCCGCCAACGATCGAGGGCGGCCTTACAATGGTGCGACGTTGGCCGCCGGGTGCATCGATCGTCTTCCGCCGTCGGTCGAGGAAGCTGCCGGCGCGGAGTCGATCCGGCTGATCGACGTTCTCTGGATCGATGCCGCGAGCCGTGTGACGGCGGCCTTCGAGGTCGAGCATACGACCTCCATCTATTCCGGCATCGTTCGCATGCTAGACCTCGCGTTGAGCAGCGACCTGCATGCGACGGGCGGGCTGTTTCTGGTGGCTCCCGATGGCAGAGAGAATGAAGTACGCAACCAGCTTCGTCGGCCCGCATTCAGTCGCGTGGCGGACCTCCAGGTCCGATTCTTGCCTTACGGTGAATTGGAGCGCAACAAGGATGCAATTGCCCGTTTCGGGACGGGAATGAAGGGCATCGAGGCGATCGCCCGCCTGCTCTGAACGGCGCGGACGTAAGGCATCCCGGCGTCCGGCGCGGCTGGTACCAACACAACAGATTCTCGTATCAGCGAGGACGTCCTGAGCTTCGGGCGGTCCGTCGCGAACGGCGACAGCCGCGCCGATCGGAAGGTTCGCCGCGTTGCAGCAGCAAGAAGCCGTGCGGGTGCTTGGGAACCTCCGACGGCGGGCCAGCTTAATAACGATGTTTGGAGAGAACAGCAGATGTCGTCAGAGCAATCCGGGCCCGACATTCGCGATTTCGAGCTGCCTGCAGCCGGTTACGCGGTCCTCGTGACCTGGCCCGAAGTCCGCGACGGGAAGCACGCACAGGAAGTCTGGTACGTGCACCTCGGCGACCAGCTCGAGGCTGTGAAAGCCGTTCAGGCAGCATGCGGAGCGCTCAACGACGCCAAGGTCGAGCTTCTTGGAAGCCTTTCGGAGTCCAGGTTGCTCGCGCACGGCGTCCCCGATGGAAACGCGAAGCGGGCTGCCGATTCCTCGATCACATCGTCGCCTTGACGCGAATTCCGATGGCCAGCGACGATGGCCGGCGATTTCGCGCGCGACGGCCGTCTTGGGCGGAGGTACCGGATTCGGTGCTCGCGCATGCTCGGACGTCAGACCCGCACTGTTCGTAGCCGCAGCGCGTTGCCGACCACGCTGACGGACGACAGCGCCATTGCGGCCGCGGCGACGATCGGCGACAGCAACAAGCCGAAGGTCGGGTAGAGCAGCCCGGCGGCGATCGGAATGCCGGCCGCGTTGTAGGCGAAGGCAAAGAACAAGTTCTGGCGGATGTTGCGCATCGTTGCGCGCGACAGTCGCCGCGCCCGTACGATACCCGTGAGATCCCCCTTGAGTAGCGTCACACCGGCACTCTCCATCGCCACGTCCGTTCCGGTCCCCATCGCGATACCGACTTCGGCGGCCGCCAACGCCGGCGCGTCATTGACGCCATCGCCGGCCATCGCGACTATTCGACCTTGCTCGTGTAGCTTCGCGACGACCGCACTCTTCTGGTCGGGCAGAACCTCGGCTTCGACGTCCGCGATACCGAGCCTCCGAGCGACCGCCCGGGCCGTCGTACGGTTGTCGCCCGTCAGCATGATCACCCTGACCCCTTCGGCGGCGAGCTCGCGCAGCGCCTCGGGCGTGGACTGCTTCACCGGGTCGGCGATGGCCAAGATGCCGACGAGCGTGCCGTCGACCGCCATGTTGATGACGGTCGCGCCTTCGCCCCGCTGACGTTCGGCTTCGGATTCGAGGGAGGACGTATCGACGCCTTCCGAGCTCAGGAACGTCGCGTTTCCGAGGAGCACTTTCTTGCCCTCGACGGTTCCGAGCGCGCCCTTGCCGACCGGCGAGTCGAAGTCCTGCACGTCGGTAGTCGGTATATCGCGCTCCCTGGCTGCATTAACGATCGCATCCGCCAATGGATGCTCGCTGGCGCGCTCGACGCTGGCGGCGAGCCGAAGCACGTCCGACTCCGAGTACCCGTTCGTCGGGATCACCGCGACGACCTTGGGCTTGCCCTCTGTCAACGTGCCGGTCTTGTCGACAACGAGCGTGTCGATTCTCTCCATGCGCTCCAGCGCCTCTGCGTTCTTGATGAGCACGCCCGCATGTGCTCCGCGTCCGACGCCCACCATGATCGACATCGGTGTCGCGAGGCCGAGCGCGCACGGGCAGGCGATGATGAGAACGCTCACCGCCGCCACCAGCCCGAAAGCGAAGCGCGGCTCGGGCCCGTAGACGGCCCAGGCGGCGAAGGCTGCGACCGCGACCACGATGACCGCGGGAACGAACCAGCCGGCGACCTGGTCGGCCAGGCGCTGGATGGGAGCGCGGGACCGCTGCGCCTGCGCGACCATTTGCACGATCTGGGACAGCATCGTGTCGCTACCGACCTTCTCGGCACGCATGACGAAGCCGCCGGACCGGTTCAGGGTGCCTGCGATGACCTTGCTGCCGACCTCCTTGCTGACCGGCATGGACTCTCCCGTCACCATCGACTCGTCGAGCGACGAGCGACCCTCGACGATTTCGCCGTCCACGGGTACTTTTTCGCCGGGTCGGACGCGCAGGCGGTCTTGCGGCTGCAGCACCGCGATCTGCACCTCCTCGTCGGCGCCGTCCGCACGGATGCGTCGCGCGGTTTTTGGCGCGAGATCAAGGAGTGCCTTGATCGCCCCGGAGGTCGCCTCGCGCGCGCGCAATTCGAGCACCTGCCCCAGAAGCACCAGGACCGTGATGACGGCGGCCGCCTCGAAGTAGACCGCGACGGCGCCGTAGTGGCCGCGGAAAGTGGAAGGAAACGCGGCTGGCAGAACCGTCGCGACGACGCTGTAGACCCAGGCGACGCCGGTACCCATCGCGATCAGGGTGAACATGTTCAGATTGCGCGTCAGCACCGACTGCCAACCGCGGACGAAGAACGGCCAGCCGGCCCACAAGACGACCGGCGTCGCGAGAACGAACTGGATCCAGTTGGAGAACGACTGGTCGATCCAGCGGTGCGCTCCGACCAGGTGAGCGCCCATCTCGAGGATCACCACCGGAACGGAAAGCGCCAGACCCACCCAGAATCGGCGGGTCATATCGATCAGCTCGGGATTCGGTCCCGCGTCCGCCGTTGCGACTTCCGGTTCGAGCGCCATGCCGCATATCGGACAATTGCCGGGCCCGACCTGCCGGATCTGCGGATGCATCGGACAGGTGTAGACCGTACCTTCCGGCATGTCGGTTCGGGCTTCATGCCCCACCTTGCCATGAACGTATCTTGCCGGCTCCTCGGCGAATTTCGTCCTGCAACGATCGGAGCAAAAATAGAAGGTCCTTCCGCCGTCCTCGACCTTATGAGAGGCCGTCGCCGGATCCACGACCATTCCGCAGACGGGATCGACCGCGGCACCGTGCGCGGGGCCATGGTCATGGTGAACAGGGCGCTCGCGCGAGGTGGAGTGAGAGTGTTCGCAGCAGTTTCCGCGAGCCTTTTCGGAATCTGGGGCATCCTTAGACATTATGTGCTCCATCTCTTGCGGAAAGTACCCTAGGGGGGTATATACGGCCCATGAGGACCGACATCAAGGCTTCCTGTCAGAAACGTCTGAACCGCATCGAAGGCCAAGTTCGCGGACTCGCGAAGATGGTGGACGAGGACCGGTACTGCATCGACATCGTCACGCAGATTTCGGCGGTCAGAGCCGCGCTCCGCCGCGTCGAGGAAGAAATCCTCAAGGATCACGTGGCCCATTGCGTGGAACACGCCATTCGTAGCGGGGATAAGGCCGACCAGCGGCGCAAGATCGCGGAACTGATGGAAGTCGTCGGGCGGGCGGACAGGTGATGAAGGCGGTCACGAATGCTTGACGAGGATCAAAGACGCCGCTCGGAGCAGGACTATGTTATGGAGGGAAACTGTTACCGCGCCGGACCGGTGCGGTAAGCGGGACAAGTATAGGTAGACAAAGCGCGATGCGGCTCGTCCGTACCATTCTGGCATTCGCGATCGCCGCCTCCTTGGCGTTGCTGCCGGTCGGCGCGTCCGCGGCCGGCTCCGGCGTGATGGCCGACGATGCGCAGTCCGGAATGCAGATGGGCACCTCGGCCGACATGTCGATGGACTGTTGCCCGGACGACATGAACGGCGGCCCCTTTCACGCCGCCGGCCATAACTGCAGCATGGGTTTCTGCTGCGCGGGCGGATTCGTCGCGCTGGGGGACGTCCGAAGCGTCGGTTTCCGCTTCGTCCCCGCGGCGGAGAGTAAAGTCGCCATCCCTGCGGACCAGTTCGTCCCTGTCCGCGGAGGGAGCCCTCCCTTCCGACCTCCTCGGGTCTGATCTCACCCAGTTCGACGCGCGTAGCACGTGCCCGCGCGCGATGACGACTGCCCGTGTGCTCTTGCGGAGCCGCGGTCGAGACAGACCTATTTGAGGAGAACATCATGATTTCCAAATTCAGCAGTGCTGGACATGGCGCCCGATGGGATGGCTGAAATGGAATCCCCAGTGGCTCCGCTGCCGTCCAAGGAGCCCGGCGTATACGCCTTCAAGACCGATCTTCCGATGGCCGGACGCTATCAGGTCACGCTCTCCGCAAAAGTCCAGGGCGAGTCCGAGACCGTCAACGGCAAGGTCATCGTCAAGGCCAACAAGTGAGCCTGCGGGCGCTCCCAGCGAGCGCCCGGCATCCTCGAACCCATTTCTGATGCGCGCGCCAGAGGGCGCGCCCTGGTGCACACCATGAAAACCTCGCGCTTGCTTACAATGATTGCGCTCGGCGCCGGAATCGGTCTGGCCGGCTACTGGTCGGTCGAACGATCTTTCTGGCCCCTTCACCCACACTCGACCGCCGCCTCAGCGGCGGCGGACAAGACGCCGCTGTACTACCGCGACCCCGCGGGGGCCCCCTTCTGGTCGGCCGTTCCGAAAAAGGATCAGCAGGGACGCGATTACCTGCCGGTCTACGATGAGGACGAGCCCTCGACCGAGTCCGCGAAGCCGAAGCGGCAACAGGCGGATTCCTCCCGCAGGATCCTGTACTATCGCAATCCGATGGGCCTGCCGGATACCTCGCCGGTCCCCAAGAAGGACCCGATGGGGATGGACTACGTTCCCGTCTACGAAGGGGACGATCAGGAGGACGGGTCGGTCAAGCTCTCGCCCGGCAAGATCCAGAGGACGGGCGTGAAGTCCGAGCCCGTCGAGCGCCGTTCGATCCGGATCTTGGTCAAGTCGCCCGGTACGATCCAACTGGATGAACGCCGCGTCTCGGTCATCGCAATGCGCGCCGAAAGCTTCGTGCAGAAGGTCGCCGACGTGACCACCGGTACGCGCGTGAAGGCAGGCCAGCCGCTGATGCAGATCTACAGTTCGGCTGTGGCGTCCGCCGCCGCGGAGTATCTCTCGACGATCACTTCCAAGACCACCGGCGGGATTGAGGCCTACGGCCGCGGCTCGCGGCAGCGGCTGATCAATCTCGACGTTCCCGAACAGGTCATCGCGGACATGGAGAAGTCCCACGTCGCGCCCGTCACCGTGCAATGGTCGGCGCCGCGCGACGGAATCGTGCTTGAACGCAACGCCATCGAAGGCATGAGAGCCAATCCGGGCGACGTACTGTTCCGGATTGCCGATATCTCGGTGGTCTGGGCCCTGGTCGACGTCGCCGAACGCGATCTTGGCAACATCGCAGTGGGTCAGCCGGTCACGGTTCGCGCCCGCAGCTATCCGACTCGCACCTTCAGCGGCAGGATCGCCGTCGTCTATCCGCAGGTTAACCGCGAAACTCGGACGGCGCGTGTCCGAATCGAACTCGCCAACCCGGATGTGGCGCTGCTGCCGGATATGTACGTCGATGCGGACATCGACACCGCGGACTCCAAATCCGTATTGGCGGTCCCTGACAGTTCGGTGCTCGACACTGGCAGCCGGCAGGCCGTTCTCGTCGACAAGGGCGAAGGACGCTACGAGCCGCGCGAAGTCAAGCTTGGCCGGCGCGGCGGCGGTTACATCGAGGTGCGGGAGGGCCTTGCGGATGGCGAGGCGGTGGTCACCGCGGCCAATTTCTTGATCGATGCCGAAAGCAACCTGAAGGCGGCGCTCAAAGGCTTCGCGGAGGCTGCGCCCAATCCTTCCGACACCGGCGCCGCCCACTCGACGGGAGAGCACAAATGATCGCTCGCATCATCGCCTGGTCCGCACGCAATCTACTGCTGGTGCTGTTCGGCACCGGTTTTGCGGCCGCCGCTGGCCTCTACGCACTAGTGCATCTGCCACTCGATGCGATTCCGGATCTCTCCGACACGCAGGTCATCGTCTACACGGAATATCCCGGCCAGGCGCCGCAGGTGATCGAGGACCAAGTTACATATCCCTTGACGACGGCCATGCTGACCGTGCCGAAATCCAAGGTGGTGCGCGGATTCTCGTTCTTCGGCGTGTCCTTCGTGTACGTGATCTTCGAGGACGGAACCGACATCTACTGGGCCCGCTCGCGCGTCATGGAATTCCTGAATAGCGCGACGTCCAGGTTGCCGGCGGGCGTCACGCCGAGCATCGGGCCGGATGCCACGGGCGTCGGCTGGGTCTACCAATACGCCGTCATCTCGAAGGAATTGAATCTGGCGGACACGCGCACGATCCAGGACTGGAATCTGAGATTCGCGCTGGCCAAGGCCGAAGGAGTGGCCGAGGTCGCGAGCATCGGCGGTTTCGTCAAACAGTACAACGTGGTCCTTGACCCGCAGCGCATGCGCGACCGCGGAATCAGCATGCAGAAGATCCGGGACGCCATCCGCGCATCGAACGCGGACGTCGGCGGCCGGACGGTCGAACTCGCGGAGTTCGAGTACGTGATCCGGGGCAAGGGCTACATCAAGAGCATCAACGATCTCGGCAACATCGTACTGAAGACGAACAACGGCACGCCCGTGTTGCTGCGTGACGTCGCGCGAGTCGAGCTCGGCCCGGACGAAAGACGGGGTATCGCCGAATTGAACGGCGAGGGGGAGGTCGCAAGCGGCATCGTGCTGCAGCGCTTTGGCGTCAATGCGCTCAACGTCATCGAGAACGTCAAGAAGCGATTCAAGGAGATTGCGAGCAGTCTGCCCAAATCGGTCGAGATCGTCCCGGTCTACGACCGCTCCAACCTGATCTACGCCGCCATCGACACGCTGAAGCAAACGCTTCTCGAGGAGAGCATCGTCGTGGCGCTCGTCTGCATCGTCTTCCTGCTGCACGTGCGCAGCGCGCTGGTTGCGATCCTGATGCTGCCGGTGGGCGTGCTGATGGCGTTCGGAGCCATGAAACTGCTGGGGCTCGGGTCGAACATCATGAGCCTCGGCGGTATTGCGATTGCGATCGGCGCCATGGTGGATGCCGCCATCGTCATGATCGAGAACGCGCACAAGCACCTGGAGCGGGCGAAGCCGGGACAGTCGCGGGTGCAAATTCTGATCGAGGCGGCATCCGAGGTCGGGCCGGCACTGTTCTTCAGCCTCTTGATCATCACCGTTTCGTTCATGCCGATCTTCACGCTGGAATCGCAGGAGGGGCGGCTGTTCAGCCCGCTGGCGTACACGAAGACCTTCGCGATGGCAGCCGCAGCTCTGCTTTCGGTGACGTTGGTCCCGGCGCTGATGGTGATCTTCGTGCGCGGGAAGATCGTTCCCGAACACAAGAACTTCATCAATCGCTTCCTGATCTGGGTATATCGCCCCGTCATCAAGGGGGTGCTGCGCGCAAAGACCCTGGTCATCCTCGCTGCCGTGGGGGTCCTAGCGGTAACGATCTGGCCGGCCCGGCAGCTCGGAACCGAGTTCATGCCGACACTGAACGAAGGCACGCTGCTCTACATGCCCACGACCCTGCCCGGCATCTCGGTAACCAAGGCGGCCGAACTGATGCAGATGCAGGATCGGATCATCAAATCCTTCCCGGAGGTCGCTTCCGTCTACGGCAAGGCGGGGCGAGCCGCGACCGCCACCGATCCGGCCCCGACCGAAATGTTCGAAACGGTGGTCAACCTCAAGCCGAAAGAGCAATGGCGTCCCGGAATGACGATCGACACTCTGATCGCCGAGATGGACAAGGCGCTGCAATTTCCCGGCGTCTCCAATGCCTGGACCATGCCGATCAAGGCACGCATCGACATGCTGTCGACAGGCATCCGCACGCCGATCGGCGTCAAGGTCATGGGCACGGATCTCGTCGAGATCGATCGGTTGGCCAAGCAGATCGAGCGGGTCATCAAGGCCGTCCCCGGTACATCATCGGCTTACGCCGAGCGTGGCATCGGTGGGTACTATCTCGAGATCGCTCCGGACCGGGAGGCGCTCGCCCGTTACGGGGTCCTGATCCAGGACGTCCAGGACACCATCGCGGCCGCATTGGGAGGTCAGACGGTCACCACGACCGTCGAGGGCCGGCAGCGGTTCACGGTGAACATGCGCTACCCGCGCGATCTCCGTGACAATCCCAGGGCCATCACAAGCGATATCCTGGTGCCGATGCCGGCCGGCGGGGCCGTTCCGCTTGGCGAAGTGGCGAAGGTCGAACCCACCCGCGGGCCGACTTCGATCCGTACGGAGAACGGACAGCTCGCGACCTACATCTATGTCGACATCCGGGACAGGGACATCGGGAGCTACGTCGCCGACGCACAGCGAGCGGTCAGCGAGAGCATACAGTTTCCGGCGGGTTACTATGTCGTCTGGAGCGGCCAGTACGAGTATCTGCAGCGTGCCGCTGCGCGTCTGAAGATCGTGGTACCGGTCACGCTCACGATCATCTTCCTGCTGCTCTACTTGAACTTCAGGTCGATCACAGAAACCTTGATCGTCATGCTCTCGCTGCCCTTCGCGCTGGTCGGCGGCCTCTGGATGATGTGGTGGCTCGGCTTCAACATGTCGGTCGCCGTCGCGGTAGGGTTCATCGCGCTCGCCGGCGTCGCCGCCGAGACCGGCGTGGTGATGCTGATCTATCTCGACCACGCGTTGGCGGAAACGAGGGAGCGGACAAAGGCGGAAGGTCGCGCGCTGACGCGAAGCGATCTTTACGACGCCATCATGCAAGGCGCCGTCGAGCGGGTCCGGCCCAAGATGATGACGGTGGTCGCCATCATGGCCGGCCTTCTGCCCATCATGTGGAGTTCGGGTACCGGATCCGAAATCATGCAGCGCATCGCTGTGCCGATGATCGGCGGAATGGTCTCCTCCACGCTGCTGACGCTCATCGTCATTCCAGCCATCTTTGGACTGATCAAGGGCTTCCGGTTGCCGTCGACGTCCGATCGCGGCGACCGCAACCGGCAGTCTCCCGCACATAAAGATGCGCCTGCAAAGATGCCGCGCATTATGGAGCCGGCCCAATGAGCCGGGAGAGGGGCCAGCCGTGAGCACATCCCTGTGCGACGCTTCGCGAAGGACGGACGAGATGGCTAAGCACGGATCGAGGGTTGATGCTTCGGGTTCGATCGCCGGGAGGTGGGCCGGACCCATGCTCGGGTCGGTGTTGTTGCTTCTCGGCGGAGCGCCCGCCAAGGCGGAGACCCTCGTGGAAGCCATGGTGAAAGCCTATCAGTCAAATCCGCAGCTGAACGCGGCGCGGGCGCGCCAACGGGCGACCGACGAAAACGTGCCGCAGGCGTTGTCGGGCTATCGCCCGCAGATCGTGGCAAGCCTGAGCGCCGGCCTGCAGCAGGTTCGCAACCTGTTGCCGGACAACGTCGTCCAGACGGCCACGCTGAAGCCGTGGACCGTTGGGCTCACGGTGACCCAGACGCTGTTCAACGGCTTCAAGACCGCCAACAATGTCCGGGTGGCGGAGGCACAGGTAAGGTCCGGCCGCGAAGCCCTTCGCAACGTTGGGCAGGGGATCCTGCTCGATGCCGTCACCGTGTACATGAACGTGCTTGCTAACGGAGCGCTGGTCGACGCGCAGCGCGCCAATATCGCCTTCCTGCGGCAGACGCTCTCCAACACTCGCACTCGTCTCAACGCGGGCGACGTGACGCCCACCGACGCGGCCCAGGCCGAAGCGCGCCTGAGCCGCGGGCTTGCCGACCTCAACGCGGCAGACGTGGCCCTAGCCGTGAGCAAGGCGACCTACGGCCAAGTGGTGGGCGAGCCGCCCGCGCAGCTGCTGGCCGCAACGCCGGTGGACCGGTTCTCGCCGCCTACTCTTGCGGATGCGACGAACGTGGCGCGTCAAGAGAACCCGGCCGTCCTTGCCGCGCAGTTCGATGTGGATGTCGCCCAGTCTTCGATCGCAGTGGCGGAAAGCGGGCTGCTTCCGACCGTGTCCGTGCAGGCCAGCGTCAGCCGCGCCGTGCAGAATGATCCTACCCTCGCGACTTCCCGCATGGATCAGACTTCGGTTTTGGGCCAGGTCGGCGTTCCCCTCTACGATGCAGGCATGGCCGCCGCCCAGACCCGCCAGGCCAAGGAGGTCACTTCGCAAAGCCGGCTGGTCCTGGAGCAGGTGCGCAATCAGACGCGCACTGCGGCAACCGGCGCTTGGGTCGCCAATGAGGGAGCAAAAGTCGCGGTCACCGCCGCAGAATCCGAGGTGCGTGCCGCGAACGTGGCGCTATTGGGGGTGCAGCGGGAGGCGCAGGCAGGACAGCGCACGACGGTCGACGTACTCAACGCCCTGCAGGATCTGACCAATGCCCGAGCTCGGCTGATCCTCGCTCAGCGCGACCGCGTGATCGCATCCTACACGCTCCTCGGCGCCGTAGGGCGCCTCGACGTGAAGACGCTCGGGTTGAACACGCCCGACTATCTGCCAGAGGTTCACTACCACCAAGTTCGGGATGCCTGGCATGGTTTGCGGACGCCTGCAGGACAATGAATTCGTCGAGATATTCCCTGATCGAGAAAGGTAGTCGGGACCGCGAACATGACGACCTCGGAGGCGGATCTGAAGAAGCTCATGCTCGCAAGCCTGGACGGCGATGCGGCTTCGCATCGGGCATTGCTTGAAGCGCTGAGCAGGCGCCTACGTGCGTACTACAAGAGGAAGCTCGCAGGCACTGGCCGTAGCGCGTCGGAGGCCGAAGACCTGGTTCAGGAAGCGGTCTTGGCCATTCACATCAAGAGACATACCTACGACGCCTCGGACCTGCTGACACCATGGGTCCATGCGATCGCGCGCCACAAATTGATCGACTTTCTGCGTCGGACTCGCACGTCGTTGGCCGATGTGCCTCTGGATGAGGCTGACGAGGCCATGGCATCGGACGATCATGTCGGTGCGGAGAGTTCCTACGACGTCGGGCGGCTCTTGCGACGGCTGCCGCCAAACGTCAAATGTTCCATGGAAGCCGTGAAACTCGACGGGTTGAGCATCGCCGAAGCGGCGCAGCGGTGCGGACTTTCGGAATCCGGGATTAAGATGAATATTCACCGCGGGCTAAAAACCCTGGCCGCGCTGATTGCCCGGGAAGCGAGATCATGAAGACGGATGATTTGATCGCGGCACTCAGTGCCCGCGTCGAGCCGGTCGATCGCCGATCGGTCGGTCGGACAGTGGGCCTCGCCCTTGCGGCCGCAACGGTTCTGACGTTGGGCGGCATATTGGTCGGCCTGGGTACCCGGTCCGATCTGACGACCGGTCACGCCGTCGTTTCCGTGCTCCTGAAGATTGTGTTCGCGGTCGGAATCGTCGTGTTGGCATCGGCCTACCTGATGCGACTGGCGCGGCCGGGCGGAGAACGTAGGTCCTCTTCGAGGTGGGCCGTCCTCCCATTCGCAGGCATCTTGTTGCTTGCCGCAATCAGCCTCGGGCTGGCGCCCAGTACGCATTGGGCCAAGATGGTCATGGGTGACGAGTGGCTAGAGTGCATTATCTCGATCCCGATCATCGCGATCGTACCTTTCACCGTCGTTATCGCGGCGGTGCGAACGGCGGCGCCGACCAATCTCGTCCGGACAGGTGCCTTTGCGGGTCTTGTTTCGGGCGGCATCAGCGCCACGGGTTACGCGCTTCATTGCTCCGACGATTCCTTGCCATTTGTCGCAATCTGGTACGGCGGGACGATTGTGCTCTGCACCCTGGCAGGGGCGATGCTGGGCCCCAGGTTGCTGCGTTGGTAGCGAGACCGAACCGTTTTCACGTCGGCGTGAGCCCTGTAACCGAACGGCGATTTCTTCCGAACTCATCGATGAGAGGGCCTCAAATCCTTCCTTCAAGTGAGCAGGAGCCGGGTCATGTTCAAGCGGACCTTCAGAACTATGTTGCTGGTGCTGCCGTTGGTTGCAGTGTCGGCGAGTGCCTTTGCAGGGGCCACGATTTCGGATCGGCGGTATTGGCCAAACGAGGCCAGGCGGGGCGCGCAAGCGATGTCGAACCCACAAGGTGGCTGGAGCTCTGCGTTCGGCTCCGTTCCCGCGACACCGGGCCACTACTTCGCGCCACCTGTTGATTCGAGCAGGCGGGTTTGGAGATATCAGGGAGGCCCGAAGTCCCCGATGATACAGAACTAGACCAAGTCGACGCCCTGTCAGTCGGCGAGCGCATCGCGCAACGTGCTTAGGCAGCGGTCGCCGCAAGCGCCTTGTTTGCGGGCGTTTCCGGTCCGATCTGCTTGATCTCGATCAAGAAGAAGGTTTCCGGCAAGTTGTTTACTTGGGTAGCAGGAGTTCACGATGTCGGTGCAAGATCGTTCCGGTCACCAAGGACATGCGCCTGAGGGTTTGTCGCTCAAATCGCGTGCCGGGCTGGTTCTGATCGGATTTCTTATCATCGCAGGTGCCCTGCTGTTCACTGAGCATAGAGCGCACGTGCTCGGATTGCTTGTCTGGCTTCCAATCCTCGCCTGCCCGCTGATGCATTTGTTCATGCATCACGGACACACGCATCATCACGCCGACAATCAACAGAACGATCCAAGGAGCGTGTGATGCATGATTCTACGCCCGCTTACGGCCTCTGGAGCCTTGTCATCGTCAACTCTGCGGTCTTCATCCTGTTCGCATACAGCTTCTTCAAGCCGCAGACCTCCCGGGACTGGCGTTCGTTTGGCGCCTTCAGTGCGTTTCTCGTGGCGCTATTCGTGGAGATGTACGGCTTCCCGCTCACCATTTACTTCCTCTCGGGCTGGCTGCAGTCGCGGTTTCCCGACGTGGACTGGTTCTCGCACGACGCCGGTCATCTGCTCGAGATGGTGTTCGGTTGGAAGGCCAATCCGCACGCCGGACCTTTCCACATCCTGAGCTTCATCTTCATCGCCGCCGGGTTCATTCTGATCTCCGCCGCCTGGAAGGTGTTGTACGACGCGCAGCAGACGCGCAGTCTCGCCACGGCCGGTCCCTACAGCTATGTGCGCCATCCGCAATATGTCGGCTTCATCCTCGTCAT
Source organism: Bradyrhizobium sp. CCH5-F6 (assembly GCF_001556045.1). Taxonomy (GTDB): domain Bacteria; phylum Pseudomonadota; class Alphaproteobacteria; order Rhizobiales; family Xanthobacteraceae; genus Bradyrhizobium. The sequence continues at coordinate 31,751 of NZ_LSIC01000054.1, forward strand.
GCTCGGCTTCCTGTTGCAGTGGCCGACAATTCTCACGCTCGCAATGTTTCCGGTGCTGACGATCATGTACGTGAAGCTGGCGAGAAACGAGGAGTTGGACGCCAAGTCGGAGTTCGGCGAGGCCTATACGAAATACGCTGCGGAAGTCCCGGGCTTCATACCGCGCCTGAGCCGAATTCTCGGGCAGGGCTCGACCGACAGCACCTATCGTCACGGTTGATCCGGCTGCCACGATGCGCGACGCACCGTATCGCTGGCGTCTGTCCTCGATGCTGTTGGCGGCCTCCGCATTCCGCGTGATGGGCGGCTACGTGACGGCTAGGGAATGCTCGCGCTCACCTTGGCGTTGACGTCCTTCCGAGACCATCGCGCTGTAGCTGCGGTCGGCGCCGGGGTCGCCGGCGGGCTTTCGATCGGGTTGATGGCCGCCGTCAACTTCATGATCCATTCCGATTTCAAGTGGGTTCTGCTCGGCATCGCCCTCGTTTGGGGGGTGAGCATTGTCATGTTCGTCCGAGAAGCCGTCGTTTCTCCGAAGGCGGCCGAGCCGGCTGGTTCGAGGCACCAGCGCCGAGCGCGATAACGGCAGGCGGACGTCTGTCACGCTCATTCAGACATGTTGCGGGTAGAGTGAGAGGTCTAACTCGCGTTCGAGGACGTAGTGCGGCTGAATTGCGAGGCCGGACAGGAAAGACCGGGTGCGCCGAGACCGCACGAAAGTAGTTCGGACCAAATATCTTCCGAGGTTTCCGCGAACCGGAAGAGATCGCAGTCGGATCGATCGATCGTGCCGCTGTCGATCAGCGCCTCGAAGTTGACAGCAGACCGCCAGTACTGCTCGTCAAACAGCACGATCGGAATGGCCGGCGCCTTCTTCGTCTGGCGCAGCGTCAGGATCTCGAATAACTCGTCGAAAGTCCCGAAGCCTCCCGGGAACGCAACGAGCGCATTGGCGCGCATGGCCAAGTGCATCTTCCGCATCGCGAAATAGTGGAATCGAAACGTCAGCGCTGGCGTGGAGTAAGGGTTTGGCTGTTGCTCCTCCGGAAGCGTGATGTTGAAGCCGATGGAAGGCGCTCCCGCGTCGCCGGCTCCTCGGTTTGCGGCTTCCATGATCCCCGGGCCACCGCCGGTTGCGATGACGTTGTCTCGGAGGCTGCCGTTCGAAGTCAGGGCGCCCCCGCGTTCGGAGGCCACGCGCGCGAACGCGCGTGCTTCCCGATACCATCGCGCGTGCGATTCAGGCCCATCCTCCCGAACTCGTGCCGACCCGAAAACGACGATAGTGGACCGGACGCCCCACGATCTTAGGCATTCCTCGGCCTTTGCGTACTCCAGCAGGAATCGTACCCCACGCATGGAATCGCCAAGCAGAAAGCCTTGATCGAGGGCCGCTAAAGTGTAGGCCGGCGAGCGCAGTTGCTCGACGTTCGAGGGAAGGGCTTCCTCCGACGTCTGTGGGGTGTCGTTCATTACAACATCCGTCTCAAAATTTATCGCCTTTACTATTCTTTCCGCCAACTACACTGTCCCAACCGGATCAATAAAGCGCAACCGAAATCTAGCTTCTGCTTGACCGGCCGCCGAAGCGCTCCGATCTTCCGGATCTCCGTTGAGCCGCTCGCCAAACGGAGCGAATGGTCTGGTCAGCAATTCAGAGGGTCGGAATGAGTCTGAAATTGTCTTTCTTGGGTGGAGCGGGGACGGTTACAGGCTCCAAATATCTTCTCGAATCCCCGTCCCATCGGATTCTCGTCGATTGCGGTCTCTTTCAAGGCGGTAGGTCACTTCGCGAGATGAATTGGGAAAGATTTCCGATCCAGCCGGCCGGCATCTCCGCTGTCGTCCTAACCCACGCGCATCTCGATCATTCCGGCGCGCTACCCCTTCTCGTGAAGCAGGGATTCGCCGGAGCGATCGTCTGTTCCGAAGCGACAGCCGCCCTATGCGAGGTGCTGCTGCGCGACTCGGGGCATCTGCAGGAGCAGGATGCACGATTTGCCAACAAGCGCGGCTTCTCAAAGCATAAGCCTGCTCTTCCGCTCTACACAGTAAAGGATGCCGAAGCCGCCCTACGTCTGCTGAAGCCAACATCGTTTCACGATGACCACAGCCTGCCGGGCGGCGCAAATCTGGTACTCCGGCGCGCCGGCCACATCCTGGGGGCTTCCTCGATTGAGATAGAGTGGGAGCGAACCTCGATCGCATTATCCGGCGACCTTGGTCGGCACGACGATCCGATCATGCTACAGCCCGAGCCGCTGGCAAAAACCGATTACCTCGTTATCGAATCGACCTATGGCGACCGCTTGCACCCAAAGATTGATCCTCAACGTACAATCGAGGAGATCGTCGGCACGACGGCGAAACGCGGTGGCACGGTGGTCATTCCGGCGTTCGCGGTTGGCCGTGTTCAGGCGCTGCTTTACTACTTGGCACGCATCAAATTGGCCGGCGGCCTGGCCAACGTGCCGATCTTCCTCGACAGTCCGATGGCGGTCGACGCGAGCGAAATCTTCTGCAAATTCAGGTCCGATCACAAGTTGTCATACGAGGAATGCAAGAGAACGTGCGCTGTCGCGACCTATATCCGCTCCGTCGAGGATTCGAAGCGCCTAAGCGACAGCCCCGTTCCGAAGGTCATCATTTCCGCGAGCGGAATGGCGACCGGCGGCCGGGTGCTCCATCATCTGAAGCGCTTCGCGTCGGATCAGAGGAGTACGGTCTTGTTTGCAGGCTATCAGGCCGAGGGGACGCGAGGGGCGGCGATGATATCCGGTGCTAGGACGATCCGGATCCACGGCGAGGATGTCCCGGTCGCCGCCGAGGTTCGCAACATCGATGCCCTTTCTGCACACGCGGATGCCGACGAAATAATCGAATGGCTCAAGAGCGCCGGGGCGGCACCGAGGAGGACGTTCGTTACTCATGGCGAGCCGCGAGCCGCCCGGGCGCTGCAGACTCGCATCGCGAAGGAACTGGGATGGACCTGCATCGTGCCTGAACGAACTCAGGAGGCTCGGTTGAACGAAGCAGTGATCCCACAAGCCAGTTCGTAGGATCACCGCGCTCCGATCATTGATCCTTCTTGGGCCCGATATGATGCGGCAAATCGGACTTGGGTCCGCCGCCATAGTGATGGCTGCCGCCGGAGGACTTCTTCTTCGGGGCCGTACTCTCTTTCTTTCCCATGTGGTGCGGCTCGGCCCTTGGTCCACCTGAATAGTGATGTCCGCCATCGCTCGGGGAAGGGGCGGTCTGCGCGATTGCCGGCAGCGTAACGAAGGAGGCAATGGTTGCGGCCAAAAACAACTTGCGGGCGTTCATTTTCTTTCTCCTGTTTCGACGAAGTTCTTAAGGGCAATCAAACCAGATGTCTGATTCAGAAACAATCAAGCTCAGTCTCAAGCGGTGCAGTTGAGCCAGATCAAAAGTTGCCCGCCTCGAGGCGGTCTGCAAAGCACAAAAAGAGGGCAGCGATTCGCGACGCGTGAGGCTCGGATTTCTTACAGGTTCATTCGAGTTATTTTTGAAGATCACTTCCGGTCACCAACAACTAGCAGAGTAGGATCTGCAGAAAGGATGGTCGGTACTCCACGTGGTGAACTGCTCTTCCGGCTTCGCTTCGAATATTTTTCGGCCTACATTGCAACAACGATTCGTTGCGGCGAAGGAAACGTTCGAGTTTGTTGACACGCCTGACCAAGGCCAAGCGATTGAAGGCAGGTAAGCTACTCGCTCTGCTCTATCTGCTTTGCTTGCTGGCATCCCCGCTTGGGTTTGCATTCTCCTCGCGCGCCGCTTCCTGTCTCTTCGAAGATGAACACGGCAAGGGCATTGCCCACGTTCACGAGGAGGTGGACCATGCGGTTGCCTACGTCCATACCAGCCATTGCGTGCAAGATCATTCCGCACCCGTTCAAGAGGCAGACGATGACGGAACCGGCGAACGATCGGCGAATGTAGTGGACGAGCCTGACCGTCGTAAGTCCTCGCACGGTCAATGCTGCGGAATGCTGTGTGTCAACGCATTGGCGGCGGAGGTCGTCGAATTGATAAACCCGCCCGCGCTGACCTCCCGCTGGGAGTTCGCAGCATATCGGCGGACCGCGGACAACGATCCGGCCGCCCTTTACCGGCCACCGAACTTCTGAACCCATCCTAGCGACGGGCCGTGTGTCCGCCGCAGCGGGCGCTGCGACCGATGTCGGTGCAGGGAACATCCCTACGCAGCTTGGGCCGCTCTGGCGCGGTTCGTGCGGAATGCGAGCCATTGAGTTCACAGATGCGGGCCGTTCGTCGGAACGACGACGAAAGCCATGGTGCTGGTGGGGGCATCGTCCCTTGGCCTCACGGCGGAGACCCCTGTGTACGCCGAGTGCGGCACGGCGGCGACGTCTTCTGCGCGGTAACCGTTCGCCAGCGAGGAATCATGGGAATATCGTCACGCGGCGCCTCAGCTCTCTCCGCGCCGGAAACGCTGACGTTCGATCGGAAAAGCGGACGTTTGGCGGGAGCAAGCTTGCTCGACCGGGCGACCGTCTTGGCTCTGCAGGCCGGGTCGGTTGCCACAGAGCCGTTCGGTCACCATGGGTTCGTCGATTGCGGCGCGAACTTCGGATACTGGTCGGTCCTCGCCTCGAGCAAGCCCTTCGGTGCGCAACAGGCGATTGCGATCGAGGCGGGCGGCTTGAACGTGAAGCATCTGAACCGGAATGCTGAGCTGAATGGGAATCGCTTCCGTTGCCTCCACGCCGCGATCGCCGGTGGCAGCGGATTCGCGCGAGTCACGGGGACAAGTCACGAGAAGCTCGAAACCGTGCCGGTGGAACGGTCCGAATCGGGTGCGGTCAAAACGGTATCCCTCGATGGCCTTGCCGAGATGCGGGTCATCGACGCGTCGCGGCCCCTGGTGGTCAAGCTGGACGTGGAAGGGGTCGAGATCGAGGCGCTGCGCGGCGGGCGCGGCGTGCTGGCCGGAGATTGCCTAGTCATTTGCGAGGAGCATGGCTCCGATAGGAAGCATTCCGTGTCGCGCTATCTCATGGAAGAGAACTCGCTTTCGCTGATCGTGTTCGATCCTGCCGTCCGGAGGTTCGTCAGGCTCGACGATCTTCGCCTGCTCGACCGCATGAAGCGACACCGGTGGGTCGGTTACAACGTCTTCGCCACGTCCGGTCGTGCATGGAAGGAGTGCCTACTTTCGGCTTGCAGCCTGCCGGCCGGATGGGATGCAGGTTGAGCCACGCAAGGGCTGAAGACTGAATCTGATTATCGATGTGCTCCAGGACAAGGAACGGGAGATAAAGTTTGATGGAAAGGGACATGTCTACGTGCATCGACTGCTGCCTGCACTGCTACAGGACGTGCCTCGAGTGGCTCGACGCGTGGTTTGGCCGGAAACGACGCGGAGCACATTCGGCTGATGATGGCGTGTGCGGAGATGTGCCGCACCACCGCGCACATCATGCTGTTGAGATCGCCTCACCACGGCCATGTTTGCGAGGACTGCGCGGCGATCTGCACCGAGTGTGCGAAGGAATGCGAACGCACCGGTGGTATGGAAAGCTGTGTCGAGGCGTGTCGTTTCTGCGCCGAAAACTGCCTGGCGATGGCGATCTGAATACATCGACGCCGGGCTGAACCGGAGGGTGTCGCCGTGACCGGCACCGAGGAAGGCGAAAGGTTCGATTGTCCACCGGAGGGGTCGCGATCCGGACTCGAAGGATTCTAATTCATCAGATGCCAATGAGGACCGCTCTTGCATCGATCGCAGTTGTGTTCGTCCTCGCGATTATCTCCGCGGGGCTGTTCGTCGCGTCCGGAGCTTACGACGTCGGCGCCGATACCCCGCACTGGCCCGCAACGAGAGCGACGATCGAGCTTTTCCGCGACCGATCCATCGCGGTATGCGCGCGGTCGGTCAATCCGCCAAATCTTGCGGATGAGCGACTGGTGTTGAAGGGAGCCGGACAGTACGCGGCGATGTGCGCGAATTGTCACCTCGCGCCGGGCATACCGGAGTCGGAGTTGCGGCAGGGCCTCTATCCCCGACCGCCGAACCTCTCCCGGTACCCGGTCGATCCCCGGACGGCCTTTTGGGTCGTGAAGCACGGACTGAAGATGACCGCGATGCCGGCTTGGGGACGCGAGCACGATGACTCCACGATATGGAGCATCGTCGGGTTCGTCTCAGGCTGCCCGAGATGTCGCCCCAGCAATACAGAGACATTGTCGCAAAGGCACCTCCGGACGAAGAGATGAGGCCCATGGAAACGCAAGGCGACGTACAGGGGAAGTAGTCGCCAAGCGATGCCTCGCAAGGCGCCGGTCATGAGCATTCGGCCCGGCATCCGTAGTAATCAGGCGCGAATGACCGGCGGGAGGTGACGAAATGGAGGAGCAACGATCGTCTGCTCGACGCAGGGTTCTCAAGTTCGGCACCATCTATGCGGAGGTGGGGCCATAAGTTGCATCGTACGCAACGTCTCCGCGACTGGCGCATCGCTAGAGATCGAATCTCCGGTCGGAATTCCCGAGAGGTTTAACCTGCTGCTTGATCGCGCAAGCCTGAAATGTCGCGTGGTTTGGCGGAAGGAGAGGCGAATCGGCGTGCGGCTTCAGATCGCCCCTTAATAAGGCGATGCGATTTTGAAAGCTTGGATCGGCGATTTGATGCGCCGCTGGAGGAACGAGTGCTAGGAGGCCTACGCGAGAGGAAAGAATGAAACGTTTCGGTCGATCGGGTCCCGCTCGCAGCGCAATGGCCGAGATCGTCGCCAGCTTTGGAAGCGCGTATCGGAGCCACTCTTCGTCTGGCAGCAGAAGTGCTTCTCGAGGAAGCGGTGGAAGGCCTTCCGTTTTGGCCCATGCGGGGGGCGTGCTCGGCTCCAACCGACTCGGCTCTCTGATGGTCAACGACTTGAGTGCCTCACGCCCTTCTTTCGATGTCGGCTGCAGTCGCTATCCGAGGTTCCCCGCTATTTTGAAAGCCGGTGCACTGCACGACCGCCGATTAGCGACGACGGGTGCCTCGATCTATTACACCGAACTGACGCAAAAAGATTGCTTGGCCGCACGGCTTCCATTTGACATTGGTCAATGTGAGCTCGGCGAGCGGCCATAGCGTCCCGACACCAGTCATCGAAACTGGCCGCCAAACATCACGAATTGGAGATCACGATGAAGTTCATCGGTCAAGGAAGGCTTGCGGCAGCTGTCGCGCTCGCAGCGATCTTGGGCGTGTCCGGGGTTGCGTCTGCCCAGCAGCAGACTCCGGACAATCAGAATCAGCAGAATGCCCCCCAACAGAATCCGTCCACTCAGCCGAGGTCCGGCATGGGCCACGAGATGATGCGGGATGGGATGGGCAAGATGGGGGACCAAATGCACCGAAAGGGAATGGAAGGCGACCATGGTCGGATGGGGTCGGGAATGAAGCAGGACGGCTCAGCTCCGTCGAGAGATTCAACCGCGACCACCGGCGCGAATCCTTCCGCTGCGCCGTCGACCGGCTCCAAGTAGCCTACCAAGGGAACGGCAGTGCTCGTTCGCCCGACAGATCAGAATAGCCCCGGACTGTCGGGCACACTCTGTTGTTGCCACAGGGAGATTTCCCTCAAGCGGCAACAGAGTTCGAATATGGATCGAACTGCTATCATCGCCTCGACGATCATAAGACGATGATACGCCTTGGAGGCCGGTGCAGGTCGACCATTGGGCGAGTTTCGAACCAGAAAATGGCGAACCTGCACCGGCCGATCTCGGCGGGTCGACTGAGGCTTTCAAGCCAGAACAGGGAGAACGGCTGCAAATGGCGCGGGCGACGGAGAGCCAATGATTGGTCACGCCACGACGCACAAATTCGTCGAGATATCCTCGGTCAGGCCGAGCGCAGCTCGTTTCCGCCGTTGGTTGGAGCGACCGCCTTCCTTTCCACGCTGACGATGAGCGTTCCCGTGGAGTGGTTGGTAGTCGTGGCGGCCCTGGCCTGCCGACGCCAATGGACGATGACCGCCTTGATGGCCGCCGTCGGAAGCGCGACCGCGTCCCTCGGCCTGTACCTCACCTTTCACCATTTCGGCTGGAGCATATTGCTTGCGCGTTACCCCGAGCTCGCGGACTCGCAAGCTTGGTCGCAGGCGACGGATTGGCTGTCGAAATACGGTCTCCTCGCCATATTCGCACTGATGGCCTTGCCGCTGCCCGTTCCCAAAGTGCCGATGCTCGCGGTAGCTGGAATCTATCGACTGCCGATCACTGACGTCTTCGTCGCCATTCTTGCCGGGAAGATCATCAAGTACTTGGCATATTCATATCTAGCCGTTCGCTTTCCCGAGGCCCTGCGCTTCCTCACCCAACGCGGTTCGCCCGCCGACCGCGTTCCTTATCGAGTACGAAGCCTGATGGTTGCCCGTATGACAACGAGCCGTAAGATACGAACTTTCGTCACCCCTGCCGGTGGCGCGGAAACACATCATCAGGAATGAAGGGGAGCAGGCTTGCCTGACGAAACGACTGACCGTGCGACCGGCAGGACGCTGCAGATAGCGATCTTCGTACGAGAGCGGCTTTGGGAAACGATCACCGTGAGATCTGTGCTGCCGAAGTCCCAGCGCGATCTCCGCCTCGATCTATTTCGCGGACTGGCGAACTGGCTGATCTTTCTGGGTCACATCCCGGACTCGGCGCTCGCCTGGTTCACCACCCGGAACTACGGCTTCAGCGATGGAGCCGACCTGTTCGTGTTGATCTCCGGATACACCGCGACCTTCGTATTCGGTAAGATCATGATGGATCGCGGCTTTGTAGTCGGAGCGACCAGGCTGTTGCGCCGAGTGTGGCAACTCTATGCCGCCCATTTGCTGCTTTTCCTGTTTTACCTCACTTCGGTGCATTACCTTTCGCACAGGTTCGATGATCCGCATCTCATGGATCAATTCAACGTCGCGCACCTCATGAATTTTCCCGTCGAGACGCTTTCGCAGGGCTTGGCGCTGAAATTCAAGCCGCTCAATCTCGACGTCCTGCCACTCTACATCGTGCTGATGGCGGCATTCCCGATCGTACTTTGGTTCATGCTGCGATGGCGGAACGCCGTCATGGTCGGATCGATCGGGCTATACTTGGCCGCTCGTCACTACGGCTGGAACTTCGAATCCTATCCTGCGGGAGTGTGGTACTTCAATCCCTATGCCTGGCAGTTGCTCTTCGTTCTTGGAGCCTGGCTCGCGCTCGGGGGCGCCGAGGCCAGTCGATGGCTGCTCCGTTTTCGGATTCTCTATGCGCTTAGTGCCGGCTTCTTGCTGTTTGCTCTCGTGATCACCCTGGCGGAGCGGATTCCGGAGCTACGACAGCTCATCCCCGATTCGATCGATGAAATGTTCATCCCCAACGACAAGACCAATCTCGCGCCTTACCGAGTGATCCATTTGGCCAGCCTGGTATTCATCGTCGTCGCTCTCATTCCCATCGACTGGCCCGGATTGCAGTGGCCCATCTTCAAGCCGCTGATCAGGTGCGGCCAGCAATCGTTGCCGATCTTTTGCGTGGGCCTCTTTCTTTCTTTCGTGGCCCATTTTGTGCTGGAATTCGGTTCGGAGGGGATTTTGGTCCAGCTCCTGGTCGGCGCCGCCGGCCTGTGCATCCTGACGATCATCGCTTACTATCGCACTTGGTCGAAGCAGGTCGACAAGAGTTTGTCTTCCGGGGGGAATAGATCGACGCCGGCAGGCGCAGGTGGCGAGCCGCAAATCTAGTCGACGGACCAAGATCGTCCGTCGGGTGGGGGAGCGTATGGTGGGACGCGGATGATAACCTCGGAGCGGATCTTCAACGAGCAAACGCAAGGCGCGATTCTGCACGGACTTCACTGGACCGCGTCGGCCATCGAGCTGCTCGGTGTGGTGGTGATCGTCTGCGGCGTGGTAGCCGCAACCGTCTGGTCGCTTCGCGAATTGCGGCACGGGGGATTTGCCGATGCATTTCGCTCTTATCGGGCGAACCTCGGTCGAGGCATTTTGCTCGGGTTGGAGTTCCTGATTGCCGCCGATATCATCGGTATGGTCGCGATAGTGCCGTCATTCGATCGACTGGGAATCCTTGCCCTTATTATCGTGATCCGCACCTTCTTGAGCTTCTCGCTTCAGATTGAAATCGAGGGCCGGTTGCCTTGGCAGCGGCGCACGTCGCTTGCCGACGAGGCTGATCGCGCCGAACTCTAAACGGGCGATCAGACCCCGCGAGAGGACGTACGGCTGTACAGGAACTCGAACATGCGTTCCAGCGCGGCGTCGCGATTTATTCGGGTCGCCTCGATCAGCGAGGTGGTCAGGCCGATGAACGTCCGTTCGGCGCCAAGGTACGGATTGTCTCCTGCAAGCGGGACACGGGTATCGCGGATCGAGCTGGCAAGTTCCGGGAGTCCGCGGAGCCACGGCGAAAAGGATGACGAGAGCAGATAACGGCTCATCCGCATCGGGTGAAACCATTTGGCCGCTTCCGCCGTCAAGGGATTCGAGGTGGCCTGGACGAAGGGACTGAACAAGGTCCTGTAGATGGCTTCAGCCGCCTCCGAGAAATCCCTTATTCGCTCGAAAGCAGGATCCGGCGGCAGGAATTTGAGCTCTTCGACACGTCGGGATTCGAACCGAACCGCAAAAGGCAGATTGGACGCGCCCGAAGAGTCTGCCTCTTCGATCTTCATCTCGTATAGGCCCGGTGCCAGCCCTTCGATTTCCGAGAGGCTGGCAAGAATGGCCCGGTGCTCGCGTTGGGCAATCTTAGCGGAGACGAAAATTCCCAAATGGCCTACGTGGGGGTTCGTCAAATAGACGATGCGTTGGCCAGCCTGGATCAGCTGTTCCGTGGTCTTGTACACGACGGGAATCCAGCCGAGCGCCTGGTGCGGCGGCGTGATGTTGTCGCCGTAGGAGGCAAAGATCACGAGCGGGTTGCGGATGCGGCGAAGGTCGGCGAAGCAGTATTCACAGATTCGGAAGCGGCCGCCCTCGAGCTGATTGCCGATGAACAGGTTCTCGACGATCGCCAGGATTTCCTCACGGCTGAGGAAGAAGAAGCTCCCCCACCAGCGCTCGAAGTCAAGAAAGCGTTCGCGTTCCCGATCGATATGCGTGAACAGATCGGCGTATTTCTCCCACTGTGCCTCGGGCTTGAGATTCTCGAAGTTCTGGGCGAGCCAGGCGCCATCGAACCGGCCGTCGCTGAGATCGGACACGAGGTGTACAAGCCAGGCTCCCCCGTTGAACCCGGCGGCGAGGCGCATGGGGTTGATCCCTGCTTCTCCCGACCAATAGGAGAGGGGCGACCCGTTGAGTACCGCCGGACCGACTAGGCCACTGCAATCCGCCGAAAGCAGGGTGACCGCCCAACCGGCCTGACAATTGCCGTAAAGGATAGGCGGTCGATCTGGGTGGCGGTGGGCCACGGCTTCCACGAAGCGCCGGAGCGCGTGCAACACATCGGCGAGGGTTTGTCCATGACAAGGTTGCGGAAAAAACGAGACGAAATAGACAGGATTGCCGTCGGCGAGGGCGATGCCCACTTCGGAGTCCTGCTTGAATCCGCCGATGCCCGGCCCATGTCCCGCCCGCGGGTCCAGGATCAATATCGGCGGCTTCTTCTCGCTGCCTGGACCGCTGGCAGATTCGTGCTCGGGTAGGATGCGCAGCAAGACGTAATTGACCGGACGCTCGAACTGGCGCGCATCGAGAATCGTCTCGAAACGGAAGTCCAGGAGAGGCGGCAGCCCCCGGCGCTCATGCTCGATCAGATCGTCAGCTCGTTGTCGAAGCGTGTCCCAGAAGAGGATCGAACGCTCCCAAAAATCGCGACCGTATGCCCATAATGCGCCCTGATCCGTTGCGTACGATGGCCAAAGATGCTGATCTGGCGTGGATCTGCGCCATATCCGTTCGGTGGGCGCCGATGACGTCGCTCCTATTCTCGCCGTCGCCATGAACCCAACCGGCCAACGAGGCGACGGCGACTAGGCAAAACTCTCCAACTGAATATTGACGGCGAAACAGGCATGTTATTACAGCGGCCTGCGCATACCAGTGTGCACACCAGATCGCCGCAGATGGTTGCCGTGCGCCGACGCCGATATGATATCGAAAGGTCCCGCTGGATCGGCTACAGGACACGTCTATAACATGCCGATGATGGTTTGAATGACGGGAAGTGCGTCGGAAGCGTGCTCACGGAGTCGCGATGCGGCAATCCGTGAACGTCGGCGACCTTCGTCGGATTTCCTGAATCGATGTTTGGGCGAGCGAAATTTGATTGGCTCGCGGATACCGTCCTTTCTGGCCCTCCCGACGTCGGCGACGGAGGCGGGGCGCACCTTTCGCTAGTATGGACATGCCGACCCCGACACCTCCGACAAACTCGTCCAGGCGGGCCCACCGAGGCGCTCTCGCTCGGGCGTTCGCGACGAGTGATCTGCGTTCGATCTGCAGGGCCGTCGACGCGGCGGTGGTCGGAGAGGGAATCGCCAAGATTGCTCGAGCTGCGAAGGTAGACCGAACGACCATTTACCGCGCATTCCGCTGCGAGAGCGGACCTGCGCTGGACACGATGGTTAGAGTGCTACGCGTTTTGGGATTGCGTCTGATCGTTAAGTTCGAGCCATATCCGTCCGCGGAGGCACCTCGGCCGGTCTCGAAGACGACGGCTCGTTCGCTCGCGACGGCATTCAGAAGCGCCGACTTGGATCTGGCCATCGAAGCGTTGGCGGAAACCGTACGCTCTCATGACAATGTTTCGGAACTGGCGCGAGCGACGATACTCTCACGGGAGAATCTCTATCGCTCGTTCGCTTTTCCTCGCATACCGCGATTTCGTACCGTCCTGATCTTCCTGAACGCACTGGGACTGAGGTTGGGAATCGAGCGGCTGCCTTCGAGAGAGAACGGATCCGCATCGCAACCATCGGTCGGCCGGCAAGCTTCGCGGAAAGGTCGCCGACCCATGCGAGCGGATCATCTCGGTCTCGGAAGCAAAGCTTCTCGCAGGAGGCTCGAGCATTGCGCGCCCTAGGCTCCTCCCGAAGCTCGGTTCACCGAAGGATACGGAACGTGCGCCGACGTCCGGACCAGTTCGCATCGGTCCTGCCTCGCGCCTTGTGCTCAGGCGCGGTTCTGTTCGCAATCCTACCGGTTTCGGCAGGGCTGTCGGACGAATTTCGGGTCGAGCGGGTTCGGGTACTCGAGCGGGGAATTTTTCATGCCAGCAGCGGAAACCTGCCGATCGCTCATAGCAGTCTTGGCGCGGTCGCAAACGTCCGGAACGCCTCTCTGGTGCGGAGCACGACTACAATCCCTGCGCGCCAGTCGCTGCGATTCGGCCTGCGGTACGTCGTCGAGGGCGTTCCCGCCGGCGCGCGTGTGGATCTCAGGCTCGTCACCGTCTTTCCGGAGGCGGGATTGCTCGATCCGGCTTCGGAGGTTCGGCACTACGAAAGTGAGTATACCATTCGCGGCTCAATCGGCGCCCAGGCCTATCGCGAGTTCATGTTTGACCACACGTGGGAGATCGTAGCCGGAGAGTGGATCTTCGAGTTTTGGCACGACGGTCGAAAGGTCGGAAGCGAGACCTTTTGCGTGCTGGACGCCGAGTCCGCGCCTCATCGATCAGACCCGCCGAAGGCGAATTGCGGCTTCTTGATCGGACGCGGGGACTCCGGGAGAGAGGCCGCGGCGGGAGGTCCTGGAAAGGCTCGTAAGACGTCGCGCGCCGTCGTTTCGCGGCGACGAGTCCGATACCGCCCCTGCGGCACCACTGCCGGGTCGATCCGGTGCGGAGCGCAATCGCGAGGCCGGACCGGATCCGCGGCAGCCTTCGTGAACTATTCCATCGCGTTTCACTTCGTCGAAGGCGGCTGCCCACGCCCAAGCGGCGAATTGATCGCGGATTGGCCGGCTTCTGGACGGCTTCTCGCTGGTGCGATGGGGGCTCAGTCGCCGAAGTCGAGATTTCGGATGCCACCGGTACGCTCGGCAATGAACCGGGAAAGGAACTGTGCTGCGTTCTGCGGCCAGAACTCGTATCCCACCTTGCTCAGAAGCTGCGTATGGGCGCGTTCATCCTCACGGCCGACCCAAAGCTCATGAAAGGCCGCAATGAGATCGGCGTCTGCGAGGTCGATCGAGCCGATCAACATTTTGAAGCAGATTACCGCTTCGCGGTTTCGAATGTCGCTGCCGTCGACCAGCATCTCGGCGTTGCGCCGAATCGCGGCACTCTCGAAGATTTCCTTCAATACCGCACGAATATGACCGACATCCGATCCCATGCCTACTCGGCAAACTTTCGCGGCCATCGCGTTTCCAGCCCGTTCGATCCGGCCAATTGAGCCAACAAGCATTCGGGGATCGTCATTGCGGCTCTTGAGACATCGAACATCGAAAGGATGACCCCGCCTGGCGCCAAACAGCGCTGCCCCATCGTTCCCGCCGCAGCTGTTGTGCGACGGTTGGGAAGAAATGCCATGCCGTATGCATACGACTAGCCTTCTATAGACGTTGAGCTCGGCGAAAAATTACAGATGCAAGCCCGTAGTTGAAGCATGCAGATCTCGCATGCCGGCTATGGATGTAGCACGCCGGCGGCAGCATGATATCGGAATTGCGGTCGCTTTCGGTTCGCCAAGGGTGCATGCGGTCTGAGCTCGGCGACCTGACCCTATCGACCGGAAGAGTTATGGCACGAACATCTCAGATTGAGAGCCGATGCTGCGGCGCGGGGACTTCAAGTAAGGATTCTCCTGCTCGACGGAAGCGATCCGCGGGAGCAAGTGGCCACCGAAAATGTTCCGCCCATTCTGACCGCGGAGCGTCGCCGCGTCGGATGGCTGTTGCGCTTTGTTTGATTGGAGCTGGCGCCGGACTTTCACTTCTCGACGTCAACACGTCCGTCACTTGTCCTGGCGAGACGATCTTATCGGGGTTTCCCGGGTGGACGATGGCCGTTGCCGCAGGCTCGTCCCTGCACCAGCAGATTCGACGCCGATGGAGGCTCTTCTTCGGTCCGTACCCGCTGCTGATGATGGCCACCTGGGCGAACAAGATCGGATTGATCAAGGGAAATGGAGAAGCGGTCGCCTTCCTCGATCAGCTGCGTCGAGCAGCGATCGAGGGAGAACTCGAGTTCTATGGACAATCGATCACGGCGACGGGCGTGGAACGCGAATTGACCAAGATACCTGCCACCCACCTTCGGACGTGCGCGATAAGTCTGGGCACCTCAGGTGTGCGGGGGAGGAATGAAGAGACATATACCTACGATCCAAATCCAACGGCTTCGTGGGCCTCGCGGCAGGTCGGCCACTTCTGCAATTTGCATGTGAGCAGGAGAGTGCTGGGGATCATTCAGAAAATCTGGGAAGACGCCCATAGGTGAAGCGGCCAGTCGTGGTGGCGATGCGAGCCGAGTTCCAACCAGTGATTCACGAGATCGGAAACGCGCGGTGGGCGGATTATTCCGTCCTAGAGCAGCGGAGCTAAGCGAATTTCAGATCATTCGATCCAAATACGTGCAGCAGAGGAAGCGGGTCGCAACCGCTCTGCCGCGAACGCCAAACTGGCTTCTTGAAATACTTCAGAAAATGATATGTCGTGATGGCGACTGTAGAAATGGAAATCTACTGGTAGGCCGGCACGCTCGGGGCAACGTATTCGCCAATCTCGGTGCCCGACGCGTAAACCCGACTTCTGAAATCGAGGCTTGTTGGCAAGATCGACGAGGTCAGCGAGAAGCGCGGCACGGTCCAGGCCGAGGCCGGCCGGATCACGGGCATCCCTCAGCCGAAGGTCTCCGAACTCCGTAACGGACGCACGAACGACTACAGTGTCGAGCGCCTCTATCGGCTGCTAAACAATCTCGGGGTCGGTGTATGCGTTGCGTTGGAAGAGCGTCCCGACTGGACGAACCCCACCCGAACATGAGCCATCCTATTCGATGGGGATGTAGTTGAAGGGGGCACGACCCCCTCAACGGAATTCGGGAGGCTGCTGCAGCGCCAGGATCAGGTTAGCCTTATCCCTTAAGGTCGGAAGCGCACCTACCACGGCGCGGAGTATGCTCCGCCGCTACGGCCAGCGCCTGCCCGTCGATACGCCTTCATCCATTGGTGGAGACGGAATCGTGAGCCAGACATCGTCTCTTGACGCGATCGCTACGGACGAGGCGAGGATCACCGGCAGAGCGCGGGTTGAATTCCGCCGACCCTTGCTTTGGGATCGACTGGCGGCCAAGTCCCTGTCTCGGACCACGGGCGCGCGCAGCTAATCGACCGCCTTCACGACATCCGGCGGCTGCGAGGCATAGTAGGCTGCCGCTTCGTTGATTTCCTGCGGTGTCATCGCGCGCGCGATGTTGCGCATCTGCTGGCTGATGTCGTTGCGGCGCTGCCCCGAGGCGAAGGCCAGCAGCTGCTCCCTCATGTAGACCTCCGACTGGCCTTCCAGCCACGGGCTGCCGACCTTGTTGTCGAGGCTGCCATGGCAGGAGCCGCAGG
>NZ_LSIC01000055.1 GCF_001556045.1 Bradyrhizobium sp. CCH5-F6
CTCGCCATCGCAACCTCCTTCGCTGAAGTGTTGCGACGAACGGTTGAATCCGCCCTGGATGCCCCGGTCAAGCCGGGGCATGACAGTGGCGGGTTTGGCCCGCACCTCAGCCCTCAATTCCCCCTTTGAAATTGCTGACCTTTTGCTAATACACGGGCGGACCTCCCCGAGGCATGTCATGTCCGCTTCCTCCTCGATCAGCGATCCCGCCTATCTCCGCGCCCGCGCGATGGAGACGCTGTTCGAGCGGCTGGAGAAGCTCTGCGAAGGAGCGATTGCGATCGATCGCGGCGGACGCGTCGTGTACGTCAACGAGAAATATCTTGCCGCGCTCGGCCTCGGCCATACCAGCGAGGCGATCGGCCGGCCGATCGAGGAGGTCATCCCGAACAGCCTGATGCGGAAGGTGGCCGAGACCGGCGAGCCGATCCTGCTCGACATCATGGAGCTCGGCGGCGAGCAGCTCGTCGTCACCCGCATGCCGATCGAGGACGAGAACGGGACGGTGATCGGCGCGATCGGATTCGTGCTCTATGATCATCTCGACAGCCTGAAGCCGTTGCTCGCCCGCGTCACCCAGCTCGAGAGCGATCTACGGCTGGCGCGGCGGCAATTGTCCAACGCCCGCGCGGCGCGTTTCACTTTCGCCGATTTCGTCGGCACGACGCCGGCAATCGCGCGGGCCAAGGAGATCGCAAGCCGAGCCGCGCGGCAGAGCGTCACGGTTCTGCTCACCGGCGAGACCGGCACGGGAAAGGAGATGCTGGCCCAGGCGATTCACAACGCCTCCTCCCGTGCGGAGAAGCCGTTCGTCAGCGTCAATGTCGCTGCGATCCCGGACACGCTGATCGAGTCGGAATTCTTCGGCACGGCGCCGGGCGCCTATACCGGCGCCGACCGCAGGGGGCGCGAGGGCAAATTCCGCATTGCCGACGGCGGCACGCTGTTCCTCGACGAGATCGGCGAAATGCCGCTGCAGCTCCAGGCAAAGCTGCTGCGGGTGCTCCAGGAGCGCGAGATCGAGCCGCTCGGCTCGGACAAGGTCACCAGGGTCGACGTCCGCGTCATCGCCGCAACCAATATGGACCTGCGCAAGCGCGTCAGCGACGGCACATTCCGCGCCGATCTCTACTACCGTCTGAACGTGCTTTCAGTCGACCTGCCGCCCCTCCGTCATTGCCTGGACGATCTCCCTGACATCTGCGCCCGGCTGCTCGAGGACATCAGCGCGTCGGGCGACTACGTCAAGGCGAAGATCACGCCGAGCGCACTCAGCGCACTCGCCCGGTATGATTGGCCGGGTAACGTTCGCGAGCTCCGCAACATCCTCGAGCGCGCACTGATCCTCAGCGATTCCGGGCGGCTGACCGGCGAGGATGTCGCGCGCATCCTCCCCGTCGACACCGAGGTCAGGCTCGCACCGCCCGCGCGCCCGGCCGGAATCGTGGTGCCCTATGCCGAAGCCGAGGCCGAGTTCGAGAAGCACACGCTCGAACAGGCGCTCGCCGCCAGCAAGGGCCAGATCACCGAGGCCGCCAGAATGCTGCGGATCTCGCGCGCGACCTTTTACAAGAAGCTTGCCAAGTTCGGCCTCGCTTCGGGATCGGCTCCCGTCTGAGTTTCGAGACATTGGACTGTCCGGAGTCTCGGAATCCGGACACCGCGCCCGGCTGCGCTTCCCGCCGCCGATGCGGTAATTGCCGCGAGTTTCAGCCGCTTTGCGCGATGCGGCGGTATCTGGCGCAGACCTTGCTCTCCGCTGTGCTGTCTTTCATCGCGAGGAGCAGCCTGTTCCGGGACTGCTCCCCGCGCTAAGATCAAGCCCAACAAGGCATCGGTCCAGGGAGCGGGAGGAACGCCGTGAGCCATCACCCAGCTCTGCCCTACCTGCGCAATTCCGAGAAGGGAAAGGTCGTCTCGGCGTCCGAAGCCGTCATGCTGATCCGCGACGGCGACACGGTGGCGACTGGCGGCTTCGTCGGCATCGGCTTTGCCGAGGAGATCGCGATCGCGCTGGAGGAGCTCTATCTGTCCCACGAGGACGATGCGCCCTATACGCAGGGCAAGCCGCGCAATCTGACGCTGGTCTATGCGGCCGGACAAGGCGACGGCAAGCAGCGCGGCCTCAATCATCTCGGTCATGAAGGGCTGGTCCGGCGGGTGATCGGCGGACATTGGGGCCTTGCGCCCAAATTGCAGCAGCTCGCGATCGCGAACCGGATCGAGGCCTACAACCTGCCGCAGGGCGTGATCACGCATCTGTTCCGCGACATTGCCGCGCATCGGCCGGGCCACATCACCCGCGTCGGCCTTGGCACCTTCGTCGACCCCAGGCACGGCGGCGGCAAGCTGAACGCACGCACCACCGAGGACATGGTGGAGCTGATCAAGATCGGCGGCGAAGACTGCCTGCTCTACAAGACATTCCCGATTCAGGTCGGGATCATCCGCGCCACCACGGGCGATCCAGACGGCAATCTCACCATGGAGAAGGAGGCGCTGACGCTGGAGGCGCTCGCCATCGCCATGGCGGCGCATAATTCCGGCGGCATCGTCATCGCGCAGGTCGAACGCGTCGCCGAGGCGGGCAGCCTCAATCCGCGCCAGGTCAAGATTCCCGGCATTCTCGTCGACTGCGTCGTGGTGGCGAGGCCCGAGAACCACTGGCAGACGTTCGGCACGCAATACAATCCGGCCTTCTCGAGCGAGATCCGCGTCCGCGCCGCCTCGCTGCCGGTGATGCCGACCAGCGAGCGGAAGATCATCGCGCGGCGCGCCGCCCTCGAGCTGAAGGCCAACAGCGTCGTCAATCTCGGCATCGGCATGCCCGAGGGCATCGCCTCGGTCGCCAATGAGGAGCGGATCATCGATCTCATCACGCTGACGGCGGAGCCGGGCGTGATCGGCGGCATCCCGGCGAGCGGCATCGATTTCGGCGCGGCGATCAACACGCAGGCGGTGATCGACCAGCCGTACCAGTTCGACTTCTACGATGGCGGCGGCCTGGATGCGGCCTTTCTCGGCCTCGCCCAGGTCGATCGCGCCGGAAATCTCAACGTCAGCAAGTTCGGGCCCAAGCTCGCGGGTGCCGGCGGCTTCATCAACATCAGCCAGAATGCCAAGGAGGTCATCTTCGTCGGCACGTTCGGCGCAGGCAAGCAGCGCATCGCGGTGAACGACGGAAAGCTCGTCATCCTCGACGAGGCGAAGTCCCGCAAATTCGTCGACAGCGTCGAGCACGTCACCTTCAGCGGCCCGTTTGCCGCCGCGCGCAAGCAGCGAACGCTGTATGTCACGGAGCGTTGCGTGTTCGAGCTCAGGTCCGACGGGCTGGAGCTGACGGAGGTCGCGCCCGGCATCGACATCGAGCGCGACATCCTGCGCCTGATGGATTTCAGGCCGCTGATCCCGCGCGATCCTGTCCTGATGGACGCGCGCATCTTCGGCGAGGGCTTGATGGATTTGCGCGAGCGCCTGCTCACCATCCCGCTCGACCAGCGCTTCACGCTGGACGAGCAGCAGAACCTGTTCTTCGTCAACCTGGAACGCTATCCGCTACGCAGCAAGGCCGAGATCGACACGATCGCGTCCCTCGTCGAGGCTCGCCTGGCGCCGCTCGGACGCCGGGTCTACGCCATCGTCAATTATGACAACTTTTCCATCCTGCCGGAGCTGATGGACGATTATTCAGCCATGGTCCGCAGCCTCGTCGACCGCTTCTATTCCGGCGTGTCGCGCTACACCACGTCGGGCTTCCTGCGCATTAAGCTTGGTGAAGCCCTCGAGAAACGCGGCGTCGCGCCGCATATCTTCGAAAGCGCCGAGGAAGCGCAGTCCGACTGGCGCCAGGTCGAGGCCGCCGCAGCGAGGCAGGCCTAAAAATGATGCACGCCCGCAAAGGCCAGCCCGCTCCACCGGAAGGTTCAATTGCAATGTTCGCAAGCTTGTGCAAATCGCTGTTACCGAGAAACTTCAGATCAGGAGGGACCATCGTGCGTCGATCACTCATCATAACAACAACCATCCTCGCGCTCGGCGCAGGCACCTGCGCACAGGCCGACGATCTCAAGATCGCGCTGATCTATGGCAAGACCGGTCCGCTCGAGGCCTATGCCAAGCAGACCGAGACCGGCCTGAAGATGGGCTTTGAATACGCCACCAAGGGCACCATGACTCTCGACGGCCGCAAGATCGTCGTCATCACCAAGGACGACCAGGGCAAGCCGGACCTCGCCAAGGCCGCGCTCGCCGAAGCCTATCAGGACGACAAGGCCGACATCGCGATCGGCACGACCTCGTCGGCCGCGGCGCTCGCCATTCTCCCGGTCGCCGAGGAGAACAAGAAGATCCTGATCGTCGAGCCCGCGGTTGCGGACCAAATTACCGGCGAGAAATGGAATCGCTACATCTTCCGCACCGGGCGCAACTCGTCGCAGGACGCGATCTCCAACGCGGTCGCGATCGGCAAGCAGGGCGTCACCGTGGCGACGCTGGCGCAGGACTACGCATTCGGCCGTGACGGCGTCGCCGCCTTCAAGGAGGCGCTCGCCAAGACCGGCGCAACGCTGGCCGCCGAAGAATATGCCCCGACCTCGACCACCGACTTCACCGCCGTCGGCCAGCGCCTGTTCGACGCGCTGAAGGACAAGCCCGGCCGCAAGGTGATCTGGGTGATCTGGGCCGGCGCCGGCAATCCTCTGGCCAAGCTCCAGGACATGGATCCCAAGCGCTACGGCATCGAGCTCTCCACCGGCGGCAACATCCTGCCGGCGCTCGCCGCCTATAAGAGCCTGCCCGGCATGGAAGGCGCGACCTATTATTTCTACGACATCCCGAAGAACCCGGTGAATGACTGGCTGGTGGCCGAGCACCAGAAGCGTTTCAACGCGCCGCCGGACTTCTTCACCGCGGGCGGCTTTGCCGCCGCAATGTCGGTCGTCGCCGCCGTCACCAAGGCGAAGTCGACCGATACCGAGAAGCTGATCACGGCGATGGAAGGCCTGGAGTTCGACACGCCGAAGGGCAAGATGGTGTTCCGGAAGGAAGACCATCAGGCGCTTCAGAGCATGTATCACTTCAAGGTCAAGGTCGATCCGAACGTCGCCTGGGCCGTGCTCGAGCCGGTGCGCGAGTTGAAGATCGAGGACATGAACGTTCCGATCAAGAACAAGCGCTGATCGTTCTTGCTTCACCTCTCCCGCTTGCGGGAGAGGCCGGGAGAGGGTTTTTCCTCTTGGGGGTTCTCGATTGCTGAAACACCCTCTCCCCAGCCCTCCCCCGCAAGCGGGGGAGGGAGCGCAGCGGTGCCAGCGGTCACACTCTCATCTCATCATTCGCAGACCTCAATGCCCCTCACCCTCGAAACCCGCGACCTGACCATCCGCTTCGGCGGCCATGTCGCGGTCAACAACGTTTCCTGCACGTTCCGCCCGGGCGAGCTCACCGCCATCGTCGGGCCGAACGGCGCCGGCAAGACCACCTATTTCAACTTGATCTCGGGCCAGCTGCGCGCATCGAGCGGCAGCATCCTGTTTGGCGGCGCAGACATCACCGAACAGTCCGCGCCGATGCGCACTCGCGCGGGCCTCGGCCGCGCCTTCCAGCTCACCAACCTTTTCCCGAACCTGTCGGTGGAAGAGAACGTCCGCCTCGCGGTGCAGGCTGCCAGCGGCACCCATTACGACATGCTGCGGCCCTGGATGGTGCGCCGCGACCTGATCGCGCGTGCCGACGCCATCCTCGACCAGGTCGCGCTCGGCAATCGCCGCGGCGTCGCCGCCACCGCGCTGTCCCATGGCGACCAGCGCAAGCTCGAAGTGGCGCTGATGATCGCGCTGGAGCCGAAAGTATTCATGTTCGACGAGCCGACCGCCGGCATGAGCATCGACGAGGTGCCTGTCGTCCTCAACCTGATCGCGCAGCTCAAGCAGGACAGGAGCAAGATCATCCTCCTGGTCGAGCACAAGATGGATGTGGTGCGCTCGCTCGCCGACCGCATCATCGTGCTGCATAACGGCCAGCTCGTCGCCGACGGCCCGCCCGCGGAAGTGATCGCTTCGCCGATCGTGCAGGAAGCCTATCTCGGCATCGCGCCCAAGAACGCTGCAGAGAGTGCCGCATGAGCGATCTCCTCAAACTCTCCGGCGTGCACACCCATATCGGGCGCTATCACATTCTCCAGGGCATCGATCTCGCCGTCCCGCAGGGCCAGGTCACGATGCTGCTCGGCCGCAACGGCGCCGGCAAGACCACGACGCTGCGCACCATCATGGGCCTCTGGCAGGCCTCGCACGGCGAGATCACCCTCGCCGGCGAACGCATCGAGAGCCGCGCCACACCCGACATCGCGCGGCTCGGCGTCGGCTATGTGCCGGAGAGCATGGCGGTGTTCTCCGATCTCACGGTGAAGGAAAACCTGGTGCTCGCGGCCCGCGACGGGCCGCTCGACGACACCCAGCTCGACTGGATCTTCGGATTCTTTCCGGCGCTGCGCCGCTTCTGGCTGTCGCGCGCGGGCAGCCTCTCGGGCGGGCAGAAGCAGATGCTGTCGATCGCGCGCGCCATCATCGAGCCGCGCAAGCTGCTCTTGATCGACGAGCCGACCAAGGGACTCGCGCCGGCGATCGTGATGGCGCTGATCGAATGCCTGAAGGAGATCAAGCGAAAGGGCGCCACGATCCTGATGGTGGAGCAGAATTTCTTTGCCGCCCGCGAGCTCGGCGACAGCGTGCTGGTCATGGACAACGGCACCATCGTCCATCGCGGCGAGATGGCGGCGCTCGCCGCAGACGTGCCGCTGCAGGAGCGGCTGCTCGGCCTCAGTCTGGAGACACATCAGTGAGTGACCTCGCCGCAACCGATCCGCTGCCGAAGCCAAAGCGCGATCTCGCGCCGATCCTGCTGCCGGTCGCGCTCGCCCTTCTCATGATCCCGCTGATCGGATCGACTTCGTCCTGGCTGACGCTGACCGTGGCGAGCCTCGCCATGGGCATGATGATCTTCATCATGGCCTCCGGGCTGACGCTGGTGTTCGGCCTGATGGACGTGCTCAATTTCGGCCACGGCGCCTTCATCGCCGTCGGCGCCTATGTTGCCACTCTCGTGCTGGCGCCGTTCGCGGCCTCGATCCAGGCCGACTCGCTCTGGATGAACCTCGCGGTGCTGGCGCCGGCCGCGCTGCTCTCGATGGCGGTGTCCGGCGCGCTCGGCCTGGTGGTCGAGCGCGTGCTGATCCTGCCCGTCTACGGCCAGCATCTGAAGCAGATCCTGATGACGACCGGCGGCCTGATCGTCGCGGAGCAGACGCTGTACGCGCTGTGGGGGCCGCAGATCATCCCGATGCCGCTGCCGACCTCGCTGCGCGGCTCGTTCATCCTCGGCGACGTCGCGATCGCCAAATACCGCGTGCTGGCGATGTTGATCGGCCTCGCGATATTCGTCGCGATCCAGCTCGTGCTCAATCGCAGCAAGGTCGGTCTGCTGATCCGCGCCGGCGTCGAGAACCGCGAGATGGTCGAGGCGCTCGGCTATCGCATCCGCCGCCTGTTCCTCGGCGTGTTCATGACGGGATCGGCGCTGGCGGGTCTCGGCGGCGTGATGTGGGCGCTCTATCGCGAACAGGTGCACGCTTCCATGAGCGACGACCTTACGGTGCTCATCTTCATCGTCGTCATCATCGGCGGCCTCGGCTCGATCGGCGGCTGCTTCATCGGCGCCATCCTGGTGGCGATGGTCGCCAATTACGGCGGCTTCCTGGTGCCGAAACTCGCTCTCGTCTCCAACATCCTGCTCATGGTCGCCATTCTGATGTGGCGGCCGCGCGGCCTCTATGCGGTGACCAGCCGATGATGATCCTCTCAGGCGATCCGCCGCGGAGCCGCGTGCTCACGCTCGTTCTCGTCGTCATCATCCTGGCGCTGGCGGCGACGCCGTTCCTGTTTCCCGGTGCCAAGGCGCTGAACGTCGCGGCCAAGATCTGCGTCTTCGCCGCGCTGGTCGCCTCCTACGACCTCCTGCTCGGCTATACCGGCTCGGTGTCGTTCGCCCACACCATGTTCTACGGCATCGGCAGCTACGCGATCGCGATCGCGCTGTACGGGATGGGCCCGAACTGGGCGGCGGTCGCGACCGGAATCGTCGTGGGCCTGCCGCTCGCGGCTCTGCTCGCGCTCGCGATCGGGCTGTTCTCACTGCGGGTCGCCGCGATCTTCTTCGCCATGATCACGCTCGCGGTCGCCTCCGCCTTCCAGGTGCTGGCCTCGCAGCTGTCCTGGCTGACCGGCGGCGAGGACGGGCGCAGCTTTCAGCTGCCGGAACTGCTGCGGCCCGGCACGGTGCTGATCTCCAAGGGCGTGTTCGGCTTCGAGATCAACGGCCGCATCCTGACCTACTATCTGGTGTTCGCGATCTCGGCGCTGATGATCCTCGCGCTGCTGCGTGTCGTGAACTCGCCGTTCGGCCGCGTGCTCCAGGCGATCCGCGAGAACCGCTTCCGCGCCGAGGCGCTCGGCTTCCGCACCGTATTCCATCTGACCTACGCCAACTGCCTCGCCGCGCTCGTCGCCGCCAGCGCCGGCATCCTGAACGCGCTGTGGCTGCGCTATGCCGGGCCCGACACCTCGCTCAGCTTCTCGATCATGCTGGACATCCTGCTGATGGTCGTGATCGGCGGCATGGGCACGATCTACGGCGCAGTCATCGGCGCAAGCATCTTCATTCTCGCCCAGAACTATTTGCAGTCGCTGATGGGCGTTGCCTCCAAGGCGGCGGACGAAGCCGGCCTGCCGCTGCTGCCGGGGCTGTTGCATCCCGACCGCTGGCTGCTGTGGCTCGGGCTGCTGTTCATCGCCAGCGTCTATTTCTTCCCGACCGGCGTGGTCGGACGGCTGCGCAATCCGGCCGGCGACAAAAGCGCCGGCAGTTCGCATTAAGCCGCGATTAATGATGCGGTGTAGCGATTGCTGCACGCGCAGCTGCACACGGACGCGATTACGCAACCGGATTAATGCTTAGGTAACTGGTTTTCCTAAGCTTTGCGCCATTTGTGCGGTGTATTCCTGTTCCTTCAGGGAGGGGGAATGCGCCAGGTCTTTTCCACGGTGACCGCCGGAACGTCTCTAGCCGCAAGGAACGGCTGGGAGGCCTTGGCGCGGCGTGGTCCTGTCCTGTGGTTGACCCTGTGCGGCGTGTTGCTGGTCGCGGGAATCTTCATCGTGACGGCCATGGCGGTCGGCGAGTTTCGCGAGCGGACCCTCGCCAACCGCGAACGCGAGCTTGAAAACACGGTGCAGCTGATCGCGCGGCACTTCGATCAGCAGTTCGAGGATTCCGACGTCGTCGCCGCCGATCTGATCGGGCAGATGAACCTGCCCGACATCGCCTCGCCCCAGATGTTCCGCGAGCGCATGTCGGGACCTGCGGCGCACCAGATGCTGCGCGGCAAGATCAGCCCGGTGTCCTATCTCGGCGACATCGCGATCTACGATGCCGAGGGCGACCTGATCAACTGGTCGCGGCCTCAGCCGCTGCCCAAGATCAACGTCTCCTCGCGCGCCTACTTCCAGGCGTTCAAGACGGATCCGCAGTCCGAACCGGTGCAGCTGGAATCCGTCCGCAGCTTCATCATCGGCAAATTGACCACGGTCGTCGCGCGCCGGCTGAACGGAGCGGACGGCGCCTTCCTCGGCGCGATGGTCCGGCGGATCGACCCGGACAGCTACCGGCAATATTTCGCATCGGTCGCGCTGGCCGAGGGCACGGCGATCTCACTGTTCGACCGCGAAGGCAAGATGCTGGCGCGCCATCCGCATCGCGAAGAGCTGATCGGGCGGAATTTCAAGGACGCGCCACTGATGCAGAAGGTGCTGGCCAAGGGCGGTCAGCACACGCTTCGCGGCAAGAGCCCCGTCGACGGTGAGGACCGACTCGGCTCGGCGGCGTCGCTGACGCATTTCCCGCTGGTCATCGTCGCCACCAACACCACGGCGGCAGCCCTTGCGGACTGGCGGCAGCAGACCGGCTTCATGGTCACGACCGCCGCGCTTTCGGCCGCCATCATCGCGCTGATCCTCTATCTGATCATTCGCCAGATCAAGCGACAGAACCGCGACGCCCAGCAGCGGCTCGAAGCCGAAAGACTCCGGCTCGATACTGCCCTCAACAACATGTCGCAAGGGTTGATCCTGTACGACGCTGCCGGATACATCGTCACCTGCAACCGCCGCTATGCGGACATGTTCGGCTTGTCTCACGACGTCATCAAGCCCGGCTGCCACATCCGCGAGGCGATGTACCACCGCAAGGAGCGCGGCGCGTTCGACGGCGATGTCGAGGAGTTTTGCGCCGACGTCATGAGGATCGTCGCCGAAGGCACGGTCTCCACGAGAACTCATCAACTGGCCGACGGCCGCGCCTTCCAGGTCATCAATACCCCGCTCGCGCAGGGTGGATGGGTCGCCACGATCGAAGACATCACCGAGCGCCGCAACCTGGAACAGGAGCGCGACCGCAACCACACCTTCCTGCGCGAGATCATCGACCACATTCCCTCGCGGATCACCGTGAAGGACGCCCGCACGCGGCGTTACCTGCTGGCCAACCGGGTCGCCGAGGACCAGCTCGTGGAATCTGACGGGACGATCGTCGGCAAGACCGCGTTCGAGCTCTATCCGGCGGATGCTGCCGAGGTCATCACCCGGGATGACGACAGGCTACTGCAATCGCCGGACGGGCTGTTCCTGGATGAGCACATCTGGAACACCCCATCCATCGGACGGCGCTACATCACCTCGCGAAGGATCGGCATCCGCGACAAGTCCGGCGAGCCGCGCTACATCATCAACGTCGTCGAGGACGTCACCGAACGACGGCGCGCCGACGAGAAGATCGCGCACTTGGCGCATTACGACGCGCTGACCGACCTGCCGAACCGCACGCTGTTCCGCGAGCAGATCGAACGCGAGCTGGCGAAGGCCGCCGATGGCTGCCAGTTCGCGCTGCTCTACATCGACGTCGACGAGTTCAAGGGCATCAATGACTCGCTTGGCCATCACGTCGGCGACGAGCTGTTGAAGGCGATCGCTGGCCGTCTCCGCGGCTGCCTCGCAGAGGGCGATCTGATCGCGCGGCTTGGCGGCGACGAATTCGCCGTCATCCAGACCGGGATCCAGTCCTCCGCCGACGTGGTCTCGTTCGTGACGCGGATCTACCAGGCGATCCGGCAGCCCTATCACTGTCTCGGCCATCAGCTCTCCACCGACGCCAGCATCGGGATCGCGCTGGCACCGCAAGACGGCTCCGATCTGGATCAGCTCATCAAGAATGCCGACCTCGCGATGTACGGCGCCAAGGCCGAAGGCCGCCGCACCCATCGCTTCTTCGAGCCGGCGATGGATGCCTGCGCCAAGGCGCGCCTCGCCATGGAGCAGGATCTGCGCCAGGCCCTGGTCGACGGCGGCTTCGAGATTCACTACCAGCCCCTGGTCGACCTGCGCTCCGGCGAGGTCTCGGGCTGCGAGGCGCTGCTGCGCTGGCGACATCCCGAGCGCGGCATGGTGTCGCCGGCCGAGTTCATTCCGGTCGCCGAGGACACCGGCCTGATCAACGAGCTCGGCGACTGGGTGCTGCGCATGGCCTGCAACGAGGCCGCGACCTGGCCTGCGCATGTCCGCGTCGCGGTCAACGTTTCGCCGGTGCAGCTCAAATGCGACACGCTGGCCTTGCGGATCGCGGGCGCGCTCGCCGCCTCGGGCCTCGACCCGCGCCGGCTCGAGCTCGAGATCACCGAGGCCGTGCTGATCCGCGACGACGAGGCGGCCCTCTCGATCCTGCACCAGCTCCGTGCGATCGGCGTGCGCATCGCGCTCGATGATTTCGGCACCGGCTACTCCTCGCTCAGCTACCTCAAGCGCTTCCCGTTCGACAAGATCAAGATCGACCGCTGCTTCGTCGTCGACATCGCCGAGGCCAGCGGCTCGCCGGTCATCGTGCAGGCGGTGGTGAACATCGCGGCGGCAAGCAACATGACCACGGTCGCCGAGGGCGTCGAGACCGAGTCGCAACGCGACATGCTGCGCACGCTCGGCTGCACGGAGATGCAGGGCTATCTGTTCAGCGCGCCGAAGCCGGCCAGCGAGGTCCGGAAGCTGTTCGGTCCCGGCTACGCCGCGCCCGTGGCCGCTGTGGCCTGATGGCGAAGCCAGGGGCAGCTCCGGTCGGCCGAAGTTGCGGGGGTTCCGGCCCCTCCCCGGCCCAAACCGGCTCAACGGCGATACGACGAGAAGCGGTTGCCCGGCCCGCGCCAATCAGCTACATGAGGCATCACTGCACCCGTAGCTCAGCTGGATAGAGCGTTGCCCTCCGAAGGCAAAGGTCACACGTTCGAATCGTGTCGGGTGCGCCAGTGCTACCAGCCGTTTTCCAGCCGGCCCTCACGTCAGCATCGCTATGAGCGCCTGGACCTGGTCCGAGGCGGACGCCACCAGTCCGTCATATGACGTCTGGCCGTGCGCGGCGGCCTTCAGGATGCATTCGGCGACGGCCGCTTTCAGGCCGAACACCGATTGATGAGCCGGCACGCTCGTCATCACGGTCTCGAGTGCGTGGCGCATGGTCTGAATGAGCTCGGAGCTGTATTGCATGGGCTGTCCTCCGCGCACTCATATTAGGTCGCGTGCCCATGCCTGCCACTCACAAGCCTGAGACCGCTCTTTGAACTTGATTGAAACTGAACGTCTCAATTCAAGCGCCAGATGGCCGCATTGAGCACGCCGGCAAATGCGACCCAGGCGGCGTAGGGCACGAACAATGCGGCGGCCAGCCTGTCTCGCGACATCTCCAGGCCGATATAGATCACGATCGCGACGAACATGCAGATCAGGATGACGAGCGCAGCGCCGATCTGGTGCATCGTGAACATGACCGGAGACCAGGCGAAGTTGAGAGCCATTTGCGCAGCCCAGGCCAGCATCGCCTTGCCTCTGGGTTCACGGCGGAAGGTCCGCCAACCCGCAATGCCGATCATGATGTAAAGAATGGTCCAGGCGATCGGGAACGCCCAGTTCGGCGGAACGAAGCCCGGTTTGGCGAGGCCGGCATACCACTCTCCCGGGAGATTGGTCGCCCCGATCAGCCAGCCGATGCCGAACACGCCCGCCACGAAGACCAACAACTGGAGCATCCATCACCTCGCACTTCACTTCAGCCGATTGTATCATCTTTTTCATGACCGAATCCGACACGGCGACCGGCGAAGCCTTGCCCGTCCGCAAGATCATCCATATCGACATGGATGCCTTCTATGCGTCGGTGGAACAACGCGACGATCCGGAGCTGCGCGGCAAGCCGGTTGCGGTCGGAGGTTCTTCGGAGCGCGGCGTCGTCGCGGCTGCCAGCTATGAGGCCCGAAAGTTCGGCGTTCGCTCCGCCATGCCATCGGTGACGGCCAAGCGGCAATGTCCCGATCTGATCTTCGTCAAGCCGCGCTTCGAGATCTACAAGGCGATCTCCAGGCAGATCCGCGAGATCTTTGCCGAGCACACGCCCATCATCGAGCCGCTGTCGCTCGACGAGGCCTATCTCGACGTGACGGAAAACCTGCAAGGCATCCCGCTGGCGCGCGACATCGCGCTGCGGATCCGCGAGAAGATCAAGGCCGAGACAGGCCTCAACGCTTCGGCGGGCATCTCCTACAACAAGTTTCTGGCCAAGCTCGCTTCCGATCATCGCAAGCCCAACGGGCAGTTCGTGATCTCGCCGGAGATGGGACCGGCCTTCGTCGAGATGCTTCCGGTCGGCAAGTTCCATGGCGTAGGCCCGGCGACAGCTGCGAAGATGAATGCGCTCGGCCTGTTCACCGGTCTCGACATCCGCAACCAGACGCTTGAGTTCATGAACGCGCACTTCGGCAAGTCGGGCGCGTATTATTACTGGATCTCGCGTGGCGTCGACGAACGGCCGGTCCGCGCCAACCGGATCCGCAAGTCCATCGGCGCGGAGACCACGTTCTCGACCGATCTCACCGAGCTCGACTCGCTGGCCGTCCAGCTCAAGCCGCTGGTCGACAAGGTCTGGCGTCATTGCGAGGCGACCGGCAACCGGGGCCGCACCGTCACCTTGAAGATCAAATTCTTCGACTTCGAGATCATCACGCGCAGCAGGTCCGTCACAGCGCCGGTTGCGGGCCCCGGCGATCTGGAACGGCTGGCCTGCGCCCTGCTCGAGATCGAGATGCCGCTGCCCAAGCCCGTCAGGCTGCTCGGGGTCTCGCTGTCCTCGCTCCAGCTCGGGGACGACGCGGAGCCGCAGCTGACGTTGGGCATTTGAAGGGTGCCGCAGGGCCCCTCCAGCCAGCGCGGCATCTTTGACCGCGACGCGGCGCCAATCCTGTCGTAGAGACACCACACACGCCTTTTTCGCGATTGATGTTGGAATGCTTGCCTTATTGATACGCCTCGGACTGCGCTTTGAAGATCGCATCGAGGAGCGGCGGTTTGTCGACCAGTACGTCCGGGGCAGTCTCGGCTGGACGCAGATCGCGATGCTGCTCGGCGCCGCCACCTATGCCGGCTACACGCTGTGGGACTGGGTTCTCTACCCGGAAGTGGTCCCCACCACGCTGGCGATCCGCGGCGGCACGGCGGTCTTCATCCTGCTTCCGCTGACCGCACTGCTGTCACGTCGCTGGATGAAGCCATGGGCGGAGACGATTTTCCTCATCTATTGCGTCATCCCCGGCTGCATCCTGCCCAGCATCTATCTCGTGCTGCCGTCGGGCTTCACCTTCGCCGCGCCCGGCATGATGATGATCATCCTGTTTGTCTCGACCATGCTGCCGTTGCGGATCGGCTCGCTCGCGATCTTCTGCCTGCTGTCGTGGGTGGCGCTGCTGGTCGCCGAGGCGCTCGCGCCAACGCTGCCGACGGGACTGCGATTCATCAATCATTCTCTCGTCGGCAACGCCTACGCCCTGTCGCTCTATGCCGTGGCTGCGCGCGAGTACCGGGCACGAAAGCAATTTCGCACGTCCGAGGCGCTGCAGCGGGAAAAGGAACGCTCGGAAAGATCGCTGCGCGATCTCCGCGCGACGCAGGAGCAACTCGTGCAGGCGGAGAAGCTCGCCTCACTCGGGCAATTGGTGGCCGGCGTCGCGCACGAGGTCAGCACTCCGCTAGGCCTCGCCCTGACGACCTCGACCACCATGCAGACCGATCTGCAAGCAATGGCGGACGCATTGGGCGGAGCATCGGTCCGGCGGTCAGATCTGACCAAGGGCATCGACAGGCTCAAGCAGGGGCTCAGCCTGACCTCCGACAGTTTGCACCGCGCATCCGAGATGGTGCACAGCTTCAGGCAGGTCGCCGTCCATCAGGCCGATGAGGACCGGCGGACGTTCGAGCTCCAGGAGTGGCTGTCGGAGTTGATGTCCAAGCTCGGGCCATTGCTGGCGCACCATGCCCTGACGGTGGACGTCCAGTGCCCGGCGGGAATCAAGCTGAACAGCTACCCCGGAGCGCTGGCTCAGGTGATCAGCAATCTCGCACTCAATAGCGCGGGGCATGCCTATCCTGACAAGAGAGGCGGCAAGTTTGTCATCACCGTCAGCCAACCCGACCCGAAATCCGTCCGGCTGGTCTGCGCCGATGAAGGCGTCGGGATCCCCGAGGACTTGCAGGCGCATATCTTCGATCCGTTCGTCACGACGAGCCGGGAGAGTGGTCATGCCGGCCTCGGGCTGCACATCGCGTTCAATCTGGTGGCCTCGTCGCTGAACGGGCGCCTGCGACTCGAGAGCACGAGGGGCCCAGGTACCCGTATCGCCATCGAGATCCCGCTCCAAGCATGATTGCTGCGAGCGACCTGTCACCACGTCAGGAAGCGCGACAGCGCGTTGGCTGTGGACGACTGGCGGTGACGGGATTCTCAGATCCCGCCACCGGTGAGGGCGATTTGCGATCGCCGCTCAATGTCTCGCGTGCTCGAACACCACGATCACGCCGGTCGGTTCGGGCTCGTGTGCCATCAGGCGAGTCAGGTCGGAATCGCCCCAATCGGCGAGGCTGACGACCTCGCCGCTCTGGCGATCGGCGCCGGGCGACGGCGTAGGCTCGAGGACCTTGAGGCCCGTTTCATCGACGAAAAAGGTGTGATCGCCGAACATGCTGTTGAGCTGCGGCATGGCGGGATGCTCGTCGGGCAGCACCTGAGCGCCGAGCTGGTTGACGGTCTGCTTCACCTGTTCGGATGTGAGCTTCATGAGCTGCTCCGTTCTATCATTCGGGTTTCATTGAGATGAGCCAGGGCAGGCGTTCCCTGCGCCGGTATGCGCCTCGCTCAAATTCCCGAACAGGTGCTGCGCACAAATGTTCCTCAGGAATCCAATTCGTGACCACGAGTTTCATCCGCCGCGCTTAAGGCGCGGGAGCGCCACAGGATGCACACGATCTGCCGAGTAGCGCGTTATTCGACAGCTTCGACGATCCGAATGTCGCGGTCGGCGCCGTCTCCGAGCAGATCGTGCGCCTTCTGATAGGCTGGACTCGCATACGCCGCCTTGGCGCTCTCGACGCTGTCAAACTCTATGAGAACCACGCGCTCCATCTGGCCGAGTTCGAAGACAGCAGCCGGCATTCCGCGCGCGATGACACGACCTCCCGCCGCTTCGATGGCTTGGCGCGACACGTTGGCATAGGCCGCCATCGCATCGGGATTCTTGATCGCGCGGTAGGTGGCAACCCAATAGGCTTTGGCCATTTTGTTCCCCTGGTTTCACTTGAGCTAATGATCGCTGCGATTTTCGCCGACCGACAGCGCGCAGATGCGCGACAGATAAGTGTAGGGCATGCCGGTCTCCTCGGCCCAGGCGTTGAACTGCGCCTGCACCTGGGCGAGATCGCCCTTCGACTTGACCTCTTCGGCAATGTCGAGGCCTGCGTCGCGGAGACAAGCCACGACGTCCCTGGACGTCACGAAACCGTCCCAGCCGACGAAGCGCAGCAGCATCTGACCTGTGTTGCCGCCGAGACGGCTGCCGCGTTTGTTGAGGAGATCTAGCAGGCCGATCTCGTCCGACGAAGGCCACTTCGCCAGAAACCTGCCGAAGCTGCCGTGCTCCTTCGCAATCTCCTGGACGAAAGCGGCATTGTCGCGCACCGACATGATCTTGGCGCCGTTGCGCACGATGCGCGCGTCGCGCAGCAGGCCGTCCCAGTAATCTTCGGGCTGGAAGGTGAGCTCGGCCGGTTGGAAATTCAGGAAGGCGTCTTCAAAGCCGTCCCATTTCGAATCGATCACGCTCCAGGCAAAGCCGGCGCAGAACACCCGTTTCGTCATCTCGGCGAGGATACGGTCATCGCCGAGCTTGGCCAGCCGCTTGAGGTCCGGCTTTGCCGGCAACAGCTTTTCCAGCGCCTTGGGCCCGCCCTTGCGTTTCTCGGCGCGGGCGCGAATGGTCTTGAAAGGGGTCATATGGACATCCGCATCGGGACGCGCCAAGACATCAGAATTCATTGATCCGGTCCAGCCTCGCGATGATGGCGCGAAGACAGCGACCCATGCTGGTCCGTTTCTTGCTTCATAACGTCCGGAATTCCCAGACATTCTCAGCTCCTGCCAACGGATTTTCGATGCGTTGCCTGGTCGTGGCCGACCTGCACTATTCGCTGCCTCAGCTCGACTGGCTGGTCAGCGCGGCGCCGCAATTCGACCTCGTGATCTTCGCCGGCGATGCGCTCGACATCGGCTCGATCGTGGATTTTCGTGCCCAGATCGTGGTGGTGAAGAAGTACCTCGCGCTGCTTGCGGCGAAGACCCGCGTGATCCTCTGCTCCGGCAATCACGATCTCGACGAGCGCAACACGGAAGGCGAGAAGATCTCGCGCTGGATTTCGGAGGTGCGTGAGCTCGGGATCGCCTGCGACGGCGACAGCCTCACCATCGGCGACACGATGTTCGTGGTATGCCCATGGTGGGACGGGCCGCTGGTGAAGCAGCGCATCGTCGCGCAGCTCGCTGACGCCGCGGCTGGCCGACCGCGGCGCTTGATCTGGGCACATCACGCGCCGCCGGCGGATTCACCGACGAGCTGGGGCGGCAAGCGCTTCTTCGGCGACGTCGAACTGGTGCAATGGATCATGCAGCACCAGCCGTCGATGGTGATCTCCGGCCATGTGCACCAGTCGCCATTCATCACCGGCGGCTCGTGGTTCGACCGGCTGGGGCAGACCTGGGTCTTCAACACCGGCCTGCAACCGGGCCGGCCGCCGGCTTACATCGTGCTGGACCTCGATGCGGACAAGGCGTTCTGGCTCGCGGCCGGCGAGGCGCAGTGGATCGACCTGAATGCACCCCTGAAGCGCCCGGCCGCGCCCATCGAGGCGCCGCCCGACTGGCTCACATTCTTGGATCGGATTCCCGATCCGATCCTGGCGAGACCTCCAACGGCGGAAGGTTGATCATGCTCTGCAAGACCTCGCCGACCATGGCCAGATGCGTGCCGTGGCCGGCATATTGCCGCTTGAGATCGGCGAGATAGGTGTTGGCGACGTTGAGCCGCTGCGCCAGCATCTTTGCGATCAGCAGCGCCACGCCCGGCTCCTTCTGGAGGAACGAGGCAGCATCCTCGAACTCGTAGACGACAGCGTCGGAGCAGGCCCGCACGGTTGCGGTGTGCGGCTGGCCGAGCAGCACGGACATCTCGCCGAGCACAGCGCCCGGCTCGGTGACGGTGGCGACCACCATCTCGCCCTTGAGCACCTCGAGCTTGCCTTGCATCAGCACGTAGAGATGGCCGGTGGTGCCACCCTCTGCGACGATGATCGTGCCGGCGGCAATCTGCCGCTCCGTTCCGCCGGTGCAATAGTCCAGGACCGCGCGCATCGCAGAAAGCTCCCATCGCTGCGGACACCGCATCGTGGGAGATTAGAGCAGGATCCGTGCCAGGCGCAAATCAATGCGCGTATGACGAACATGGCAGTCACTTTGCCAGATGGGGACTTCCTGCCGCCGAGGCCGGGACATGGCTGAGAAAGCTCGCTACTTCATGCTGGCGTCATACCCGTGACAGTGAGGGCACCTCCTCAGGCATGATCGCCTGAAGACCGCCGAACCGGCGCTCGCGGCCGTGGAAGGAGGCGAGCGCCGCGGCAAGGTCGCCCGCGTCGAATTCGGGCCACATCCGCTCGGTGAAGTGAAGCTCGGCATAGGCGCCCTCCCAGAGCAGGAAGTCCGAGAGCCGCTTCTCGCCGGACGTGCGGATGATGAGGTCGACGTCGCGAAGGCCGGCTTCGCCGGTGACGAGTTGCGAGAAGGCCTCGCGGGTCAAGCTGGTCAGCGCGGCCGCCTTCGCCGCGGCATTGAGGATGGCGTCGCGCGCGGAGTAATCGACGGCGATGCGCAAATGCAGCGTGCCGCCATCGGCGGTGGCCTCTTCGGCGCGAGCGATGGCCGTGGCGATGCCTTCGGGCAGACGGTCGCGGCGGCCGATGACGGTCAGGCGTACGCCATTCTTGACCAGGCTCTGCACCTCGTTGGCGAGATAGAAGCGCAGCAAGGTCATCAGTGCGGCAACCTCGGCCTTCGGCCGCCGCCAATTGTCGGCGGAGAAAGCATAGAGCGTGAGCGTGCCGATGCCCTGCTTGGGCGCGGCCTCGACGATGCGCCGGATGGTCTCGACGCCGGCTTCGTGGCCGCGCATACGCGACAGGCCGCGCCGCGTCGCCCATCTGCCGTTGCCGTCCATGATGATGCCGACATGAAGCTTCTCGTTGCGCGAGGCGATGTCACTTTGCATTGCAAAGTCTCCGGTCAAAAAAGTGGAGGATCAGGTCGAGACGATACCGAGGCGGCCGAGCGCCGGCGCCTCGCGGCCGGCGGCTTTCGCCGCGTCGCGCACCAGCCGCTCGAGCACGGCGAGATAGTCGAGGAAGCGGCGGCGGCCGGCCTTGGTCAGGCGGCAGGTCGTGTGCGGGCGGTTGCCCTCGTAGCCCTTGGTCACCTCGACGAGGCCTGCCTCCTGGAGCACCGCCAGGTGCCGGCTGAGATTGCCGTCGGTGAGGCCGCAGAGCTGCTTGAGATCGCCGAATGCCAGCCCCTTGGGATGCGCCATCAGCGAGGTCAGCACCCCGAGTCGCGCCTTCTCGTGGATCACGCGGTCGAGCCCTTCATAGGAGAAGGGCGCGCTGTCAGTCTTCGACATCATTGTCTCCCGATGCGAAATGCAGAATGCCCGCCATCACCAACTGCCCGATCACGAAGGGCAGGCCCATGGTCCATGGCGACAGCGTGTGAGTCCGGCTCGCCAGCGCCACCACGATGAAGCCGGACACGAAATACCAGGCGCCGGCGAGCGCAACGCTGCGCGGCAGCGAGCGGACCGAGGCGAAGATCCCGAGCGACACCAGGATCTGCCAGAGGCCGGGCAACAGCCACAGCGTCTCGGCAGCGAACTTCCACATCACCACCGCCAGCAGCACGCCGGCAACGCCGGCGGGCAGGAACTGCTCGACCGCCTGATGGATCATCGCATCGGCGAGGCCGGAATGATGACGGCGCGAGCGTGCGCGCATCTCGATCCCGATCATCAGGCCCGAGAGCGCGGCGGCAATGAACCAGCCGATGAAGAAGCCGAGCGGCTCGCCGGTGGGATCGTCGAGCAGCCAGACCTGCAGGATCGCAGTAAGCAGCGCGACCGCGCCGGTCGCCGCCATCGTCGCCGGGCCGTAGCCGCGGAACGCGGTGCCGGCCGCAATCTGGCTGCGGATCGCCACGATATCGGCCAGCGCCTTGTCGAGATCGCGCATCGGCAACGCCAAAACCTCGCTTCAGTCGTGTTTCCCGGGATTACGCGCCGTTACTTTGTATTGCAAAGTATATGGCGCTGCAAAGTAAAAGCAAGCCCGAAGTCGCAGGCAACCGGATCGGCCAAGCAGACAACTGGCGGTTGCGCGCCAGACGGCCCCGCGGATAAGATGGCTCCAAAAGCGTCCCGGGGGCTGGGTATGTGGCTTAAGTCGTTTTGCGTTGCGTTTGTTTTCCAGGCGATGCTCGCCGGGCTCGTCCATGCGGCGGGGCCTTTCGGCACCATCCATGTCGGCAACTGGATCGGCGGAGCCTTCAGCAATGACGAAACCGGCGCTTTCTCACATTGCGCGGCGACGACGCCCTATGCGAACGGCGTCATCCTCGTCGTCGGCTATAATGCTGCCGGCATCTGGTCGCTGGGTTTCGCCAGCCCCAATTACCGCTTCAAGCAGGGCGAGAACGCCGCGATCGACGTCATCTTTGACGGGCAGGAGCAGGCGAGGCTGTTCGCCACTGCCAATCAGCCGAACATGCTCACATCCGTGATGCCAGCCAACGTCGTACGTACGTTTCAGAAGGCCAGCCTGATGGTCGCAACGAGCGGCCGCACCGTGCTGAATTTCGACCTGACCTCAACCGGTCCTGTGATCGCGGCGCTGGCCAATTGCGTCACCAAAGTTAAAGCCGACGGGCTCAGCAAGGCCGGTGATTTCACCAAGGTGGCCGCCAAGCCGCAGGCCGCCCCCGACAAGCAGGCGCCGCCGGCAGCCGGCAGCAGGACGGCCAGATCAAAAAGCGGCACTGGCTTCGTGGTCAGCGCGAACGGGCACATCGTCACCAACAACCACGTGATCAGCGGTTGCGCCGACATCAAGGGCAATCTCACCGGCGAGGCCGCGATCACGTTGCGTGTCGTGTCCAGCGACGCCAACAACGATCTCGCCTTGCTGCAGGCGCCTTCGACGACCGCGTTCAAGGACTTTGCTCGAATCCGCGACCGCTCGATCCGCTCCGGTGATTCCGTCGTCGCGATCGGCTTTCCCTACCATGGAATGCTGACCTCGGACTTCACCGTGACGACGGGGATCGTGAGCTCGCTCAGCGGCATGCGCAACGACACCCGCTTCCTTCAGATCAGCGCGCCCGTTCAGCCCGGCAATAGTGGAGGCCCGCTGTTCGATGCCACCGGCCAGATCGTGGGTGTCGTCACCGGAAAGGTCGACGCGCTCCGTATCGCCGTGGCGACCGGCAACATTCCCGAGAACATCAACTTCGCCATCAAGACCGGCGTGCTGCGCGACTTCCTCGACAATTCCGTGGTGCCGTATCAGACCGCCGAACCAAAGGGCGAGCTCAAGACCACCGACATCGCCGCCAACGCCCGGCCGTATACGATGCTGATCTCGTGCAACGCGACCGAGCAGGCGGACGCGAAGCGGTAGCTCCGCCTGCATCCGCGGCACGACATCGGTCAGCTCTCAATACGGCGCCACAGGCCTTGCGCGGCGATGCGGCCGCGGTTGCGGCGACTGCACCTGGCCGTAGGCAAAACGAGGATTGCGGTCGCAGAACAGCAGCCGGCCGGAGACGCTGGCCTGGCATTGTTCATAGGTGCTGTAGGCGCATTCGCCGGGATAGTCGTACTCGCCGCCCTGGGCGCACCAGGGATAGTCGCGGGCCATAGCCGGCGTCATGCCGGCAAAGCCTGCGACCATGGTGGCAGCCAGCGCCGCCAAAACGAGTTGAGTCCTGGTCACGGTCCGTCCTCCACTGCAATGAGGACAGAGCGTCCTTTTAAACCAGGCCCGTCAAGTCACGTTATCCGGTTCGTGAAGCTCCTCGCGTCCCTAGTAGGGCGCGTAGTAGTCATTTCGATACCGCCGCGACGACCGCTGCTGATTATACGCCGCGCGCGGATTGACCCCGCAGGTCAGCAGGCGTCCGGAGACGCTGGCCTGACATTGCTGCAAGGTCCGGTAGGCGCATTCACCGGGGTAGCCGTAGCCCCTGCCCTGCGCACACCAGGGATAATCATAAGCCGCGGCTGGACCGATACCGGCAAAGCTGCCGACACCCAATCCAGCCAACGCGATCATTGCGAGCATTGCCTTGCGCATCTGCGTGCTCCTTGCCGGACGTCTCAAGAGTGAAGTCACCTCCGGAGAACGCCGGCAAGGCCCCAAGGTTGCTATCCTGCCTATTCGACCTTCAGGCCGGCGAACTCGACGACCTTCCTCCACTTCTCGGTCTCGGCCTTGATCTCCTCGCCGAACGCCTCGGGCGTCTGCGCGCGCGGCTCGCCGCCGAGCTCGACCAGACGCTTGGCCATGTCGGGCTCCTTGAGCACCGCGTTCACCTCGGCGTTGAGCTTGGCGATGATTTCCTTGGGCGTGTTCTTGGGCGCGCCCATGCCGAACAGCGCGCTCGCCTCATACCCCTTCACGGTGTCGGCGATCGGCTGCACGTCGGGCAGCTGCGGCGAGCGTTCCGTGGTGGTGACGCCGATCGCGCGAAGCGAGCCGGATCGGATGTGCTGGATGATCGAAGGCATGTTGTCGAAGATCACTTGCACCTGGCCGGCGAGCATGTCGGTGATCG
Source organism: Bradyrhizobium sp. CCH5-F6 (assembly GCF_001556045.1). Lineage (GTDB taxonomy): Bacteria > Pseudomonadota > Alphaproteobacteria > Rhizobiales > Xanthobacteraceae > Bradyrhizobium. The sequence continues at coordinate 23,395 of NZ_LSIC01000055.1, forward strand.
CGGGCGCCGCGCCGCGATAAGGCACGTGCTGCATCTTGCAACCCGTCATGGCCATGAACATCTCGCCGGACAGATGCACCGAGGTGCCGTTGCCGGACGAGGCCATGTTCACCTTGCCGGGATTGGCCTTCACATATTCGATGAACTCGGCGACGTTCTTGGCCGGCACGTCCTTGCTGACGGTCATCACGTTCGGAACGCGCTGGAACGAGGCGACCGGCGCGATGTCGTTCACGAAGTTGAACTTGAGATTCTTGTAGAGCGAGGCGTTGATGTAGTTGGCCGGATTGACCAGCTGCAGCGTGTAGCCGTCGGGCTCGGCATTGATGACCGATTCGGTCGCGATGTTGTTCCCGGCGCCCGGCTTGTTCTCGACCACGAATTGCTGTCCGAGCTTTTCCGAGAGCCGCTGGCCGAGCAGCCGCGCCAGGATGTCGGTGGCCCCGCCCGGCGGATAGCCGACCACCCATTTCACCGGACGCGCCGGATAATCGGCGGCAAGAGCCTTCGACAGCGGGGTGGCTGCAAGCGGACTGGCGGCGAGCAGGCCCAGCGCGGTACGGCGAGTGATCATCTCGAGGGTTCTCCCAGTGTTGTTATTGAAAGCGATAGCTTGAAAGGCACGTCGACGCGGTTGTAACAAAGCTTGCCGCAGGCTGAAAGTGCGTGGGGCATATCACGACGAAAGGATGAGACATGCCGGTCAAGGTTCACGCCCTGGATCATCTCGTGATCAATGTCGCCGACGTCGCGGCGACTGCGGACTGGTACCGCAAGATCCTGGGCATGGAAGTCAAGGTGCTCGATCCCGGCGGCGGCAAAGCGCCGCGGACCTCGCTCGTGTTTGGTAACCAGAAGATCAACGTCCGCCAACGCGACGCCGACAAGGTGGAGTGGTTCACCGCCGACCATCCAACCGCCGGCAGCGACGATCTGTGCTTTCTCACCTCGGCCACACCGGACGAGGTGGTGGCGCATTTGCGGGCACACGGCGTCGCCATTGAGGCAGGCCCCGGCCCGAGGCAGGGCGCCCGCGGCACGCTGCGCTCGGTCTATTGCAGGGATCCCGACGGCAGCCTGATCGAGATATCGTCTTACGAGGATTGAGTCCGATAGGACCGCACCGCCCGCCCCAAACACCGTCATCGCGAGGAGCTCGCGACAAAATTGCGTAGCAATTTTGCGCTGTTGCGACGAAGCAATGACGGCCGAGGGAGCGCGGACAACATACGCCCCCAGATTTGCGCCGCGCGCCATCCGGTGGCAGGAAGACGCAATAAACAAAAGGCAGCCGCCAGCAAGATGCAGGCTGCACGGGAGGACGCATGGCTATCCGAGAAACCGCCGCCGGAATCGTGGGCCCCTTCGACGGGCTCGACGTGCCCTGGCTCCTGAGGATGCGCGCCGAGGTGCGCAGCTCACATCCGTTCCTGATCTGGGCGCCGTTCGACGCACCGGCGCGGCACTGGAGCTACGGCGAGTTTCACGGGCGCGTCGGTTCGCTCGCGGCAGGGTTGGCCCGGCGAGGCGTCAAGCCCGGCGAATACGTGCTCATTCATCTGGACAATTGCATCGAGGCGATGCTGGCCTGGTTCGCCTGCGTCGAGCTCGGCGCGATCGCGGTGACCACCAACACCCGGTCGGCGCCGGCCGAGATCGAATATTTCGCCGATCATTGCGGCGCGGTCGCCGCGATCACCCAGCCGGCCTATGCGGAGATCGTCGCGCAGAACTGCCGCAACATCCGCTGGCTGGCGGTGACCTCACACGATGCCGGCGCGGCGCCGGCGCAGGCGGTCTCGCGCGGCGACAGTTTCGAGTCCCTGTTCGCCGACAGCGCCGATCGTCCCAGGCGCGCCGCCGATCCGCTCGCGCCATGCAGCGTGCAGTACACCTCCGGCACGACGTCGCGGCCGAAGGCGGTGCTGTGGACCCACGCCAACGCGCTGTGGGGTGCCAAGATCAACGCGGCGCATGAAGACCTGCATGCGGGCGACGTGCACCAGACCTATCTGCCGCTGTTCCACACCAACGCGCTGGCCTATTCGATGCTGGCGACGCTATGGGTCGGCGGCTCCTGCGTGATCCAGCCGCGCTTCTCCGCCAGCCGGTTCTGGAGCGTCGCGCGCGAGCACGGCGCGACCTGGACCTCGACCATTCCGTTCTGCATGAAGGCCCTGCTCGAGCAGGAGATCCCGAAGGACCACAAATTCCGCCTGTGGGGCACGGCGATCAACGAGCCGCCGGCCTTCGCCGCCTTCGGCATCAAGATGATCGGCTGGTGGGGCATGACCGAGACCATCACCCACGGCATCGTCGGCGAGGTCGATCAGCCCAACATTCCGATGTCGATCGGCCGCGCCGCGCCGGAATATCAGATCCGCATCACCGACGATGACGGACGGCCGACCGAGGTCGGCGGAACCGGCAATCTCGCGATCAGGGGCATTCCCGGCCTGTCGCTGTTCGCCGAGTATTTGCACAACGAGAAGGCGACGCGCGAGAGCTTCGACGAGCACGGCTTCTTTCTCACCGGCGACCGCGTCGAGCGGCTTGCGAACGGCTACATCAAGTTCGGCGACCGCGCCAAGGACATGCTGAAGGTCGGCGGCGAGAACGTCGCGGCCTCCGAGATCGAGCAGGTGGTCGCCCTCGTGCCCGGCGTGCGCGAGGCGGCGGTGGTGGCGAAGACGCATCCGATGCTGGACGAAGTGCCTGTCGTCTTCATCATCCCGCAGGGCGGCGTCGCCGGCGCCGCCCCCGATCTGCAGGATCGTGTGATGGCCGCCTGCCGCGCCGGCCTCGCCGACTTCAAGGTGCCGCGCGAGGTCAGGCTGGTCGACGACATGCCGCGCTCGACGCTGGAGAAGGTCGCGAAGGCGGAGTTGCGGAAGATGGTGGGTTAGACGCAAACACTATTCGACCCGTCATTGCGAGCGAAGCGAAGCAATCCAATTTTCCTCCGCGGAAGCAGTCTGGATTGCTTCGTCGCTACAGCGCAAAATTGCTACGCAATCTTGTCGCGAGCTCCTCGCAATGGCGAGGTCAGAGCGATCGGCGTCCTAGAAAGATCCCAGAGCCACCGGCCTGAACGCCTGCAGCAGCTGCTGGTCGAGCTTGGCGCCCATGCCTTCCATCATCGTGAACGCACGCGAGTGAGTGAAGGGCATGCGATAGGCGCGCTTCTCCACCAGGGCGGCGTAGATGTCGACGATCGTCGTCAAGCGCACGATGTCGCTGATCTGGTTCGACGACAGGCCGTTCGGATAGCCGGAGCCATCGAGGAATTCGTGGTGATGCAGCACGACGTCGAGCATCTCCGGCGGGAAGCCGCCTTGCTCGGCCAGCGCGTCGTAGCCGCGGCGCGGATGCTCGCGAACTTCGGCCATCTCCTCGTCGGTGAGCTTGCCCGGCTTGTCGAGCAGCGCGACCGGAACGAAGGCCTTGCCGACGTCGTGCAGCAGCGCGGCGCGGGTCAGGCGGCGCTGGTCGTCCTCGCGCATGCCGAGATGCTGCGCGAAGGCGACGGCGAAGCCGGTGACGAACAGGCAGTGCCGATAGCTGCCGACATGGTGGCAGCCGACGGTGGTGAGCCATTCACGCAGCGAGGAATGCTTGATCGCCTTCAGGATCTTGCTCTCGGCCGCAATGACGTCGTCGAAGGTCAGGGGCACGCCGAGCGGCAGCTTCTCGAACATCTTGGCCAGCACCGCGTGCGCCGCCTCGACGCCGCGGTTGAGCGTCTTGCCGCGATCGGTCGCGTCATAGGCGGCAGTGTCCGGGAAGGCGGCGCGGATGCGCTGAAGGATGGCCTCGGGCTGGAGCGGACGCGCGATCGTGTCGGTGGCCCCTAATGCCCAGGCCTGCATGGTGCCGTGATGCAGGGCGTCTGCGAGCACGAACAGCCGCGGCATCGAACGATAGGCATCGCCGCGCAGCTTGTTGCGGACCCGCTGCACGCTCTCGGGCGAACGCAGGTTGATGTCGACCACGAGACCGGAGAGATCGCGCGCCGGCTGATCGGGGATAGCCTCCGTCGTCACCGTCGACACGTCGCCGACCGCCTTCAAGATGCTGGCGAGCTCGCTGCTGCCGTCGCTCCGGTCGGAGGCGAGCAGAAGCCGGCGTTTGGCGGCGGGTTTGGCTGAGGCGTTCATGGCTTCCCCAAAGCACGGGACTGGATTTGGCGTCAGCCTAAGACGGATCCGGTTCTCCGGGCCTTAAGAGGCGTGCTCAATGGAACCTTCGGGAATTACAGACAATTTGACGGAATTCGCTGATGGGCGGTTCGCATCAAAAGTCGAAAACAACCCCATGCACAGTAGGGATGTCATTGATGACAAAAGGAATTTTCTCACTCTCGATCGTGCCGGGAGGGGTGGCGTGAGGCGCGGGATGGGGTATTCCTTTGTCGGCAGATTGAGAGAGTCCGGCGCGCGGAGAACGACGGCCGACGCGGCAATAATAAAACAAGAGGGAAGAAATCCATGCCGAGGATCGAACGTGACGGCGTCGGGATCTATTACGAAGTCCATGGCGAGGGCCCGCCGTTGCTGCTCACCCACGGCTATTCCTCGACCTCGGCGATGTGGCATGGGCAGGTCGATGCGCTCGCGAAGGATCACAAGCTGATCTTGTGGGACATGCGCGGACACGGCCAGTCCGACTATCCCGATGATCCGAGCGCATACAGCGAAGCGCTGACTGTCGGCGACATGGCGGCGATCCTCGATGCGGTCGGCGCCGAGCGCGCCATCATCGGCGGCCTCTCGCTCGGCGGCTACATGTCGCTCGCGTTCTATCGCGCACACCCGGAGCGCGCCCGCGCGCTGTTGATCATCGATACCGGACCGGGCTTCAAGAAGGACGACGCGCGCGAGGCCTGGAACGCGCGGGCGCTTGCGACCGCTGACAGGCTCGACCGCGAAGGCCTCGAGATGCTGAGATCGGCGACGCGCGAGCGCGCCACCGCCAGCCATCGCAACGCCAGAGGGCTGGCGCTTGCCGCGCGCGGCATGCTGACCCAGCGCGATGCGCGCGTCATCGAACTGCTGCCCGACATCACGGTGCCGTCGCTGATCGTGGTCGGCGCCGACGACACGCCGTTCCTCGCCGCGTCCGACTACATGGCGGCAAAGATCCCCGGCGCACAAAAGGTCGTGATCCCCGCGGCCGGACACGCGGTCAACATCGATCAGCCCAAGGCATTTGTTGACGCGGTCGTGCCTTTCCTGAAGAACTTGCCGGCATAGGTCGATCAAGCAAGGACGCAGGCGATGAAGCTGATGATGCTGGCTGGGGGCGCGATGTTGCTGTCGATATCTGCGCAGGCCGAACCGTTCGGCGTGGTTCCGCCACGCCAGCCTTTCGTCGCCACCTTGTCGAACAACACGCCGCTCGCCTTCGGGATGGATGCCGAGCAGACCGCGCGCGCCCTCGGCCAGCCGCTGCAATACGTTCGCGGCCGTCCCGGCAACGAGATCTATCTCGCGCTTCGCAACATCGGCGGCAGCGGCCTGATCCCCTACCGTCACCGCCTGTTCCTGCAATTCCGTCACGGACGGCTGGCAGGATGGAAGGAGGATTACGGCGAGAACTGGATGTGGGAGTGAGTATTGCTCCTCATCCTGAGGAGCTTGCGAAGCAAGCGTCTCGAAGGATGAAGGCCTCGCTGCTGCTTCTCGGCCTTTCATCCTTCGAGACGCGCGCGGGCGCGCTCCTCGGGATGAGGGGAGAGATGAGAGTTCGAAATAGCCAACAAGGACAATTCGCGTGGGACAGGACATCAGGCTGACGGCCTCCGACAATTTCCAATTCGGCGCCTATCGCGCTGATCCCTCGGGCAGCCCCAAGGGCGCGGTGGTGGTGATCCAGGAGATCTTTGGCGTCAATCACCACATCCGGTCGGTCTGCGACCGGCTGGCGAAGGAAGGTTATGTCGCGATCGCGCCGTCGATCTTCGACCGGACGTCACCGAACTTCCAGTCGGGCTATTCGCCCGACGAGATTGCGGAAGCGCGCAAGTTCGTGGCCAGCCCGGATTGGGCCGCGATGCTGCGCGACACGCAAGCCGCGATCGATGCAGCCAGGAGCGTTGGTCCCGTCGGCATCATCGGATTCTGTCTCGGCGGCAGCATCGCCTTCGTCGCGGCGACGCGGCTGTCGGGGCTGAAGGCCGCAATCGGCTATTACGGCGGCGCGGTCGTGCGCTTTGCCGAGGAGACACCGAAGGTGCCGACGCAATTGCATTTCGGCGAGAAGGATGCCGGCATTCCCCTCACCGATGTCGAGACCATCAAGGCGAAACGGCCGGACGTCGAGGTCTTCGTCTATCCGGGCGCCCAGCACGGCTTCCATTGCGACGAGCGGGCGAGCTACGACAAGGCCAGCGCCGACATCGCCTGGCCGCGCAGCATGGAGTTCTTCGCAACGCATTTGGGATAGATAGCGCGACTGTCTCGGGCGTCATTCCGGGATGCGCCGCGAAGCGGTGCAGGCCCGGAATCCATCCGGCGACGGAGTTGGTGGCGCGATGGATTCCGGGCTCGCGCCAAGAGGCGCGCCCCGGAATGACGGAAGTGAGGGAGAGAGCTAGAACCAGCGCTCGCCGACGAACACGGTGTCGCCGGGACTGAGGGGGGTGCCGAGCGGCACCACGGCGCGCATGGCGCCGCCGTTCTCGGTATGCGTGACCGTGACCATGTCGCGCTTGGCGCGCGGCGAGAAGCCGCCGGCGATGGCGACCGCGCTCTCGACCGTCATGTTCGGCACGTAAGGATATTGGCCGGGCGCGAGGACCTCGCCGAGGATGAAGAACGGGCGATACGCCTCGATCTCGACCGCGACCGAGGGCTCACGGATGTAGCCGTTGCGCAAACGTGCGGCGATCTCGCCGGCAAGGCCAGCCGTGGTGCGGCCGCGGGCGGGCACGGCGCCGATCAGCGGCATGGTGATGGAGCCGCCGGCGTCGATCGCATAGCTGTTGGTGAGACCTTCCTGGCCGTAGACAACGACGCGAAGCTTGTCACCGGCGTCAAGATGGTAGGAGGCGCCATTGCGCACCACCATCGGCGCGGCATAGCCGACCGGCATGGGCGCAGGCGAAGGTGCAAAGGAGTTGCGCAGCGCGCCGATGGCGCCGCCACCGTCACTGACGAAGACCGGTTGCGGGGCGCTATAGGGCTGGCCATAGGCCATGGAGTCGAGATCGGCGCGCGGCTGCATCACTGCGACGGGAGCGGCGGTCTGCATGCAGCCGCCAAGGGCAAGCGCGGCGGACGCGGCCAAAGACACAGCTAAGTTCGACCATCGAAACGCGCGTGCAACCGGCACCGGACCTATCCCTCGAAACGAGACAGCTCCAGTGATGCACCGGTTATGGTTAATAAAGCGTTGAGTGGGAAGGCTGCGGCGGTGCGCACCAAGGACACGGCACACTCCCTCCCGCGCTTGAGGACGGGGGAGAGGGTGTCTCGACGTTGGAACATTCACCAGAGGGCAGAACCCTCACCCGCATTGCCTCTGCGATGCAATGCGACCTCTCCCGCAAGCGGGAGAGGTGCAAAGAGTCTGGATCAGGCTTACGCGCTGACGCCGACGCCGATCGGGCAGGACACGCCGGTCCCCCCCAGGCCGCAATAGCCGGCGGGATTCTTCGCCAGATATTGCTGATGGTAGTCCTCGGCGAAATAGAACTCGCCGGCGGGGGCGATCTCGGTGGTGATGGCGCCGAGGCCCCTGGCGGCAAGCGCCTTCTGATAGAGCGCCTTCGACTCCTCGGCCGCCTTCTTCTGCGCGTCGGAATAGGTGTAGATCGCGCTTCGATATTGCGTGCCGACGTCGTTGCCCTGGCGCATTCCCTGCGTCGGGTTATGGCTCTCCCAGAACGTCTTCAAGAGCGTCTCGTAGGAAATCTTCTTGGGATCGAACACCAACAGCACCACTTCGGTGTGGGCCGTGCGGCCCGAGCAGACTTCCTCATAGGTGGGGTTCGGCGTGTGACCGCCGGCGTAGCCGACGGCAGTCACGTGGACGCCATCGCCGAGCTCCCAGAATTTGCGCTCGGCACCCCAGAAGCAGCCGAGCCCGAACACGGCCTGCTCGAGACCGGCGGGATAAGGCGGCTTCAGCCTGGCGCCGTTGACGAAATGGGTGGTCGCGGTCGGGATGGCCTCTGCACGGCCGGGCAGTGCTTCGGCGGCACTCGGCAATGCGGTCGTCTTGCGCATGAACAGCATGATTGGATCTCCGGGACGAGCCATCCGCCGCTCGAGCAAAGCGGGAAACCTGGCGCTCAGGCGGCGTGCTCGCGAACAAGTGGGAATATAGCCATCTACGCGGCAAGGGGCAGCCTTGTTACGCGGCTGCCAGTCCAGGCCTCAATCCCGAGAATAGCCGATCAGCGGCTTGCGGGGGCGGAACAGGATCATCAGCAGGATGCCCAGAATACCGAGCACGGCGAAGACCGGCTGCTCCAGCACCAGGCGGATCACGGAGCTCCAGAGCCAGGGCGCCTTGGCCTCCACCCAGGTGCGGAATGCCGACTGGCTGGCCTGATTGATATCGTTCCAGAACTGGCCGAACCGGGTGAATCTGAGGGTCTGGTCGGCCACCCAGCGGGCGCCGTCATAGACCATGAAGATGAACCCGCCGGCGAGCAGCAACAGCCCTATCATTCGGAAGAAGCCGCGGATCATGCCTCACCTGCGCTGGCCGTCCGACCGGGCGACCTCTGGGAACGTTGCCAGCCAATAGCCGGGCGACGGCAGAAATTCAACCTCCTCAGGGCGTTACGGCACCCCTCCAGGCCGCCAACGCCGGATTCCAGCCCCCTAAAGCGTTGACGGTGCCAAAGACCCTCTCTATAAGGGCGCCAACTGGCGGTGGGCGCAATCCTGCCGCCGCTGTTCTTTGAGCAGTTGCAGGCGCCTTGAGCTTCAAGACTCTCGCGAGCTTGAAGACTCCTTGGAGCCTCAGAGACAGCCGTAAGGCCGTCGCTCATGCTCCGGGAACGGCCCAGCAACCGAACACCCTAAATCCGAGCGTCGATTACGCGGTCAAGCAAGCCGGCGCTACCCGACCAAGACGCGACCGGTACCCGCAAAGGACATTGAGACCATGGCCAATACCACTTCCGCCAAGAAGGCGACGCGCAAGATCGCCCGCCGCACTGCCGTCAACAAATCGCGCCGCACCCAGATGCGCGGCGCCGTGCGCACCGTCGAGGAAGCCATCAAGACCGGCGATCGCGCCGCTGCCGTGAAGGCCCTCGCGACGGCCGAGCCCGCCCTGATGCGCGCCGCCCAGCGCAATATCATTCACAAGAACAACGCCAGCCGCAAAGTCTCGCGCCTCACCGCGCAGATCGCCAAGCTCGCGAAGTAGTTCGCAGCATCATCTGATCGGTCGACCCGATCAGCGCGTCAAACGGCCCGGCATTGCGCCGGGCTTTTTTGTTGCCTGTCACATTGCGCAAGCCGTCGCGCGAAGCTCGATCTTCGCCCGGACGATCTGCATCGTGCGTTATTGTTCGTTCCGTAGTTCCACCTGCCGAAGCTCTGCAACAGTGGAGACTTCACTGCGTTGCAAAAACCCCTGTGCTTCAGGGCTCGAATTAAATCCGAGCCGTCCGGAGAGTTCTGCACACCGTAATTCACCGGAACGTGTGTGGCGGTGGAGTTACCCTTCCAAACGAGTCCCGAAAAGCAGTGACTCAATAATCACTTATCAACATAGCAGCGACAAGCATTTGGAAAATTCGTTCGCGCGTCAGGTGCGTGACGCTTTTGTAAAAAAAAATCGGCCGCGACTGAAAATTGTCACACCAGGCGCGGCGCTCTCGATTCTGTGCACGAATCCAAAAACTTGCTACGGAGCCTGTGAACAAGTCTCGCGCGACGTTAACGCTGGTCAAGTTTTTTGATCGATCGACTGTGAATCAATTTCGTTGCGAGTCTTTCCGCTTAGTGTATTCCTTAAGTCGTCAGCGGCGCCCACGATCTTCAGACCAGCGCGGTTTAGGAAACGGGGCGAGCGTGCAAATCGGCGGCGGTGTGCACGTAGGCGACGCTTCAAAAAGCGATGTCGGTTCAAAACCCATAGCAATATGGGAATGGTAGATTTTTGTCTGAACGTCTCCAAGCGGGATCTTCCCGCCTCGCGCAAGGCGCACAAGAGAGACGTCGCAAACTACCCCGGCACGCAAGGTGGCGAAGTCGAGCGGACGACCAGTACATTGGGCAGACATCCGCGACAGGAGTACGGCGCGGTTGTCTTCAGGACACGCAGGACCTTGTCGTGAGCGATCACGGCAGGACGGGGAGGTATCATGTCTTACGGACTCAACGCGGTATTGAAACACGTTTCCCACTCAATCGATGCCGTTCCAGCTCCGTCGGATCTCCAGCCTCCCGCGTGTGACGGAGCGCCGAGTACGCGCTGACCTCGCGACCCCTCCATCTCTGACATCGCTGATCGGACGCGGCATTCCCGCCGAACGGTCGAGCCATGCCCGACGATGAACTCGCTCGAGGTCGCGCCACGTTAGGGACCGTGGCAGGAACCCTGCTTGGCGCTCACAACGCAACTATATCTCTCAAGAGAAGTTTTCTGACGATGACAATGGAACAGGATCGCTGGTCACGCGTGAAGGGTCGGCTGCGCTCAAGCGTTGGCGAAGACGTCTATACGAGCTGGTTTGCACGCATGGATCTGGAAGGCGTGCAGGATGAGAGCGTGCGGCTCTCGGTGCCGACCCGATTCCTGAAGAGCTGGATCCAGGCCCATTATGCCGAGCGCGTGCTGTCGTGCTGGCAGGCCGAGATGCCGGAAGTGCATCGCATCGATCTCACGGTCCGATCCGCCGTGCGCCCGGCGGTGCAGCCGAAGGAAACGCCCGCGCCGATCGAGGCGCGCCGCGCGCCGGCGCCGGAGCTTCGCTCGACTGCAATCGCGCCGGTCTCGGCCAACCACGACGCGCTCGGCGGCTCGCCGCTCGATCCGCGCCTGACCTTCGCGAGCTTCGTCGTCGGCCGCTCCAACACGCTGGCGCATGCCGCCGCGCGCCAGGTCGCCGAAGGGCGACGCGGCGATCCCGTCATGTTCAATCCGCTCTACATCCATGCGGGCGTCGGCCTCGGCAAGACGCATCTGCTCCAGGCCGTGACCTGGGCCGGCAATTCCGGCAACGAGCGCAAGGTGCTTTATCTCACCGCGGAAAAATTCATGTACGGCTTCGTCGCCGCGCTGAAGACGCAGACGGCGCTCGCCTTCAAGGAAGCACTGCGCGGCATCGACGTGCTCGTGATCGACGATCTTCAATTCCTGCAGGGCAAGTCGACGCAGGCCGAGTTCTGTCACACGCTGAACGCGCTGATCGACGCAGGCCGCCAGGTCGTGATCGCGGCCGACCGTCCGCCGTCCGACCTCGAAAGCCTCGATGACCGCGTGCGCTCGCGGCTGGCCGGGGGCCTCGTGGTCGAGATGGGCTCGCTCGGCGAAGAGCTGCGCCACGGCATCCTCAAGTCGCGCGTCGCCGCCGCCCGCGCCCATCATGCGACGTTCGAAGTGCCCGAGGAGGTGCTGCAATATCTGGCGCGCACCATCACCCATAACGGCCGCGACCTCGAAGGCGCGATCAACCGCCTGCTCGCGCATTCCAAGCTCAACAACCGGCCGGTGACGCTGGAGATGGCGGAGCACGAGGTGCGCGACCTGGTCCGGCCGCAGGAGCCCAAGCGGATCAAGATCGAGGACATCCAGCGCGTGGTGGCACGGCAGTATAATGTCAGCCGCTCGGACCTGCTCTCCTCGCGCCGCACCGCCAACGTGGTCCGCCCGCGGCAGGTGGCGATGTATCTCGCCAAGACGCTGACCCTGCGCTCGCTCCCCGAGATCGGCCGCCGCTTCGGCGGACGCGACCACACCACCGTGCTGCACGCGGTGCGCAAGATCGAGGCGCTGGTCTCCAAGGACACCGCGCTGTCCGAGGAAGTGGAGTCGCTGAAGCGCCAGCTTCAGGAATAAGCGCCTGGGCCACATGGGATATCGTCATGGGATGTCGTCATGCCCGGGCTTTTCCTTTGGCTTGTCCCGGGCATCCCCACGTTCCCGGTCCAGCAGCGCAAGACGTGGGTGGCCGGGACAAGCCCGGCCATGACGCCCGGAGACGGAGTTCGCCGCCAACCGGCACGTCGCGCTTCGGCACGAAACATCGGTAAATCGTGGGGAACTGCCGCCCAATCCCTTGAAACGGATGGCTTTCCGCGCCACCTTGCGCGACCCTGACGGCTTTGGTCATATCGGCGGGATGGCCTCAGCTTTTGGGGCCTTGCGGTGCCGCGGCGGGCTTCTCGGCCGTCCGGCTTTTTCATCTGGGGATCGGGCGAGTAGTGCAATGAAGGTTACGGTCGAACGCGCGCAACTCCTGAAGTCGCTGGGCCATGTCCACCGCGTGGTCGAGCGCCGCAACACGATTCCGATCCTCGGCAACGTGCTGGTCCGCGCCGAAAACGCGAAACTGTCGCTGAAGGCGACCGACCTCGACCTCGAGGTGACGGAGACGCTGCCGGCGGAAACCGCGACCGCCGGCTCCACCACCGTGCCGGCGCACATGTTCTACGACATCGTGCGCAAGCTGCCGGATGGTTCGCAGATCGTGCTGGAGGCCGACGGCGACCGGGCGGTGCTCGCGATCCGCGCCGGCCGCTCGCGCTTCACGCTGCAGACGCTGCCGGAGAACGATTTCCCGGATCTGGCCGCGGGCGACATGTCGCACTCGTTCTCGCTCGCCGCCAAGGACGTCAAGCGGCTGATCGACCGCACCCAGTTCGCGATCTCGACCGAGGAGACGCGCTACTACCTCAACGGCATCTATCTGCACGCCGCCGGCACGGCCAAGGCCGCGACCCTGCGCGGCGTCGCCACCGACGGCCACCGCCTCGCCCAGCTCGACCTGGTGCAGCCCAAGGGCGCCGAGGGCATGCCCGGCGTGATCGTGCCGCGCAAGACCGTCGGCGAGGTGCAGCGTCTGATCGAGGACACCGAGGCCGAGATGACGATCGAGCTGTCGCAGGCCAAGATCCGCTTCACCATCGGGAACGTCGTGCTGACCTCGAAACTGATCGACGGCACCTTCCCCGATTACGGCCGCGTCATCCCGCAGAACAACGACAAGGAGCTCGTCGTCGACAAGAAGGATTTCGAGAACGCGGTCGACCGCGTCTCCACGATCTCCAGCGAGCGCGGGCGGGCGGTCAAGCTGTCGCTCTCGCCGGGCAAGCTGGTGCTGTCGGTGACCAATCCGGATTCCGGCAGCGCGACCGAAGAGCTGGAGGTCGAATACGCCTCCGACGTCCTCGATATCGGCTTCAACTCCCGCTACCTGCTCGACATCGCCGCGCAGATCGAAGGCGACGTCGCGACCTTGAGGCTCGCCGATCCCGGCTCGCCGACCCTGGTGCAGGACCGCGACGACAAGAGCGCGCTGTACGTGCTGATGCCGATGCGGGTGTGAGGGACGTGCTCCTCCTCTCGCGACACCTCGTACGCGGAGAGAACCCCTCACCCGGCTTCGCTCCGCGAAGCCACCCTCTCCCACAAGGGGAGAGGGTGAAGCCGCAGTTCTCCTCGTCGAAACAAGCGCGATGCGCATTGTTGTGCCCTCTCCACTTGTGGGAGAGGGCAGCTCCGCTGGCAGATGCAAGCTCAATCGGGTGAGGGGTTGGTGCCGCAGGATCCGTCCCATCGGCCCGTCCCCAAACCTCTCCGCCAATTTGCGAAGAATATGCGCCGCGAACCGACGGACGCCGAAGCAGCAATGTGGCGCCTGCTGAGAGACCGCCGTCTCTCCACATTCAAATTTCGGCGGCAGGTTCCGTTCAGGAATTACATTCTCGACTTTGTCTGCTTCGAGATGCGCCTTGTGATCGAGATCGACGGCAGTCAGCACGCAGAATCACGACGCGATGTAGCTCGTGACGCCGCCCTCTCCGCTGAAGGCTTTGCCATCGCGCGTTATTGGAACAATGAGGTGCTACAGCAGCCCACTTCTGTGTTGGAAGACGTCCTTGCAAAGCTTGCCGGGCGGTAAGATACCCCTCACCCGTCGCCTCACTTCGTGAGGCGCCACCCTCTCCCACAAGGGGAGAGGGCTCAGAGCGTGCCGCAGCCCAGATATGACCCCGTCCCGCATTCATCGCCTTACGCTGACGCATTTCCGCAATTATCGGGCGGCGGGGCTCGAGACGGAGGCTGACATGGTGGCGCTGGTCGGGCCCAACGGGGCGGGGAAGACCAATTGCATCGAGGCGATCTCGTTCCTGTCGCCGGGCCGCGGCCTGCGCCGCGCGACGCTGGAAGACGTCGCCGACAACCAGGGTGACGGCTCCTGGGCGGTGTCGGCGCAGGTCGAGGGCGCGCTGGGGCTGGCCACGCTCGGCACCGGCATCGACGCGCCGCGCGCCGACAGCTCGGTGAGCCGACGCTGCCGCATCGACCGCGAGCCGGTGGGTTCTGCCAGCGCCTTCGGCGATCACATCCGCATGGTGTGGCTGACGCCGGCGATGGACGGACTGTTCATGGGGGCGGCCTCCGAGCGGCGGCGTTTCTTCGACCGCCTGGTGCTCGCGATCGACAGCGAGCATTCCAGCCGGATCAACGCACTCGAGCGTTCGCTGCGCTCGCGCAACCGTCTGCTGGAGACGCGCAATTACGACGACCATTGGTGCGACGCGATCGAGCGCGAGACGGCGGAGCTTGCGGTCGCGGTCGCGGCAACGCGCGGCCAGACCGCGGCAAGGCTCACCGGCATGCTCAATGCGCGCGCGCAGGCTTCCGCCTTCCCGTCTGCGCAAATCGCGCTCGACGGCTGGATGGAGAACGCGCTGCTCAGCGAGACCGCGACGTCGGTCGAGGACCGCTACCGGCAGATCCTGCGCGACAACCGCCCGCGCGATGCGATTGCCGGCCGCACCACCGACGGCCCGCACCTCACCGACCTCCAGGTCGTCTATGCGCCGAAGAGCATGCCGGCGCGCGATGCCTCCACCGGCGAGCAGAAGGCGCTTCTGATCGGCCTCGTGCTGGCGCATGCGACGCTGGTCGCCGAGATGACCGGCATCGTGCCGCTGCTGCTGCTCGACGAGGTGGTCGCGCATCTCGACCCGAACCGGCGCGCAGCGCTGTTCGACGAGCTGAAGAAGCTCGGCGCGCAGGTCTGGCTGACCGGTGCGGATCCTGCGGCCTTCGCCGAGATCGGCGCGGGCGGCGAAGTCTTTGACGTCGAGAGCGGACGAGTCTCGGCCCGAAGGTAGGCCGCCACATTGAACCCGCCCGTTTCCGGCCGCGACTAGCTGCGTGAGGCTGCAAGATGCGGCCATCGCGCAGGAATTCAGACATGCGCGACATCCTTGGAGCGTGAGCATGGCGACGGTGGGGCGTGGAGCGCAAGCTCCGGCACGATGGCAACTCATTGCGTGCGGCCTCGCGCTCATGGGAAGCTGCCTGCTCGCGGCGAGTGCCGGCGCCTTCGTGTCGAATCTGCCGCCGCTGTTCTCGACCGCGCTCACGCTGGACCCTGCTGCCAGGCTGCCTGCGCCGACCCGCTACAGCTATCGCGGAATCCACACCACGGTGATGCCCGGCATCGAAACGCCGCTCCGGACCAGGCTCGAAGCCCGCGTGCCCGCAATGCTCGGTGACGTCCTGACTTTCTATCGGACCGAGCTTCGAAAGCTCGGTTGGCAGGAACGGCAGGAGGACGCGGTGGTCACCGCCGATCACGCGCGCCTCGCCTTCGTCTCTCCGATCGGGCCGGCCGCACTGCAGCTCGACCGCGATGGCGGCAGCACCTCGGTGCATCTCGTGCAGAAGAATTCGGACGTCGCGGCCCGGGCGAACGTGCTGCCTGAACCCGGCCAGGCGAAGCTGGTGTTCAGCAACATCGGCGAGAACGAGGCCGTGCTCACGATCAACGAGCGGACCATCCCGCGCCCGGCCGGCACCAACGCCGTCGCGCTGGACCTCGTGCCCGGCAAATATTCTTACGGACTGAGCGTGCGGGGTCGTCCGGTCACCACGAACATGCTCGCCGTCGCAGCCGGCGATACCTGGGAGCTCGCGGTCGGGCGCGACGGAGCGGCGTGGCCGCCGCTCCAGCTGTATTGAGCTCCGGCTTCCACCCGCGCCGCCTGTTGAACCTGCCCGGTTCCTGCCGCGACTTCTGGTCTGAGGCCGCGCCGATGTTGCCGCGGCCTGCAATTGCGCGGGCATGAAGCCGCGCCCAAATCCAGGAGTTTTGACGATGCCGATGATCCGGCGCGGGGCGCAAGCCCCGGCAAGATGGCTGTTGCTTGCCTGCGGCATTCTCGCGATGGCGAGCACTTCCCGTCACGCGAGCGCGGCAGACGACGGCATCGTCGACGTCCATACCCTGCCGCGGCCGGACGGCGCGGTGGAGGACACCTCGCGCGCGGACACCCATCGTGTGACATACACCCTGCCGGGCGGGGTTGCCGCCGCGTCGGAGGCCATCAGGAAGCTGATGAGCGCGGACGGCTGGGTGCCCTATGTATACCCGCTGGACGAGAATAGCTCTGCGCTGGCCTTCAAGAAGGGACGGCAGGGGCTCCGTGCCTCCTTCACCCAAGCCCGCGGGCAGTCCGCCGTGTCCTACACGCCGAACCGGATCTATTCCAACGTGCCGTTTCCGGAGGGTGCGACCGAACTCGTGTTCGACGAGACCCGGCCCTATCTCGGCTGCATCGCGCCCGGCGCGCTGGATGCGACCTCCGATTTCTTCGGGAGGGAGATGGCGGCCATGGGATGGCGCAAGCTCACGGCCGAGACGGCGGCCCGCTGGCCGAACGCCGATCTCGGCGAGACCGTCCCAAACGGGGTGCGCGCCTTCTACGACCATCCCGGCGGCGACACGACGCATTTCTACAAGCAGAAGCCGGTGATGCTGACCCTGACGCGCCGCGACGACGGCCGCACCAATGTCGAGATCCGCGTGGCGCCGTTCGCGCTGCCCGAGGCGCTCGAGGCCGACGATGACATGGCCGGCCTGCCGCGGCCCAAGCCGACCAAATCCGCGAGGAGCCTCGGCGGCGCGAGCTCCAACAAGCGCGAGATGTCGGCGGCCGCGATGGCCGAGCTGCCTGCGGTGCTCGCCTTCTATCGTCGCGAGCTCGCTGCGCGCGGCTGGCAGGAGGATGGCAAGGCACCGCTCGCGCCCGGCGACGATGTCGCGATCAATATCTCCTCGGCGGAAGAGACCGGCGTGCTGCGGCTCGGCCGCAAATATGATTTCACCATGATCAGCCTGACCGCGCAGGTGAAGGAATCAGCGCTGGCCGCCCGCGCCAAGGCGAAGAAGGAGGCCGATGCGAGGTTCCTCGGCGATGCCTTGGGTGCGGCTCAGCAGCTCATTGCTGCCGATGAGGCCAGGCGCAAGACGCAGGCGGCTTCCCTGTCCGATGCGCCGCTCAATGTGCTCGCCGACAGCAAGACGCCGGTGCCGCTGCCCGAAAACGCCGAAGCCGTGAGGTTCGAAGGCGCCGATGGCCGGCTGGAATTCTCCTCGGCGTCGAGCGTGAAGGCGCTCAGCACCTTCTATCGTTCCGCGCTGAAGGGCTCCGGCTGGAAGGAGCAGCCCTCCGTCATCAACCAGCCCAACATGGCGGTGATGGCGTTCTCCAGGGGCGGCAAGTCGATCTCGATGACCGTGATGCAGATGGGGCCGAAGGTGAATGTCCGCGCCAATGGCTCGGGCCTGGTGACGGAAGCGGCCAAGCCGGCGGCCAGCGCGGAGGTGGAGGTACAGGCCAAATCCTCCGAGCCGCTCAAGCCCGATCCCGAATCCCAGCTCCCCGTGCCGACGCAGCGTTCGTCGAAATCGTTCGCCACCACGAAGATGCCGGGCAACGAGGCGCCATTCCGCCGCGAGCTGACGGCCAACATCCCGGCCCCGCTCGGCGACGTCCTCGCCTTCTACCGTGCGGAGCTGTCCAAGCTCGGCTGGCAGGAGAAGACCGAGGGCGCGACAGTGTCGGCAGAACGCGCGCAGATCGACTTCACCTCGCCGCAAGGCCCGGCCGTGCTCAAGCTCGGCCGCGCCAGGGGCGAAACCACGGTCACTCTGGCGCAGAAGAATGCGGACGCCGCGGCCAAGGCGGACATCATGCCGAAGGCGGGGCAAGCGAGGCTCATGCTCGGAAACATGGGAGCAGGCGAGGCGTCGCTGACGATCAACAAGCAGACGGTGAAAATCGCGGCCGGCGCCGGCGGTCCGAATTCGCCGAAGGGCCCGATGCTGGACCTGCCGCCCGGCAAGCACCAATACGCGCTGCGCCTGTCCGGACGCCCAGTCCACACCGAGACCCTGACGGTTGCTGCCGGCGAAGCCTGGGGCCTTCTGGTCGGCCCGAGCGGGGACGTGCTGCCGCTTCAAATGTACTGAGCCGCCACGACGCAAGTGTTCTGCCTCTCCCGCAAGCTTGCGGGAGAGGTCGCAGCCAGCCCGCGGCCCGCTCCAGGGCTTTTTGACAAGCGGCCCGGAGCCACCCCCGGGATCCGGAACCCCCTCCTGCCTCCCCGCAAAATCCACGCCTTGCGAGCGCCCGAACCGCCCCTCGAATCGCGCTTTTTGCAGCGCCGAGAATCGGCTTTCCGGAGGCTTGAAAATCGGGCCAAAAACCCTATCTACTCAAAGGGTTGCGGGAAGATACTTTGCGCTAGGCGCAAACACTCTTTCATGGCACAAATAGCCTGCAAATCAGCGCCTTCTGCGCCGCTGATTCGGGCGACATCTCGAAGGCCTCTCATGACAGAACCTGCTCGGCAGCCCGCTGCCGAAAACGAACCCTCCAACGCGAGCGATTACGGCGCGGAATCGATCCGCGTGCTCAAGGGTCTCGATGCCGTCCGCAAGCGCCCCGGCATGTATATCGGCGATACCGACGACGGCTCCGGCCTGCACCACATGGTGTACGAGGTCGTCGACAACGCCATCGACGAGGCGCTCGCGGGCCACGCCACGCGCGTCGAGGTGATCCTGAACGCCGACAATTCCGTCACCGTGCGCGACGACGGCCGCGGCATCCCCGTCGACATCCACAAGGGCGAGGGCATCTCGGCGGCCGAGGTCATCATGACCCAGCTCCATGCCGGCGGAAAATTCGACCAGAACTCCTACAAGGTCTCCGGCGGCCTGCACGGCGTCGGCGTCTCCGTCGTCAACGCGCTGTCGAGCAAGCTCGGCTTGCGGATCTGGCGCGACGACAAGGAGCACTACATCGAGTTCGCCCATGGCGATGCGGTTGCCCCGCTCAAGGTCGTCGGCGACGCGCCGGGCAAGCGCGGCACCGAGGTGACGTTCCTCGCCTCGACCGAGACGTTCAAGAACGTCGAGTATGATTTCGCCACGCTCGAGCATCGCCTGCGCGAGCTCGCCTTCCTCAATTCCGGCGTCAACATCATCCTTTCCGACATGCGTCATGCGGTCGAAAAACGCGAGGAGATGCACTATTCCGGCGGCGTCGAGGAGTTCGTTAAATATCTCGACCGCAACAAGAGCGCGATCGTGCCGGCGCCGATCATGGTGCGCGCCGAGAGCAACGGCATCGGCGTCGAGGCCGCGTTGTGGTGGAACGACAGCTACCACGAAAACGTGCTGTGCTTCACCAACAACATCCCGCAGCGTGACGGCGGCACTCATCTCGCCGGTTTCCGAGGCGCGCTGACGCGCCAGGTCAACGGCTATGCCGAGGCCAATGCGAAGAAGGAAAAGATCGCACTAACCGGCGACGACTGCCGCGAGGGCCTCACCGCCGTCCTGTCGGTGAAAGTGCCCGATCCGAAATTCTCGTCGCAGACCAAGGACAAGCTGGTGTCCTCGGAGGTGCGGCCCGTGGTCGAGAACGTCCTCAACGAGGCGCTCCAGGCCTGGTTCGAGGAGCATCCGGGCGAAGCCAAGATGATCGTCGGCAAGGTGATCCAGGCCGCGGCTGCGCGCGAAGCCGCGCGAAAAGCGCGCGAGCTGACGCGCAAGAGCCCGCTCTCGGTCTCCTCGCTGCCCGGCAAGCTCGCCGACTGCCAGGAGAAGGATCCGGAAAAATCCGAACTGTTCATCGTCGAGGGCGACTCGGCAGGCGGTAGCGCCAAGCAGGGCCGCAACCGCGAATTCCAGGCGGTGCTGCCGCTGCGCGGCAAGATCCTCAATGTGGAACGCGTTCGTCCCGACACGATGCTGAAGAGCGAGCAGATCGGCACGCTGATCACCGCCCTCGGCACCGGCATCGGTGACGAGTTCTCGATCGAGAAGCTGCGCTACCACAAGATCATCGTGATGACGGACGCCGACGTCGACGGCGCCCACATCCGCACGCTGCTGCTCACCTTCTTCTACCGGCAAATGCCCGCCATCATCGACGGCGGCTATCTCTATATCGCCCAGCCGCCGCTCTATAAGGTCGCCAGAGGCAAGTCCGAGCAGTACCTGAAGGACGAGCGGGCGCTGGAAGACTATCTGATCGACACCGGCCTCGACGACTGCGTGTTCCTTCCCGGCGCCGGCGGCGACCGCACCGGGCGCGACCTGCGCTCGCTGGTCGACGATGCGCGCGTCGTTCGCGGCATCCTTCGCAACTTGCACAGCCGCTACAATCGCAAGGTGATCGAGCAGGCCGCGATCACCGGCGTGCTGAACAAGGCGATCTACGGCGATCCGGAGAAAGCTGCTGCGGCCGCGCAATACATCGCCGGCCGCCTCGACAATCAGTCCGAGGAGGTCGAGCGCGGCTGGATCGGCCAGTACGTCGAAGGTCAGGGTTTCCAGTTCGAGCGCACGGTGCGCGGTGTCAAGGAAGCCGCCGTCATCGACGACGCCTTCCTCGGCTCGGTCGAGGCGCGCAAGCTCGACGAGTACACGGTGAAGCTCCAGGACGTTTATGCCCGCCCCGGCAAGCTCAGGCGCAAGGACGTCGAGCACATGGTCTACGGCCCGGTCGACCTTTTCGAAGCGGTCACCGACGCCGGCCGCAAGGGCGTCACGCTCCAGCGCTACAAAGGACTCGGCGAGATGAACCCCGAGCAGCTCTGGGAAACGACGCTGGATACCAATGCGCGCTCGCTGTTGCAGGTGAAGGTCAAGGAGGTCGACGAGGCCGACGACATATTCACCAAGCTGATGGGCGACGTGGTCGAGCCGCGCCGCGACTTCATCCAGGAACATTCGCTCAGCGCGACGATCGACATCTGAGGCCGTTGGCATTGGATGGTCGTCATGCCCGGGTCGAGCCCGCTTGTCCCGGCCATGACGATGTGGGTGCACATCGGCTGAACCTCACCACCCGCCATTGCGACGAAACGGCGTGACCCACAAGGCCAATTCCGGCCGGGAAGCCTCGCGCCATGACCGCCTCTGCAACGACCAGTTCCGCCGCGCCCTCACGCCGCCTCGGCATCATCGGCAGCATTGTCGGCATGCTGGCGCTGATGGCGGCTGTGCTTCCGCATTGGGTCGTGCCGATGGTATTTCCGCCGCCGCCGGCGGACAAGGTGATCGTCGACACCGGACACCGCATCAAGGACCGCATCGTCGCGAAGGTGAAAGGCGTGGAGTATCAGGCTCCGAAGGTCGAGAAGTCGGCTGGACGAAGTTGGAGTGAAACCGGGTCGGTCACAGCGATCTCGCTCGGCCTGCTCGCCATCCTGTTCTCGGTCCTTGCCCTGGTGTTCCGCGAAGAGAGGCTCCTGGCCGGCGTGGCGGCCGCACTCGGGACCGGCGCGATCGCCATCGAGATCTCCTTTCTGGCCATGGGCCTCTTGATGCTGATCGTGATCCTTTATGTGGTGGCCAACATCATCGGCTTGTTCTAAACGCCCGTGTCAGCGGACTGTTCGGGTCCAATGAGCGGCGCTCCGCCGCGACAAGTGCAGAATTGCTACCCTGCTCAATTCTCGGTAGTTTCCGCCTCCGAAGCAGCCCGCCCCACCGCAACAGGACGGAGAGAACCGACGTGGCGCCCATCCAATACATCGTCGAGGGCGGTCACCGGCTCTCGGGCTCGATCGAGCCGTCCGGCAACAAGAACTCGGCGCTGCCGATCATCGCCGCCGCGCTGCTCACCGAGCATCCGGTCACGCTCGAGAACGTGCCGCGCATCCGCGACACCGAGACGCTGGTCGAGCTGATCCGCTCGGTCGGCGCGTCAGCGGAATGGGCGGCCCGCAATACGCTTCACATCCATGCCAAGAGCATCCGCGCAGCCGATCTCGACCCCGAGCTCTGCGTGCGCATCCGCGCCTCCATCCTGCTCGCCGGGCCCCTGCTCGCCCGCTGCGGCGA
Source organism: Bradyrhizobium sp. CCH5-F6 (assembly GCF_001556045.1). Lineage (GTDB taxonomy): Bacteria > Pseudomonadota > Alphaproteobacteria > Rhizobiales > Xanthobacteraceae > Bradyrhizobium. The sequence goes on from NZ_LSIC01000055.1 coordinate 45,740, forward strand.
AGTGATGCTGCCGCCGCCGGGCGGCGACGTCATCGGCCGCCGCCGTCTGGACACGCATGTGCTGGCGCTGGAGCAGTTGGGCGCAAAGGTCACCGCGACCGACCGGCTCGAATTTCGAGCGCCCAAGCTCGCCGGCGCGGACGTGTTCCTGGACGAGCCGAGCGTCACCGCGACGGAGAATGCCCTGGTCGCGGCGGTCGCCGCCGAGGGCGTCACCTATCTGCGCAACGCGGCCTCCGAGCCCCATGTGCAGGACCTCGCCAATTTCCTCGTGGCGCTCGGCGCGAAGATCGAGGGCATAGGCACCAACACCATGATCGTGCATGGGCCGGCGACGCTGGGAGAGGCGACCTACCGAATCCAGCCCGACCACATCGAGGTCGGCTCGCTGATCGGCCTTGCCGCCGTGACACGCTCGCCGCTGCGCATCACCCGCGCCGGCATCGAGCATCTGCGCTCGATCCGCATGGGTTTCGAGCGGCTCGGCATCGTCTGCCGCGTGGAGGGCGACGATCTCATCGTGCCCTCCAATCAAACATTGAAGATCCAGGACGATTTCGGCGGCCATGTGCCCAAGCTGGAGGACCAGCCCTGGCCGGCCTTCCCGGCCGACCTGATGTCGATCGCGATCGTCACCGCCACACAATGCGAGGGCGTGATCCTGATGTTCGAGAAGATGTTCGAATCGCGGATGTTCTTCGTCGACAAGCTGATCGCGATGGGCGCCCGCATCGTGCTGTGCGACCCGCACCGCGCCATCATCGCCGGTCCCAGCCGCCTGCACGGCGCGACGATGACGTCGCCCGACATCCGCGCCGGCATGGCGATGCTGCTCGCCGCCGTCTGCGCCGAGGGCACCTCCACCATCAACAATGCCGATCAGATCGAGCGCGGCTACGAGCGGATCGAGGAACGGCTGAACGCGCTCGGCGCGAGGATCACGCGCGTGCCGGCACGTACCTGAAGCGCGATGCGATCGGGATGAATCGTCATCGCGCTTTGGGTTGTCGGTGAAGCACGATCCTCTCCGAAAAGCCGCTGCGGACTTTTCCGGATCATGCTTTGGCCCACCATCCTATTTTGGCGGGTTCGCGTCGAAAGCCTGTTTGCAGGCCGCGGACAAGCTCGCGTAATTGTCGCCGAGGCATTTGCGAATGCGGCCGCCCCCGGGCATCGTTCCCGCGCAGAAGCGCGAATAGTCCGCCTTGCAGGCCTGCTTCGCCTCGGTCCGCGCGTCCTGCGCGGAAGCTTGCGACAGAAACAGCACCAGAAGCGCGATCAAGCTCGCGGCCGCAAGAGCCGCACGCACATAGACGGGAGCACGCCGCGAGAAACTCACCGCCGGTCCGCTCGCCGCCCTGCCAAATCGTTGCACCATATCATCTCCACCAATTCGCAGACATCGATGTAGGTGATACGCCTGGACGGACCGAATCCCTCGTTCACTCTGCGCGGCTCAGCGAAAATAGCCGCCGACGAGTTGGCGGCGTCCTTTCGGTGAAATTCGCTCCAGCATCTCGACGAAGGTCGCAACGACGACGTCGCCTATCTTCAACCGCTTGTCGCGGGCATCCGCCACGGCCGCCTGCAGCTCAGCCTTGTCCAGATTCGTCTGCGCCGCCGCCTTCATGGCCTTGATCAGCGCATGCCGGTACTCGGTCTGAAGAGGCAGCAGCTCGGCCTCCTTGCCGTGATAGATGGTCCACAGGATCTCCGCATCGTCCTTCGGCAATCTATCCGCGACGCGCTCGATCATCCGAAGCGGCAGACCCGCGCCCGGCACGAGCCCGCCGGGCGCCAGCCATTGCACCGTGACGTAGGTGAACAGGACGACATTGGCGCAGAGCGACAGCAACATCAGCGCCCGCAGGCCGGATGACGATTCTCGCCAGAACTTCATTGGACCGATCCATAACCGATTGCGTAGACGTCGAAGACGCCGCTCAAGACCGACAAGGGGTCCGATGCCGGACGAACATAGGGTGCCGCGCCCGCGAGCCACGCGCCCACCATCACCGAGCAGGCGAGACTTGCGGCTGGCACGAGCGCCCGCGAGAGCAGGAAGCGATGCCATGGCTGCGACCGCCGCGGCTGGATGGCGGCAATTCTTTGCAGGACGAGGAAGCTGGAACGCTCGGCGCGGGCGGCCTCAATCTCCGGAGCCGCGGCAAAGAGACGATCGAGGCGCGCCTGCTCATCAAGGACGCGCTCGCCTTCCAAGGTCGCCGCGAACTGCCGCGCGGCATCGCGCGTTGCGGCGGGCCAGCGCTCGATGTCGCCGCCCCACGTCTCCGCCAACCGTCTGAACTGATCGAGCGTCATGCGAAACTCCCCGTGTCTTGTATTTTCTGAACGCTTTCCTTGAGTGCGGCGCGGGCGCGGCCGAGCAGCGATTCGAACGCCTTCGCGCTGAGATTCATCGCCTCTGCCGCTTCCTGGCCGCTCAGCCCTTCCATATGGAAGAGCGCGATCGCGCCACGTTGACGGTCCGACAAGCTCGCCATCGCGCGCTGGAGCAGGCGGCTTTCCTCCGCCGCGATCATGCTTTCGACCGCGTGCGGCGCCGTATCGGGCACGTCGCCCGCCTCATCGAGGGGCTGGAAGCTGCGCCGTCTCGTGCGGTCGAACGTCAGGTTGAGCACGATCCGGTAGAGCCAGGTCGTGAACTTCGCGACCTGCGGATCGAATGAAGCCGCGTGGGACCAGACACGCAGGAACGCCTCCTGGCCGATATCGTCGGCCTCGACCGGATCGCGGACGATCCGCTGCGCGACCCGCAGCGCCCGCGGCATGTGGCGCCGCATCAGGATGCGAAACGCATGCTGCTGCCGCGCCGAAACCTCCACCATCAAGGCCTCGTCCGATGGCTCTTCCGTCATCTCGACCTGTTGCCCTGGCCTGCGGTCATCGTTGCTGCGGAGTGCGTCCCGGTCCCGGCCAGGGGAGATATGCCGCATGGCCGGCACGCAGCGCCGCTTCAATTGAGGCACCTGCGGCAACAAGCCGCGACCGCCCGTGTCAAAAACGCCAATACACGCCGGCTCGAACGGTATGCGTATCGAGCCTGGATTCGCGCTCACCGAAAGCGGTCACCCCGACCGTCTGCGCTCCGAGCATCTTTGATCCATAATTGTCATAGAGGTATTCGAGGCGAACCGATCCCTGAGGTGCGACCCGAAACTCCGCTCCCGCTCCGATCGACCAGCCAATTCGGGTATCGCTCCAGTTCGCAACAGTGCCGCTCGCATTGTCGAAGGCCTTGCTCTCGACGCCTGCAATCGCAAGGCCGCCGCTGGCGAACAGCAACGTCCGGGGGAAAGCGTAGCCGATGCGCCCACGCAGATGGCTATTCCAGTTGACGGCCGATTGCAGCTGCGTGACGGATGGCACGGGCGCGAATCCGGTATCGATCGTCGCTCGCGCATCGACGAAGTTCACGTCGCCCTCGAGGCCGGCGACGATCCGGCCCCATTGCGCCGAGAAGCCCGCCGTCGCACCCACGGTCGCTCCCTTGGGATCGACGAAGTGAAACTCACCGGTGGCGGGAAACGAGACTTCGGAGCGGCCCGACAGATAGCCGCCCTGCACGCCGAGATAGGGCCCGGCCCAGCTCAAGAGCGCCGCTGACGCGGCCAGGGCTTGCGGCGGGGGAGAGGCAGGCAGCCTCAGATCGGCCGCCGCGACGTGGCCGGCACCCAGGACAGGACAGAGGATCAGCGCGGCGAGCGTCAGTCCAAATCTCGTTATCATGCAAAACTTCCCAATCTGAGACCGGCGGCGGCTCGCCGCACATGACGAATACGGCGCAGGCCACACTTTCCTTCGCTCAGCGCGCGCTTTTTTTGGCGGGACCGACCCGCCTCGTTTCTTTGCCGTTACTTCGCCAATCGAGGCTGCTATGCCCCTGCCATGACTGATCTCGTAGATACCAAACAGCCGTACCGAGCACGCTCGGCTGCGCCGTCGAACCAACTCACCCGGGAATTCGTCGAGACGCTGCGCCTCGCCGTGCCGTTAATGCTGACGCAGCTCGGGCAGATCGCGATGATCACCACTGATCTCGCGATGATCGGGCGGCTCGGCGAGGATGCGGTGGCCGCGGCGGCGCTGGCCCATACGGTCTATTTCGTCAGCTTCACCTTCGGGCTCGGATTGACGTCCGCGGTGTCGCCGCTGGCGGCACAGGCGTTCGGAGCCGGCGATGTCAGGCTGATCCGCCGCTCCTTGCGCGTCGGGCTTTGGGTCGCGCTGCTGATATCGCTGCCGATGATGGCCTCGCCGCTCTATGGCGAGCAGATCCTGCTCGCGCTCGGGCAGGCGCCGCATTCAGCCAGCCTCGCCCAACACTACCTGAACGGACTTGCCTGGGGCATTGCACCGGCGCTCGGCTTCATCGCGCTGCGCGGCATGATGAGCGCGGTGAACCGGCCGCAGGCACCATTGTGGATCACGGTCGCGGCGATCCCCCTCAATGCCGCGCTGGTCTATGCCCTGATCCACGGCCTGTTCGGCCTGCCGGAGCTCGGCCTGTTCGGCGCGGGGCTGGCGACCTCGCTGGTCAATCTCGGCACCTTCATCGCGGCACTCGCCATCGCCGGGCTGCGCAGGCCGTTTGCAGACTACCGCCCGCTCGCCCGGCTGTGGCGGATCGACTGGCCCTTGATGCGCCAGCTCATTGCGATCGGCGCACCGATCTCGTTTTCGCTGCTGCTGGAATATGGCCTGTTCTCCTCGGCGGCACTGCTGATGGGACTGATCTCGACCGCCGCGATTGCCGCGCACCAGATCGCGCTCCAGGTCACGGCCGTGCTGTTCATGGTACCGCTCGGCATCGGCATGGCGGCGACGGTGCGGGTCGGCCATGCCTTCGGCCGCGGCGATGCCGCCGCGGTGAAGCGCGCAGGGCTGGCCGCGGCCGTGCTCGGCATCGTCCTGGTCTTCGTGCTGACCATCGCGATCATCCTCGGGCGCTACCAGCTCGGGCGGTTGTTCTTCGGCGGCGGCAGCGAAAGCGCGGCCACCGTCGAACTGACCGCGACACTGCTGGTGGTCGGCGCCACCTTCTTCATCGCCGACGGCCTCCAGACCATCATGGGCGGCGCGCTGCGCGGCATCAACGACACCAGGATGACGCTGCTGTTCGCGGCGATCGGCTATTGGGGCGTCGCCTTTCCCATCGCCTGGGTGCTGGCGTTCAATGCCGGGCTCGGCGCGGTCGGAGTCTGGATCGGGTTCTCGGTCGGGACCTTCGTCTATGCCGGGCTGCTGATCTTGCGCTTCCGGATGCTGACGCGCAGATTGGCGGGATGATCGGGACCGTCCGCGAAGTCACGCCTGAGGTCGACGCCAATGCCCTGCTGGCCGGCGCCCAGTTCATCGACGCGTTTCGCGTGGAAGTCGGTGCGACGGCAGTGAATGCCCGCGAGGCCTGCACGAGGATGGTCTTGAACGGGCCACGCTGGGTCGATGCGCTGCTGCGCCTGCGCAACATCCTGGTGAGGCCGTTCGGGCTGAAGACATCGGGCGAAGGCGCGCCGGCGCCGGGCGGGCTGATCGGCCTGTTTCCGGTGCTGAGTGAGACGCCCGAGCGGCTCGTCGCCGGGTTCGACGATTCTCATCTCGACTTTCGCATCGTGGTCGATGTTTCAGGCAATGGCGCGAGCCGCCAGGTGACCTCGACGACGCTGGTGCGAACGCATAACCTGCTCGGCAGAACCTATCTCACCCTTATCATGCCCTTCCACAAGCTGGTGGTCCGCAACATGATGGGACGGATCGTGGAGCCGGCGCGATGACCTTGTCAGTTGATCTCTTCTTCTCCTTTCGCAGCCCTTACAGCTATCTCGCGCTGCCCAAGACGCTGAAACTCGTCGAAGACTACGATCTCGCGGTGAACCTGCGTCCCGTCTATCCGCTCGCGGTGCGCGTTCCCGGCTTCTTCAAGAAGGCCAACCCGCAGTTCGCGCGCTACGTTGTCCGCGATTCCACCCGCGTGGCGGAATACGAGGGCATTCCGTTCCGCTTTCCCCGGCCCGACCCGATCGTGCAGGACATGACGACGCTGGAGGTCGCGGCCGAGCAGCCCCACATCCACCGCCTGACCCGGCTGGGCGCCATGGCGCAGCTCGAGGGACGCTCGCTCGTATTCACCTCTGCGATCGCACGCGTGCTGTGGGACGGTTCGGTCACCGGATGGAACGAAGGCGACCACCTCGCGCGCGCTGCGGAGAGGGCCGGCTTCGATCTTGCCGCCATGGACGCCGCGATCACCGCCGACCCGGATCGCTACGAGCAGGTGATCGCGGAGAACGAGAAGGACCACGCGGCATCCGGCCATTGGGGCGTGCCGACTTTCGTGTTCGAGAACGAGCCGTTCTTCGGCCAGGACCGCATCGATCTGCTGGTCTGGCGCATGCAGGGCAAGGGTCTCGCGCGCCGCCAGCCCTGACGGCATGAACCGATTTCCCTGAGATCGCGACTGAGACGTGGCGCGCCCCGATGTAAGCGGCGCGTTCGGAGGTCGCATGTATCTGGCAAAGTTCTTCCATCGCGCACCCGGCGACGACGACCGCGAGCTGATGCTGATCCCGGGCAGCGAGCCCATGGTGATGGGCGTTCACATGAACTGGAATGGCGAGCCCGGCGAGGATCAATATCTGCGCGAGGAATTTTCCGGCATTGCCGACGCCGCCGCGGCCTTCCGCCGCCATGTCGCCGAACTTGTCGGGGCCGGCTATGTCGAGACGGATCATACCAAGCACTCGCTGCGCGACCTCGGCCCAGATCCGCAGGCCAAGCCGGACTGGCAGAAAGGGCTGGATGAGCTGATGATCCTGGCACTGAGCGCGCCGATGGCCGAGCAGGCAAAGCAGATCGAGGCGCTCAAGGGCACGCCGGCCGAGCGAGAGCCACTCTATCTCTGGCACGCTGCTCGCCGCGATTACGCGGAAGACGATCCGGCCCAGGCGGTGCGTTTTGCCGAACAGGCGCGCGACACGATGCGCGCACGTCGCGCTGCCGGACAGCCGCATTATGCGTGGTCGCTCTACGAGAACGATCTCGAAGGACGTATCCTGGAATTGTTGAGCGATGCCTATCTCGCGGCCGATGATCCCGAGGCCGCGTTGAAGACGATCGAGCATCTGTGCAAGAACGCCCCGAACCATGATCGTATTCTCAAGCGCGCCGAGCTTCTCTGCGGCTTCTTTCCGGAGCGGCGGGAAGAAGCCTTCGACGACGCCTATCAATGGTCCCGCTTCGGCGGCTATGACGATATCTTGGCGTTTCCGGGCTACGAGGAATACGAGGCGCGGCGCAAGGCGGGAACGTCCGCAAAAGGCTGGCGCTGGAAACCGGGCTCCCCCGCGAGCGAGGCCGAATTGAGCGCGGCGGAACAGGCCCTGGGCGCCCGCCTGCCCGATGACTATCGCAATTTCCTGCTGACGCGCGGCGAAACCGAGCTGCTGGTGCGGCTGCCCAAATCATCCTCCGAACTCCGCTTCTACGCGCCGGCCGAGCTGACCACGCAGCTTCGCAACGTCCTCGATTTCATCGCGCATTCCGACGACGAGCTCGAGGAGGCCTGCGCTTATTTCCGAAAAGAGTACGGCGTCTCGCTGAGGCATCTCGTGCCGATCGCCGAACCGTCGCAGCTCAGCCGGTGCCTGCTGCTCCATGTCGAGCCCGGGAAGCGCTATGGCAAGTGTTTTCAGTGGGACCATGACGGTGCGTGGGAGCTCGAACACGAGCAGTCGAGCTTTGACGTCGCGCTGAAGGCGCTGACGGATGGCATCGAGCAGCGCGATGCGACGACGCTCGCCTTCTTCGACCTCTGAAGACTCTATTCCGCCACCCGCGCGGATTTTTCGCTCGACGCTTCCGACCATTCACCGACGACACGGTCGAGGTCGCAAAGATTCTGGTGCATCTGCTCCAGGGAGAAGCCGAGCGCAAAGAAGCGCTCGGCGGTGTCGGCGGGCTGGCCGCGAATCAAGCCGTCGTGACGGACGGCGGCGACCGCCTCGGCGTAATGCTGGAGCGCGACGTGGACGGGATGGATCGGCGGGGCACCGGCGCCTTCGCGCAAGGCCACGGCGGCCGAACGCAGGAAACGCGCGATCACCGTCGAGACTTCCGTCAGCGGAGCTGCGAGCCGCGTCTGCACGTCGGCGGGCAGCGGCACCACGGTGGCGCGACCGATCATCACGACGTCATGGCGCAGCCTCAGGACGGTCCGCAGCAAGGGGCCGGTATCCGGCCCACTCGACAGGCGTGCGGCGCGCTCGCGTTCGGCCTCGGCGCCGATCGCGTTGAGGTTGACCATGGCGGTGCCGATGCCGTCCTGGATCCGGTGCAGCGCGTCGTTGTCCCGGCCGCGCGTGAGAGCCGCGAGCAGCTCTGTGAAGGCATCCGCGATCAATTCGAGCAGCGTCGCCGCGCTGGCGCGGATCTGCCGCACCGCGCGCGAGGGCAACACCAGGAACGAGACCAGCAACCCCGTGACGGCGCCGACCGCGACCTCGCTGACCCGGTCGATCGCCGAGGTCAGGGGATCGGCGTGATGCATGGTCGGAACCAGGAGCACGATCACGGCCGTGACCGTGGCCGCGCTGAGGCTCGGATTGATCGCGGCGATGAAGGCGAGCGGGGCGACGGAGAGCACCAGGAGGCCCAACAGGCCGGCTTCGCTGGAATAAGGGATCAGGATCGCGATGGCGCCGCCATAGACGGCGCCGCCGATGGTGCCGAGCATGTAGTCGCGCGTCGCCTTCAGCGAGCGGCCGACGCTCATCTGGGTCACGATCAGCGAGGTCAGCACGGCCCAGAGCGGCAGCAGCAGGTGCAGCGCGCTGGCGATGGCATAGGCCGCCGTCGCCGCCACGGTGACCCGGATCGCCAGCCCCAGCTGCGTCCGCCGCGACCGGATGTGGTCGAACAGCTCTCTTGCGCCTGTCATGATCAACCTTCCGGTCCTCTCGAGCCAGGCAAAAGCATGGCTGGTGCCCGCCCCCGCAAGGCCGCTTGAAAGGCGAAATCAGCCCGCCTAATTTGCCCGCCAAAACGAGGAAACACGATGGCCCACGAAACCGCAACGCTCGCCGCCTATGTCTTCAATCTGAAATACCAGGATATTCCGGCGGAAGTGCTGGATCGCGCCAAAGTGCTGACGCTGGACTTCCTCGGCAGCGCCATCCGCGCCCGCAGCGAGGCGGAATCGACTCCGTCGATCCTGAAGATGCTGGAGGCGCTCGCGCTCGACACCAAGGGCGAATCCACCGTGTTCGGCGACAGCAAGACCTGGACGCCGGCAGTCGCCGCTCTCCTCAACGGCGCGCTCGGCCATTCCCTCGACTTCGACGACACCCACGCCGATTCCTCGCTGCATCCGAGCGCGCCGGTGGTTCCGGCCGCCTTCGCCGTCGGCGAGATGGTCGGCGCGTCCGGCCGTGACGTGCTGACCGCGATCGTTGCGGGCTATGAGGTCTGCTGCCGGCTCGGCAACGCGCTCGACCCGACCTCGCATTATGCGCGCGGCTTCCACCCGACCGCGACTGCCGGCACCTATGGCGCGGCTGCGGCGGCCGGCAAGCTGTTCGGCCTCAGCGAGAAACAGCTCATCGCCGCCTTCGGCGTCTCCGGCAGCCAAGCCGCGGGTTCGCTGCAATTCTTGGTCAACGGCGCCTGGAACAAGCGCTACCAGGTCGGCGCCGCCGCGATGAACGGCGTGATCGCCGCGACGCTAGCGCGCAACGATTTCGTCGGCGCGACGGAATCGGTCGAGGGCAAGCACGGCCTGCTCGCCGGCTATACCGACGACGCGCATCCGGAGAAGGCGGTCGCCGAGCTCGGCAAGACCTATGAGACGATGAAGATCGGCGTAAAGCCCTATCCGAGCTGCCGCTACACTCATGCCGCGATCGACGCGCTGATCGCGATGCGGCGCGAGCACAATCTGACGCCCGACCAGGTCAAGCGCGTCGAGATCGGGCTGCATCGGAACGGCATTACCCTGACCGGAGATGCCGCGACCAAGCGCCACCCGCGCTCGATCGTCGGCGGCCAGTTCTCGATGTTCTTCACCGGCGCGCTCGCGCTCGACCAGGGCTCGTTCGGCTGGGACGATTACAACCGGCTCGGCGATGCCGCGATCGACGCGCTGGCCGACAAGTTCGACGTGGTGCAGGACGACCGCCTCGAGATCGGCCGCACCCATCCGTTCGGCGCCCGCGTCAGCATCACCACCGACGACGGCGTGCATGAGCGGCTCTATGCCGATCCCTCGGGCGAGCCGACATCCTTCCCGGACACGCAGGCCATGCAGCAGAAATTCCTGACGCTGGCGCGGCCGGTGCTGAACGCGCGGGCGGAGAAATTCGCGGATGCGATCATGACTCTGGAGCGTTTCGACCGCGTGGCCAAGGCTACGGAGCTGGGGCGGTAGGCGATCCATCTTCTCCCCCTCCCGTCCTTACGGGGAGAGGGTTGGGGTGAGGGGCCTCTCTTCGCGGATGAGATCGTCGAGGGACCTGTACCCCCTCACCCGGATTGCTTCGCAATCCGACCTCTCCCCGCAAGCGGGGAGAGGTTGAGCTAATTCACTCCCACCACCTTCCCCTGCTCGCGCGTCGCAGCCACCACATCGCGCACCAGATCGAACACGCCGTCTGCTTCCGGCGGCGCGTTCGGCGAGCGGCCGAGACGAACGATGACCAGCCGCTCCGACGGAATCACGATCGTGTACTGCCCGATGGTGCCCTTGGCGAAGAAGGCATCGCGGGGCCAGCCGTGCTTCACGCGAAAATTTGCGCCAAAACTATCGCCATGGTTGGTCCAGAAGCCTGCGCCGATGCCGACCCAGGCATTCGGCGTAGGCGTAGCCGTGTAGCTCACCCAGCCCTCAGGCAGGATGCGCTTGCCGCCGGCAACGCCGTCGTCGAGATAGAGCTGGCCGAAGCGTGCCCAGTCGCGCGCCGATGCCAGCATCTCGCTCGACCCTTCGATCGTGCCCGAGCCATCGACCTGGAGGACGACACGGCGCATGCCGAGCGGGCCGAACAATTCGCGGCGCGCGAAGCGGAGCGCGTCAGCGGGGCTGCCGCCGACGGCGTTACGGATCAGCTGCGAGAGAATCATGGAATTGCCATCGTGATAGTTCCACGCGGTGCCCGGTGCGGTCTCGAGCGGGATGCTCGCCGCATAGGCGGCCATGTCGGTCTCCACGAACTTCATCCTGTTGACCGGCTCGAACACCGAGCCGAGCGATGCCTGCAACGAGCTGCCGAGCGCCAGCCCCGCGGTGTGACGCAACAACTGATCGACGGTGATGGCATGGCGCGGATCATCGCGATCCTTCCAGGCGGCGACCGGCGCCGGCCCGTCGAGCTTCAGCTTGCCCTGGCGCACCAGCACGCCTGTCAGCGCCGAGATCACCGATTTCGTCATGGAGAAGCCGAGCAGCAGCGTCTCCGGTCCAATGCCGTCAGCATAACGCTCCGCGATGACGCGGCCCGACTTCATCACGACCAAAGCGCGGGTGCGCCGGTAAGGCGGCTGCACGGGCTCGGTGAAGGCGCGGTCGAGCGCGGCGGCAAGCGCGGGGCTTTGCGGCGGCACGATCGCTGGGCCGGCGATCTCGGGCAGCAGCGCGGGCTGCGGCTCGACAGGGGCAATCCCCGCGCCATGGTCGAGCGTGCAGCCGAGCCCCTCGCGATAGACGGCGTGGCTGCGGCCGATGCCGAACAACGTCACCGTGACATCCTTGCGGACGCGATCGACCCGGTAATCCATCGCCCAGGTAATGAGGCCGGTCCCGGGCATCGCATCGATGGTTTCGGTGAAATTGCGACTGGCATCGAGGCCGGAGACGAAGGTCTCGGAGCACAGGACGTCGGCGACGAAGCCAGTCGCGACCTTGGGCATGTCGCGGGCTCGCGCGGCGCCGAGCGCGAGGCCTGCACAGGCTATGATGGTGACGAGTAGGACGGTCTTGCGGCGGCGGGTCACGGGCTATCTCCGGCTGGGGCGGTGCCGACGACGAAGCCTGAGTGGGCAGAGAAGCGCCCGCCGGATTTGAAAATTGCCTGGCTGAAACCGTTCCGAGGCTCGCCGATTCTGAAATTTCGACGCAATTACAAGGCACTGGAATCTAGGCGGCGTTCACCTTCAGCCGCCGATATTCCGTCGGCGTCACGCCCGTGACCGCCTTGAAGGCGCGGTTGAACGGGCCGAGCGACTGGAAGCCGGCATCCATCGCGATGGTGATGACGGGGACCTCGATCTGGGCGGGGTCGGCGAGCGCGGCCTTGGCCTCCTCGATCCGGTGGTTGTTCAGGAACACATTGAAGTTACGGTAGCCGAGCCGCTGGTTGATCAGCCGCCGCAGCCGGTATTCGGGAATCTTGAGCCGGCCCGCCAGCGCGCCGATGGTGATGTTCTCCTGACGATAGATGCGCTCGTCCGCCATCAGGCGCATCAGGGCATCGACGAGTTTCCGGTCGGCACCGTCCTCGATTGCAGCGGCTGGGCTCGGTGCGATCGTCGCCGCCGGCTCCGCCGCGGGCAGAAACAGATCCGCACCGTCGACGCGCATCATCGCATGGGCGATGGCCGCGACGACGCAGGCGAGCACCCCGGCATTGATCGTGTTGGCGACATCGCCTGCGCTGCCGGCAACGAGGATCTGGAGCACGGCGTTCAAGCCGCCATAGAGCGCGGCGGCACACACAATGAAGACGCGAACACGGCGACGACGTTCGACCAGATCGGCCGACCACGAATTGATCGTCTGCGCAACCGCGAGGCCGATGAAGCCGAGCACGATCAGATCGGTCGCGATGACCTGCAAGCGCATGTTCCCGCCAGGCGCGATCCACAGGCACCCGACAAGGCTGAAGGCAGTCACCGCCGCCCAGATTAATCCGTGCCACCATTGCAGGCGAAACTCGTCATCGAACAGCGCGCGCGTGAACAGCCAGAACACCACGATGTTGCCGGTCGAGAGCGCGATCAGCGGTGCATGCCACGCCGGGACCAGCGACGATACGCCGATCGAATAGCTCGCCGCATGCGCGGCCGAGCCGAGCGCGAAGGCCGCGCCGAGCCGGGCGGCGAGGACGTTGCGGAAATCCGCGACGAGTGAGACCGTCAGCACCAGCAGCAGCGCGACGCTGGCGGCGCGAAAGGCGAGCTCGGTGGCGGCAAGGGTCATCGGGTGGCGCGATCGGTCGCAGTTGAAGGCAGCCAAACATCGTTGGTTGCGCCAGGTTTTTCAAGGACCACCCGCAGGCCACGCCTAGAGCCACCTCCGCCGCTGTCATCGCCCGGCTTGACCAAGCGATCCAGTAATCCGAGACAGCAGTGATGAATCGAGAGGCTGCGGCGTACTGGATCGCCGGCTTCGCGGGCGATGACAGCGGAGTATGAGGCCTCATTGCGACACGACGTCCTGTCCGGGCTTTGTCGCGACGACGCTGCAAATTCCTGCTAAGCTCGCGCCCAAGAAAGTCGAAAAGGAGTCCCCCATGAGCTGGCAACCCTCGAACGATCCCGTGCTCGGCGATCCCATGTCCTGCGATGCGCTCGATCTCGTCATCGTGCCGCGGACGCGCGATCTCGGCGATGGTTTCGCGGTGCGTCGCGCGCTGCCGCATGGCAAGCGGCAGATGGTGGGGCCCTTCATCTTCTTCGATCATTTCGGCCCCGTGCAGTTCGTTTCCGGCAAGGGTATGGACGTGCGTCCGCATCCGCATATCGGGCTCGCGACCGTCACCTATCTGTTCGACGGCGCGATCATGCATCGCGACAGCGAGGGCAACGTCCAGGAGATCGCGCCGGGCGCGATGAATCTGATGACGGCCGGCCGCGGCATCGCCCATTCCGAACGCACGCCGGATGCGCAGCGCGCTTCGGGCCAGAAGATGCTCGGCCTGCAAAGCTGGATTGCGCTGCCGGTCGGATCGGAAGAGATCGCGCCGTCGTTCCAGCATTATGCTGCGGGCGACTTGCCGATGATCACCGAACGCGATTTCACCGCACGCGTGATCGCGGGCTCGTCCTTCGGCATCGCCTCGCCCGTCTCGATGGTCTCGCCCTGGTTCTATACCGAGGTCACGGCGGTCGCGGGCGCTACGGTGCCGCTCGATCCTGATCACGAGGAGCGTGCGATCTACGTGGTGGACGGCGAGGTCGAGATCGCGAACGAACGTTACGAAGGACCCCGGCTCCTGATCTTCCGGCCCGGCGACCGTATCACCGTGAAGGCGCTCAAGGCGACGCGGATGATGTTTCTCGGCGGCGACGCGCTGGAGGGCCCACGCCACATCTGGTGGAATTTCGTCTCCTCCAGCAAGGAGCGCATCGAGCAGGCCAAGCAGGACTGGAAAACCGGCCGCTTCGCGGCAGTTCCGCAGGAACACGAGTTCATTCCGCTGCCGGAATAGGCTATCCCGGTGTCCGGCTGCGCCATCCGGCGCGGCCGGATTATTGCCTGAAGCCCTCGCCTGCGAAAGCCATGCCGATGACCACCATGCTCTCCAGCGACCTGCCGCTGCCCAAGATCGGACGCGGCAAGGTGCGCGACATCTACGCCGTCGACGATGACCGCCTGCTGCTCGTCACCACCGACCGCATCAGCGCCTTCGACGTGGTGATGGGCGAGACCATCCCGATGAAGGGCGCGGTGCTGACGCAGATCAGCGCGTTCTGGTTCAATCAGCTCGAAGGCGTGGTGCCGCATCACATGATCAGCGCCGACACGGATGAGATCATCGAGTCCGTGCCGGTGTTGCAACAACATCGCGCCGAGATCCTCGGCCGCGCCATGCTGTGCAAGCGGACCACCGTTTTTCCGATCGAATGCGTGATCCGCGGCTATCTCTCAGGCTCCGCCTGGAAGGAATATGCCGCGAGCGGCACGCTGGCAGGCGAGAAGCTGAAGGCCGGCCTCGTCGAGAGCGAGAAGCTGGAGCCTGCGATCTTCAGCCCGGCGACCAAGGCCGAGAGCGGCCATGACGAGAACATCACGATCGGGCGGATGCGCGAGGTCGTCGGCGACGAGGTCGCCTACACGCTGGAGAGCATGACGCGCGCGATCTACACGCTCGGCGAGGAGCTGGCGCGCGAGCAGGGCATCATCATCGCCGACACCAAGTTCGAGTTCGGCCGTGACAAGGACGGACGCATCATCCTGATCGACGAAGTCATGACGCCGGATTCCTCCCGCTTCTGGGCGGTGGACGCCTACAAGCCCGGCCAGTCGCAGGCGAGCTTCGACAAGCAGCCCTTGCGCGACTATCTCGACGGCGAACGCCGCGCCGGCCGCTGGAACGGCGACGCCCCGCCGCCGCCACTGCCGGCCAGCGTCGTCGAGGCAACCAGCAAACGATATCTGGAAGCCTATCGGCGCGTGACGGGGACGGAGCTGAATATTTAACTAGCACCTTTGTCGTCCCGGCGCGTCGCGCTCGTCTCAAGCGTCCGACGGTGCGGTGCGTTTGTCAGGGATCGATCGACGCCCCGCTTCATCGCCGGGCGCGTGATCCGCATCCAGGGCCAGCAGGAGTTCGGCAACCCGGTTGGCGGAGGCGGTCCATTCCGCAAGCTTGGCGTAATTGTCCGTGAACCAGTTGAACGCGGTCTGGACCACGACGAATGCCGCTGAGGCCTGAACCACTTCGCCCAGCGTCATCGTGCCGCCGAGGTACTTGGGGAGGCAAAGCAGGAGGCCGACGATCGGCGTCACCAGGAGACCCGTGTAAGTAATCAGCGTCATCCGCATCAATTGCCAGCAGTAGATCCGCCAGATGGCGATCACGGCTTTCAAGGCCGCGCCGACGGCATGGCGGTCGTTGATGCCGGCCTCCTGCACCACCTTGCCTTCGCGGGTCTCGCGCACATGCGTTCCGATCGCCCGCAGCTCGGCTTCCATGCGCTTGTTTTCCTCGATGACCCGCGTCAGACGGCCGGCCGTCAGCCAGATGCCTATCACCAGCAGCGCGGAATAGGCGATCACGGCGAGGACGAGGTAACCGGGAATCGCAAAGGCGACACCGTCGAAATCGATTTCAAGGCTGCCACCGACCGACCACAGCACGCCGACGAACGTTGCAATCGTGAGCACCGATTGAAGCAGGCCGGTCGCCAGATCGATCGGGAGGTCCGTCGCGACCTTGGCATCCTCCGCGATGCGATACTCCGGCGCCTCGTGATGTCCCTCGATGGCGCTACGCCTCGGAAGACGATCATCCGCCAGCCAATCGCTATAGAGATGGTTACTCAGCCACGCGCGCCAGGAACGCTGCAGGGTCATGCGCGCCCACACCGACAACACGGTCAAGGCTATGCTCGCCCCCGCCAGCGGCAGAAACCGGAACGCCTGGGACAGAAGTTCCGCCTGGTCCTTCCGGCCAATGGCGTTGAAGAAGTCGCGATTCCAGAAGTTGAGGCCGTATTGCGTCAGGAGCTGCAGGATGACGTTGACGATCAACGCGACCAACAGAAGCCACGCTGTCCACGCCGTTGGTCCGCGCCAATACCCCGAGGCGCTCTGCCAGAAGCGGCCTAAAAGTTGCTTTTCACCCGAAGCGAAAGAGATCCTCGTCAGCATTCGCGAGCCGCAATCTTGCGCGCGCGCCACCATATGATGCCGCCAAAGCAAGACTATGCTGTCTCGCCCGAGGTCTCTTGATCTGCGTCAAAGCGATGCCGGCGGCTACACCCCCGCCATCATCACATATTTGATCTCGACATACTCTTCCATGCCGTGATGGGAGCCTTCGCGCCCGAGGCCGCTCTCCTTGACGCCGCCGAAGGGGGCAACTTCCGTGGTGATGAGGCCGGTGTTGACGCCGACCATGCCCGATTCCAGCGCCTCGGCGACGCGCCAGACGCGGCCGAGATCGCGGGAGTAGAAGTAGGAGGCAAGGCCGAACGGCGAAGCGTTGCACATCGCAATCACATCGGCTTCGTCCTTGAAGCGGATCACCGGTGCGAGCGGGCCGAAGGTTTCCTCCTGCGACACCAGGGAGTCCGGCTTGACGTCGGCCAGCACGGTCGGCTCGAAGAAGGAGCGTCCGAGCTCGCTGCGCTTGCCGCCGGTAACGATCTTTGCGCCGCGCTTCACGGCATCGGCGATGTGCCGCTCGACCTTGTCGACCGCCTTCATGTTGATCAGCGGACCCTGGGTGACGCCGCTCTCGGTGCCGTCGCCGATCTTCATCGCCGCGACCTTCTTCGAAAGCTTCTGCACGAACTCGTCGTAGATCTTGTCCTGGGCGTAGAGGCGGTTGGCGCAGACGCAGGTCTGGCCCATGTTGCGGTATTTCGAGACGATGGCGCCTTCGACCGCGGCGTCGATGTCGGCATCGTCGAACACCACGAACGGCGCATTGCCGCCGAGCTCGAGGCCGAGCCGCTTCACGCCGACCGAGGCCTGCTGGTAGAGGATCTTGCCGACCGCAGTCGAGCCGGTGAAACCGACGAAGCGCACGGCCGGATGCTCGCACAGCACCTTGCCGATCGGGGGCGCGTCACCCGTGACGATGTTGAAGACGCCCTTGGGCACACCGGCCTTCTCGGCCAACGCGGCAAGCGCCAGCGCCGACAGCGGCGTCTCGTTGGCGGGCTTGAGCACCACGGTGCAGCCGGCAGCCAGCGCCGGCGAGACCTTTCGGGTGATCATCGAGTTCGGGAAATTCCACGGCGTGATCGCGCCGCAGACGCCGATCGGCTGCTTGATCGCGAGCAGGCGCGCATCGGGGCGCTGCGTCGGGATGGTCTCGCCATACACGCGGCGAGCTTCTTCCGCGAAAAATTCAATATAGGCGCCGCCGATATCGACCTCGCCGAGCGCCTCGGTGAGCGGCTTGCCCTGCTCGGAGGTGAGGATCAGCGCGAGGTCCTCGCGATTGGCGACGATCAGCTCGAACCATTTGCGCAGGATGTTGGAGCGCTGCTTGGCCGTGTGCTTCGCCCAGGCCGGGAAGGCGCGCTCGGCGGCTTCGACCGCCTTGGTCGTCTCCTCCGCACCAAGCTGCGGGACCTTGGCGAGCTCGACGCCGGTGGCGGGATTGTTGACGGCAAAGACCGGCGTGCCGACCCAGGCGCCGTCGATATAGCAGGCCTCCTTGAGCAGCGACGGGTCCTTCAACCGGTCGCGCAGATTGGACGAGGCTTGCGGAGCGCGTGCGGCGGCGGTCTGGGTCATGGCGTTACTCCCTGGAGCGATCGGATCGGGCCGGAATATAGGGATAGACGGCGCACAATGCACCGCCCGGCAACGCACATCTGCTGGAGCGGCCAGTCCTTCAACTCTCCCCAGCGAGGAGAGATAGCACCGTCGCCGCGGAAAGGATCAGGCCGCGCCGCTCATATAGGTTTCGCGGCGGCCGATCATGCGCTCGGCCGCGGCCTTGGCGTCGGCCTTCGTGGAGGTCGCGCAAGTCCGGTATTCGAGGTCGGGGACATGTGAGGTGTCGCGACGGCCGAACCATGATTTTGAGCCGACCGGCAGCAGCGCCAATGCCTGCGCCAGATTGTCGACCGCGCCGAAGGAATAGAGTGCGCCGGTGCCGGCGATGCGGACCTCGTAGATGCCGGGCGAAATGGGCGCTTCCAGGTTGTCGCCGCGTCCCGGACGGGGATAGCGCTTCCATTCGCTCCAGGTCGAAATCATCTGAGGTCCCCCTTGCCGCCCATCCACGGCCGGCAACATTTGCATGAAGTCTTAATCGGCCATCGGATCAGGCCGGGTGCTGAACGCGGCAGCTCACGAAATGTTTCATGCGCTCGAAACTCACGCCCATCCAAGGCGAGAGCGAAGTCCGTCCATCTACCGCAGATTGTGAGCGAGCGCCGCCGATCAGTCCCTGTTGTCTGCGTGCCTGGGCCCCAGAGCGTCAAGTCACGACATCGCGACCACCGCGGGCATCTGGACACCCCTTGCCGTGCGGGGCGTGCAGTAGGACAATCCATCACTTCCAACAATAATCAAAACGGAGGATTCCCCATGCAAAGCAAAGCCGAGATCGACGAGATTCTGCGCCAGAAGAGCGACGCCAAGGAGATTCCCGGTGTCGTCGCCATGGCCGCCAGCGGTAACGACGTGCTGTATCAGGGCGCGTTCGGCAAGAGTGACCTGTCGAAGCCCGACGCGATGACCGCGGACAGCGTGTTCTGGATCGCCTCGATGACGAAGGCGGTGACCACGGCGGGCGCAATGCAGCTGGTCGAGCAAGGCAAGCTGTCGCTGGATGCGCCGATCGGCGATGTGCTTCCCGACCTCGCCAAGCCGCAGGTGCTCGAAGGCTTCGACGCCAAGGGCGAGGCGAAGCTGCGCCCGGCGAAGGGACCGATCACGCTGCGCCAGCTCATGACCCACACCGCCGGCTTCTGCTACAATATGTGGAACGGCGATCTCGCGGTCTATCTGGACAAGAACGGCATTCCCGCCATCACCACCTGCCAGAACGCGGCGCTGAAGACTCCGATCATGAGCGACCCCGGCACGCGCTGGGAATACGGCACCAACATCGATTTCGTCGGCAAGGCGGTGGAAGCCGTCAGCGGCAAGCGGCTCGACGCTTACCTGCGCGACAACCTGTTCGCCCCGCTCGGCATGAACGACACGGCGTTCAAGATCACCGACGACATGCGCAGGCGCCTCGTCGGCATGCACGCGCGCGGTGAGGACGGCCAGCTGGCATCAATCCCGTTCGAGCTCGAGCAGGAGCCGGAATTCCACATGGGTGGCGGCGGCCTCTATTCGACCGCGGCCGACTACATCAAGTTCACCCAGATGATCCTGAACAAGGGTCGCGGCAATGGCAACCAGGTGCTGAAAGCCGAGACCATCGCGACGATGGGGCAGAACCACATCGGCGACCTCGCCATGGGCAAGATGACGACGGCCGCGCCGATGTACACCAACGACGTCGATCTCTATCCGGAGCAGGTGAAGAAGTGGGGCCTCAGCTTCATGATCAACACCGCCAAGACCGCCGAGGGGCGCAGCGCCGGCAGCCTCGCCTGGGCGGGCCTTGCCAACACCTATTTCTGGATCGACCCTTCGCGCGACGTCACCGGCGTGATCCTGATGCAGCTCTTGCCGTTCGCGGACGCGAAATGCCTGGAGGCGTTCGCGGGCTTCGAGCGCGGGGTCTATGCCGGGCTCGACGCGGGGAGGCAGAAGGCGGCGTGAGAGTGCGGCTCTCACAACCCGTCATGGCCGGGCTTGTCCCGGCCATCCACGTGCAGCCGCAGGCCACAAAGACGGGCATGACGACTGAGAGACTATGCTGGGTAATTTGACGAGAGGATTTCGACTTGGCTGATAATTTGGCGGTTAAGGCGGATAGCTACGTTTGCGGCATCTCGAACGCACCGCTGCTCGGCGACACCATCGGTCGCAGCCTCGACCACGCGGCGCGGCGCTGGGGCGATCGCGAAGCACTGGTTTCGCCCAGTCACGGCGTCAGATGGACCTGGAGAGAATTCGCCGAGCGGGTCGAGGCCCTCGCCGCGGGCTTTCTCGCGCTCGGGCTCGAACGCGGGGAGCGGATCGGCATCTGGTCGCTGAACCGGCCGGAATGGACGCTGACCCAGTTCGCCGCGGCCAAGGCCGGCCTGATCCTGGTGACGATCAATCCGGCCTACCGGCTCAGCGAGCTGGAATTCGCGCTGAAGAAGGTCGGCTGTGCGGCGATCGTCACCGCCACCTCGTTCAAGACCAGCAACTACATGGAGATGCTCAACACGTTGCTCCCGGAGCTGGCGGGCGCCAGGCCCGGACAGTTGCAGGCGGCGCGGTTGCCGGCCTTGCGGATGGTGATCCAGATCGGCGGCCCCGCAGCATCCGGCACGGTCCCGTTCGAAGAGGTCGCGGGCATGGGCCGGGCGGAGCATCGCGAACGGCTTGCCGCGCTCGGCGCCGCCCTGCAATTCGACGACCCCGTCAACATCCAGTTCACCAGCGGCACCACCGGATCACCGAAAGGCGTGACGCTGACCCACCACAACATCCTCAACAACGGCTATTTCACCGGCCGCGCGATGCGCCTGACCGAACAGGATCGCATCTGCATTCCGGTGCCGCTCTATCATTGCTTCGGCATGGTGATGGGCAACCTTGCCTCGGTCACGCTCGGCGCCGCCATGGTCTACCCGGGCGAGGGCTTTGATCCGCTCGCGACGCTACGCGTGGTCGAGCAGGAGAAGTGCACGGCGCTCTACGGCGTGCCGACCATGTTCATCGCCGAACTCGATCACCCCGAGTTCAAGAATTTCGATCTGAAATCGCTGCGCACCGGTATCATGGCCGGCGCGCCTTGCCCGATCGAGGTCATGAAGCGGGTCAACACCGAGATGAACATGCGCGAGGTCACGATCGCC
This sequence comes from Bradyrhizobium sp. CCH5-F6, assembly GCF_001556045.1. GTDB lineage: Bacteria > Pseudomonadota > Alphaproteobacteria > Rhizobiales > Xanthobacteraceae > Bradyrhizobium. The sequence goes on from NZ_LSIC01000055.1 coordinate 67,124, forward strand.
TATGGCATGACCGAGACCAGTCCCGTCAGCTTCCAGAGCGCAGTGGACGACCCGCTGGAGCGCCGCGTCTCCACGGTCGGAAGAATCCATCCGCATGTGGAGGTCAAGATCGTCGATCTCGAGGGAAAGATCGTCAAGCGCGGCGAACGCGGCGAGCTCTGCACCCGCGGCTACAGCGTCATGCTGGGCTATTGGGAGGAGAAGGAAAAGACGGCCGACGTGCTCGATGCCAATGGCTGGATGCACACCGGCGACCTCGCCATCATCGACGACGAGGGCTACTGCAACATCGTCGGCCGCATCAAGGACATGGTGATCCGCGGCGGTGAGAACCTCTACCCGCGCGAGATCGAGGAGTTCTTGTACCGTCACCCCAAGATCCAGGATGTGCAGATTTTCGGCGTCGCCGACACCCGCTACGGCGAGGAGCTCTGCGCCTGGATCCGCGTCAGGCCGGGCGAGACGTTGACGACCGAGGAGGTCCGCGCCTTCTGCGACGGCCAAATCGCCCACAACAAGATCCCGCGCTACGTCGAGTTCGTTCACGACTTCCCGATGACGGTGACGGGAAAGATCCAGAAATTCGTGATGCGCGAGGAAGTCGAGCAGCGGCTGGGATTGAAGGCGGCGAAGACGGCGTGAGGGGCGCACACTGCCGCCACAAACTCGTCATTGCGAGCGTAGCGAAGCAATCCAGTCTGCCTCCGCGGAGAGAGCCTGGATTGCTTCGTCGCAAGAGCTCCTCGCAATGACGGAGGAGAGAGACGAGCCTTAACCCGTCAGCCCGCGCTGCTGCGCCAGCTCCTTCAGCGAGACCTGCGGGCGCGCGCCGATGTGCTGGATCACTTCGGCGGCGGCGAGCGCGCCGAGCTCGCCGCACTGCTTGTAGGCGAGATTGCGCGCGAGGCCATACAGGAAGCCGGCGGCGAAGAGATCGCCGGCGCCGGTGGTGTCGACCACCTTTTCGACCGGGAATGCCGGTGCGGCAACGGCGTCTTCCACCGAGACCACCATGCAGCCCTTCTCGCTGCGGGTGACGACGCCGAGATTGACGTCGTTGCGCAGCTGCTTCAGCGCGCCGTCAAAGTCCGAGGTCATGTAGAGCGAATGCAGCTCGGATTCGTTGGCGAACACGATGTCGACGGTGCCGTTGCGCATCAGCGAGAGAAACTCTTCGCGATAGCGGTCGACGCAAAAGGAATCCGACAGCGTCAGCGCCACCTTGCGCCTGGCGTCATGGGCGATCTTGGCCGCCTTGACGAAGGCGTCCTTGGCGTTCTTGGGGTCCCAGAGATAACCCTCGAGATAGACGATGCCGGCAGAAGCGATCTCGGCCGGGTCGATGTCGGTCGGCGACAGGTCCTGCGCCGCGCCGAGATAGGTGTTCATGGTGCGCTCGCCATCATCCGTCACCAGGATGTAGGAGCAGCCGGTGGCGGGGCCGTCCGTGGCGGCGGGCGTGTTGAAGGCGACGCCGGCGGCGCGGATGTCGTGGACGTAGAGCTTGCCGATCTGGTCGTCCTTGACCTTGCCGACATAGGCGGCGCGCGCACCCAGGCTGCCGATGCCGACGATGGTGTTGGCGGCCGAGCCGCCCGAGACTTCCGTGGCCGGGCCCATCTCCTTGTAGATGGCGGCCGCCCGCGCCTCGTCGATCAGCGACATGCTGCCCTTGGCCATGCCGTGCCTGGCCAGAAAGGCCTCGTCGGTCCTGACCAGCACGTCGAACAGCGCGTTGCCGATGCCGAGAACGTCATATTTCACGTCAGCCATTCACCTTGATCCTGTTTGCCGGATTGCGATCCCTGCGGAAATCCGCTTCCTGTCGGCCTGAAATCTGGCTCGCGGCCTATCACGACCGGGCCGGCGCGGGCAAGCAACGGTATTCTCGAGAGCCAATGATCCGCTCCTTTCTCACCGTCTCGACGGGAACATTGGCCTCGCGGCTGCTGGGTTTTGCCCGCGATTCCCTGATCGCGGCGCTGCTCGGCACCGGCGCCGTGGCGGATGCGTTTCTGGCGGCGTTTCAGCTCGTCAACGTGGTGCGGCGGCTGCTCAGCGAGGGGGCGCTGAACGCGGCGCTGATCCCGGCCTGGCTGCGCATCAGGGACCGCGACGGGGCGACGGCCGCGGCGGCGTTCGCCGGACGCGTGCTCGGCACGGTCAGCGCGGCCCTGATCGCGATCTCGATGGTCATCGCGCTTCTGATGCCGCTGGTCATCACGGTCATCGCGCCGGGATTCCTTGGCAGCGGTACGCTCGATCGCGCGGTTGAGTACGCGCGGCTGATGCTGCCCTACCTCGCCTTCGCTGGTCCCGTCACCGTGCTGATGGGACTGCTCAATGCGCAGGGCCGTTTCGCACTGACGGCGTTCTCGCCGCTGCTGTTCAACATCGCGCTGATTGTCGCGATCGCCGTGCTGCTCGTCTGGCATGCGGACGCCAGCTTCGCTGCGTGGATCCTGGCGGGCACCGTCGGTATCGCCGGCCTGCTGCAACTCCTGATGCTGCTGTCGCAGCGAAGCGCGCATCTTGCGACGCCGCTGCGCGCCAGTTTCGGCAAGGAGATGCGTGGCTTCTTCGCCAAGGCGATCCCCGGCATGATCGCCAGCTCGGGACCGCAATGGCTGATGGTGGCGGGCGCGATCATCGCCTCGGCGACGCCTTCCGCGGTGTCCTGGCTCTATTTCGCGAACCGCCTGATCGAGCTGCCGCTCGGCATCGTCGGCGTCGCCATGGGAACGGTGCTGGTGCCGGAGCTGACGCGCGCAGTGACCAGCGGCGATCGCGATGCCGTGGCGCATGCCGAATCGCGCGCGCTGGAGCTTGCAGCCGGGCTGGCGCTGCCGGCCACCCTCGGCCTGATCGTGCTGGCCGAGCCGATCGTACGGCTGCTGTTCGAGCATGGCGCGTTCGGCGCGGAGGACAGCGCGGCGACAGCGCATGCGTTGATGTGGCTGGCACTGGGCCTGCCGGCGCATGTGCTGATCAAGGCGTTGTCGCCGGCCTTCTATGCCCGCAGCGACACCATGACGCCGCTGCTCGCCACCGCCCAAGGCTTCGTGGTCGCCGTCGTGCTTGCCGTCCTGCTCGGCTATCTCTTCGGCACGAGCGGGATCGCCGCAAGCATCGCGGCCGGCGCCTGGAGCAGCGCGCTTTCGCTGCTCCGCAAGGGCACGCGCGAGTTCGGCTTCTCGGTCGACGCGAGCGCCCGCAAGCGGCTGCCGCGGATCGTGCTCGCTGCCACTGCCATGGGCACTCTGCTCTGGCTGACTTCAGGCCTCGTGGCGGCCGGGGCGCATGGATTCATCGATTTCATCATGCTCGGCGCGCAGATCGCGGCCGGAATCGCCGTCTATGGCCTGCTGCTGCAGATCCTCGGAGCGGCATCCTGGCGCGAAGCGGCTGACGCCCTGAAACGGCCCGCTCATTAGAGTGCGCGCCGACGGCTCTTCACCTCTCCCATCGGGAGAGGTGGAATTGCCCTTGACGGGGCAGCGCCGCTGTTGGAAACGACGGCCAAATACCTATGAGAAGGCTGACCATGGCATTCGTTGAACGGGTCTTTTCGGGCGTCCAGCCGACGGGCAATCTGCACCTCGGCAACTATCTCGGCGCGATCGTCAACTTCGTGAAGATGCAGGAAACCCACAGCTGCATTTATTGCGTCGTCGACATGCACGCGATCACGCAAGGCGTCGACGTCTGGGGCGGCCCGGCTGAGCTAACCCGCAGCACCCGCGAGGTGACCGCGGCCTTCATCGCTGCCGGCATCGATCCCAAGAAGCACATCGTGTTCAACCAGAGCCAGGTCTCGGGCCATGCCGAGCTCGCCTGGATCTTCAACTGCGTCGCGCGGATGGGCTGGCTCGGCCGCATGACCCAGTTCAAGGAGAAGGCCGGCAAGGACCGCGAGAACGCCTCCGTGGGCCTGTTCGACTATCCCGTGCTGATGGCCGCCGACATCCTGCTGTACCGCGCCACCCACGTTCCGGTCGGCGAGGACCAGAAGCAGCATCTGGAGCTCTCCCGCGACATCGCGCAGAAGTTCAACAACGATTTCGGCGACTCGATTCGCGCACAGGGCGCCAATGACGGCCTGTTCTTCCCGCTGCCGGAACCCTTGATCACGGGCCCGGCGACGCGCGTGATGAGCCTGCGCGACGGCACCAAGAAGATGTCGAAGTCGGATGCGTCCGACAATTCGCGCATCAATCTCACCGACGACGCCGACACCATCGCGCAGAAGATCCGCAAGGCCAAGACCGATCCGGAGCCTCTGCCGACGGAGGAAAAGGGCCTGGAATCCCGCCCCGAAGCCGACAATCTCGTCGGCATCTTCGCCGCGCTCTCCGGCCGCTCCAAGGCCGAGGTGCTCCGCGATTTCGGCGGCGGCCAGTTCTCCAGCTTCAAGAACGCGCTGGCGGAGCTGTGCGTCACCAAGCTCGCGCCGATCGCCGGCGAGATGAAGCGCCTCGTCGCCGACCCCGGCCATATCGACGCGATCCTGAACGAGGGGGCCGACCGGGCGCGCACCATCGCCGACGAGACCATGAAGCTCTCCAAGGACATCGTCGGCTTCATCCGCCGGCGCTAGATCGAAGGAACGGATCGATGAGAACGCCAGACCTTCACAGAGACGGCTGGCGCCTCGACGACGGCGAGCAGCGGCATCGCGAAGCCCCTGCGACCTTTCAGATTCCGGACCTGGCCGTCCGCAAGCTGCTTCGCGTGGGCGACTACGCCAAGCTGATCTTCGAAATGACCGTTGAGGCCGATGAGTACCCGGCCGTCGAACGGATGTGGGTCATCATCCGCGAACGCACGCCAGATGGGTATGTCGGCATGCTGGACAATGAACCGAATTCCATTGCCGAAAATGATCAATTTTGGCTCGGAACCGAGCTGCCATTCGAGTATCGCCACATCATTTCGGTCAGGCCCGGCAGCGAAGAAAGTGTTGCCGCCGCGAAGGCGCCGGTGCCGATCCCCTGGGATCGTTCAGCCTAAGCCGAGATCGCCGACGCCCGCTTGTCGAAAGCAGCAACGGCGTGGCAGCATGCGGCCATGCACTCGCCGGGACATGCATGACCAGCAAGCGACTTTGCTTCGAGCCGGCTCACAAGCCCAAATGCCTCGTCGTCGTCGACGACACCGCTGAATGGGATCGCGCCGTCTACTACGCCAGCCGCTGGGCGATCCGCGCCGGCGGCGGCGTGGTGATGCTGCGCATCATCGAGCCCGAGCAGCAGAGCCAGGAATGGCTTGGGGTCGCCGACATCATGCGGGCCGAGGCGCAGGAGGCGGCCGAGGCCGCGCTCGACCGCGCCGCTGGCCGCGCCAATGGCATCGCCGCGATCACGCCGGAACGGGTGATCCGGGAAGGCGCGGCGATGGAACAGCTGCTCGCTGTCATCGACGAGGACCCCGACATCGCCATGCTGGTGCTTGCCGCCAATCCCGGCGCGGAGGGTCCGGGACCGCTGGTGTCGCTGCTCGCGCACGAGCTGGGCACGTTTCCGATACCGGTGACCATCATCTCGGGCGCGCTGAGCGACGAAAGCGTGGATTCGCTGTCGTAGGTCCTTACCCTCCCTGGAGGGACCCTGGAGGGGAAGGGTCGACTCACATCTGAGCGCAGCGAAGATGAGAGACGGGTGGGGTGACGGTCTCTCCCCATCCAACAATGCCCGTGTGGAGAGATCACCCCACCCCGGCGCTTCGCGCCGACCCTCCCACTCCAGGGGGAGGGCTATCGCATTTGAGAGCCTTTCCCTGCGGTCATCCTTCGAGACGCCCGCCT